>NZ_DATJTA010000060.1:0-36514 GCF_035503875.1 Nocardioides sp.
AGCTGGACCGGGCCGCCACGGCGCCCGGACAGCCAGGCCGTCATTGCCTCGGCGTCCGGCGGGAGTTCGGGGACGAGGACCTCGCGGGGAATGCCGTTGCTCTCCGAGCCCGTGTTGGCAGGCTCAGCGCCCTCGCCGTAGAACTGGCCGAGGAAGTGCTCGACGAGCGTGCTCGTCGTGGTCTCCTCGACCTTTTCCAGTACCCAGCCGCGCTGGCCCCTGATCCGCCCGCCGCGCACGTAGAAGATCTGGACGGCGGCCTCGAGCGCGTCTTCGGCGAGGGCGATCACGTCGCAGTCGGTGCCGTCGCCGAGGACGACCGACTGCTTTTCCAACGCGCGTTCCAGCGCCTTGATGTCGTCGCGGAGCCGGGCGGCGCGCTCGTACTCCTCCTCGCCTGCGGCCTGCATCATGTCGGCGGTCAGCTTCTTGAGGAACCGGCTCGTCTGGCCGGACATGAAGTCGCAGAAGTCCTCGGCGAGGGCGCGGTGCTCGTCCGCGCTGACCCGCTTGACGCAGGGCGCGGAGCACTTGCCGATGTAGCCGAGGAGGCAGGGACGGCCGATCTGCCCGGCACGCTTGAACACCCCGGCGGAACAGGTGCGGACCGGGAACACGCGCAGCAGTGTGTCGACGGTCTCTCTGATCGCCCAGGCATGCGAGTAAGGGCCGAAGTACCTGGTGCCCTTGCGCTTCGCGCCCCGCATCACCTGCACCCGGGGGAACTCCTCCCCCATCGTCACCGCGAGGTACGGGTAGGACTTGTCGTCCCGGTACTTCACGTTGAAGCGCGGGTCGTACTCCTTGATCCAGGAGTACTCCAGCTGCAGCGCCTCGACCTCGGTGTTGACGACCGTCCACTCCACGCTCGCCGCCGTGGTGACCATCGTGGCGGTGCGCTGGTGGAGGTTGCCGATGTCCTGGAAGTACGACGAGAGCCGCGCGCGGAGGTTCTTCGCCTTGCCGACGTAGATCACCCGGCCGCGCGCGTCGCGGAAGCGGTAGACGCCCGGCTGGGTGGGGATCGAGCCCGGCTCGGGGCGGTACGACAACGGCCCCGTGGCGGTGCGGCGGGGGCGGGCTGGAGGCACGTGACAACCCTACGGTCCGCCGGGGACAGTCCCGTCCGGGCGGGGGTCGCCGTACCTTCGGCGCGCCCGCTTAGAAGTTTTTATCAACTGGCTTACTATTCTTTTATGCCGTGTCGCGACTCCTACGGGTACGCCCTGACCACCAGCCCCGAGGCGGCGGCGGCGTACGACCGCGGCCTCGGCGACCTGCTGCGACTGCGCGCCGGCGGCTCCGCGGCGGTGGCCACCGCCGTCGCCCTGGACCCGACGTTCGCGATCGGCCACGCGACGCTGGCCCTGCTGGGGCACGAGATGTGCCTCGCCGTCGATCTCGACGCCCGGTTGCGTGACGCCGAGCTGCACGCCGGTCGCGGCACCGAGCGCGAGCGCAGTCACGTGCACGCCGTCGCCGCGCACATCCGCGGCGACTCCCGGCCACTCCTCCAGCACCTGCGCGTCCATCCGCGCGACGCCCTGCTCCTCTCCGCCGCCGTACCCACCATCGCGTTCGCCGGGGCGACCGAGCAGCCGGAGGACGCCTGGGAGCTGGTCGAGCAGGCGATCCCGGCGTACGGCGACGACTGGTGGTTCACCGGCCTGCTCGCCTTCGTCCGGCAGGAGCAACGGCGCTTCGACGAGGCGATGGAGCTGTCGTGCCGCTCGCTCGCCGTCGAGCCGGCCGCCGGGCACTCCGCCCACGCCCGGGCGCACGCGCACTACGAGACCGGCGACCACGCCGCCGGACTGGCCTGGATGGACGCCTGGGTCGACGGCGCGGGCCGGCGGACCGAGAGCCTGAGCCACTTCTCCTGGCATGCCGCCCTGCACGAGCTCTCGCTCGGCGACCTCGACGCCGTACGACACCGGCACGACAAGCAGCTGCGGCCGGAGCTGGGCCTCGGCTGCCGCGCCCTCGTCGACACCGGCTCGCTGCTGTTCCGGTGGGCACTTAATCCCGACGCGTGCGACGTCCCGGATCTCGACGAGGTCGCGCGGGCGACCGGGCGCGGGGTGCTCGAGCGGCCCGCGACGCCGTTCCTGGCGATGCACGCGGCGGTGGTGCTGCTCGCCCTCGGCGACGGCCCCGGCCTGGACCGGCTCGCGGCGTACGCCGACGGGCACGCCCATCCCACCCAGCGCGACGTGGTCGCACCGCTGGCGCGCGCCCTGCGCCGGCTGGCCGACGGCCGGCCGGGCGACGCGGCCGATCGGCTCGCGGACCTCACCCTCGCGTGGCGTCGACTGGGCGGCTCGGACGCCCAGCGCGAGATCCTCGAGGAGACCCGGATCGCGGCGCTGCTGCGCGCCGACAGGTACGACGAGGCGCGCCTGCTGCTCGACGCCCGGCTGGACCGGCGCTCGTCGGTGCGCGACCAGCGCTGGCGGGCGCAGGTGCTACGCGATGCTGATCGAGTCGCCGTCGACCGTGAGAGCGACCTCGTCCAGCGCTGACGACGCCGGACCGCTCTCCACGGAGCCGTCCTCGATCGAGAACATGCTGTTGTGGCACGAGCAGTGGATCTGTCCGTCCGTCACGTCGGTCACCGGGCAGCCCTGGTGGGTGCAGATGTTGCTGAAGCCCTTGAACTCGCCCTCGGTCGGCTGGGTGATCACGACGCCCTCGTCGTCGAAGATCTTGCCCCCGCCGACCGGGATGTCGGCCGTCGTCGTCAGCCCGTCGGCCGGGGCACTCCCGGAGCCGGCCGGGCTGCTCGGCGAGGACCCGCCGGGCGAGGAGCTGACGCCGTCGGTGCCACTGCTCGCGTCGTCGCCCCCGCAGGCGGCGAGGAAGGGCACGCCGACACCCACCGTGACCGCACCGGCCAGCGCGTGCCGCCGGCTGAGACAGGCGCACGTGCGAGCCTCCGCGGCGGTCTCGGGGGTGTCCGGTCGGCGGGTGCTGCGGGCCTGCGTGGTCACGATCGAGATCCTCTCGAGGGGAAGGTCGTTGAAGTTCACACTACCCAGCCCGGCGCCCCACGGAACCGGCCGAAACCTGAGGAGTCGTTGAGAATCTCGCCCCGTGCGGTCAGGCGCCCTTCGTGACCCGGGAGCGCGTCACCCGCTCGCCGCGCTTGGAGGCCGAGGCGGCCGTCCGGCCGCGGGGTTCGGGCGCGGAGGCGGCCGGCAGCTTGCGCGTCGGCTGCTTGGCCTCCTTGCCCTCCAGGATCGGGCGGAGGAACTGCCCGGTGTAGCTCTCCGGCACCGCCACCACGTCCTCCGGCGTGCCCTGGGCGACCAGGGTGCCGCCGCCGGACCCGCCCTCGGGACCCATGTCGACCAGCCAGTCGGCCGTCTTGATGACGTCGAGGTTGTGCTCGATGACCAGCACGGTGTTGCCCTGGTCGACCAGGCGGCCCAGGACGCCGAGCAGCTTGCGGATGTCCTCGAAGTGCAGGCCGGTGGTCGGCTCGTCGAGGACGTACAGCGTGCGCCCGGTCGAGCGACGCTGCAACTCGGTGGCGAGCTTGACGCGCTGCGCCTCGCCGCCGGAGAGCGTGGTGGCCGGCTGACCGAGCCGGACGTAGCCGAGGCCGACCTCGACCAGCGTGGTGAGGTAGCGGGAGATGACCGGGACCGCGGCGAAGAAGTCGACAGCCTCCTCGATCGGCATGTCGAGGACCTCGGCGATGGTCTTGCCCTTGTAGTGCACCTCGAGGGTCTCGCGGTTGTAGCGCGCGCCGTGGCAGACCTCGCACGGGACGTACACGTCGGGCAGGAAGTTCATCTCGATCTTGATCGTGCCGTCGCCCTGGCACGCCTCGCAGCGCCCGCCCTTGACGTTGAAGGAGAAGCGGCCCTGGAGGTAGCCCCGCATCTTCGCCTCGGGGGTGTCCGCGAACAGCTTGCGAACCCGGTCGAAGACGCCGGTGTACGTCGCCGGGTTGGACCGCGGCGTACGCCCGATCGGGGACTGGTCGACGTGGATCACCTTGTCGACGTGCTCCAGGCCGGTGATCCGGGTGTGCCGCCCCGGGATCGCCCGCGCGTTGTAGAGCTGCTTGGCCAGCGAGGTGTAGAGGATGTCGTTGACCAGGGTCGACTTGCCCGAGCCCGAGACGCCGGTGACGGCGACGAACAGGCCGAGCGGGAACGTGACGTCGATGTTCTTCAGGTTGTTCTCGCGGGCGCCGACGACGGTCAGCTCGCGACCGGTCGTGCGCGGCCGGCGCACGGGCGGGACGGCGATCTCGCGACGTCCGGAGAGGTACTGGCCGGTGATCGAGTCGGGGTGCGCGAGCAGCTCGGGGACCGGGCCGCTGTGCACGACCTGCCCGCCGTGCTCGCCGGCCCCCGGTCCCACGTCGACCGCCCAGTCGGCGACCTTGATGGTGTCCTCGTCGTGCTCGACGACGATCAGGGTGTTGCCGAGGTCCTTGAGCCGGACCAGGGTCTCGATGAGCTTCTGGTTGTCGCGCTGGTGCAGTCCGATCGACGGCTCGTCGAGGACGTAGAGGACGCCGACCAGGCCGGCGCCGATCTGGGTGGCGAGCCGGATCCGCTGCGCCTCGCCACCGGACAGCGACCCCGAGGCCCGGTCGAGGGAGAGGTAGTCGAGACCGACGTCGAGCAGGAACTGCAGGCGCTGCTGGATCTCGCGCAGCACCACCTCGGCGATCTGCCGCTCGCGCGGGGACAGCTCGAGCGAGCGCAGGAAGGCCGACGACTGGTCGAGCGAGAGCGCGCAGACCTCGGCGATGTTCTTGCCGCCGAGGGTGACGGCCATCGATACCGGCTTCAGCCGGCTGCCGGCGCAGGTCGGGCACGGCACCTCGCGCATGAAGCCCTCGAAGCGCTCCCGGCTCGTGTCGGACTCGGCCTCACGGTGGCGGCGCTCGATGTAGGAGCGGACGCCCTCGAACTCCGCGTAGTAGGCGCGCTCGCGCCCGTAGCGGTTGCGGGTGACGACGTGCACCTTGGTCGGGTGCCCCTCGATGACGGCCTTGCGGGCCTTGGCCGTGAGGCCCGACCAGGGGGTGTTGAGATCGAAGCCGAGCTCGTCGCCCAGGGCGGCCATCAGCCGCAGGAAGTAGTCGGCGACCGTGGCGTGGCTCCACGGCTGGATCGCGCCCTCGCCGAGGGTGGCGTCCGGGTCGGGGACGACCAGCTCGGGGTCGACCTCCATCCGGGTGCCGAGACCGTGACAGGCGGGGCAGGCGCCGAAGGGCGAGTTGAACGAGAACGAGCGGGGCTCGAGGTCGTCGGTGTCGATGGGGTGGTCGTTGGGACACGCCATCTTCTCGCTGAACTTCAGCTCGCGGCCGGGGTCGCCGGCGTCGAGGTCGACGAAGTCGAAGAGCACCAGCCCGCCGGCGAGCCGGAGCGCGGTCTCCACCGAGTCGGTCAGGCGGCGCTTCGAGGACTCCTTGACCGCGAGCCGGTCGACGACCACCTCGATGGTGTGCTTCTTCTGCTTGTCCAGCTTGGGCGGGTCGTCGAGCGTATGGGTCTCGCCGTTGACGCGGGCGCGCGAGAAGCCCTGCGTCTGGAGCTGGCGGAAGAGGTCGACGTACTCCCCCTTGCGGCCGCGGATGACCGGCGCGAGCACCTGGAAGCGGCGCCCCTCCTCCAGGGCGAGCACCCGGTCGACGATCTGCTGGGGCGTCTGCCGCTCGATGGGCGCGTGGCACACCGGGCAGTGCGGCCGGCCCGCGCGGGCGTAGAGGAGGCGGAGGTAGTCGTAGACCTCGGTGATGGTGCCGACCGTCGAGCGCGGGTTCTTCGAGGTCGACTTCTGGTCGATCGAGACCGCGGGCGAGAGGCCCTCGATGAAGTCGACGTCGGGCTTGTCCATCTGGCCGAGGAACTGCCGGGCGTACGCCGAGAGCGACTCGACGTAGCGACGCTGACCCTCGGCGAAGATCGTGTCGAAGGCGAGCGAGGACTTCCCCGAGCCCGAGAGTCCGGTGAACACGATGAGCGAATCGCGTGGAAGGTCGAGTGACACGTCCTTCAGGTTGTGCTCCCGGGCGCCCCGGATGATCAGCTGATCGGCCACGAAAACGGGTCCTCACTCGTTCGAACAGATGTTCGTCATCGTACGCGGTGCGCCAAGTCGCCACACCGACCTGTGCACGATCTCACGGGCCACCGACAGTCCGCGGAGGTGCTGGCGACGGGCGGGCGGACGGGACAGGATGACGGCATGCCGGTACCCCGTCCCGACCCCCGTGCCCTCGCGCTCCTCCCGGGCGCCTCCCAGCGACTGGTCCGCACCGTCGACGGCCTCGCCGACCGCGACTGGAAGGAGGACAGCGGACTCCCGGGCTGGTCGCGTGCGCACGTCGTGGCGCACCTCGCCCTCAACGCCGAGGGCCTCACCGACGCCCTGACCGGGGTGACCGCGGGCGAGCCCGCGCCCATGTACCGCTCCCCGGAGGCCCGGGACGAGGACATCGCGGAGCTCGCGACCGCCGCCCCGGGCCATCTGCGCGACCGGCTGCTCGGCGCGATCACCCGGTTCGACGACGCGCTCGGCGCCGTACCGGACGACGCGTGGCACACCACCCTCGAACGCACCCCCGGGGGCCGTACCTTCGTCGCCGCCGAGGTGGTCGACATGCGGCTGCGCGAGGTCGAGATCCACCACGCCGACCTCGCGGCGTCGTACTCCTGGAGCGACTGGGGCGACGAGTTCGCGCTGCTGCTCGTCGAGGCGCTGCTCCCCCGCGTGGACGGTACGACGGCCCTCGTGGCGGTCGCCTCCGACCTTGACCGCTCCTGGACGATCGGGGACGGTGGCCCGACGGTGACCGGCCCGGCCGCCGCGCTGGGCTGGTGGCTCACCGGCCGAGGCGACGGTGCAGGATTGACGAGCGAGGGCGGTCGACCGCCCCGGATTGGAGCATGGTGACCTACACCGGAGAGGTGACGCCCGGCGGCGCACCCGACACCCGCGAGCTGGCGTCCCTGACGATCACGAAGGTGGCCGTCGACGAGCAGATGTCCAACAACTGCTACCTGCTGCGCTGCCGTCGTACCGGCGAGCAGCTCCTGATCGACGCGGCCGCGGAGCCCGACGTCCTGCTCCCCCTCATCGGCGACGCGGGACTGACGACGGTCGTCACCACCCACCAGCACTGGGACCACCACCGGGCGCTCGCCGACGTCGTCAAGGCCACGGGCGCCGAGGTGGTCGCGGGCGCGCCGGACGCCGACGCCATCACCTCCCAGACCGGGGTCCCGGTCGCCCGGCCCGTCCACCAGGGCGACAAGGTGAGCGTCGGCGAGTGCACCCTCGAGGTGATCGCGATCGCCGGTCACACGCCCGGCTCCATCGCCCTGCTGTACGCCGACCCCGAGGGTCACCCGCACCTGTTCACCGGCGACTCGCTGTTCCCCGGCGGGGTCGGCAACACCTTCGGCGACGAGGCCGCCTTCGCCCAGCTCATCGACGAGGTCGAGACCAAGGTCTTCCAGCGGCTCGGCGACGACACCTGGTTCTACCCGGGCCACGGGAACGACTCGACGATCGGCGCCGAGCGCCCCGCGCTCCACGAGTGGCGCACCCGCGGCTGGTAGCCGACCCAGCGCCGAGTCGGCAGAAGTTCACGTCAGGGCTGACGGCAAGTTCTGCCGACTCGACGCGCAACTTCTGCCGACTCGGCGTCAGGCGGCGAGGTCGCCCGGTTCGATCCGGGGGTCGCCGGGCCAGCAGCCGGGCTCGAAGATGTCGGGCATCCGGGAGCTGGGCTGACCCGTGCCACGGCGGGCCACGGAGGGCCGCACGACGCCCTCGGACGTACGACGCCGGGGGCGGGGCCGGCTGGCGGGCAGACCGTTGATCGCGGCGAACACCTCGAGCTCGGCCAGGTCGGGCAGGGTGCCGTTGCCGAGGTGCAGCAGCAGCTCCTCGTGGCTGAGCTCGGCCGCGAGGACCAGGGCCAGGCTGGAGACGTCGTTGCGCTGGATCCAGCTGAGCATGGTCCAGGGCTTCACCCCCAGGGCCTCGGCCCGGTCGAGGATCAGCTCGACCTCGGCCCGGTCGAGCTCGCGCGCGAGCAGGCGGCTGATGTCGCCGATGTTCACCTGCTCGGGATGCCGGGCGACGTAGCGCAGCCGCGGATCGCGCTCCCGTCCCCGGGCGTCGGTCGTGCCGGCGAGTCCGGAGATCAGCGGCACGGCGAGCACGGCGGCGCCGACGAGAAGAAATAGGACGACCATGACCCCTCCTTCCAAAGCACGGACGGCCAGGTCGGCGGGTGCCGGTCTGTGGGGGGAGCCATCCGTGCCCCGATGGGCAGGTTCTTAGGCAACTCAACGGGACCGGAAACCTCGGGATGAGGAAATTGCCCTGTTTTTCTTTTGTGGACTAGACCGCACTCGCCCGTGGGCGAGTTGTTACCGTTCTGTGGATTTCGAGGTCGTCGGTGCGCCGATCAGCGCCGCCGAGGTTCCTATCGGCAGGAACGGCGTCAGCTGTAGGTGACTCGGACGACATCTGTGACCGGGACGGCCTGGCAGCCCAACCGGATGCCGTCGGCGATGTCCTCGTCGTCGAGCACGTCGTTGTGCAGCATCTTGACGTCCCCCTCGAGGAGCCGGATCGCGCAGGCCGAGCACTCCCCCTCGCGGCAGGAGTACGGCGCCTTGACGCCCTTCGACTCGAGGTGGTCGAGCATCTTCGTGCCGGGTGCCCAGTCGTCGTAGGCGTACTTCTCGCCGTCGAGCTCGACCTCGAGGCGCACCGGCCCCTGCGGCCGGCCCTCGCCGGTGTCGGCGACGGTCTCGTCGAGGTCGCGCTCCGCGTCCTCGATCTCGTGCTCGGCGACCTCCTGGTCGTGCAGGTCGCCGAAGGGGTTGCCGCCCAGGGAGACGAACTTCTCCTGGTGCCGACGCTCACGCGGGAACTCCAGGCCCTTCAGCGCTGCGACGGTGAGCTTCATGAACGGCGCGGGGCCGCACACGAAGGCGTCGTACGACGTGTACGCGCTCGCGAACGCCGCGACCTGCTCCTGGCTGGGCAGACCCTGCACGGACTCCAGCCAGTGCACGACCTGCAGCCGGTCGGGGTGCTCGGCGGCCAGCGCGGTCAGCTCCTTGGCGAAGATGACCGACGACTCGTCGCGGTTCGCGTAGAACAGCACGATCCGGCCGGTCCCCTGCTGCAGCGCGGTCCGGGTGATCGAGATGACCGGAGTGATGCCGGACCCGCCGGCGAACAGCAGCAGGTCGGCACTGAGCGAGGCCGGGGTGAAGATGCCGCTCGGCGGCAGCACCCGCAGGGTGTCGCCCTCGCGGACGTGGTCGCAGATCCAGTTCGAGGCGTACCCGTCGGCCGTGCGCTTGACCGTGATCGTCAGCGGACCGCCGCCGACGGGACTGCTCGAGAGTGAGTAGCAGCGGGCCGCCACGCCGGTCTGGTCGCTGGGCACCGCCACCGTCAGGAACTGGCCGGGGCGGTAGCCGAAGTGCTCGGCGTCCGCGGAGGGCACCTCGAAGGTGATCGAGTGCGCGTCCGCCGTCTCCTCGACGACGTCGACGACCTTCAACTCGAAGGACTGGGTGTCCATGGGGGTCAGTAACCGTCCTCGGCTCCGATGGGGATCTGTCCGTCGCGTGCGGCAGCGTCGATGCTAGCCAGCATCCGCGGACAGGCGGGATGCACGTCGCGTCCACCGGAGCGCCGGGTGAGGTCCGGGCAGTGCGCCCGCGCCTCGGCGTTCCACTGGACCGACGTGTGGTGCTCGCTGTTCTTCTTCACACCCACCCGGGCCAGGCAGTCCAGGCAGGCGACCTCGGTCAGTCGGGCCTGGGTGTAGAGCCGCTGGTCCTCGACGGTGTCCGGGCTCGTGGGGACGAAGGAGGCCACGGCGCCCTCAGGTGCCCGTCATGATCTGGGTACTGCCGGCCGCGGCACCGTCGCCGCCGCCGGGTCCTTGCGGGTCGCCGTCCTCCTCGGCCTTGCGGCGGAGGTTCTCGGCGACCTCGTCCTGCCAGAACTCGTTGGCCTTCGTCGTGTCGACCTCGAACTCGAACCGGTCGACCATCTCGGGCGCGATGTCGGCGACGTCGACGTAGAACTGCTCGTACCACCGGCGCAGCTGGTAGACGGGCCCGTCCTCCTCGCACAGCAGCGGGTTCTGGACCGGCACCTTGTTCTTCCAGATGTGCACGTCCTGGAGGAAGCCGCTGCCGAACATCTCGGCGTACTTCTTCGCGATGAAGTTGGCCGTCTTGTCGTCCATGCCCTCGGGCTTCTTCACGATGATGCCGTACTGCAGCAGGAAGGAGTCGGCGCTCGTCGGGACGTGGCAGTTGAACAGCACGACCTCGGTCTTGAAGCCCTTGTAGTCCGTGTCGAGCCAGTTGATCATGTACGACGGCCCGTAGTAGGTCGCCTCCGACTTCAGGAAGAGCTCGGCGTCGCCGTACCCCTCGGTCTTGTCGGGGCGGCCCTTGGACTCCATGAACTGCGTCGCGACGTGACCCTCGAAGACGTTGCGGAAGCTCGTCGGAAACGCGAAGTGCACGTAGTAGAAGTGCGCCATGTCGACCACGTTGTCGATGAGCTCGCGGCAGTTGGAGCCCTCGATGTGCTCGGCGTTCCACACCCAGTCGGTGTAGGCGCCCTCGGCGATGCCGGGCAGCTCCGGCGGCAGGACGTCGTGGTCCGGCGCGGAGCCCTCCACGTCGTGCCACACGAGGACCTGCTGGTTGCGGATCGCGACGGGGTAGCGCTGGGTGCGAGCGCGCAGCGGGACCCGGCGGGCGTAGGGGATCTCCTTGCACTTCCCGTCGCCGCCCCACCGCCAGTCGTGGAAGGGGCAGGCGACGTTGTCGCCCTTCACCTCGCCCTGGGTGAGGTCGCCGCCCATGTGCCGGCAGTAGCCGTCGAGGACGTTGATCTCGCCCTGCGAGTCGGCCCAGACCACCAGCTTGGTGCCGAAGGCCTGCACCGCATGCGGCTTGCCGTCGCGGAAGGCGTCGGCGAGGCCCAGGCAGTGCCAGCCTCGCGCGTACCGCGCGGGCGGGGTGCCCCGGTCGAGGAACCTGGTGTCGCTCATCACTCGCCTCCCAAGCGTCCGGACGGTGCCGGGTGGAACGTGTCGGTGGACCAAAACGAGAACAGGTTATAGTTTTTGAGCCGCCGGTGCCAGCGCACCGGGCTGTCGTCCCCACCACAGGGAGTACCCCATGCACCTGGCCCTGGATCCCGAGCACCTCGCCCTGCGCGAGGAGCTCCACGACTACTTCACCGCCCTGGTGACACCCGAGGTCCGGGCCGGGCTCGCGTCCGCCACCGGCGAGTTCGGCGAGGCCGGGGTCTACAAGAGCGTCATCCGGCGCCTCGGCAGCGACGGCTGGCTCGGCATCGGCTGGCCGAAGGAGTTCGGCGGCCAGGACCGCTCCATGGTCGAGCAGCTCATCTTCACCGACGTCGCCGCCGACCACGGCGTACCGATCCCCTACCTGACCCTGAACACGGTCGGGCCGACGATCATGCGCTACGGCACGGACGAGCAGAAGGAGTACTTCCTCCCGCGCATCCTCGCGGGCGACATGCACTTCTCCATCGGCTACTCCGAGCCGGGGTCGGGCACGGACCTGGCCTCGCTGAAGACCAAGGCCGTCCGCGAGGGCGACGAGTTCGTCATCAACGGACAGAAGATGTGGACCTCGCTCATCCAGTACGCCGACTGGATCTGGCTGGCCTGCCGCACGGATCCGGACCTGCCGCGCCACAAGGGGCTGTCGATGATCCTGGTGCCGGCCGACGCGCCCGGCTTCTCCTACACCCCGGTGCACACCGTCGCCGGCGTCGGCACCAGCGCAACCTACTACGAGGACGTCCGGGTGCCGGTCGGCAACCTCGTGGGCGAGCTCAACGGCGGCTGGTCGCTGATGACCAACCAGCTCAACCACGAGCGGGTCGCCCTCACCTCGTCCGCACCGCTCACGCAGTCGCTGAAGCTGGTCCGGGCCTGGGCGCAGGACACCAAGAACCCCGACGGACAGCGGGTGATCGACTCCGAGTGGGTGCAGATCGCACTCGGCCGCGCCCACGCCCGGGTCGAGATGCTCACCCAGCTGAACTGGAAGCTCGCCTCCGACGCCGACCACGGCGTCGACCTCTCCCCCGCGGAGGCGTCGGCGACCAAGATCTACGGCTCCGAGCTGGCGACCGAGGTCTACCGGTCGCTCATGGAGATCGTCGGCCCGAACGCCGGCCTGACCGGCACCTCCGAGGGCGCGCTGCTCAACGGGCGCCTGGAGCGCATGTACCGGTCCTCGCTCGTGATGACCTTCGGCGGCGGGACCAACGAGATCCAGCGCGACATCATCGGCTACGTGGGCCTGGGCCTGCCTGCAGCGAAGAGGTAATCGACCATGGACTTCTCCTTCACCCCCGAGCAGGACGAGGCGGCCGAGCTGGCGGCGCGGATCCTCGGCGACCGGGCCACCAACGAGCGGATGCGCGAGATCGAGCGGGCGGGCAGCCGGTTCGACCGCGAGCTGTGGGCCGAGCTGGGCTCCGCCGGGCTGTTGGGCCTCGCCCTCCCCGAGGAGTACGACGGCGCCGGGCTCGGCATCGTCGAGCTGTGCCGGGTACTCGTCGAGGTCGGCCGCACGGTCGCCCCGGTCCCGCTGGCGGCGCACGGCCCGGCCGCCCGACTGATCGCCGAGCACGGCTCCCCCGACCAGCAGGCGCAGTGGCTCCCCGGCGCGGCCGGCGGGTCGATCGTGCTGACCGCGGCCGTCACCGAGGAGCGGGCCTTCGCCCCGGAGCGGCCGACGACGGTCGCGGTGGCCGACGGGGCGTCGTACCGCCTCACGGGCAGCAAGGCGATCGTGCCGGCCGGCGGGTACGCCGACCTGTTCCTGGTCCCCGCCGAGACCCCGACGGGCGTCGGCGTGTTCCTGGTGACGCCGGGCGACGCCGGCGTCCGCGTGGTGCCGCAGACGTTCTCCGACGGCGAGGCCGTCGCCCGCCTCGAGCTCGACGGCGCGACGCTCGGCCCGGAGCGGCTGCTCGGAGCCGCGGACGGCACCGTCGACCACCGCCTGCGCAACCTGCTCGTGCTCGCGGCCTCCGCCGAGCAGCTCGGGCTCACCGAGGGTGCGCTGGCCCTGACGGCGTCGTACGCCAAGACGCGCGAGCAGTTCGGCCGCCCGATCGCGACCTTCCAGGCGGTCAGCCAGCGGCTCGCCGACGGCTACATCGACACGCTCGGCCAGCGGCTGATGCTGTGGCGCGCGGCCTGGCGCCTCGACGAGGGACTGCCCGCCGACACCGACGTCGCGATGGCCAAGCTCTGGGCGGCCGACGCCGGGCACCGGCTGGCGCACACCACGGTGCACGTGCACGGCGGCGTCGGCATCGACCTCGACGGCCCCGTGCACCGCTACTTCACCGGCGCCAAGCGCTTCGAGTTCCTGTACGGCGGCGCGACGGAGCAGGCCCTGCGGATCGGCCGGACCCTCGCGGCGGAGCCCGCGTAAGAGCCGTCTCAGGGTGCGCTGCACCGGCCACCGGGACATGCTTGACCGGGTGTGACCCGCGCCATATTTTGACGCGTGTCAAGTAGGGGCGAGCAAAGGAACGACGTGGCCGAGACAGTGCAGCAGCAGCTTCGGGAGTGGCTCGAGGACGACGGTCCCGCGGTCCGGTACGACGACCGCACGTGGTCCTGGCGCGAGCACCTCGCCGAGGCCTCCGCCGAGGCGTCGGCCCTGCTCGGTGCCGTGGACCGGGAGCGACCGGTCCACGTCGGCGCCCTGCTCGGCAACACCCCGGCGATGCTGCGCGCGATGGCGGCCGCCGCCCTGGGCGGCTACGTCCTGGTCGGCATCAACGACACCCGCCGGGGCGCCGCGCTGGCGGCCGACGTGCACCGGGCCGAGTGCCAGGTGCTGCTCGTCGACGCCGACCACCGGCCGCTGCTGGACGGGCTCGACCTGGCCGGCGCGCAGGTGGTCGAGGTCGACACGCCGTCGTACGACGCCCTCGTGGCCGGGGCCGGACCGCTGGTCCCGCACCGCGAGGTCGAGGCGATGGACACCTTCATGATGATCTTCACCTCCGGCACCAGCGGGGAGCCGAAGGCCGTGCAGGTGGCGCACGTGATGGTCCTGTTCGCGGGACTGACCCTCGTCGACAAGTTCACGATCACCCGCGACGACCTCTGCTACCTCTCGATGCCGCTGTTCCACTCCAACGCGCTGCTGGCCGGGTGGACGGTGTCGCTGTGCAGTGGCGCCCCGATGGCGCCGGCCCGGTTCTCGGCCTCGCACTTCCTCGACGACGTGCGCCGCTACGGCGCGACGTACATGAACTACGTCGGCAAGCCGCTGGCCTACGTCCTGGCGACCCCCGAGCAGGCCGACGACGCCGACAACCCGCTGCGGGTCGCGTTCGGCAACGAGGCCAGCGACCGCGACATCGACGAGTTCTCGCGCCGCTTCGGCTGCACGGTCTGGGACGGGTACGGCTCCACCGAGACCGCGGTCATCGTGACCCGCGAACCGGGCACGCCGCCGGGCTCCATCGGCCGCCCGTTCGACGGCGTCGCGGTCTACGACTCCGAGACCGTGCAGGAGTGCCCGCGCGCGGTCTTCGACGAGCACGGCGCGCTGCTCAACGCCGACGAGGCGGTGGGCGAGCTGGTCAACACCCAGGGCGCGGGCTACTTCCGGGGCTACTACAACGACCCCGGCGCCAACGAGGAGCGCACGCGGCACGGCATGTACTGGTCCGGCGACCTCGCCTACCGCGACGCCGAGGGCTGGGTCTACCTCGCCGGCCGTACATCGGACTGGATGCGGGTCGACGGCGAGAACCTCGCCGCCGCCCCGATCGAGCGGATCCTGATGCGGCTCGAGGTCGTCAGCCGGGTCGCGGTGTACGCCGTCCCCGACGAGCGGGTCGGCGACCAGGTGATGGCCGCGCTCGTGCTCCGCGACGGCGCGCGCCTGACGCCGGAGGAGTTCGAGGCGTTCCTCGCCGCCCAGCCCGACCTCTCCCCCAAGGCCCGGCCCCGCTACGTCCGGGTCGCCGACGACCTGCCGAGCACCGCGACCAACAAGGTCATCAAGCGCGAGCTCGCCGCGCAGGGCCCGACCGCCGGCGACGGGATCCTCTGGGTGCGCGAGGCGCGCGGGACGTCGTACTCCCACGAGAGCGAGCGGCCGGCGGCCGTCTGACGGCGAACACGACCAAGGGGGACCCACCGCCTCGGCGGTGGGTCCCCCTTCGTCTCCCCTCAGAGCTTGTTCAGCCGCGCGACGGAGTCCTCGAAGCCCGAGACCAGCTCGGCCATCACCTCGGCGACCGGCTTCACGTCGTTCATCCGGCCCACGATCTGACCGATCGGCATCGAGATGACGTCGGGATCGTTGGCGGCCGTGATCCGGTTGTGCGCCTCGGCGACGAGCAGGTTCTGCAGCGGCATCGGCAGCGGCTCGGGTGCGCCCTCCTCGGCCCAGGCCTCGACCCACTTGGTCTTCAGCAGCCGGGCCGGCTTGCCGGTGTAGATCCGGGTGCGGACCGTGTCGGAGGACGTCGCCCGGGTGAACGCGGTCTCCCAGGCGGAGTGGTTGGCGGAGAGGTTGCGGTACTCCTCCGTGCCGAGCCAGATCGAGCCCGTCCACACGCCCTGCGAGCCGAGCGCCAGCGACGCGGCGACCTGGCGGCCCGAGCCGATGCCGCCCGCGCCGAGCACGGGGACGTCGGGGCCGACCGCGTCGACGATGTCGGGCTGCAGGACCATCGAGGCCACCTCGCCGGTGTGGCCGCCGGCCTCGTAGCCCTGGGCGACGATGATGTCGACGCCGTTCCTGACGTGCGACAGCGCGTGCTTGGCGGCGCCCGCGAGGGCCGCCACCTTGACGCCGTGCTCGTGGCACTTCTCGATGACGTCGACCGGCGGGGAGCCGAGCGCGTTGGCGATCAGCACCGGCCGGTGCTGGAGCGCGACGTCGAGGTGCGAGCGGGCCACGGAGTGCAGCCAGCCGAGCACGCCCTCGCGGCCCTCACCCTCCGGGAGCGGGGGCACGCCGAGCTTGAGCAGCGTCTGGTCGACGAACCTCTTGTGCTCGTCGGGGATCATCGACGACACGTCGAGGCCCTTGACCTCCTCCGGCACCTTCATCGGCATCACGATGTCGACGCCGTACGGCTTGCCGTCGGTGTTCTCGTCGAGCCACGAGAGCGTCTTCTCGAGCTCCTCGGTGTCGTTGAACCGGACGCAGCCGAGCACCCCGAGCCCACCGGCCCGCGAGACCGCGGCGGCGACGTGCTCGGACGGGGTGAAGGCGAAGATCGGGTACTCGATCCCGAACTCGTCGCAGATGGGGGTTCTCATCAGGACTGAACTCCAGCGGTCTGGGCCTCGAGGGCCAACTCCTTGGCACGGGGGTACTGCGCCTTGCCGGTCGCGTTGCGCGGCACCTGGTCGACCAGGGTCAGCGCGCGGGGCAGCTTGTAGCCCGAGAGATGCGCCCGCAGGAACTCCCGCAGGCCCTCCAGCTCGAGGCTCTCGCCCTCGCGCGGCTCGACGACCGCGGCGACGGCCTGGCCGTACGTCGGGTCGGGGATGCCGACGACCAGGACGTCGTACACGGCGGGGTGGCGCTTGATCGCCATCTCCACCTCTTCGGGGTAGACCTTCTCGCCGCCGGTGTTCACGCAGTTGGAGCCGCGGCCGAGCAGGGTCACCCGATTGCCCTCCTCGATCCGGGCGTTGTCGCCGGGCACGGAGTAGCGCTCCCCGTCGATCACGAGGAAGGTGGCGGCGGACTTCTCGGGGTCCTTGTAGTAGCCGACCGGCACCGAGCCGCCGCGACCCAGGCGGCCGATCTTGCCGACGCTGGTGGCGAGGTCCAGGACCCGGTTGTCCTCGTCGATGACGACGCTGTTCGGGCCGAGCCCGACCACCGGGCCGTCGCTGCTGATCTGCTCCTTGTCCTGCATGCCCATGCCCTGGAAGCCGGTCTCCGAGGCGCCGACCGAGTCGGTGAAGACGGCGTCGGGGAAGGCCTTGATCCAGCGCTCCTTGTTCGGCGGGCTGAAGATCGCGGCGCTGCTGGAGATCGCGAACAGGCTCGAGCCGTCGTACGGCGAGCCCGTGGCGGCCTGGCGCTCGTACTCCTCGATGAGCGGGCGGGCCATCGCGTCGCCGGTCATGAAGATCAGCTGGACCTTCTCGCGGTCGATGATCTCCCAGGTCCGCTTGGCGTCGAACTTCGGCTCCATGATCGTCAGGTGGCCCGCGAAGAGGTGCATCAGCAGGCCGGCCTGCGCGCCGCCGTGCATCAGCGGGCTGAGCGGGAAGGTGACCATCCGGCCGTCGAGCTTGGCCTGCTCGGACTGGTCGTACTCGGAGAGCGGCTCGCCGGTGTAGAAGTCGATGCCGCCGCCGAGCGTGCGCCAGAAGTCCTCGTGGCGCCACATCACGCCCTTCGGGAAGCCGGTGGTCCCGCCGGTGTAGATGATGTGCAGGTCGTCGGCGCTGCGCTCGGCGAAGTCACGGGCGTCGCTCTGACCGGCGAGCGCGTCCTCCCACAGGACCCCGTCATACGAGGAGACGTCGCTCTGGTCGTCGGCGTCGATCGCGTCGGGCATGACCACGACGGTCTGCAGCTTCTCGTGCTTGGGGGCGCACGCCGCGACCAGCGGTGCGTACGGCCGCTCGTGCAGGAGCGCGACGATGTCGGAGTTGTCGAAGAGGTAGTCGAGCTCGCCCTCGACGTAGCGGTAGTTGACGTTGATGCCGACGGCGCGGATCTTCAGCACCGCGAGCAGGGCGACGACGTGCTCCACGCTGTTCTTCGCGTAGATGCCGACGTGGTCCCCGGGCTGCACCCCCCGGCTCTGCAGGAAGTGCGCGAGGCGGTTCGAGTCGCGCTCGAGATCCGCGTAGGTGGCCCGCCGGTCGCCGACCTGGACGGCTGGCTTGTCGGGGGCGGCGTCGACGGCGTGTTCGAAGAGATCAGCGATGTTCAGGGCCACGGCGCGAGACTAGAACACGTTCTCGTTTTTGGCTAGCATTCCGCGACATGACTGAAGCGCAGACCGATGCCCCCACCGCTCCCCACTGCCTCGTGGAGCAGGACGGGCACAAGCTCGTCGTCACCATGAACCGCCCCGAGACCCGCAACGCCCTCTCCGGCGAGATGCTCGCGATCATGGAGGAGGCCTGGGACCGGGTGAACTCCGACGACGACATCCGGGTCTGCATCCTCACCGGCGCGGGCGGCTACTTCTGCGCCGGCATGGACCTGAAGGCGGCGACCAAGCGCTCGCCGGACGACAGCTTCAAGTCCGGCTTCGACCCGTCGGTGCTCAAGGGCCTGCTCAAGGGCTTCCGGCTCACCAAGCCGCTCATCGCCGCGGTCGAGGGTCCGGCGATCGCCGGCGGGACGGAGATCCTGCAGGGCACCGACATCCGGATCGCCGGGGAGTCGGCCCGCTTCGGCGTCGCCGAGGCGAAGTGGAGCCTCTACCCGATGGGCGGGTCCGCCGTCCGGCTCCCCCGCCAGATCCCCTACACGCTCGCCGTCGAGCTGTTGCTGACCGGCCGCGCGATCAAGGCGCCGGAGGCCAAGGAGATCGGGCTCGTCGGCCACGTGGTCCCCGACGGGCACGCCCTGGCCAAGGCCCACGAGATCGCCGACCTGATCTGCGCCAACGGCCCGCTGGCCGTGCAGGCGATCCTGAAGACCGTCCGCGACTCCGAGGGCCGGCACGAGGAGGACTGCTGGGCCGACGACGCGAAGGTCGGCATGGCCGTCTTCGCCTCGAACGACGCCAAGGAGGGCCCGCGCGCCTTCGCCGAGAAGCGCGCCCCGCGCTTCACCGGGAGCTGAGCCCACCCCGCATCAGGACCGGCCGGTGCCGTCGAGGAGCATCTCGGGGCACCGGCCGCCCGGCGTCGTGGCGAGCTCGTAGTGCCACATCTCGTTCGCGAAGGTCTGGCACAGGCCGAAGTCCGCGCCGTGCTGGCTGAGCCAGCTCAGGGCGTCCGTGGGTCCCAGGTCCACCGCGTCCCCGGTCACGTGGGCCGAGGAGTCCGGGGTGGCGACGTAGCGACGCGCCTCGTCCTCGCTGCCGTACCGCGCCACGGCCTCGTCGTACAGCCGCTGCTGGTGCTCCCGGCTGCGCCAGCCGCTGGTGATCTCCACCCGCACGCCGTCCTCGCGCGCGGCGCGCATCGCGGCCCGGACCGCGGACCGGAGGTCCGGATCGAGCCGCGCCACCGACGCGTCCTGGCGGGCGCCATCCACCCGGGCGGGAAGTTCGCCCTCGGGCGCCGCTCCCGTCGTACCGCAGGCGGAGGCGAGCAGGGCGACGGCGGCCAGGGCGCCGGACAGGACGGCTCGGGACGAGGTCACGCCAGGACGCTAGGCAGCGCGACGGGCACTCCGCCTCCGTCACAGGTGCCGGGTCCCGGCACCGCGGGTCAGCCCGCGTCGTGCTGACGTACCGGCACGAGGGCGGCCCGGACTCCCCCGGCGTCGACGTCGCGGCGCAGCAGGTCCCGCGACGTCGAACCGTCGTCGGCGATCGAGGAGTCGGCAACGAGAACGGCCGCGTGCCCGAGCGCGACGGCCCGGTCCAGCCACTCCGGGTCCAGTCCCGTGAGCGGGATCCGGCTGGCACCGACCCGATCTCCGATCGTCACCAGCAGCTCGGCGGCGTCACGCCCGGTGCGGGTCAGCGAGCAGCCGTTGGCCGCCCGCAGGTCGAGCCGGTCCGCCTCGTCGACCGGGCGGAAGCCGCGCTGCGCGAAGAGCGCCTTCATCGCGTCGTGGGCCGCCCCGGCGGCGTAGACCGGCGCCGGCGGCAGCTGCAGGACCAGGAGGTCGGGGTCGGCGTGCGTCGCCCAGCGGTAGTCGGCCACCTCACCACCCTGCCAGGGCGGGTACGTCGCTCAGACGTTGGTCGGGATGTGCATGACGGTCCCGCCGTCGACGACGAACTCGGATCCGGTCGCGAACGACGACTCGTCGCTGGCCAGGAAGACGACGAACGCCGCGACCTCCTCCGGTCGTCCGGGACGGCCGAGCGGGATCGGGATCAACCCCTCGGGCATCTGGTCGGTCGCCGGGGTGCTGATCCGCCCGGGATGCAGGGAGTTGACCCGGATGCCGTGCGGCGCGAGCTCCATCGCCACCGACTTGGTGAGACCGGTCAGCCCCCACTTGGAGGCGACGTACCCGTGCGCCCACGGCGTGCCGCGCAGTCCCTCGATGGAGGACGTGTTGATGATCGAGCCGCCGCCCGACGCGATCATCGCGTCGGTCGCGGCGCGGATGCCGAGGAACGCCCCGGTCAGGTTGACGTCGAGCATCTGCTGCCACAGCTCGCGCTTGTAGCGCTGCAGCTGGCCGCCGTTGAAGATGCCCGCGTTGTTGAACAGGACGTCGAGGCGCCCGTGCTCGGCGACGGTCAGCTCGACGGCGCTGCGCCAGTCGGCGTCGCTGGTCACGTCGAGGTGGACGTAGCGGGCCACGCCCTCGCCGTACTCGCGGCAGAGCTCCTCGGCGAGGGCGGTCCCCTCGTCGTCCAGCAGGTCGCCGATGACGACCCGGGCGCCCTCCGCGACGAGCTGGCGCGCACTGGCGCCGCCGATGTTGCGCGCGCCGCCACTGATCAGGGCGACCTTGCCCTCCACACGAGCCATGTGCGGCAAGATAGCAGTCCGACTAGAACCCGTTCTAGAAATGAGATCCGCATGCCCATCCGTGTCGCCCAAGTCAGCACCGGCAACGCCGGCCGACTCACCCTGCGCCAGCTCATCGCCGACGAGCGGTTCGAGCTGGTCGCGGTCTCCACCTCGACCCCCGAGAAGGTCGGCAGGGACGCCGGTGAGCTGGCGGGCGTCGACACGGTCACCGGCATCGCCGCCGTCGGCGACCTGGACGCCCTGATCGCCGCCGGACCGGAGTGCGTCGTGTACTGCGCGATGGGCGACACCCGCCCGGTCGAGGCCACGAACGACGTACGCAGGCTGCTCGAGGCGGGCATCGACGTCGTGGGCTCGGCGCCCGGGACGCTGCAGTTCCCCTGGGGGACGATGCCGCAGAAGGTCATCGACAAGGTCGAGGCCGCGGCGCAGGCGGGCGGTGCCAGCGTCTACATCACCGGCGTCGACCCGGGCTTCGCGAGCGACCTGGTCCCGCTGGCCCTGGCCAGCACCTGCCAGCGGATCGAGCAGATCCGCTGCTACGAGCTCGCCGACTACGCGACGTACGACGGCGCCGAGGTGATGTTCGACCTGATGGGCTTCGGCCGCCCGCTCGACGAGACGCCGATGCTCTTCCTTCCCGGAGTCCTGGCCCTGGCCTGGGGCACGGCCATCCGGATGATGGCGACCGGCCTCGGCATCGAGATCGACGAGGTCGTCGAGCACTGGGAGGCCGAGCCTGCCCCGGAGGGCTACGACATCGCGGCGGGCCGGATCGAGAAGGGCACGATCGCGGCGCTGAAGTTCTCGATCAGCGGGATGGTCGACGGGCACCCCGCGATCGTCGTCGAGCACGTCACCCGCACGCGCGACGACCTGCGCCCCGACTGGGCGCGGCCGGCGGCGGGCGGCGGGTCGTACCGGGTCGAGATCGTCGGCGAGCCCAGCTACGTCGTCGACGTCGTGCCGAGCAGCGAGCACGGCGACCACAACCACGCCGCGATCGTGGCCGCCTGCGGCCGGATCGTGAACGCGATCCCCGACGTCCGCGCGGCCGCGCCCGGCATCCGCACCACCCTCGACCTCCCCCTGCCGACCGGCCGGGGCACCTACACCGGGCCGGCCGCCGTCAAGGGCTGACGATCAGCGCCTGCGGCGCGGCCTCCTTCATCCGGGTGTTCAGCCAGGAGAGCTGACGGGAGGTCTCGGCGTTGCAGTCCTCCGCGACCTGCAGCAACTCGGTGTCGCGCAGCCCCTGGGCGCCCTGGGCGATCACGGTCCAGGTCGTCTGCACCAGCGTCGCGAGGACGTGCAGGTCCTGCAGGTCGCGGAGCAGGCCGACCTCGCCCGCGCGCGTCTCGGCCAGGCCGGCCGCGTGCAGGCGCTCGGGCTCGTCGATGTCGCGGTCCTCGCCGTACCGCTCCACCGCGGGGGCCAGCGCGCGCCGGTGCTCCTCACTCCAGCCGGCGAGGAGCAGGCAGGTGTGGTGCACGTCGGCGACCTGCGCATGCCCCTCCGCGACGGCACGGAACGACGTCGCGAGGGTGTTCTCGCTGTGGTCGGCCAGCCCGACGTACGTCGACAGGTGCGGCACGTCAACTCCCTCCCCTGTCGCGCCCGCGGACCCGCGTGACCTGGCAGGCGGCGGTCTTGAACGTCGGCTGCTTCGAGACCGGGTCCCACACGGTCATGGTGAGCTCGTTGGCCTGGCGGTGCCCGGCGTCCGCCGCCAGGTCGGTCGGATCCCACCGGCCGTAGTGGAACGGCGCGAACACGGCGCCCTCCAGGACCGGTCCGATCCGTGCCCTGACCTCGATCGCGCCGCGCGGGGAGTCGACGCGGACCCAGTCGCCGTCGTGGACGTCGCGCGCCTCCGCGTCGGCCGCGGAGAGCTCGACCCAGGCGTCGGGTGCGGCCTCGTCGAGGCGGCGGGCGCGTCCCGTCTTCGTCCGCGTGTGGAACTGGTGGACGGTCCGGCCGGTCGTGTACCGCAGCGGGAAGTCCTCGCTCGGCTCCTCGTGCGGCGGGAGGTACGGCGCCGCCTTGAGGAACGCGCGTCCGCCGGGCGCCCGGGCCCGGTGCTCGAGCTCGGTCACCGTCCCGCCGGTCACGAGGTCGTGGCCGAAGGTCTCGCACACGTCGGTGTCGGTCGGGAAGACCGCGTCGGCATAGAGCCGGTCGGAGCCCTCCGGGTGCCGGTCGTTCACCGGCCAGCGCACCCCCGACCGGCGGCGCAGCAGGTCGTAGCTCAGCCCGGTGTAGTCCACCGGACGGCCGCAGGTGGACTCGCGCCAGGCGTCGAAGACCTCCTCGGGGGTCCGCCACCGGACCAGCGGTGCCCCGTCGCGGTCGGTGAAGCCCATGGCGTCGGCGTACGCGAGCAGGATCTGCAGGTCGCTGCGGGCCTCGCCCGGCGGCTCGACCGCCTGCTCGGACAGGTGGACGGTGCGGTCGGCGTTGGTGAACGTGCCGGTCTTCTCGCCCCAACCCGCCGCGGGGAGTACGACGTCCGCGAGCTCGGCCGTCTCGGTGCGGAACAGGTCCTGGACGACGACGAAGCACTGGTCGCCGCCGAGGATGCGCCGGATCCGGGCCGACTCCGGCATCGAGACCGCTGGGTTGGTCGCGGAGATCCAGAGCAGTCCGATGCTCCCGGTCTCGGCGTGGGCGAAGATCTGCATCGCGTGGGTGGGCGGTGCCCAGTGCGGGATCGTCATCGGGTCCACGTTCCACTGCTCGGCCAGTTCCCGGACGTGCGCCGGGTTGTCCCAGTTGCGGAAGCCGGTCAGGTCGCCGTCGGCGCCGCACTCGCGGTTGTTCTGCGCGGTCGGCTGCCCGTTCATCTGCAGGATCCCGGCTCCCGGCCGGCCGATCATGCCGCGCAGCAGGTGCAGGTTGTTCACCGCGACCGACGCGGCCGTGGCCTGGTGGGACTGGTAGAAGCCCTGCAGGACCGTCGACAGCACCGCCTCCGACTCGCCGAAGATCCGGGCGGCGCGGCGTACGTCGTCGGCCGGGACGCCGCAGATCCGCTCCGCCTCCTCCGGCGGGTACGCCGCGACGGTCGCCGCCAGGTCGTCGTACCCGACCGTGTGGGCGCCGACGTAGTCCCCGTCGACCCAACCGTGCTCGAGGAGCTCGCGGGTCAGGGCGTTCACCAGGGCGACGTTGGTGCCGACCCGCGGCGCGAGATGCACCCCGCCGGTGCGCCGTGCCTCCTCGGCGACGGCGGTACGGCGCGGGTCGACGCAGACCAGCCGCGGCGCGTCCGCGCCCCGGGTGCGGTCGAGGATCCGCGCCCACAGCACGGTCTGGGTCTCGGCCGTGTTGTGGCCGTAGAGGAACAGGGCGTCGCAGTGCTCGACGTCGTCGTGGCAGGCCGGCTGGCCGTCGGCCCCGAACGACTCCTTCAGGGCCGCGGCGGCCGTCGCCGTGCACAGGCGGGTGTTGCCGTCCATGTGCGGCGTGCCGAGGCCCGCCTTCCCGATCACGGCCTGGAGGTAGTACTCCTCCAGGAACAGCTGGCCGCTCGTGTAGAAGCCGTGGCTGAGCGGACCCTGCTCCTCCAGCAGCCGCCGCGAGGTCGCGACGACCCGGCCGAGCGCGGTGTCCCAGTCGGTCTCGACCAGCCGGCCGCCCTCGCGCACCAGTGGCCGGGTCAGCCGGTCGGTCGAGGAGGCCCACGGCGTGCTCCCGTACAGACCCTTGGGACCCAGCCGGCCGCGGTTCACCGCGTCGTCGGCCCGCCCGCGGACCCCGACCATCCGGCCGTCCTTGACCGCGATGTCGCAGCCGCAGCCGTTGCTGCACAGGACGCACGCCGAAGGCACCCAGCGCTCGACGTCGCCCTCGCTCAGGCCGGACTCCAGATGGACGTCCACCCGCTCGGGCCAGGCGGTCCCGCGGGCGTGCGGTGTCCGCGGTCCCCACACGTCGCGGATCCGGTCGTACGACGCCGTGTCGCCGTCGTGAGCTGCCACCCCCTCCGGGTGCCCGCACCGGCCCTGCGCATGCGCCGGCACCTAGACGCGTGTGGGAGCTCGATCCGCCGGGCCGCCCGGCAGCATCCGGCCGACCAGTCGCCGTCGTACGACGACCGCGACGTGCAGCGCGACGGCGGCATAGAGGGCGACGTGGCCGGCCACGTGCAGGGGCAGCAGGTCGTCGTCGCCGAGCACGAGTGCGATGCCGGTCGCGGGCACCAGCAGGAGCAGGAACAGCAGCACCCGCTCGGTCGCGGTGACCAGGCGGCGCTCGCCGGCGCTGAGCCGTTCGTCCCAGGGCGGCAGCGGCGTCGTGCTCCGCCAGAGGATCCGGGCCAGGGCCAGCGCGATGATCGCGAGACCGAGCAGCACGTGCAGGTCGACCAGGTCGAAGCCGCCGTCCAGGACGCCCAGGCCCTCGTCGTCGTCACCTCCGCGACCGCGGCCGCGCCCGCTCTCCCCCGACCGGCCCCGGCCCCGACCGCGGCCATGCCCGGAGTCGTCCGCGTCCATCGTGTAACCGACCACGACCTGGGCGACCAGCGCGAGGACGGTCGACCAGTGCAGGGTCTTGGTGACGGCGCCGTAGCCGTGGGGTCCGTTGCGCAGGGGCACGAGCCGCCGGTACCCGTCCGGCGCCGGTTCTCAGACCGGGGTGATCGGCAGCGAGCGCCGCGGCTCGAACGCGAACGACGCCCCGGTGCTGAACCGGGTCACGGCCACCTCGCCCGCCTCCGGGGCAGGCTCGGCCCGCTCGACCACCCGCAGCGACCAGTCCCGGTCGGACCCGGTGACCTCCACGTCGAGCCGCGGGTCGACCGCGCGCACGACCGCCTGCAGCGGGGTCGTCGCGTCGGGCCCGCACAGCGCGACCCAGGCGCCGTCCTCGTGGGCCGGCGATGCGGCGACCCGCAGGACGCCGTCGGCGGACGAGGCGTCGACGTACGCCGTGGGGTTGAGCAGCGGGTGCAGCTCCAGCACCCGCCGCGCCCCCGCCGCGTCCGTCGGCAGGCCCAGCGCCCGGTGGATCCGCTCGGCGGCGATGCCCGCGATGCCGACCAGCTGCTTGCGGCAGATGTCGCGCAGCTGCTCCTGGTCGGCGGCGCGCTGCTCGACGGCGATCACGAACGACAGGTTGAGCAGGTGCATCTGCAGGCAGACCTCGTCGGCGACCCGGACCAGGGCCGAATGGGAGAACGCGGCGAAGTCGAGGTCGTCGACCAGCGGCCCCGTGTAGTCGGCCTGCCCGTCGTCGGCGGGGTCGATCGGGTCGAGCTCGGTGCTCGCCGCGCGCGTCCGCTCGATGACGAAGTACGGCGGCAGCGGCTCGACCGGCGGGTACGACTCGTCGATGATCACCGTCCAGGCGCAGTGCGGGTTCCGGTCGGCCGGCATGCGCGGCGGCCGGTGGATCGGCCGCACCTGGGCCTTCGGGTTGGTCGCGACGGCCGTCGCGTCGAACGTCGGGTCCTCGATGTCGTGGCACATCGACCGGACGTACTCGGGACCCATCGGCTCGACGTCCATCAGTGCGCCGCAGTGGTCGAGGTGGAACTCCCCCCGCCACCGGTCGTGGACGGTGTAGCGGAAGTCCATGAACTGCGGCGGCGCCCCGATGTCGAGCTGCAGGCCCTTGAAGATCGTGATGATGTCGCCCTTCCCCGGAGGGCCGGCGTACCCCAGCGCCTGCTGCATGCGGCGGGTGTAGATCGGGCTGGACCCGGCCCACTCCTCGATCGCGATCTGCGCCATCTCCTCGCGCCCGAAGGCCGAGATGCACCAGGCCATCCCGGAGCGGTCGATGAGCTGGCCGATCAGCAGCAGCTCGGGGACGAGGACGGCGAGCTCCTCGCGGGTCAGGTCGGCGTACCGGCTGGGCATGGGCCGATGGTGAGGTCAGCCGGGCGGCGGTGTCAACAGTGTTGACACCGCGGCGCCGTAGTACCTCGCGACGTCCGCCGGGTCGGCGTCCACCACGGCCGGGTCCTCCAGGGTCACCAGCGCCTCCAGGAGCCCGCCGACCTGGGCGGCCACCAGATGTGCCCGCAGCGTGGCGTCCGGACCGTCGAGCCGGGCCGCGAGCGGCCGCGCCAGCGTCGCCTCCATCGCCGCCACCAGCCGCTCCCGCACCGCGACGCTGTCGGTGGCCCGGATCATCGCGCGGTACGGCGTGCGCAGGACGTTCGACATCCGCTCGTCCAGCACCAGCGCGACCAGCCGCTCGCCCATCCCGCTCAGCGGTCCCTCCAGGGCCGGCGCGAACGGACCCTCGACGTCGACGGTCTCGAGGAACAGCTGCTCCTTGGACCCGAAGTGCCGGATCACCAGCGCGGGATCGATCCCGGCCGCCCCCGCCACACCGCGCACCGAGGTGGCGGCGTACCCGGCCGCCATGAACTGCCGGCGCGCCTCGGCCGCGATCAGGCCCTTCGTCCCTCCGCTCACGGGCTGAGGTTAGCCCTGGGTACGGTCCGAGCATGAGGACACGCACCCTGGGCAACGACACCGTCGGCCGCGTCGAGGTGGGCGCGATCGGGCTCGGCCTGATGACGTTCGACCAGTCCGGCACCCAGCCCCGCGAGCAGCTGCTCGACACGATCCGCGCCGCGCTCGACGCCGGGGTCACCCTCTTCGACACGGCGGACGCCTACGGTCCGGGTGAGGAGCTCGGTGCCGACGCCCAGGGCGCCAACGAGCGGCTGATCGCGTCGCTGCTCGACGAGCTGGGGGTGCGCGACCGGGTCCTGCTCGCGACCAAGGCCGGGCACGTGCGCGCCGCCGGTGGCGTGTGGGCGCTGGACTCCTCGCCCGAGCACCTGCGCCGGGCCGTCGACGCCAGCTTGGACCGGCTCGGGGTCGACCAGCTCGCACTGTGGCAGCACCACCGGCCCGACCCCAAGGTGCCCTACGAAGAGGTCGTCGGGTCGCTCCGTGAGATCGCCGAGACCGGGAAGGTCCGGATGGTGGGGCTCTCGAACGCCGACCCCGGGCAGATCCGGCTCGCGCACGCCGAGCTCGGCGACGCGCTGGTCAGCGTGCAGAACCAGTTCTCCCCGGCATTCCGCAGCAGTGCCCCCGAGATCGACGTGTGCGACGAGCTCGGCCTCGCCTTCCTGCCGTGGAGCCCGCTCGGCGGCCTGGGCGACGCCAAGGCGCTCGCCGAGAAGCACCCGGCGTTCGCCGAGGTCGCCGCTGCGCGCGGCGTCAGCCCCCAGCAGGTCGCCCTGGCCTGGGAGCTGGCCCAGTCCCCGCGGGTGATCCCGATCCCCGGCGCCAAGCGCCCGCAGTCGATCCGCGACTCGGCGGCCGCCGCCGAGCTCGACCTGACCCCGGACGAGGTCGCACGGCTCGACGCGTCCTAGACTCCGACCTCCCCGTCCGCCACCCCCGCGAGGCCGGACTGGTGCGATGGCGCGCCCGGTCGCCGAGGTCGGGTGGAGATGGCGGCTCGCGAGCCGGGGTCGGTCCGAAAGCCCCCGCTGACGGGGCACCCCGGCCGTTCGCCGCCGCGGTCGTCCCGTCGGCCTTGGTGGCGGCGGGTCGGGGCAAGCCCGTGCGTTGGTCGAGCGATCGATCAATCGTCGTGCTGCGATTCTTGATCGATCGATCGACCAACCGGCAGGACCTCCGCGGCCTCCGCGTCAGCCGACCGCCCGCTCACCCGTCCAGTACTGCGCCCGCAGCGCCTTCTTGTCCGGCTTGCCGAGCGCGGTGAGCGGCAGCGCGTCGGTGGCGATGACCTGCTTGGGGGCCTGCACGGAGCCCTTGCGCTCCTTGACCATCTCCTGGACCTCGGCGACGACGGCGTCGGTGAGCTCGTAGCCCTCGCGCAGCACCACGATCGCGGTGACCGCCTCGCCGAACTTCTCGTGCGGGGTGCCGATCACGCCGACCTGGGCGATCGCGGGGTGCTCGGCGACGACGTCCTCGACCTCGCGCGGAAAGACGTTGAAACCGCCGGTGACGATCATGTCCTTGGTGCGGTCGACGATGTACCAGAAGCCGTCCTCGTCCTCACGCGCCACGTCGCCGGTGTGCATCCAGCCGTCGCGGAACGTCTCGGCCGTGGCCTCGGGCAGGTTCCAGTAGCCGCCCGCCAGCAGCGGGCCGGCCACGCAGATCTCCCCCGGCTCGCCGACCGGGACCTGGTTGCCGTCCTCGTCGAGGAGCGCCGTACGCGCGAAGGCGGAGGGGCGGCCGCAGGAGGAGAACCGGGCGTCGTTGCCGGACGCGAACGCCTCGGCGTGGTCGTCCTTGGACAGGTAGCTGATCGCCATGGGCGCCTCGGACTGGCCGTAGTACTGCGCGAAGATCGGGCCGAACCGCTCGATCGCCTCCTTCAGCCGCACGGGGTTGATGGCCGAGGCGCCGTAGTAGACCGTCTCCAGCGACGACAGGTCGCGGGTGCGCGAGTCGGGGTGGTCCATCAGCGCGTAGAGCATCGACGGCACCAGCATCGTCGCGGTGATGCGCTGCTCCTCGATGGTGCGCAGGACCTCGGCCGGGTCGAACTTCGCCAGCACGTAGAGGCAGCCGCCCTTGAGCACCGTCGGCACGAAGAACGCCGCGCCGGCGTGCGACAGCGGCGTGCACATGAGGAAGCGCGGCGACTCGGGCCACTCCCACTCCGACATCTGGATCTGGGTCATCGTGTTCATCTGCCGCGACAGCCCGATCACGCCCTTGGGCTTGCCGGTCGTGCCGCCGGTGTAGGTGATCGAGACGACGTGCTCGGGATCGAGCACCGCCGCCTCCAGCGGCCGCGGCTCGTACGACGCGGCCGCGGCGTTGAGGTCCTGGCCGACGTGGCTGAGCTCGTCGGGGACGGGCCCGATGGTCAGCACCTTCTCCAGCTTCGGACACTTCTCGAGCAGGCCGAGGACGCGCTCGACGAACATCGGCACCGGGTCGATGGTGATGCTGGTGATCTCGGCGTCGTTGATGACGTAGGCGTGGTCGTCGAGCGAGCCGAGCGGATGCAGGGACGTGCGCCGGTAGCCCTGGGTCTGCCCGGCGCCGAGGATGAACAGCACCTCGGGGCGGTTCAGCGCGAGCAGCGCCCCCGCCGTACCGCGTCCGGCGCCGAGCGCCTCGAAGGTCTGGATGTACTGCGAGATCCGCTCGGCGGTCTGCCCACCGGTCAACGTGGTGTCGCCGAGGTACATCACCGGCTTGGTGCGGTGCCGCTTGAGCGCGGCGACCATCAGGTGGCCGTTGTGGGTGCCGATGCGAAGGTCGTCAGCAGTCATGGCGCCGAGACTAGAACGTGTTCCAGTTGTGCGCCAGGGACTACAACCGTTCCGCGAGACGCACGGCGGCGTGCAGCACCACGTCGGCCTCGGCGGGCTCGGCGGCGGCGCGCTCCGGCACCTGCCCGCCGAGCAGCGCCGCCGGCTGGGTCAGCCACCCCCAGACCTGCCAGGGATCCATCCGGGAGGCGAGCAACGGTTCGAGGACCGGCACCAGCTCGGCCCGGACCTCCCCGCCCTCGGTGAGCTGGAACCCCGGGACCAGGGTGCGCTCGTCGGCCGCGACGACCAGCAGCCGGTGCTCGGACGCCGCCTTGTGCACGGCGAACCGCGTCGCCTCCGTGCTCGCGCCACGCACCTTTGCCAGGGTCTCGTAGGTGAACCACGCGCTGGCGAGCAGCTGCTCGCGCACCTTCGCCCGCCGGGCGAGCTGCACGAGCGAGACGGGTACGGCGTGCTCGGGCTCCGAGCCGTCCTGCCGCAGCAGTCGCTCCACCTCCGCGAGCTGCTCGCCCGTCATCGGTCGCCGGGTGCCCGGGTCGGTCCACACCGCCCGTCCCGCCGCGTCGCGGTCCAGGACCGGCAGCCCCGCCGCCGGGAGGTACGACGCCAGCCCGAGCCCCTCCAGCCAGCTCGCCAGCCGCTCCCCCAGATCGTCGTCGTACTCCCCGCTCATGGGGCCAGCCTGTCAGCCTGAGGGCGGGTGCGGTGCGCCGGGCGGGCGGATTCACCGGTGAACCGGTGAATCTGGACGTTCTCGGGCGAAATGTCGGCGGAGAAGGTCTGGCATTGCCCGAGAAGTCCGCCGACAACTTGATCGGACGCGCCCGCGTCATACGGTCGTGATCCGATTCCAGCACGCGGCCGCACTCCTCGCCCTGCTCGCGACCGGATGCGGGAGCTCGGCGGTCGACCGCCGACAGCTGCCGCCGACGTCTCGGCCGCGGCTGCGGCCGCTGCCTTCGTGGCGTACGCCGCCGGCGGCGAGCCGGACGCCGTGCCCTGGGCCGGAACGGTCCGCCTGTCGATCCAGGGCGAGCCGGTCGTCGTGCTGGACGGCGACCGGGCGATCCCGCGACGGTCGTGGCGGGGTTGCCCGGCCGATCGGACGACCATCGAAGGCGTCACCTGCCCGCTCTCCCCGCTGCAGACGATCCGCTGGCACGAGGACGAAGGGTTCGGGTTGGCCCTCGAGTCGAAACCTCCAGACGTGGTCGGCTGCAACCGCTACGTCACCCCACCCACCGGCGGCGGGGTCGACACCGCCTGGATCCGCCCCGACCCCGCCCACCGAAGCTGCCTGACCGACGTGGCGATCGCCGTCACCGTGGACGACACCGGCGACCTGACCGCCGTCGACCTGTTCCTCAGCGGCCCCTGACGGAGCTGCCAACTGTGCGACAGGTTGCCCTGTTCACCGGGGAACCTCGACGTTCCCAGGCGAAGTTTCGGCGGAGAACATCAGACAGGACCCGAGAAGTGCACCGGTTCCCTCAGGCCAGCAGCCCGGCGACCTGCCGCACCTCCTCGGGCGAGCGGCAGCTCAGCATCAGCGTGGTCACGCCGGTGTCCTCCCACTGCGCGACCCGGTCCTTGACCTCGGCCTCGGTGCCGATGATGTGCATGTCGTCGACGAGGTCGTCGGGGATCAGCCCGGTCGCCTTGTCCTTCTCGCCGGCCAGGTAGAGCCGCTGGACCTCGTCGGCGAGCTCGGCGTAGCCCATCCGCTCGAAGACCTGCTTGTGGAAGTTGGCGTCCTTCGCGCCCATCCCGCCCATGTAGAGCGCGATCACCGGCTTCATCCCGTCGACGACCTGCTGCTTCTCGGCCGCGTCGGCGACCACCTGGAGGTGGCAGGTCGCGGCGATCTCGAAGTCCGCGCGGGTACGACGGGCTCCGGGCCGGGCGAACCCCTCGTCGAGCCACGGCTGGTACATGCCCGCCGACTTCGGCGTGTAGAAGATCGGGATCCAGCCGTCGGCGATCTCCGCGGTCTGGGCGACGTTCTTCGGCCCCTCGGCCCCGAGCCAGATCGGGATGTCGGAGCGCAGCGGGTGCACGATCGGCTTCAGCGGCTTGCCGAGCCCGACCGCGCCCGGGCCGTCGTACGGCAGCGGGTAGTGCGGGCCGGCGTTGGTCACCGGCGCCTCGCGGGCGAGGACCTGGCGGATGATGTCGACGACCTCGCGGGTGCGGGCGAGCGGCTTGGCGAACGGCTGGCCGTACCAGCCCTCGACAACCTGCGGACCGCTCACGCCCATACCCAGCACCACCCGCCCACCGGTCAGGTGGTCGAGGGTGAGCGCGTGCATCGCGATCGACGTCGGGGCGCGCCCCGACATCTGCACGATCGACGTGCCCAACCGCAGCCGGGTCGTCTCCCGACCCCACCACGCCAGCGGCGTGAACGCGTCCGACCCCCACGCCTCGGCGGTGAAGATCGCGTCGAAGCCCGCCTCCTCGGCGGCGGCGACGAGCTCACCGACACCGCTCGGCGGTTGTGCTCCCCAGTAGCCCAGCTGCAGACCCAGTTTCATGCCGACACCCTCTCAGAGACCTTGTGCGTACGATAGAACGTGTTCTAGTTTGCCGGACATGGTTCGCACGCTCTCGGCACCGGTCACGGTCGCCTTCGACTACACGCGCTCGACCGGACCCGTTCTCGGACGGTTCCTCACCGGACTCCGGGACGGGGTGGTCGTCGCGGGACGCACCTCCGACGGCCGGGTCGTCGTACCACCACCGGAGTTCGACCCGGTCACGCACGAGCCCCTGACGGACTTCGTCGACGTCGCCGCCACCGGCACCGTCAGCTCCTGGACCTGGGTCCCCGAGCCGGTGAAGGCCCAGCCGCTGGACCGGCCGTTCGCCTTCGTGCTGGTCACCCTCGACGGCGCGGACACGCCGTTCCTGCACGCGCTGGACGTCTCCTCGCCCGACGAGGTGTCGACGGGCATGCGGGTGCAGGTCCGCTGGCGCGGCGAGCGCGCCGGCGCGGTCACCGACATCGAGTGTTTCGAGCCGCTGCGCGACGGCGACGAGACGGGCAGCCCGGCGACCGGCTCCACGCAGGACCCGGTCACCGGCGTGATCACCCCCGTCGAGCTCGACTACCTGTACGCCGCCTCCCCCGAGGAGTCGTCCTTCTACCGCGGCCTGGCGGAGGGCCGGATCCTCGGCCAGCGCTGCCCGGCCTGCGGGAAGGTCTACGTGCCGCCGCGCAGCGCGTGCCCGGCGGACGGAACCCCCACCACCGACGAGGTCGAGCTGTCCGAGACCGGGACGGTGACGACGTTCTGCGTCGTGAACGTGCCGTTCCTCGGCCAGCGGATCAAGCCGCCGTACGTCTCGGCGTACGTCCTGCTCGACGGCGCCGACATCGCCTTCCTCCACCTGATCCTCGACATCCCGGCCGAGGAGGTCCGGATGGGCATGCGGGTCAAGGCGGTCTGGAAGCCGCGCGAGGAGTGGGGCACCACGATCGAGAACATCAGCCACTTCGCGCCGACCGGTGAGCCGGACGCGGACTACGACACCTACAAGCAGCACCTGTAAGGGGCGGGACAGACATGCGTGACGTTGCGGTCGTGGGCTTCGCCCAGCGACAGATGGAGGAGTTCGACGGGTCGCCGACCTGCGTGGAGCTGCTCGTTCCGCTCTTCGAGGAGTGCTACGAGCAGACCGGCTGGACCCGCAAGGACGTCGGGTTCTGGTGCTCGGGATCCTCCGACTACCTGGCCGGCCGGTCGTTCTCGTTCGTGCAGGCGGTGGACGCCATCGGCGTGCTCCCGCCCGTGAACGAGTCCCACGTCGAGATGGACCTCGCGTGGGCGCTCTACGAGGCCTGGCTGAAGATCCAGACAGGCGAGGTCGACACCGCGCTGGTCTACGCGTTCGGGAAGAGCTCGGCCGGCGTGCTGCGTCGTACCCTCGCGCTCCAGCTGGAGCCGTACACGATGACCCCGCTGTGGCCCGACACCGTCAGCCTCGCAGGCCTGCAGGCGCGGGTCGGCCTGGACGCCGGGCTGTGGGACGAGCGCGCGATGGCCGAGGTGGCCAACCGCTCGCTGACCGCCGCCGAGAAGAACGAGTACGCCGTCCGCAAGGGCGGCTCCTCGGTCGAGGAGCTGCTGGCCCGCCCGATGTACGCCGACCCGCTGCGCAAGCACGACTGCGCCCCGGTGACCGACGGTGCGGCCGCGATCGTGCTGGCCGCCGGTGACCGGGCGCGTGAGGTCTGCGAGCGACCGGCCTGGATCTCCGGCCTGTCGCACTACGTCGACCCGATGAGCATGGGCACCCGTGACCTGACCCGCTCCCCCTCGGCGGCCCGCGCCGCCGCGGCGGTCGGCATCGACGGGGTCGAGGTGGCCGAGCTGCACGCGCCGTTCAGCCACCAGGAGCTGATCCTGCGCCGCGAGCTGGGGCTCGGCGACGACGTCGCCGTCAACCCCTCCGGCGGCGCGCTCACCAGCAACCCGATGTTCTCGGCCGGCGGCATCCGCATCGGCGAGGCCGCCAAGCGGATCTGGTCGGGCGAGGCGTCGCGCACCCTCGGGCACGCCACCAGCGGCCCCGCCCTGCAGCAGAACCTCGTGTGCGTCCTCGACGCCGACCAGACCTCGAACCGGAAGGGGGCCTGACATGGCGAAGCAGCCCGCCGCCGTCGTCGGCATCGGCCAGACCCACCACCGCGCGAAGCGCGAGGACGTCTCGATGGCCGGCCTGTGCCGCGAGGCCATCGACCGCGCCCTCGTCGACGCCAACATGACCCTCGACGACATCGACGCGATCGTGGTCGGCAAGGCGCCCGACCTGTTCGAGGGCGTGATGATGCCCGAGCTGTTCCTGGCCGAGTCGCTGGGCGCGGCCGGCAAGCCGCTGCTCCGCGTCCACACGGCCGGCTCGGTGGGCGGCTCGACCGCCATCGTCGCCTCGTCGCTGGTCCAGGCCGGCGTGCACAAGCGGGTGCTGACCGTGGCGTACGAGAAGCAGTCGGAGTCGAACGCGATGTGGGCGCTCTCGGTGCCCGTGCCGTTCAACATGCCGGTGCACGCCGGCGCGGGCGGCTACTTCGCGCCGCACGTGCGCTCCTACATCCGCCGCTCCGGCGCGCCCAACCACGTCGGCGCGATCGTGGCAGCCAAGGACCGCACCAACGCGCTGAAGAACCCGTTCGCCCACCTCCACAACGAGGGCACCACCGTCGAGTCGGTGCTGGCCTCGCAGATGCTCTGGGACCCGATCCGGTACGACGAGACCTGCCCCTCCTCCGACGGCGCCTGCGCGCTGGTCATCGTCGATGAGGACACCGCGAAGGCCTCGCCCAACCCGGCGTGGATCCACGGCACGGTGATGCGCTCGGAGGCCACCACGGCGGCGGAGCGCGACCAGGTCAACCCGCAGGCGTCCCGCGACGCAGCGGCGGCCCTGTGGAAGCAGGCCGGCATCACGAGCCCGATCGACGAGATCGACGCGGCCGAGATCTACGTGCCGTTCTCCTGGTTCGAGCCGATGTGGCTGGAGAGCCTCGGCTTCGCCGACGCGAACGGCGGCGGCTGGCGGCTCACCGAGTCGGGCGCGACCGCGATGGACGGCCGGCTCCCGGTCAACTGCTCGGGCGGCGTGCTCTCGTCCAACCCGATCGGTGCCTCCGGGATGCTCCGCTTCGGCGAGGCGGCCCTGCAGGTGCGGGGCGCGGCCGGCGAGCACCAGGTCGACGGCGCCCGCAAGGCGCTCGGCCACGCGTACGGCGGCGGCTCGCAGTTCTTCTCGATGTGGGTCGTCGGAGCGGAGAAGCCGACCAACTGACCACCTCTGGGAGGTGGATGGTCGCCCGGCGCGAAGGGAGGGCGCGCCGGGCGGATCGTCCACCTGCGGCACTTCGGGACGTGATCGCGCGTTGGAGGGGACATGAGCGAGCTCCTGCGCACCAACGACGTCGCCCTGATCTCGGTGGTCGAGGGGCTCCTGCAGGAGGCGGAGATCCCCTGCCACGTCGCCGACCGGCACGCGAGCATCATCGAGGGCACGCTCAACTTCCTGCAGATGCGGGTGCTGGTGCCCGACGAGCGCGAGGCCGAGGCCCGCGAGCTGCTGACCGAGGCCGAGCTGGGCCAGTGGCTGCGCCCGGACCGTTCGCCCCGGGCGAACGAGCGGGACACCCGGACCGAGACGCCCTAGGGTCGGTCCATGGGTGAGGTGATCGCGTTCCCGGCTCCCCGCGAGCCCGTCCCGGCCGCGCCGGCCCCGGAGCCGCTGTGGCGCGAGGCCGTCGGCCGCGAGCTGCGCGAGGAGCGCACCCGCACGGGCCGCACACTCAGCGACGTCGCCGAGACGTCCGGGGTCTCGCTGCAGTACCTCTCCGAGATCGAGCGCGGCCTGAAGGAGCCCAGCTCCGAGATCCTCGGCGCCGTCGCCGGCGCCCTCGGGCTGCGCCTCGTCGACCTCACCGCCCGGGTCACCCGCACCCTCGCCGGACGCTCCACCCCGTCCGGCCCCACCGGTCCCCTCTGCCTCGCCGCCTGACGCCGAGTCGGCAGAAGTTGCGCGTCGAGTCGGCAGAAGTTGCCGTCAGGTCTGAC
>NZ_DATJTA010000061.1:0-2635 GCF_035503875.1 Nocardioides sp.
CAGCAGCCAAGACCTCGCCTGGGTCGCCCACGAACTCAACGACCGCCCACGCAAACGACATGGCTACGCTCGCCCCTCAGAACTGATCGACAAGCTGCTGTTGCGCTGACGCCCCGAGCCCGCCCTGCATACCGTGATGAACCCGCGGGATCACGCCGCCGCGCTGGCCGCCCCCGAGACCGGCGTGAGGGCGCCGCTGACCACGTCGAGCACGTCGCCGACGACGTGCACGGTGACCGCCTCCAGCACGTCCGCGGGGACGTCCTCGAGGTCGGGCTCGTTGCGCAGCGGCACGAACACCTCGGTGAGCCCGGCGCGCTGGGCCGCGAGCAGCTTCTGCTTCAGGCCGCCGATGGGGAGCACCCGGCCGTTGAGGGTGACCTCGCCGGTCATGCCGACCTCCGAGCGCACCGGGCGGCCGGTGGCGAGCGAGGTCAGCGCGGTGACCATGGTGATGCCGGCCGACGGCCCGTCCTTGGGTACGGCGCCTGCCGGGACGTGCACGTGGATGGCCCGCTCGAAGAACGCGGGGTCGATCCCGAGCACCTCCGCGTGGGCCCGCACGAAGGACAGGGCGATCTGCGCCGACTCCTTCATCACGTCGCCGAGCTGGCCGGTGATGGTCAGGCCCGCCGTCCCCTCGTGCGCGGACGCCTCGATGAACAGCACGTCGCCGCCGAGTCCGGTCACGGCGAGGCCGGTCGCGACGCCGGGCACCGCCGTACGCTCGTGCGCCTCCGGGGTGAACCGCGGCCGCCCGATCAGGTCCTTCAGGTCGGGTTCGTCGACGTCGATCCGCGAGGCGCCGGTCGCCAGCCTCGTCGCCGCCTTGCGGAGCGCCTTGGCCAGCAGCCGCTCCATCTGCCGCACGCCCGCCTCGCGGGTGTAGTTCGCCGCCAGCTCGCGCAGCGCGGCGTCGGAGATCGTGAACTCCTCCGCCGTCACGGCCGCGCGCTCCAGCTGCCTCGGCAGCAGGAAGTCGCGCGCGATGGCGACCTTGTCGTCCTCGGTGTAGCCGTCGAGCGTGACCAGCTCCATCCGGTCCAGCAGCGCGCTGGGGATCTGCTCGACCACGTTGGCGGTGGCGATGAACAGCACGTCGGACAGGTCCAGGTCGAGCTCGAGGTAGTGGTCGCGGAAGGTGTGGTTCTGCGCCGGGTCGAGGACCTCCAGCAGCGCGGCGGCGGGGTCGCCGCTGAACGCGCCGGCGGCCAGCTTGTCGACCTCGTCGAGCAGCACGACCGGGTTCATCGAGCCGGCCTCCTTGATGGCGCGCACGATGCGGCCGGGCAGCGCGCCGACGTACGTCCGGCGGTGGCCGCGGATCTCGGCCTCGTCGCGCACGCCGCCGAGGGCGACGCGCACGAAGTCACGACCGAGCGCCCGCGCGACGGACTCGCCGAGCGAGGTCTTGCCGACTCCGGGAGGACCCGCGAGCAGGATGACCGCGCCCGAGCCGCGACCGCCGACGACCTGCAGGCCGCGCTCGGCGCGCCGCGCACGGACAGCGAGGTACTCGACGATCCGGTCCTTGACCTCCTCCAGGCCGTGGTGGTCGGCGTCGAGCACGGCACGGGCAGCCGCCACGTCGGTGGAGTCCTCCGTCCGGGTGGCCCAGGGCAGGTCCAGGACGGTGTCGAGCCAGGTGCGGATCCAGCCGGTCTCGGGGCTCTGCTCGCTGGCGCGCTCGAGCTTGTCGACCTCCTTCAGCAGCGCGGCCCGTACGGCGTCGGGGACGTCGGCGGCCTCGACCCGTGTCCGGTAGTCCTCGGAGCCCTCGGGCTCGCCCTCGCCGAGCTCCTTGCGGATGGCGGCGAGCTGCTGGCGCAGCAGGTACTCGCGCTGGGTCTTCTCCATGCCCTCGCGGACGTCGTTGCCGATCTTGTCGGTGAGCTCGGCCTCGGCGAGGTGCTCGCGGGTCCACTCGACCAGCGTCGCCAGCCGCCGCTCGACGTCGGGCTCCTCGAGGAGCTCCCGCTTGCGCTCGATGGAGAGGTAGGGCGCGTAGCCGGCCGCGTCGGCGATCTGGCTCGGATCGGTCATCCGGTGCACCTGGTCGATGACCTGCCAGGCCTCGCGGCGCTGCAGGACGGCGACGACGAGGCGCTTGTACTCCTCGGCCAGCTCGTGGGCGTGCTCGGAGACGACCTCGTCGACCGGCTCGACCTCGACCCACAGGGCGGCGCCGGGGCCGGTCACGCCGCTGCCGATGGCGGCGCGCTGCTCGGCCTTCAGCACGGCGGCCGGCCCGCCGCCGCTGAAGCGCCCGACCCGCTCGATGCTCGCGACCACGCCGTACGACGCGTAGCGGTCCTCGAGCCGGGGCGCGACGAGCACCCGCTCGTCGCCGTTGCTGCGGGCGGCGTCGATCGCGGCCTGGGCGGCCTCGTCGAGCTCGATGGGGACGACCATGCCGGGCAGCACGACGAGGTCGGAGACGAAGAGAACGGGAAGACGCGTGGCGGACATGCGTCGCCTCACTTTCCGAAAGTTGAGTAGTACCGGCTCAACTCACGGGACGGCGGTGGTGTTCCGCCGGGGCCGGCCGTTCACCGTGGGCGAACAGGAGTGGGGTCGGCGGGGTAGTCCGTCACACCAGCGGGGGTAAGACAAGTCTTAGGCCGCGTCCTGTGAC
>NZ_DATJTA010000062.1:0-73535 GCF_035503875.1 Nocardioides sp.
GGCGCGGTCACTCATCGGCGCACGATCCGGGTGCTCACGAGCGCCGACCCGAGTTGGCCAGGGCGTCGCCACCGAGGTAGGCGGCGGTCTCCTCCCCCAGCTGCTCCTCGATGCGGAGGAGCTGGTTGTACTTGGCCACTCGATCCGACCGGGCCGGTGCACCGGCTTTGATCAGCCCGCAATTGGTGGCGACGGCGAGATCGGCGATGGTGGTGTCCTCGGTCTCGCCGGAGCGGTGGCTCATCATGCAGCGGTAGCCGTTGCGGTGCGCCAGCTCGACGGAGTCGAGGGTCTCGGTGAGCGAGCCGATCTGGTTGACCTTGACGAGCAGCGCGTTGGCCTGGCCGCCGGTGATGCCGCGCTGCAGCCGCTCGACGTTGGTGACGAACAGGTCGTCGCCGACGAGCTGGGTCTTCGTGCCGAGCTGGTCGGTGATGGCCTTCCAGCCGTCCCAGTCGTCCTCGTCGAGCGGGTCCTCGATCGAGACGATGGGGTACGACGCGACGAGGTCGGCGTAGTAGGCGGTCATCTCCTCGGCCGACTTCGAGCCGCCCTCGAAGGTGTAGGTGCCCTTCTCGCAGAACTCGCTCGCGGCCACGTCGAGCGCGAGCGCGATGTCGGTGCCGAGCTTCAGGCCGGTGCTGCCGATCGCCTCGGCGATCAGGTCGAGCGCGGCGCGGTTGGAGTCGAGGTTGGGGGCGAAGCCGCCCTCGTCGCCGAGGCCGGTGGCCAGGCCCTTCTTCTTCAGCACGGACTTCAGCGCGTGGTAGACCTCCGTGCCCTGGCGCAGCGCCTCGCGGAAGGTCGGGGCGCCGATCGGCGCGATCATGAACTCCTGGATGTCGACGTTGGAGTCGGCGTGCGACCCACCGTTGAGGATGTTCATCATCGGCACCGGCAGCACGTGGGCGTTGGGGCCGCCGACGTACCGGTAGAGCGGCAGCTGCGCGGAGTCGGCCGCGGCGCGGGCGACGGCGAGCGAGACGCCGAGGATCGCGTTGGCGCCGAGGTCGGCCTTGTTGGGGGTGCCGTCGAGCGACAGCATCGTCTGGTCGACCAGCCGCTGGTCGTCGGCGTCGATGCCCTCGATCGCCGGGCCGATCTTGTCGATGACGCCGCCCACGGCGTTCTGGACGCCCTTGCCGAGGTAGCGGTCGCCGCCGTCGCGCAGCTCGACCGCCTCGAACGCGCCGGTGGAGGCGCCGCTGGGGACCGCCGCGCGGGCGAACGAGCCGTCGTCGAGGACGACCTCGACCTCGACGGTGGGGTTGCCGCGCGAATCGAGGATCTCGCGCGCGCCGACAGCTTCGATGGATGCCAAGGAACTGCTCCTGAGGAAGGACGAGTGGATGCGCGGCCAGCCTAGACCTCCGGGTCCGGCGTACGGCGCAGGCCGCGCCCGGCCGGACGCCCGGCCGCGTTCCGCCTTTTCCCGCCCCACGCCTCCTGCGGGCCCGCCGGTGCCGACGGCATGACCGGCCCGACCGGCGAGACCGGTCCGACGGGGCCCGCGGGCACAGCCGAGATGTCCTACGGCTACGGCCGCACCGTGAACGCGACGAACGCGAACCCCGGCACCAACAACACGGTGACCTTCGCCGGGCCGCTCACCCACGGCGACGTGACGAACGAGGGCGACGCCTTCTCCGTGACCGCCGGCACCTACCAGGTGACGCTCTCCGCGCGCTCGGAGTCGACCTCCACGGCGATCTGGTGGGTGGACACCGCGTCGGACTACACCGCCCATCCGGGCAGCCAGCTCTCGTTCCCGGCAGCGGCCAGCCCGTCGGCCGCCGTCACCGGGTCGGTCACCTTCGTCACCACCGTGACCGACGGAGCGATCTTCCGGCCGCGCTACGTGAGTGGCACGCAGGCGAACTTCCGCGACGTGCAGCTCACCGTCGTCAAGCTCGCCGGCTGAGCGCGACCCTGCGGAGTCGCCGCCCGTCTCGAGGCGGCGACTCCCCGGCGGGTCAGCTCGTGAAGGAGGCCTCCAGGCTCAGGCCCATCGCTCCCCCGGTCGCAGCGTTGCTCTCGATCACCCAGACGGCGACGGTGTCCTCGTCGAAGGTGACGTTGGGCGAGTCGGAGCACATCCGCGGCGAGGTCGAGCCGGTCACGTTCGTCAGCTGGCAGGACGCCGCCTGCGTGTACGACGTCGATGTCGCGTCGGCCGTGTAGAGACGCGCGGTCACGGTGCCGAGGTCGCTGGTGGTGCTGGCGAGGCCGCGGACCCGGATGGACTCCAGGGTGGTGCCCGGCACCAGCGTCGCGTAGACGTGGATGTTCGTCGTGCCGGTGATGCCGAGGGGCGAGCCTCCGGGACCGGCGCTTCCCCCCTGGGCGCTGGCCGGACCCGACGGGTTGGCCCAGAAGAAGTTCGTCGAGCTGAGGGGTGTCACGTTCACCGAGGCGGTCAGGACGGCCGGTTCACCGCCCGCCTCCCCCGTCGCTCCGGTGGGACCGGGGATGCCCGCCGCGCCCGTGACGCCGGTGGCACCCGTCGGGCCGGTGGCGCCCGTCGGGCCCATGGCACCGGTCGGACCGGTGGCGCCCGTCGGGCCGATGCTCCCCGCGCCGCCCGCCGCGCCGGTGGCACCGGCCGTTCCGGCGAGGCCGGTCGCTCCGGTGGCGCCGGTGGCCCCGGTGGGACCCGTCGGCCCGGTCGGCCCGATGTCGCCCGCCATGCCGATGGCGCCGGTCGGGCCGGCGACACCGGCTGCGCCCGTGGCTCCGGTGGCGCCGGTCGCCCCCGTCGGCCCGGTGGGTCCGGTGGCGCCGATCGGCCCCGTGGCTCCGACAGCACCCGTGGCACCGGCCGCACCGGTCGCACCCGTCGCGCCGTCGGCGCCGGTAGCACCCGCCGCGCCCGTCGGACCAGCAGCGCCGGTGTCGCCCGTGGCACCGACCGCGCCGGTCGCCCCCGCCGCGCCCGTGGCACCCGTCGCGCCGGGCGCTCCAGCGGGACCCGCCGATCCGGCCGTGCCCTGCGGACCCTGCGGGCCGGTGGCGGCCTTGCGGAAGCCGCGCTTCCAGCGGATGTGGTCCTCGGAGGGACGGCACTGACGGACGTTCTTGACGATCCGGATCTTGCCGGTCTTGACGCTGAAGCAGGCGCTGATGACCCGCCCCTCCGGCGCCGCTGCCGCTGCCGCGGTCGCACCGCCCGCGGAGACGAGCGTGGCCAGGGCCAGCGAGGCGAGGGACAGGGAGGCGGTGACCCGTGGGCGAGGGGGGATCATGGCCGGAGTGTAGTGAAGATCCGGGGTTCGGGTAGGGCTTCGGCACAACCCTTACCCGGGGACCTCACCGGCCCGAGAAGTGCTCCAGGTTCGCCTGCAGCCGGGGGTCGTCGGGCCGGGCACGGAGGGCGTGCTCGGCCGCCGGGCGGCCCTCGTCGTACCTGCCGGACCAGAAGCAGCTCACGGCCAGCTCGTCGTGGGCACGCCAGGCGTAGGAGTCCGCGTCCACGAACAGCGCGTCCGGCGCCGGGAGCGGGATCGTCGTCGCGACCCGGGCGTACAGGACCGCGACCTCGTGACGGCCGCGCTCCCGCTCGACCCGCGCCAGGTCGACCAGCGGCTCGCTGCGCCGCGGGTCGGCCGCGTAGGCCTCCAGGTAGGCGTCGGCGACCTCGGCGGCGGGCCGGCCGAGCAGCTCCAGGCAGCGGCCGACCTGGAACAGCGCGAACCAGCGCTCCTGCTCCCACCCGGCCCGGTTGGCGGCCCGGACGCGGTAGGCGTCGAGGGCGCGCTCGTGCTCGCCGGCGTCGCGCCACGACTGCGCGAGGTAGAACTGCGTGCGCGGGTCGCCCGGGTTCGTGCGCAGCTCGTCGGCCAGGATCGAGGCGTCCCGGCGGTAGGTCTCGGGATCGCGGGAGCGAGCCCCGTCGTGGTGCTGGAGGATCCGCGGCGCCGCGATCCGGTCGGTGCGGGCGTCCTCGAGGTGCAGGTGCTCGTGCAGCACACCGGACCAGCGCCAGGGCCGGTCCAGGCGGACCAGGTGCAGCCGGCCGAACCGGCTGGCGCCGTACGCGACCTCGAGCTGGTAGCCGTCGGCGGTGAGCGCCGGCCACTGCTCGGGTACGTCGACGAGCTCGTCGTCGGCGTCGATCCACAGCGTGTAGTCGCCGGGGCGTGCGTACGGCGAGGCGCGGGCCGCCCGGAGGACCTCGTCCCGGTTGTGCCCGAAGGACACCCAGGGACGTTCGACCAGCTCCCCGGACACGCCGGCGAGGGCCCGCCGGACGAGGTCCGGAGTCCCGTCGGTCGACCCGGTGTCGCTGACGACCCACCACGCGATGTGCGGCCGGACGGTGCGCAGGCAGCGCTCGATGACCTGCGCCTCGTCCTTCACGATCATGTGGAGCCCGACGCGCATGGGCGACACCCTATGACCGGTTCCGCGCGGGCCACCTAGGGTGTGGCCCATGCCGAAGCCGCTGCGTCGCCTGAGCCTGGCCGCGTCCCTGCTGCTCGTGGTGGTCCTGAGCGCGTGCGGCGGCGACGAGCCCGACGACGCGAAGGCGGGCGAGACCGCCAGCGCCAGCGCGGCCGACTCCCTGGTCCAGCAGGGCCTGGACCAGCTCAACGCGGGCGACGCCTCGGCGGCCCGGACGACCTTCGAGAACGTGCTGGCGCTCGACCCCGGCAACGTCTACGGCCACTACAACCTCGGCCTCATCGCGCAGCAGGCCGGAGACGAGGAGCTCGCGCTCGAGCGGTACGACGCCGCGCTGGAGGCCGACGAGGACTTCACCTCGGCGCTCTACAACAAGGCGATCCTGACCGAGTCGAACGACCTGGACGCGGCGGTCGAGCTCTACGAGCGGGTCCTGGCGGTCGAGGAGACGATGGCGGCGGCGCACATGCGACTCGGCTTCGCCCTGCTCGAGCTGGGCGAGAAGGCCGACGCCGAGGAGCACCTCGCCCGGGGCGTGGAGCTCGACCCGGCGATGGCCGACGTGGAGCCCCCGTCGTACGACTGACGGCGGCTCAGCCGGCAGGCCGGTCGACCGGCAGCCGGAGGTAGACGTAGGTGGCGGGCGCACTGCCCACCAGCACGTAGTGCGCGTCGAACCAGGCGCGGAGCTCCGGCGTCCACGGGATGAAGTTGCTGTACGGCACGGAGAGCACGGCGTAGTCCGCCTCGTCGAGCCAGCGCCGCCACCGCGCCACGAACTCCGGCCGGTACGCCGTCGCCGTGTGCGGTGAGGTGAAGTCGTTGTCGGCGAACCAGAGGCCGTAGGGGTCCAGGGGGACGTCGCACGCCCGCGGGCCGTCCAGCCGATCGGCGACCAGCAGCGTCGTGGTCAGGTCCGTGGCCACGCACGAGCCGCGTGGGACGAGGCTGCGGACGAGCGGCCCGGGGTCGGCACTGGCCGCGGTGTAGTCGCGGGCACGGCCGAGCGTCCCCGGAAGTGACCAGGCCGCGCCCAGGAGGAGTGTCGCGACGACCACCACCGCGGGCCATCTGCGCGCTCCCACACCGTCGACGACCGCGTCGTACACGGCCGCGACCGCGAGGCCCGCCGGCAGCACCAGGAGGGCCACGAGGAAGTAGGCGTAGTGGTCGAAGAACTGGCGCGGCTGGAGCATCGCGGCCAGCACCACGGCGGCCGTGACCACAGTGACCACGTGCAGCCGGGTCAGGCGATCGCGGCGCGCGTCGAGCGCGACGCCGAGGGCGACCAGCGCGACGAACCCGCCGAGCAGCCACGGCGCCCACCCGACGGCCGGGCCGCCCGGCAGATCCTCCAGGCCGAGGACCACCGGCAGCCGGTCGCGCAGGTCGGCGCCCTGGTCGACGTCGCGGCGCAGCTGGACCAGCACGACGTCGTGGAGGAACCGTCCCGGCGCGGCCACCGCGAGCGGCAGGGTGAGGACCGCGAACCCGAGGACCACCCCCAGCGACCAGCCGCGGACCGCGCGCCACCGCGGCAGCAGCGCCAGGAGCACGCCGAGCGCCACCAGGACGCCGAAGACCTTGACCGCCGTCCCGACGCCGACCGCCGCCCCGGCGAGCACCAGCCGGCGCCCGCTCACCGGCTCGCCGTCCTTGGTCAGCAGCGCCAGCCCGGCCAGGCCGAACAGCACCAGGTAGGGCTCCAGGAGGAAGGTCTGTGTGGCGGCGTACGACGTGGGCATCAGGGCGAACGTCGTCGCCGTCACGAACACCGCCAGACGTCCCCGGCTGCGTACGACCGCGCCGGCGAGCAGGACGTTCGACCCGGCGACCAGCACGGTCGCGATCCGGGCCGCCGCCAGCCCGGTCGAGGCGTCCGTAAGTTCGCCGAGCGCGGCGAACGGGAGCCCCAGCCAGACGATCCCGGGCGGGTGCAGGAGGTCGTGGTCGAGCCAGGGCAGCGCCCCGTGCAGCAGCCGGACGGACGCGCCGAGGTAGACGCCGTCGTCGTACCCGGTGCCCGTGAAGGAGTGCACCCCGCGCAGGGCGTGCGCGGGAGTCAGCGCGGCGGCCGCCACCACCCACGCGAGCACCGCGCCCGGCAGCGCGGCCGCGACCGGCCCCCGGACCCACCGCGGCGGCTCCGGCCTCCTCACGACACGCTCACACCAGCCGGCGTACGGCGTCGCGGAGCGCCTGCTCGGGATCGATCCCGTCCGCGTGCGCCTCGGCGACCAGGGCGAGCAGCCGCTCCCCGATCCCCTCCCCCGCGGGTACGGCGGGCCGCCCCGCGCGCGCCAGCCGGTCGAGGACCTTGTCGGCGTACAGCAGCGCGGGCAGGGAGGCGGGCAGTCCCTCGGTCACGTCCGAGCGGTCCTTCTCGGCGGCCTTGATGGCCTGCCACGCGTCGTTGATCTCGCTCGGCGTACCGCTCGCGGCGTCGCCGAAGACGTGCGGGTTGCGACGGATCATCTTCGCGGTGATGTCGCGCGCGACGTCGTCGATCGTGAAGCCGCCGTCCTGCTCGGCGACCGCGGCATGGAAGTAGACCTGCAGCAGCAGGTCGCCGAGCTCCTCGCGCAGGTGGACGGCGTCGCCGGACTCGATCGCCTCGACCGTCTCGTGGGTCTCCTCGAGGAGGTAGCGGACCAGCGAGCGGTGCGTCTGCTCGGCCTTCCAGGGGCACTCGGCGCGCAGTCGCCGCATCACCTCGCGGAACTCGAGGAGCGGCTCGCCGCTCGTCGCGGCCTCGTCGCGGGGGTCAGCCACCGCAGCGCTGCGACTCCGGGAGATCGGCGGCAAAGCCCTCGGGGGCCTCGGCGGAGGTCGCCTCCACCGCGAAGTCGGTGGTCGCCACCGAGAGATCGTCGCGCGTGGTGATGATCTGGGTCTCGCCGATCTCCACGGCCTCGAAGAGGGGGTTCGTCTGGATGTCGGCGTCGGCCTGCCAGGCGCGCACCTGCTCGACCCCGGCGGTGATGATCGCCTCCTGGCCCGCGTCCGCGCCGACCTCCTCGGTGCCGATGGCGACGAGCACGTTGGTGAAGTACTGGTCGGCGGTGAACACCGGCTCGGCGGTCTCGACGTCGGCGGGGTCGGCGTTGCCGTACGTCGAGCGGTAGTCCTCGGAGCCGTCGGAGACGGTGGTGGGCAGGGTGACGTCGAAGTCCTCGAGGAGCTGGTCGGCCATCGCCCGCAGGGTGAGGCTGCGCTGCGCGGCGTTGCGGACCGCCGACCCGGCGAGGACCTGCCCGGCGAACCGTGGGTCGGACTTGAGCACCGCGCAAGCGCTGGCGGCGACGTCGTCGACCTCGATGATCGAGATCGTCTCGCCGTTGACGCTGCTGGCCTGCCCCGGGTGCACCCCGGTGGCGGTCACGCCGCACCCGGTGAGCGCGAGCACGGACACGGCGAGGACGGCGACGAGCGGACGGCGCAGGCTCACGAAGGCTCCTAGGTCGAGGCAGCGGACGCCCCGGCGCCCGGCCGGCATGGCGTCGATCACAGTGCGGCCCCATTGAAGCAGGCCCCCCTCACCCCCCGCTCGCCGAGTCAGCAGAACTTGCCCGCCGAGTCGGCAGTAGTTGCCCGCCGAGTCGGCAGAACTTGCAGTCAGGTCTGACGTGAAGTTCTGCCGACTGGACACGCAACTTCTGCCGACTCGACATTGCTGCTGACCTGCCTGCTGCTGACCTGCCTGCTGCTGACCCGATGACCGGTACGGCGTCAGGGGCGGGGGGTGTCGGGCGGGTCGATGATCGCGTCGATGACGCCGGCGGCCCACTGGAGCAGGGCGATGCCGTCGATGGGGCGGCCGCCGACGGGGGCGGTCTGGGGGCGCGGCACCAGGATGGTGTCGACCTGGGTCTTCACGATCGACTTCGGGTAGACGCGCATCAGGCGTACGACGCGGGACTCCGGCAGGCTGACCGGCGCGAAGCGGACGTTCTTGCCGGCGATGGTGACCTCGCCGACGCCGGCCTGGCGCGCGCGGGCGCGGAATCGGGCGACCAGCAGCAGCGACTCGACGACCTCGGGCGGGTTGCCGTACCGGTCGAGCATCTCCTCACGGATCAGGTCGACGTCCTCGTTGGCGCGGACCTCCGCGAGCCGCTTGTACATCTCCAGGCGCAGCCGCTCGGAGGGGATGTAGTCGTGCGGCAGGTGCGCGTCGACCGGCAGTTCGATGCGCACCTCGTTGAGCTCCGGCTCGCCTTCGCCCTTGAACTCGTGGACGGCCTCGCCGACCAGCCGGACGTAGAGGTCGAAGCCGACGTCGGCGATGTGACCGGACTGCTCGCCGCCGAGCAGGTTGCCGGCGCCGCGGATCTCCAGGTCCTTCATGGCGATCGCCATGCCGCCGCCGAGGTCGGAGTGCTGGGCCAGCGTCGCGAGCCGCTCATGGGCGGTCTCGGTGAGCGGCTTCTCCGCCGGGTAGAGGAAGTAGGCGTACGCCCGCTCGCGCGACCGGCCGACCCGCCCGCGCAGCTGGTGCAGCTGGCTGAGGCCGAGCGTGTCGGAGCGCTCGATGATCATCGTGTTGGCGTTGGACACGTCGAGGCCGGACTCGACCAGCGTCGTGCAGACCAGGACGTCGAAGCGCTTCTCCCAGAAGTCGAGCATCACCTGCTCGAGCTGCTTCTCGTTCATCTGGCCGTGGGCTGTCGCGACCCGCGCCTCCGGCACCAGTTCCTTGAGCTTCCCGGCCGCCTTCTCGATCGAGTTGACCCGGTTGTGGATGTAGAAGACCTGACCCTCGCGCAGCAGCTCGCGCCGGATCGCCGCGATCACCTGCCGGTCCTCGTAGGCGCCGACGTACGTCAGCACCGGGTGCCGCTCCTCGGGCGGGGTGGTGATCGTCGACATCTCGCGGATGCCGGTGATCGCCATCTCCAGGGTGCGCGGGATCGGCGTCGCGCTCATCGACAGTACGTCGACGGAGGTGCGCAGCCGCTTCATCTGCTCCTTGTGCTCGACGCCGAAGCGCTGCTCCTCGTCGACGATGATCAGCCCGAGGTCCTTGAACCGGATGTCGGGGTTCAGCAGCCGGTGGGTGCCGACGACGATGTCGATCGAGCCCTCGGCGACGCCGGCCATCACCTCCTTGGCCTCCTTGTCGGTCTGGAAGCGGCTCAGCGCCTTCAGCACGACGGGGAAGCCGCTCATCCGCTCGGCGAAGGTGGAGAGGTGCTGGGTGACCAGCAGCGTCGTCGGCACGAGTACGGCGACCTGCTTGCCGTCCTGGACCGCCTTGAACGCCGCCCGTACGGCGATCTCCGTCTTGCCGTAGCCGACGTCGCCGCAGACCAGCCGGTCCATCGGCACGACCTGGCGCATGTCGCCCTTGACCTCCTCGACCGTCGTCAGCTGGTCGGGGGTCTCGGTGAACGGGAACGCGTCCTCGAGCTCGCGCTGCCACGGGGTGTCCGGGCCGAACGCGTAGCCCTTGGTGGCCTGCCGGGCGGCGTACAGCTTGATCAGCTCGGCGGCGATCTCGCGCACGGCCTTGCGCGCCTTGTTCTTGCGCTTGCTCCAGTCGGCGCCGCCGAGCCGGTCGAGGCTGGGCTGCTCGCCGCCGACGTACCGGGTGACCTGGTCGAGCGCGTCGGCGGGGACGTAGAGCCGGTCCGGCGGGCCGCCGCGCTTGGAGGCGCCGTACTCGAGGACGAGGTACTCGCGCACCGCTCCCCCGACCTCGCGCTGCTTCATCTCCACGAACCGGCCGACGCCGTGCTGCTCGTGGACGACGAAGTCGCCGGCCGAGAGCTCGAGCGGGTCGATCTGCTTCTTGCGCCGCGCCGGCATCTTGCGCATGTCGCGCGTGGAGGCCTTCTGGCCGGAGATGTCCTCGCCGGTGACGAGGACCAGCTTGTTGGTGTCGTCGACGAAGCCCTGGGTCAGCGAGCCGCAGGTGACGGTGATCGTGCCGAGCGTGAGGTCCCCGTCGAGCGCGGCCGGGACGTCGCGCTCGCCGAGCACCTCGACCAGCCGCTCCGCGGGGCCGTGGCCCAGGTGGAGCACGACCGTGCGGTAGCCGTCGCCGCGCCACGCGTCGAGGTCCTTGATCGCCTTCTCGACGTCGCCGCGGTACGCGTCGACCGGGCGCATCGGCAGCACCCGGTCTCCCTCGTCCACGTCGAGCCCGAACGGGCTGACCGTCCACCACGCCTTGGACTGGCCCAGGGAGTGGTCGCGCACGTCGCCCAACGAGCGGTACGACGCCGCGCCCAGGTCGATCGGCGCCGTACCCCCACCGGCCGCGGCGGCCCAGCTCGCGCCCAGGAACTCCTCGCTGGTGGCGACCAGGTCGTGGGCGCGGCTGCGCGCCCGCTCGGGGTCGAGGACCAGCACGTGGGTGTCGGTCGGCAGCAGGTCGACCAGCAGCTCCATCTCGTCGACGAGCACGGGGGCCAGCGACTCCATCCCCTCGACCGCGATGCCGGCGGCGATCTTGTCGGTGAGCTCGAGCAGCTGCGGGTGGCTGCGCCCGAGCTCGGCCGCGCGGACGCGCACCTCGTCGGTGAGCAGCAGCTCGCGGCACGGCGGCGCCCACAGCCGCTCGACCGACTCGTGGGTGCGCTGGTCGGCGACCGAGAACGAGCGGATCCCCTCGACGTCGTCGCCCCAGAACTCCACCCGGAGCGGGTGCTCCTCGGTCGGCGGGAAGACGTCGACGATGCCGCCGCGGACCGCGAACTCGCCGCGCTTCTCCACCAGGTCGACGCGCGAGTACGCCGCGTCCGCGAGCCGTCGTACGACGTCCTCGAGGGCGGCCGTCTGGCCCGGCACGAGCTCGACCGGCTCCAGGTCGCCGAGGCCCTTGACCTGCGGCTGCAGGAGCGAGCGCACCGGCGCGACGACCACCTGCAGCGGGCCGTTCGACGCATCGGTCCCGGGGTGGCACAGGCGCCGCAGCACGGCGAGGCGACGCCCGACGGTGTCGCTGCGGGGGCTGAGCCGCTCGTGCGGCAGCGTCTCCCAGCTCGGGTAGTACGCGACGGTGGCGGGGTCGACCAGGTCGGCGAGCGCGGCGGTGAGGTCCTCGGCCTCGCGGGAGGTCGCCGTCACCGCCAGGACCGTGCGGCCGGCGCGGACCAGGCCCGCGACCACGAACGGACGCATCGCCTCGGGGGCGGTGAGGTCGAGCGCGGAGACCAGTGCCCCGCGGGCGTCGTCGAGGGCGCCGCTGAGCGTCGCGTCGGCGAGGACGGCGTCGGCCAGCTCCGCGAGGGCGGCCGAGCGGGGAGGGGACACGACGCTGGACACGGGGAGCTCCTCGAGAGGGGTGGCACAACACGGCAGCCCCCGGTCACGGATGACAGGGGGTGGACTCGGGCGATTCTACGGGCCGCGGAAGCACCGTCGCCGCGGCCCGATGCCCAGGATGGGTGACCAGGTCAGACGAACGGCCGTCGACGACCACGTAAATTGGGGATGCCTCTTAACAGACATCCGTAGATCCTGATATCCGGACGTCCAGACCGGCTCGGCGCGTCATGTCACCCACACCTAATCAAATTGTGGTATCCGGCTCCGAATGACTGTCTCCCCCCCGTGCCCCGTCCTACGTTCCTTGTCGTGGAACGGATCGGGACGTCCACGAGGACACGGGGGGTCGAGGACACGGCCCGTCAAGGGAGACCCGGGAGCCGCACGACTCCCGGATCAGGTGGGTTCCGGCCGGCCCGGAAGCCAACAGGTCTTGCGAGGGGACACATGGCCACGATGCGGTATCCGGGGGAGAGTTGGAACTGGCGCGGTAGCGCCCTGATCGTCGCGCTGGCGGCCACGCCGCCCGCACTCATGTGGTGCCTGGACGAGGGGGTCCGCTCCTGGAGCGCCGCCGCCACGGCCAGCCAGCTGACCATCGCGCCGCTGGTCCTGCTGGCGGCGGCGGCCCTCTACGTCCAGTACAAGGTCGTCGGCGACCGGATCTACGCCTGGCTCAGCCTGGGCATCGCCCTGCTGGGCGTGCAGAGCCTCAGCCTGGCGATCATCCGCCTCGGCGGCCCCGACGGCTTCCTGAAGCGGGGCAGCCTCATCGAGCTCGCGGACATCGTGCTCGTGCTCGTCCTGCTCTCCCTGGCCCGGGCGCCCTTCCGGGCGCGGTGGCGGGTCGACCCCTTGGGCGTGGGGCTCCTGGCCGGCCTGGTCCTGACGGTGGCGCACCTGCGGCTCCTCGAGCGGATCCCCGCCCTGGACCTCTCCGGCCGGCTGATGCTCGTGCTGCACGCCGGCACCGCCCTCGCCGGCATCGCGATCGCGCTCCGGCTCTCCCGCACCCGGGGCCTGCCCGCCTGGGCGACCGCTCGGATGACGGCCGCCGTCCTGCTGTTCATGGTCAACCGCGCGGCCACCTGCCAGCCCACGGACACCGCCCTCACCGGGATGATCACGGTCGCCAGCGGCGTTGCCGCCACGGTCCTGCTGGTCGGCGTCACGGCCGGGACCCTGCGGATGACCGTCTGGTCCCAGATCACCCGGCTGGAGCGCGTCAGCGAGCAGCTCGCCGAGGCCGAGGGCCGGCTGAACGAGCAGCGGGCCCGGCTGCACGAGATCACCAACAGCATCGCGGGCATCGCGTCCGCCTCCAGCCTGATCCGGCGCCGCGTCGACCTCACCGCACCCCACCAGGTGCGCCTGGAGCAGATGCTCGAGCGCGAGTCGGCGCGGCTGGCCCGGCTGCTCATGAAGCAGCGCGACCAGCAGACGAGCCAGGTGGCTCCGCTGTCGCCCCCGCCCGAGGCCCCCATCGGGCTCGCGGTCCCCGAGCGCGACACGCTCTCGCCGACGACCGACACCGACCGCGAGGTCGTCGACCTCGACGAGGTCCTCACCCCGCTGGTCGTGGCCCAGGAGGCGGTGGACCACCCGGTGACCTGGACCCCGAGCGGGCTGAGCGCCTACGGCAACGCCGACGACGTCGCCGAGGCGGTGAACATCCTGCTCGACAACGCCCGCAAGCACGCGCCGTCGGCGGCCACCCGGCTCCAGGCGCGGACCGAGGGCGAGCAGATCGAGATCGTGGTCTCGGACGACGGCCCGGGGGTCGCCCCGGAGGTCCGCGAGGACCTGTTCGTCTGGGGTCGGCACGGCGACGACTCGCACGGCCAGGGCCTCGGGCTGCACCTGGCCAGACGACGGCTCCACGACTCGGACGCCTCGCTGGAGCTGGTGCCCTCGGAGGTCGGCTCGACCTTCGTCATCACGCTCCCGTCGCTGGAGAGGGTCGGATCATGACGCGAGGCAGCACCGGCACCCGGACCCTCATCGTCGAGGACCACACGCTCTTCGCCGAGTCCCTGGAGATCGCCCTGTCGATCGAGGGGTACGACGTCCAGCGGCTCGCCGTACCGTCGTCGGCCACCACGACCGCGAGCCTGCTGGCCAGCATCGCCCGGGTGCGACCGCGCATCGTCCTGCTCGACCTGGACCTCGGCACGTTCGGCGACGGCACCCGGCTGATCAACCCGATCGCCCGGATGGGCGCCAACGTCGTGGTCGTCACCGCGTCGCTCGACCGCGCCCGCTGGGGCGAGTGCGTCCGCTACGGGGCGCGCAAGACGATGTCGAAGGCCCAGCCGCTGCAGGAGATCCTGGCCGTGGTGCGCCGGATCAACCACGGGCTTCCGGTGATGGACGTCCAGGAGCGCGAGGAGCTGCTCGCCCTGTGGCACCGGGAGCGGCAGGACCGGCAGGAGCGCCGGCGCCGGCTCGAGGAGCTCACGGCGCGCGAGCGGGAGGTGCTGGGCCACCTGATGGCCGGACACCCCGTGCGCGACATCGCCCGGCTCAGCGTCGTCTCCGAGGCGACCGTGCGCACGCAGGTGAAGTCGATCCTCGCGAAGCTCGAGGTGAGCTCGCAGCTCGCCGCGGTGGGTCTGGCCTTCAGCCTGGAGTGGCAGCCCCCGACCGTCCACCGGGTGTCGTGACGTGAGCGCACCCCTCCGCGGCCGCCGGCTCCCCGATTTCGGGGAACCGCGCGGCCACCGGCTCCGGGCCGCCGGCACATGCGCTGTGCTGGGGGCACGGAGAGGGATCCGGCCGGACCGGCCGGGAAGCTGCCCCGGCCGGGTCCCTTCCGTCCACCACCGGTCCTGGTCCCGGTGAGCGGCCGTGTACCTCTCCCTGCGGGACCGGCCCGGCGCCGGCCCCGCGGCCGACCCGTCGACTGACCCCTCCACTGAGACGGACGCACCCACCGGCACCTCGGCCCCCGGGGCCGACGGCTCCGCGACATCCGGCCGGCCCGTCGGCCGCACGGTCCTGGTGCTCGGATTCGTCAGCCTGCTCACCGACATCTCCTCGGAGTCCGTCTCCGCGATCCTGCCGCTCTACCTCGCCGTCGTCGTGGGGCTCTCCCCCGCGGCGTACGGCGTGGTCGAGGGGCTCTACCAGGGCGTCAGCGCGCTGGTGCGGATCGGCGCCGGCTGGGTCTCCGACCGCACCGGTCGCCCCAAGTGGGTCGCGCTGAGCGGGTACGCCGCCTCCGCGGTCTCCCGCGTGCTGCTGCCCCTCGTCTCCGGCCTCGGCGCGATCTCGGCGGTCATCACCGCCGACCGGGTCGGCAAGGGGATCCGCACGGCGCCGCGCGACGCGATGATCGCGGCCGACGCCGAGCCCGAGCACCTCGGCCGGGCCTTCGGGCTGCACCGCTCCCTGGACGCCGTCGGCGCGTTCCTGGGGCCGGTGCTCGCCTTCGTCGTGCTCTGGCTGATCCCGGGCGGCTACCGCTCGGTGATGGTCCTCTCGCTCGCGTTCGCCGTGCTCGGCGTGGCGCTGCTGGCGCTGTTCGTGCCGGCGAACGCCGGGGCCGTCGCCCGGCCCGCACCCGAGCCCGCCCCGCGCGCCGACCGGGTGCGCTGGCGCGAGGTCCCGACGCCGGAGCTGCTCCGGGTGACCGCGGTGGCGGGCGTCCTCGGGCTGCTGACCGTCGGCGACGGCTTCGTGTACCTGGTGCTGCTGGACTCCGGCGGCTTCGCCGCGCACTGGTTCCCGGTCCTGTACGTCGCCACCAGCGCGTCGTACCTCCTGCTCGCGCTGCCGCTGGGCCGGCTCGCCGACCGGTTCGGGCGCGCCCGGGTGCTGGTGCTCGGGCACCTGGCGCTCGCCGCGGCGTACGTCTGCGCGACGCTGCTCGCCGACCGCTCGGTGGTCGCGGGCACGCTCGCGACCGTGCTGCTGCTCGGCCTGTTCTACGCCGCCACCGACGGCGTGCTCTCGGCGGTCGCGGGGCAGGCCGTCTCGGAGCGGGTGCGCGCGAGCGGCATCGCCCTGGCCCAGACCGCCGTCGCGCTCGCCCGCCTGGTCGCCGCCGTCGGCTTCGGGGTGCTGTGGCTGGTCGTCGGCCCCACCGCCGCGCTGCTCGGGGTGGCGGCGGCGCTGGTCGTCGTGGTCCCGCCCGCCCTCCGGGTGCTGAGGCCGGGACGGGCCGGATGAACGGCCGCGTCCGACTGGCGGCGTTCGCCGGGCTCAGCGTGGCGGTGCTGGGCGGCAGCACGGCGTACGCCCTCCACGAGCGCGCCGACAACGAGGCACGCGAGCGCACGCCACCGAGCGTCCCGACCGCCGTGCCGAGTGCCGCCGCGTCCGGCCCGTTCATCGCGTTCCGGCACACCGGCGTCGACCAGGAGTACGGCGTGGTCGCGACGGTCCCGCTCGGCGACCCGTCCGGCGCGCGCGCGTTCACCGACGTCGCGTGCGACCGCGTCGACGCCACGGCCACGACCCGCTCCTGCCTGCGGACCGGCCGCGGCGTCGTCACGTCGTACGACGCCTTCGAGCTCGACGACGCGTGGGCCGAGACCGGCTCCGCGCCGCTGCCCGGACTGCCGAGCCGCACCCGGCTGTCCGACGACGGCACGCTGGTGGCGACGACGGCGTTCGTGAGCGGGCACTCCTATCTCTCCCACGGGTTCTCCACGGCCACCGAGATCCGCCGCGTCGGCGGAGAGAGCCTCGGCAACCTCGAGGAGTTCGCGCTGGAGATCGACGGCCGGAAGGCCGCGCCGCGCGATCGCAACCTGTGGGGCGTCACCTTCGCCGACGACGACCGCACCTTCTACGTCACCGTCTCCAGCCGCGGGCGCACCTACCTGGCCCGCGGCGACCTGGAGACCCGCACCATCGAGACCGTCGCCGCCGACGTGGAGTGCCCGTCGCTCTCCCCCGACGGCACCCGGGTCGCGTTCAAGCAGGCCGACCGCCGCGGCGACGGCCGCCGCTGGACCCCCGCCGTCCTCGACCTCGCCACCGGGGAGCGCACCGTGCTCACCGGCGAGGAGCGCAGCGTCGACGACCAGCTGGAGTGGCTCGACGACGACACCGTGCTCTACGGCGTCCCCCGCACCGACGCGGCCGGCGTCAGCGACGTCTGGTCGCTCGACGTCGCCCCCGACGCGGAGCCCGCGGTGCTCATCGAGCAGGCGTGGTCGCCGAGCGTCGTGCGCTGACGATCGACGGCCGACCGGACGTCGTACGACCCGGTCCCCACAGCGACCAACCCGGATGACGTCCGAGGACGTCATCCGGGCCGGGTGGGGGTCGGTCAGGCGCCGAGGGCGTGGTCGCGCTGAGCGGGGGGCAGCGGCCCGCGGGCGAGGACGAAGCGGGTCAGCTCCTCCTCGGAGTCCACGTCGACGAAGTCGGGGACGCCGGCGTCGCGCGGGATCTGCTGGAGGTCGCGGCCGGTCAGCCGGTCGTAGACCCCGACGTACGCCGCCGCCTGGGGACGCCAGTCGAGCTCCTCGCTGACCCGGGTGCGGGCGGTGCGCGCCATCCGGCAGCGCAGCTCGGGGTCGTCGAGGATCCGCTCCACGGCATCGGCGAAGGCCATCACGTCGCCGGAGGCCACGTAGAGGCAGGCGTCCGCGCCGGAGACCCGGGTCTCGACGAGGTCGAAGGCGACCGACGGGAGGGCGTAGGCCATGTACTCCATCGTCTTGTTCATGGTCGAGACGTCGTTGAGCGGCGTCTTGCGGTCGGGGCACAGCCCGACGGCGGAGGCGCTCAGCTGCTCGGCGATCACCGGCAGCCCGACCCGGCCGGTGAAGGTCACCACGTCGTCGAGACCGAGCTCGCTGCTGCGTCGTACCAGGTCGTCGTAGCAGTCGCCGAAGCCCATCAGCACCGCCTCGACGTCGGAGCGGCCGCGAACGTGCACGAGCTCGTGGACGACCTCCAGGACGACGTCGACGTTGTCCTGCGGCCCCATCACCCCGAGGTAGGCCAGGCGGTGCCGGCCACCGGGCGCGGCGTCCGGCCGGGGCAGCACCGGGCGCATCGTCTGCGTGTCCGGGCCGCTGCGGACCACGGTGACGTCGGCGGCGCTGCGCCGGCCGCGCTGCATGGCCACCCGCTGGTAGGAGCGGTTCGTGGAGACGACGTGGTCGGCGGTGCGGTAGGTCATCCACTCCAGCCAGCGCAGCAGGCCCAGCTGGGCGCGGCTCGTGCGGCCGGTCGGCTCGCCGAACCGGGAGAGGAACAGCTCCGGGTTGAGGTCGTGCTGGTCGTAGACGAACCGGACCCCGCGGCGCTTCCACAGCCGGGCCAGCGCCCAGTAGGTGTCCGGCGGGTTGCAGGCCTGCAGCAGCTGGAAGGGCTGCTCGCGCCAGACCTTGCGCGAGAGCAGCGCGGTGCGCACCCAGCTGTAGACGAACTCGACGAGGTAGCCCAGCGCACCGGAGGCCTCGGGGGCCGGGCGGTACTTGAACACGCGTACGCCGTCGATCCGCTCGCGCGCGGGGTCTCCGGGACCCTTCGGGCAGATCACCGACACGTCGTACCCGGCGGCCCGCAGGGCCTGGCACTCCAGCCACACCCGACGGTCCAGCGGGACCGGCAGGTTCTGCACGATGATCAGGACATGGGGCGGGCCCGCAGGGGTGGTCGTGTGCTCCATGACCACACCCTGCGGGCCCGTGGGATCCGCTCACGGGGAGCGGAATCGTCTTTCCCCAAAACTGGTCAGGGGCGGATCACGCCGCCGCCCTCCCAGGTGTTGTTGGACCACACGTTGCCCGGGGCCGAGCTGTTGAAGTCCATGATCGGCGCCCAGTAGCCGCACTTGCCGCCCGATCCCTTGGCGAACACGTTGTCGAGGAACCGGATGTTCGCGGCCTGCGAGGAGTAGGGCTTCCCGCCCGAGGAGCCGCCGTAGGCGCAGGTGCCACCCGTGGTCGGCGGGAAGTAGTTGCCCTGCACCAGGACGTCCCGGACGGCGGCGAAGTCGCCGTACCCGGTCAGACCCGCGGAGCAGCCCGCGTCCGGCGGCACGTTGGGCGCGTCGCACGCGATCGTGTTGCCGGTGATCGTCGAGCCGGCGCCCATGCGGATGCCGGACTCGTGGTAGGTCCCGGTGTCGTCCCGCATCTGGCCGTGCACGTAGGAGTCACTGATCGTGCAGTTCATCCAGCAGTTCACCGAGCGGTTGCCGCCGGTGACCTCGACCCGGGTGGCGACGAAGTCGCGCGAGCCGATGCCGGTGCCGGCGCGGTTGCCCACCCGCACCTCGCTGTCGGAGATCGTGAACGAGCGACCCGAGGTGTTCTCGTCGTTGCCGACGGTGCCGTTGATCACCGAGTTCGTGATCTTCACACCGGAGGCGCGGATGTCGAGGTTGCAGTTCACGGTCTTCTTGTCGATGACGGTGTTGGCGGCCGTGATCGAGCACGGGCCGGTGTACGCCGTCAGCGCGGTGCCCGCCGGGACGCCGGTGTTCGCGGCGTTCGGGAAGCCGCCCGGAGTGGGCGTCGGGCTCGTCGTGGGCGGCGTCGTCGGGGACGTGGGCGAGGTCGGCGACGTCGGCGACGTCGGGGACGTGGGCGACGTCGGCGAGGTCGGCGACGTCGGGGACGTCGGGGACGTGGGCGAGGTCGGCGACGTGGGCGACGTCGGGGACGTCGGCGAGGTCGGCGACGTCGGGGACGTCGGCTTGCTCGGGTCGGTGGGCTCCGGGGTGCCGGGCTCGCCGCCACCGTCCGGGACGAACAGCACGTCGACGTAGTAGTTCGACTTGCGGTAGGTCTGCCGCGGCATCGAGCCGTCACGGCTGTAGACGCCCTCCCACGCGGTGAGGTCGCGGTTCACGACCGGCCTGGCGAGCCGCCAGTTGTCGCCGGCGTACCGGCCCCGGGGGGCGTCGTACGACGCGACGTAGCGCTGGCCCGGCTGCAGCCGGACGGGCTTGGCCAGCTTCGCCGTCACCCAGCCGGCGGTGGACGACTGCGCGAACTCGGCGCTCGCGAGCCGCGTCCCACGCGACGTCCACAGCGCACCGTCCTCGGGGACCGCGCCGCTACGGCCGCGGTAGACCTCCACGGCCGTCACGACGCCCGGGGCGCTGGTCGAGAAGCTCACGCCGAGCGTGGTCGACGCGGTGTCGCGGTCGACCGCCGAGGTGGGCACCAGGCTGGCGGGGAAGACGCCGTACCCGGCGGGCGCGGCGGTGGGGGCCGGGCCCTGGCTGACCACGGCCGCGTAGGCGGTGATCGTGCCCGACACGACCAGGGCGGTCGTGAGCAGGGCGACGATCAGCGGCGAGCGACGTCGGGGGGAACGGGCCGTCGCGGCCCGGTGCGTGGCGCTCATGCCCGCACCTCCCCGCCACCGGCCCAGCGGTTGCCCGCGAAGACGTTGCCGGGAGCCGACCGGTCGAAGTCCATGACCGGCGACCAGTAGCCGCAGTTGCCGGACCGGCCGCGCTGGAAGCGGTTCTTGACGAAGCGGATGTTCGCGGCGCCGTCCGAGTGCGGCTTGCCGCGGGACGAGCCGCCGTAGGCGCAGGTGCCGCCGGTGGTGGCCACGAACACGTTGCGCTCGACCAGGTTGTTGCGGACCGGGCCGAAGTCGCCGTACCCGGTCAGGGGCGCCGAGCAGCCGGCGTCGGGGGCGACGTTCGGGGCGTCGCAGGCGATCCGGTTGTAGAGGAACCGCCCGTTGGTGCCCATCCGGATCCCGGACTCGTGGGCGCGCCCGGTGACGTCGGTGTCCTGGCCGTGCACCCAGGTGCGTCGCACGGTGCACCGGTTCCAGCAGTTGATGCTCCGGTTGCCGCCGCGGATCTCGGATCCGACCACGCGGAAGCGGACCTCACCCACGACGGTCACCAGCCGCGCCCCGGTGGGCGAGGCGTCGACGGTGGAGCGGATCAGGCGGAAGGAGCTGTCGCCCCGGTCGCCGCTCGTGCCGATGGTGCCGTGCACGAGCGAGCGACGGATGACGACGCCGGACGCCTGGATGTTCAGGTCGCACGTGACGTGCCGCCCGACGATCCGGGTGTTGTCCCGGGTGATCGTGCAGGCGCCGCGGTAGGGCCGCAGCTTCTGACGTGCGGGCACCCCGGTGTTCGCGGCGGTGGCGACCTTCGGGCGGGCGCGGCGCTGGGCGGCGGCGGACGCCGCCGGCGCGATCGCGGCTGCAGCGGTGGGGGCCGCGGCAGCCGCATCGGCAGAGGTCCCGGCGGACGCCGGGCCGGAGCCCGGCAGCAGCGCGACGAGGACGCCGAGTGCGACCGCGCCGAGTGCGACCGGCAGCAGCCAGGCTCGCCTTCGGGGGTTGGGGGATGTGGTTTGCAGCATGACACTCCGGTCCGGGGCAGGCCGAGGTCAGCCGGCACCGGACGGTGTTGGTCGGTGGTAACCGTGGGCCAGCTCGACCCACGACCAGGGACCATCGGACGGTCCCTGCCTCGCGGCGGACCGTAGCCAAACGGGAGGTCGGCGTAACTAGTTCCTCCCTCAAATGGGTGACGCGCCTGATGCCGGGCGGACAGCCACCACCGTGACGGCGAGTGTGAGGTTCGTCATCAACGCCGTGCTGGCCGCGTCGGGGACGACCTCGCCGGAGACCACGCGGTCGAGCCATTCCTCCCGGACCAGACCAGTGCTCCGGACCGGGTCCAGGATCTCCGGACGCTCCCGCCAGTACGCCGCGACCCCGGCCGCCAGGACTCCCCCGCCGGCCGGCGCGCGCCGACCGCCCGAGAGCCGCTGCAGCACCTTGCAGCCCGCCGCCTCCCCGGTCGCCCGGGTCCGGGCGACCACCGCCCCCCAGCCGGCCTCCGCGTAGCTGCGCGGTGAGGGCCGGCCGTCGAGGGGGAGGTCCGACAGCCCCGGGTCGAGGGCGACCGAGAGTCGGCCGAGGAACCGCGATCCCCGCTTCTCGGACGGCGCCAGCGCCGTCACCGCCGTGACGAAGCGGTCGTCCAGCATCGGGTTCGCCACGGAGCGGCGCTGGCACACGGCTGTCTCGGTCGCCCCGGCCCAGCGCTGCATGCGCTCCTCCAGGTAGAGCCGGTCGGTCGCCGCGAACCACGGGTCACCGGAGTCGCCGAGGACCCGGTGCACCTCGTCCAGGGCGAAGCCCCGCGCCCAGTCCTCGAACTCGGGCGCCAGCATGTCGGGGGCCACGGCCTCGTTGACGTACATCCGCCAGCGCGCGAGCCGGTGCGCGCGCCGGGCGGTCACGGGCGCGTTCGCCCCGGAGCCGAGGTAGTAGAAGCCGCGGGCGACCTCGCCGCCCAGCCCGGAGAGGCGGGAGCCCGGCCGCGCCCGGCCCTCGGCGACATCCAGCGCGGCACGGGCCACCGGGTCCGCCGCGAGCTCGAGCTCTCCGGCCGACAGGGCCGTGCGGGACCACGCCTCCTCGGGTGTCAGCTCGTCGAGATCGGTCAGGTCGAGGACCTCGTGACGCATCCCCTCGCGACGGGCCAGGTCGGCCGCCATCGCGACGTCGGGGCTGCCGGGCACGCCCAGGGTCAGCACTCGCAGTCCGCGCCGGCGGGCGGGGTCGATCGCCGAGAGCAGCAGCCGCGAGTCCTGGCCGCCGGTCAGCTGGAGGACCGGGTCGGGGTGGTCGTCGAGGTACGCCGCCAGGTAGTCGCGCAGCAGGTCGCGCAGCTCGGCGACGGTCGAGACCGGATCGGCCGGACCCGCGGGCGCGGGCGGCCGTGTCTCGCGGCGGTGGACGGTGCCGCCGTAGAGCCGCAGCAGGCTGCCGGCCGACACCTGCTCGACGCCGGCGAACAGGGTGCGCCGCCCGAGCTGCCAGCCCAGCCGGCTCTGCACTGCGACCGCTTCCAGGTCGAGGCCCGACGGCAGCAGCGCGGCGAGGACACGTGCGGAGGTGGAGACCGCCGACCAGCGCGGGCCGCGGCGGACGTAGAGCTGCCGCATGCCGAGCGGGTCGACCGCGGCGAGCACGGTGTCCGCGCCGTCGCGGGTGACGGCCGCGAAGGGCGGCAGCACCTGGGCCAGCAGCGGGAGGTCGGGGGTCACCAGGGCGCGGTGCACGTCGGCCGCGGTGAGGGCCCGGTCGTGCCGGCGCGCCTCGGCGGTGAGGACGAGCGCACCGTCCGGGCCGGGCGCCCGGCCCCCGCCCCAGGTCGCGAAGCCGACCGTGCCCGTGCTCGAGCGGTCCGCGGGCACCCCGAGGACGGAGAGCCCGCGGTCGAGGAGGTGGTCGAGGTCGTACGCCGCTCCGGGTCCGACGGTGACGGCGACGAACCCGGCCGCCGGTCCTGGGCTGGACCCGGAGGTGGTCACGCGCTGCCGGCCCGGTCGGCGACGTACTCGGCGAGGCTGCCGACGGTGGCGAACAGCTCCCCGGTCACGTCGGCGTCGTCGACGACGATGTCGAACTCCTCCTCGAGGGCGACCGCGAGCTCGACGACGGCGAGCGAGTCGAGCTCGGGGAGCTCGCCGAGCAGCGGGGTCGACGCGTCGAGGAGGTGCTCGCGCTCCTCGATGCCGAGGACGCGCACCAGGAGGCTGCGCACCTGCGGGACCAGGTCGGTGGTGGTGAGGGGGTGGGACACGGCTTCTCTCCTTCGACGACGACTAGACGACTCAGACGACTCAGACGACTCAGACCAGGACCTCGGCCGGAGCCGGGTGCCCGAGGAACTGCTGGGGACTCGCGGTGCGGCCGTAGGCGCCGGCCTGGAAGACGACGACCAGGTCGCCCACGTCGGCGACCGGGAGCTCGACCCGGTCGCCCAGGACGTCGAGCGGGGTGCACAGGCAGCCGACCACGTCGACGGTCTCCCGCTCGTCGTGGTCGAGCTGGTTGCCGACCGCGATCGGGTAGTTGCGGCGGATGACCTGGCCGAGGTTGCCCGACGCGGCCAGCTGGTGGTGCATGCCGCCGTCGACGACCAGGTAGGTCCGGCCCCGGGACACCTTCCGGTCCACGACCCGCGTGACGTAGACGCCGGCCTCCCCCACCAGGTAGCGGCCGAGCTCCAGCACGACCCGGGCGTCGGGCTGGCGCGGCCGGACCCGCTCCTGGACCAGCCGGGCCAGCGGCTCGCCGACCTCCGCGGGGTCCAGGGGCCGGTCGCGATCGGCGTACGGGATGCCGAGGCCGCCGCCGACGTTGAGGTAGCGCACCGGCTCCGGGAGCCGGTCGGCCAGGTCGAGCAGCAGGTCGACGGTCCGCTCGTGGGCCCGGCGGACCAGGTCGGCGTGCAGGTTCTGCGAGCCGGCGAAGAGGTGGAAGCCCTGCAGGTCGAGGTCCAGGTCGGCGAGGAGCGTCAGCAGGTCCGGCACCGCCTCGACGTCGACCCCGAACTGCTGGGGGCCGCCGCCCATCCGCATGCCCGAGCCCTTCACGGCGAAGTCGGGGTTGACCCGGACCGCGACCCGCGGCCGCACGCCCACCGCCTCCCCCGCCCGCAGCACCCGGGCCGCCTCGCGCGCGGACTCGAGCTCGACGAGGACGCCGGCGGCGACGGCCATCTCCAGCTCGGCGTCGGTCTTGCCCGGGCCGGCGAAGGTGACCCGGTCCGGCGACTTCCCGGTGTCCAGCGCCGTCGTCATCTCGCCGGCCGAGGCCACGTCGAGCCAGTCGACGAGCCGGGCCAGCTGGTCGACCAGCGCGGGCATCGGGTTGGCCTTGACGGCGTACCCGATCTCGACGGCGCCGCCGAGCGCGGCACGGAGCGCGGCCACCGTGGCGATCACCGCTCCGCGGTCGTAGGCGAAGTACGGCGTCGAGCCGACGCGCGCGGTGAGCCGCTCCAGCTCGATGCCGCCGACGAGCAGCTGGCCGCCGGCGGTGCCGAAGCGGTCGAGGTGCCGCTCGATCGGGGTCCTCTCGGCCGGGGCGGCCGGGGTCGCGTCGGGCACGATCTGCAGGGTCATGAGACCTCCTCCTTGAGCAGGACCCGGTCGAGCTTGCCGTTGGGCGAGCGCGGGAGCTGGGCGCGGACGACGACCTGCGCCGGCACCATGAACAGCGGCAGCCGGCGTCGCAGCAGGGCCAGGAGCGGGCCGGTGTCGACGAGGTCGGCGTCGGCCTCCGAGCGCGGGCTGACGATCAGCACGATCCGCTGGCCGAGCCGCTCGTCCGCGACCCCGACCGCGACCGCGTCACCCACCATGCCGGTCTCGTACGCCGCCTCCTCGACCTCGGTCGGGCTGACCCGGTAGCCGGAGGTCTTGATCATGTCGTCGCGGCGGCCGACGAAGAACAGGAAGCCCTCCTCGTCGGCGACCACCGTGTCGCCGGACCAGACGGCGAGCTCGGGCGGCCGCCAGTCGGCCACGGTCGCGGGCAGCGGGCGGAACCGCTCGGTGCTGCGCTCGGCGTCGTTCCAGTAGCCCAGCGCGACCAGCGGGCCGCGGTGCACCAGCTCGCCCTCCTCGCCGGGTCCGGCGGGCGTGCCGTCGGGGCGCAGGACCAGGATCTCGGCGTCCGGCACCGCCTTGCCGATCGAGTCGGGGCGCCGGTCCACCTCGTCGGGGTCGAGGTAGGTGGAGCGGAAGGCCTCGGTGAGGCCGTACATCAGGTACGGCCTGGCCTGCGGGAACAGCTCGCGCAGCCGGGTCAGGGTGGCGCGCGGCAGGCGACCGCCGGTGTTGGCGAAGTAGCGCAGCCGGACGCCCTCCTCGGGCCAGCGGGCGCCGGCGAGCTGGCTCCACAGCGGCGGCACCCCGGTGAGGCCGGTGACGCCGTGCTCGACGCAGAGCCGGACGACGTCGCCGGGCAGCAGGTAGTTGACCAGCACCACGTGCGCACCGACGGCGAACGCCGTGGTCAGCTGGCTGAGGCCGGCGTCGAAGCTGAGCGGCAGGGCCGCGAGGATCACGTCGTCGGGGTTGTTGCCCAGGTAGCCGCTGACGCTCTCGGCGCCGACGACGAGGTTGCGGTGGGTGAGCACGACGCCCTTCGGGCGGCCGGTGCTGCCCGAGGTGTAGAGGATCGCCGCGACGTCCCCGTCGACCCCGCGGTACGACGCGGGCGCGGACCCGCGACCCGCCGCGAGCACCTCCGGCCACGGCACCAGCGCCGGGCCGTGCGGGCGCGCCAGCCGGGCCTCGCCCTCGTCGTCGACGAGGAGCACCTGCTCCAGCGTCGACGGCAGGTCGGCCTCGGCCACCAGGCCCTGCCAGCGCTGGGTCGAGGTGACGAGCACCCGCACGTCGCAGTCGGCGAGGACGTGACGCACCTGGGGGGCCTTCAGCAGCGGGTTGACAGGGACGAACACCCCGCCGGCGGCCGAGGCGGCGAAGATCGACTCGACCGTCTCGATCCGCTTGTCGAGCAGCACGGCGACCCGGTCGCCGCGGGCCAGGCCGAGCCCGCGCAGGCCCGCGGCGAGCTCGTGCACGTGCGCGGAGAGGTCGGCGTACCCGACCGTGCTCCGGCCGTCGGTGAGCGCCGGCCGGTCCGGGCGCAGACGGGCCTGCTCGTCGATCAGGTCGTGGAGGTGGACGCGCATGCGGGGACTCCTGGTCAGCGGCAGGGGCGAGGGCGGGTGGACGGTCACGGGATCACCAGGCGACGAGCACGAGCTCGCTGTAGAGGTTGTCGACGGCGTCCGGGGACACCTCGGTGCCGCGGACCTGCTTGGGCCGGGGGTGGCGCAGCAGCACCGATCCGGCGGGACGCCCACCGACGACGCGCAGCTCGGCCAACGTCACCGGCAGCCGGCGGGCCAGCAGGTGCCGGGCCAGGTCGGGGCGGCAGCGGCGCAGGACGTCCGGGTCCGAGACGTGCAGCAGGGTCGCGAACAGCCGCATCCCCCGGCGCCGGTCGCTGCGGTACATCACGTAGCAGCGGCCCCGCGGACCCGCGTCCAGCAGCACGTGGTGCGCGGCGCCGGCCCGGCGGTGGTCGCGGAACAGTGCCCGCTCCGCACCGTCGAGGGCGCGGTCGATCTCGTCGAGGTCGGTGACCACCCTGGCCCGGCGGCGCCCGGGCAGCCGCGGCAGGTTGGGCACCAGCGCCGTGGTCGTATCGAGCGACCGGAAGCGCAGCCGCTCGTTGATCGCCACGACCGAGCCGCTGGGCGAGAGGTCGGTGAAGACATGCCCCCGTTGCGCCAGGGCGGCGCGGAGCAGCCGGAGGCCGTGCCCGCGGTAGGGCTCCAGGACGCACCAGGCGCCGAGGTTGCAGAAGCGCACGGTGCGGCCCTCGACCTCGCGCTCGGCGTAGAAGGCGAGCTGGACCCCGACCAGCCGGTCCCCGGCCCGGAGCAGGAACCCGTGGTTGGGCGCGTCGACCTGCCAGGTGGGCACGGCCGCAGCGGCCCAGTCGGCCGCGCTGAGCCGCGGGTTGAGGTGGTCGTGGAGGAACGCGCCCACCTCCGGCAGGTCGGCCGCACGGACGGGCGCGACCCGGACGGTGTCGTCGAGCATGGTTCGACGGTAGGGAGCGTGCCGGGGTGCGACGGCCACCTACGGCGTGCGTACCCAATCCTGGGGAGCGACCCGCGGGGCGGCCGGACCCGCCGTGGCCGCGGCCCACGCTGGCTCCATGAGCACTACCGGAGACACTCCCGGAAGCACCGCACGGACCGAGCCCGGCACGCAGCCCCGTCCCGCGCGCGCGAGCGTGGTCGTGGCCGCGCACGACGAGGAGCAGGTGATCGGCCGGACGCTCAACGCGCTGCTGTCCGACACCGACCCGGGCGAGCTGGAGGTGGTGGTCGTCGCGAACGGCTGCACCGACCGGACCGTCGAGCGGGCCCGTCAGTTCGCCGGCGTCACCGTGCTGGAGTGCGAGCGGCCCAGCAAGACCGAGGCGCTGCGTGCCGGCGACCGGGCCGCCGTCGCCTTCCCGCGGGTCTACCTGGACGCCGACATCCCCGCGACCGGCGCGACCGTACGGCGGCTCTGCGCGGCCCTCGACGGCCCCGGCCGACCGCTGGTCGCCGTACCCTCGCGGCACGTCGAGGTGGCCGGGCGGCCGTGGCCGGTGCGGGCGTACACCGCGGTGCACCGGCGGCTCCCCGTCTTCGAGCGCGGCCTGTTCGGCCGGGGCATGATCGCCCTCTCCGAGGCCGGGCGGGGCCGCTTCACCGACTTCCCCGACATCGTCGCCGACGACCTGTTCCTCGACTCGCTGTTCACCGACGAGGAGCGGGTCCAGCTCCCCGACGTCGCCACCACCGTCGAGGCGCCGCTGCGTACCGGCGACCTGGTCCGGCGCCTGGTCCGGGTCCGCCGCGGGAACGCGGAGCTGCGTCGTACCGCGCCGGGACGCCAGGCCGGCCCCGGCGTACGACGATCCGACCGCGGCGCCTGGCTGCGCGAGGTCGTGCTCCCCCGGCCCTGGCTCGCCCCGGCCGCGGTCGTGTACGTCGCGCTCACCGGCTGGGCCGCCCTCCAGGCCCGCCGCGTGCCGCCCAGCGGAGCCGCGGCCTGGGGCCGGGACGCGTCGACCCGGACGGGGCTGGCCCGATGACCACCGTGCCGCCGGAGCCGTGCCTCAACCTGTGCTTCCACGGGATCGGCACCCCGGCCCGCGACCTGGAGCCGGGCGAGGCGCCGTACTGGATCGAGGTGGACCTGTTCCACCGGGTGCTCGACGAGGTGGCCGACGACCCGCGGGTCCGGCTCAGCTTCGACGACGGCAACGCCTCCGACGCCGAGGTCGGGCTGCCGGCCCTCCTGGAGCGCGGGCTGTCTGCGACGTTCTTCGTGCTCGCCGGACGGCTCGACCAGGACGGCAGCCTGACCCGGGACCAGGTCCTGAACCTCCAGCAGCGCGGCATGACGGTGGGCACCCACGGGATGGACCACCACCCGTGGCGCGGCCTGGACCGGGCCGCCGCGCACCGCGAGCTCGTCGAGGCGCGCGAGGTCCTGGAGGCCCTGGTCGACCGGCCGGTGGAGCACGCCGCGCTCCCCCTCGGCCGCTACGACCGCGCCCTGCTGAGGCGGCTGCGCTCCCTGGGCTACCGCAGCGTGCACACCAGCGACCGGCGCTGGGCACGCGACGGCGACTGGCTGCAGCCGCGCTTCAGCCTGCGCGCCGGCGACACGATGGACAGCCTCCGCGCGAGCGTCCTGCGCCGCCCGGCGCTGCCGCACCGCGCCCGCGGCGAGCTGGTCGGCCTCGCCAAGCGCCTGCGCTGAGGGGATAGTCCCTGACGCTCCGCACCACCCTGGGGTGCGGAGCGTCAGGGACTATCCCCTCAGCGCAACCAGGCGGGGCCCGCGGGTTCGCGCATCCGGATCGGGTCGAGCAGCGCCCGCAGCGCGGCGCGGGAGGTCCGGCGGCCCAGGCACGCCCGGCTCGCCTCGCGCAGCACCATGACCGCCCAGAACGGGACGGCCCACAGCCACCCGCGGCGCCGGCGGAACAGCCGCACCCGGTTGACGACGAGCAGCGGCCACAGGCGTGGCGAGCCCGCCGAGCCGCCCTCGAGATGGACCGCCCCGGCGTCCGGCACGTAGCGCACGGCGAGGCCGGCATCGCGGGCGCGCAGGTCGAAGTCGGCCTCCTCGGAGTAGAGGAAGTACGACTCGTCCCACGCCCCGACCCGCGTCCAGCACTCCGCGCTGATCAGCTGGGTGGACCCCTCGGCCCAGTCGGTGTCGGTGTCGGCGGCGTACGCCTCGGGGTCGGTCACGACCTCGCCGAGCCGGCCGAGGCGGCCGGCCCGCTCGGCACCGACGACCGCGTCGGCGACGGCGCGCGTCAGCGTGGGCTCGCGACGCAGCGAGTCGATCCGGACGCCACCGGCGTCACGCAACCGCGGTACGGCGATGCCGACGCCGGGCTCGCGCAGCGCGGCCAGCAGCCTCGGCACGCAGCCGGGGTCGAGGCGGACGTCGGGGTTGAGCACGAGCACCGCGGTGTGCGGGCCGCCCGCGTCGACGGCGGCGTTGATGCCCGCCGAGTACCCGCCGTTGCGCCCGGTCACGACGACCCGGGCCTCCGGCGCCAGGCGGCGTACGACGTCGACGCTGTCGTCGTCGGAGGCGTTGTCGACGACGACCGTCTGCCACGGGACACCGGCCATCCCCTCCGGCAGGCTCGCCAGCAGGCCCGGCAGCACGTCCGCGCTGTTGTGGGCGACCACCGCCACGAGCACGTGCTCCTCGTCCGTCATGGCGTCGCCTCCCGCGTCGCGTCGGTGTCCGTGGTGTCGATCGGTACGGCGAGGCGCTCGCGCGGGCGCTCCTCGACCGCGAGCTGCGCGGCCGCGCAGGCGAGGCCGATCAGCAGGAAGGAGCTGCCCGCGGCCATCGGGAACCCCCAGGCGTCGAAGGTCACCATGCCCACGGCGCTGCCGAGGATCGAGGCGGAGAGGGCCAGGCCGAGGTGTCGCGACCGCGCGGTGCGCGCCCACCGCCGGGCGCGGTAGCCGTTCGCGACGCCGGTCAGGATGAGCAGCAGCGTCGCGGCCAGGCCGAGGGCGCCGAGCTCGAGCAGGATCATGAGGTACTGGTCGTCGAGGATGCGGTAGTGCCGCGGCACGAACGTGAACAGCCCGCGGCCGAACCACGGGTGCTCGCCGTACAGCTCGAAGACGACGCCGTAGTCGTTGGTGCGGCCGGTCACGCTGGGGTCGTTCTGCACGTTCTTGAACAGCGACACGATCGTGCCGACCAGCCCCGGGATCGCCAGCCGCAGGCCGACCAGGACGAACGGCGCCAGCATCAGCGCCCTGATCCGCCAGGCGTTCGGCCAGCCGAGGAGCAGCACGATCAGGGTGACCGCGAGCACCAGGATCGCCGAGCGCGACACCGACAGCGTCGAGCCGACCAGCACCAGGCCGACGGGCAGGAGGGCACCGCGCCGTCCCCAGCGGTGCAGGCTGTAGTGCAGCGCGAGCGGGAACAGGCTGGCCAGCACCACCCCGAACTCGATCGGGTGCACCGCCGTCCCGGAGACCCGGTTCAGCACCGACCGCGACATCACGGCCCCGAAGTCGGCGTTCGGGGTGAGGCCGGGGATCTGGATGTAGCGCGCGATGTCGATGCCCCAGATGAACTGCACCAGTCCGAGACCGGCCAGCAGGGTCCCGAGCCAGGCCACGGCGGCGACCACCATCTCCAGGTCCCGCGAGGAGCGGACCCCCTCCGCGGCGATCAGCACCACCGCCATCCAGCCGGCGAAGGAGAGCAGCCCGCGGTCGGCGGCCTTGATCATCGTCGCGGTGATGTCGGAGACCGACGGCGGCACCAGGGTCCACAGCTCGTCGGTCACCGCCCGCACGTCGGGCGGGGCGTACCAGCCGGAGATGGTCCCGTTGGCGTACGCCGCGAGCACGGCCACCGTCAGCACGCCGACCGCGATCCGGGTCGCCGTCGGACCGCGCACCGGGTTCAGGCCTCCGATGGTCGCGCACACCCAGCACAGCAGTCCGCCCAGCGCCCACAGGTTCGCCGGCGTCCCGGGCGCTCCGAGCGGACCCAGGATCAGCTGGGAGGGCACGGCCAGCAGCAGCGCGGCGTACACCACGAGGAAGAAGGCGGCGGCCCGTGGAGCACCGCGGTGCTCGCCCAGTCCGAGACGCCTGACGACCCAGCGCACGGTCAGCTCGCCATGGCCGACGGCCCGTCGGCCCCCTTCTGCTTGCCCGCGACCCGCATCCGGGAGCGGGTGCTCGCCGGGGCGGAGTCCCGGTCGTCCGTGCTCTCCGGGTCGCCGTGCTCGGGCTTGGCCGCACGAGCGCGGCGCTCGCGGCGCAGGTTGGCGAGCCGGTCGGTACCGAACGCGAGCAGCAGGGTGAGCAGGAGTCCGGCCCCCGCGGCGCCGGCCAGGGCGCGCATCCGGCTGCCCGGCAGCACCTCGGCGTGCTCGGAGGTGCTGGTGATCTGGGCGGTGATCAGCTGCCGCTTCGGCACCCGGGCAGTGACCTGGATGTCGGCGAGGTCGGTGGCGATCCGGCTCATCACGGCGTCGCGGGTCTTCAGGGCGACCTCGGGATCCTTGTCCTTGGCCGTGATCAGCAGCAGCGGCCCGGCGTCGGGCGCCAGGGCGACGGCGTACTCGGCGTCGTTGCCCGCCTCGGCCAGGGCGCGCTGGGCGTCCTTGGTGGCCACCCGGCCCGCGATCAACGAGCCCGCCGTGGTCATGCCCGTCTGGAAGTTCAGGAACGGGCTGGTGGGGGTCGAGTCGCCGGACGCCTCGGGCGGCAGCAGGAGCAGCATCTGCCCGGAGGCCTGGTAGTCGGGCTCGACGTACTTCACGACCGCGTAGCAGGCGCCACCGGTCAGGAGGACGCCCAGCAGGACGACGACCCAACGGCGCAGCAGGACGGTCAGTGCGTCAGTGAGGTGCATGGCACTTCCTCTTCCGAGTTGTCGTGGACGGCCGGCGCGGGGCCGGCCTCGACGGGTACGGCGGCGGCGACCACCCGCAGCAGGGCCTGCTCCACCTGGACGCCCGCCCGGTCCCAGCCGACGTCGTCGACGGAGTCGGCAGCGGCCCGGGCCCGCTGCTCGATCGCCGGGAGCGGTCGGCGGACCAGGTCGGCGAGGGCCTCGGAGAGGTCCCTCGGCGTGGGCGTGGCGTAGTGGACCTGCGGGTTGTCGAGCACCGCTCGATGCTGGGGGGCGTCGTTGACGACCGGCACGCAGCCGGCCGCGAGCATCTCCAGGGGGACGAGGGAGACGTTGGTCGCCGAGAGCACCAGTCCGGCGACGCAGCGCCGGTACAGCGCGCCGAGCTCGACCGGCGTGAGCCGACCGTGCTGGATCGCCGGGAACGGCAGGTCGGCGACGACCGTGCCGTAGCAGTGGATCGGGACGTCCGGGTGGAGCCGGGCGAATCGGGTGAGCGCGAGCAGCGCGAGCTCGTGTGCGCGTCGCGGCGTGCCGGGTCGGCAGTAGTAGGCGATGCCGTCGCGCGGCACGGCGGGCTCGTCCTCGCGGGGCCGGTAGACCTCGAGGTCGCAGCCGAAGTCGAAGTGGTCGGCCGTCATGCCGTGGTCGGTGCGCAGCCGCTCGGCGAGCCAGGGGCCGGCGGTCAGGCCGTGCATCCCGAAGTCGTACGTCGCCTCCGCGAGCAGCGCCGCGCTCCCGGCCGGGTAGAACATCGGCTCCAGGTCCTGGACCAGGTAGCAGCGCCGCCCGCGGGCCGGCGAGCCGAGCACGTCGTACGCCGACTCCCAGCCGGTCGCCACGACGGCGTGCGAGTCGGCGATCCCGTCGGCGAGGTCGTGGATCCCGGCCCGCACCTCCGGCCAGTGGGCGCGGATGATGTCGCGGTGCTGGTCGACCGACCAGCCGTGCCGGTCACGCAGGTAGAGCTCGCACAGGTGTCCGGCCTGCTCGAGCGCGCTGACCAGCCGGAACATGGTGGTGTGCCCGCCCGATCCCGGGGCCGGCGGGGTGCAGACCCAGGACACCCGCATCGGCTCGCCCGGACGCCAGGCCAGGGGCTCGGGAGCCGGTACGGCGCCCGCCACGACCGCGCTCGCGCGGTCGACCTCCTCCTCGCTCACGGTGAGGCCGGACGAGCCGGGCGGCACCAGCGCCTCCGCGAGCCGGACCCGCACGCGACGGTTCACCCCGGCGGCGCCCTCGGCGGCGAGGAGCCGGCGGACCTGCCGCACCCGGTCGCCCACCCGGGCCGCGGGCCGCATCATGAGCCGACCTCCTCGATCGCAGCGCTCAGCGCGGCAGCCACCCGCTCCTGCTGGGCCGCGCCCAGGCCCGGGTACATCGGCAGCGACAGGATCTCCCCCGCCGTCCGCTCGGCGACCGGGAAGCTGCCCGGCCCCTGCCCGAGGTCGGCGAAGGCCGGCATCAGGTGGATCGGAGCCGGGTAGTGCAGGCCGGTGCCGATCCCGGCGTCGGTCAGCGCCTGCTGCACCCGGGCGCGCTGCGGCACCCGGACGACGTACAGGTGCCAGACGTGCTCGTTGCCGGCCACGGTGCGCGGCAGCACGACCGGCGCCAGGTCGCGGAGGAGCTCGGCGTAGCGGTCGGCCGCGACGACCCGCTGCGCGTTCCACTCCTTCAGGCGGGTGAGCTTGATGGACAGCACGGCCGCATGGAGGGAGTCCAGCCGGGAGTTGGTGCCGATCACCTCGTGCCGGTAGCGCTCGATACCGCCATGGTTGCGCAGCTTGCGCACCTCGGTCGCGATCTCGGTGCGGTCGGTGGTGACGGCGCCGCCGTCGCCGAACGCGCCGAGGTTCTTGCCCGGGTAGAAGCTGGTCGCGGCGACGTCGGCGAGACCGCCCGCCGGGCGGCCGTGCCGCGCGGCGCCCTGCGACTGGGCGCCGTCCTCGACGAGCAGCACCTCCGGCCCGACGACCTCGCGCAACCGCTCGAACGGGGCGGGCTGGCCGTAGAGGTCCACGCCGACGACGGCCCGGGTCCGCGGCGAGAGCCGGTCGGCGACCGCGTCGACGTCGATCAACAGGTCCTCGTCGCAGTCGACCAGCACCAGCTCGGCCCCGGAACGGAGCACGGCCTCCGCCGTCGCGACGAAGGTGTTGGCGGGCACCAGCACCTCGTCGCCACGGCCCACGCCCGCGCCCCGCAGGGCCAGCTCGATCGCGTCCGTGCCGTTGCCCACGCCCACGCAGTGGTCGGTGCCGCAGAACCCGGCGTACTCCTCCTCGAAGCGGGAGACCGCCGGGCCGAGGACGAAAGCCCCGGACGCGCAGATCTCGGCGAAGGCGGCCATCGCCTCGGGCAGGACGGCGTCGTTCTGGTGGTGCAGGTCCACGAGCGGGACGTGGTGGTCGTTCATTGCTCTCCTCGAGAGGACGGGATCGGGGTCGGTGGGGCGGACGGACGGCGCATCAGATGCCCGTCCGGGCCCAGCGGAGGTACGCGACCTCGTCGCGGAGCCGGTGCCGGGCCGCGCGCACGGTCGCCCCGGGACGCGCCGACCGGCGGCGGCGTCGGTCGAGGTCGTCCCAGCGGGTCGCCTCGGCACCGAGCAGTCGGACCGGCGCGGTCTCCAGGGCGTAGGCCCGCAGCTCGGCGAGGTCGTCGTCGCGGTCCCGGCCGCGGTCGACCGCCCGGGACGCGTGGCGGAACGCCTCGTCGGCGAGGGTGCGCCGCCAGGTCTCCCCGAGGTCGTCGCGGTCGGGGAACCGGGAGCCGACCGAGGCGAACAGCTCCCGGAACACCTGCCGCCGCTCGACCAGGTCGACCATCACCCCGGCCGCCACCGTGACGCTCATGCTCGCGTCGTGGTCGCGGTGCAGCGCCTGGTCGACGTCGTCGATGCGTGCCACGTCGCTCAGCGCGGCGACGCGCAGGCAGAACTCCATGTCCTGGGCGTAGCGCAGGGCCTCGTTCAGCGCACCGGCCTGCTCGACGACCGAGGACCGGAACACCACCTCCGGGGTCGTGAGGCAGTTGACGCCCCGGCGGCACCGCTCGCGCACCCAGTCACGGCCCTCCCAGATCGTCCAGGTGGGGCGGCCCACGCGGGCGGCGGGCGGCGCGGCGGTGGTGAAGTGGCGCGGGTGGCCGTAGACCAGACCCACCTCGGGGCGCGCCTCGAAGAGCGCGGCCGCCCGGGTGACGGCGCCGGGGGCGAGCAGGTCGTCGGCGTCCAGCCGGATCACCAGCTCGCCACCGGCCCGGGCGAGACCCCTGTTGAAGGTCGCGACGTGGCCGAGGTTCTCCTGGTTGCGGAAGACCCGCACCCGCGGGTCGGCCGCCAGGGCCGCGGCCACCTCCGGGGTGGCATCCGTGGAGGCGTCGTCGACGACCACGACGTCGACCGCGCACCCCGGCTGGTCGAACGCGCTGGCCACGGCGGCGGGGAGGAAGCCCGCGTAGTTGTAGCAGGGGATGACCACGGTCACGGTCGGCGTGCCGGACGGCCGCTCGCGGGTCGGCGTACCGCGCTCCAGCAGGGGGCGCACCGTCGGACGGTCGACGAGGACGGCGGCGCGGTCGAGCTGCGGTCGGCGCCAGCCCGCCTCCTCCACCCACCCGTGGATCCGGTCCCCGACCGCGGTCGGGTTGATGGCCGCTCGTGTGCTCACAGCGTGGCTCCTTGCCTGACGTCGGGCTTCACTTCGATGACGGGTGCCGGCCGCTCGGCCGGGGTCGCGGGTGCGGGTGCGGGTGCGGAGAGGTGGCGGCGCAGCCAGGGCAGCGCCAGCAGCAGGTAGGTGGCGCCACCGGCGATCCCGGCGGCCAGCAGGTCCAGCAGGGCGCCCTCGCCCGCCGAGCCCACCAGGACCGCCACGGCCAGGGCCGGGACGGCGAACAGGAGCGGGGGCCACAGCGCGGCCGCGACGGCGGACAGGTCGGCGCCCGCCCGGGCGACCGCCACCAGGTAGGCGGGCAGGATCACGGCCACGCCCACCACGACGTGCGCCCAGCCGACACCCACCAGCCCGTGCGTCCGCATGCCGACGACGACCGCCGGTACGAGCGTGACGAACCACGCCAGCTGGATGACCAGGGTCGTCCCCGCTCGGCCGCGGGCGAGCAGGTACGTCGCCAGCAGGTCGAAGAGCACCCGGAGGGCGCCGAAGACCGCGAGTGGAGCCAGGACGACCGCCGAGCGCTCCCAGGCACCGCCGTACACGAAGACGACGAGGGGGCCGGCGAGCAGCGCGAGGAACGCACCGGTCGGGACGCCCAGCGCCCACGAGAGCCGGACGCCGAGCGCCAAGGTGGGGTCGGGCCTCCCGGATGCCCGGTCGGCCCGGGCGAAGGCCGGCAGGGCGACCGAGCGGACCACCTGCCCGAGCACCGACATCGGCCAGGTCGAGATGTTGAACGCCAGGACGTAGAAGCCGAGCTCCACCTGCCCGAGACCGCGGGCGACGACCACCGTGTCGATGTTCAGCAGCGCCCAGGACAGCAGGTTCGCGAGCGCCACCGGCAGGCCGAAGGCGACCGCGGAGCGCCCCAGGCTGCGGTCGAAGCCGAACCTCGGCCGCACCCCGGCGAGCCGGAACTGCAGCACCAGGGCGAGGCCCTGGCCGAGCACCCGGCCGATCGCGATCGACATGATGCCGACGTCGGCGAGCACCAGGGCGACGGTCACGGTCGTGCTGACGACGAAGTCGGTCATCGAGACCGCGAAGAGCCGCTTCTGCTGGAACGCCCGGTTGAGCCGCGCGTAGGGCACGACGCCCAGGCCGCCCAGGACGAGGGTCAGCGCCAGGACCTGGATGGCCGAGGTGCTGGCGGTGCTGCCCAGGGTCGAGGCGATCGGCCCGGCCGTGAGGATCATCAGTGTCGCCAGGCTCACTCCCGAGACCAGCCCGAGCGTGGCGACCGTGGGCGCCCGACGCTCGGCGTCGTCGGAGCGGATCAGGTCGGCGCTGAGTCCCAGGTCGGCGAGGGTCATCAGGACGGCCTGAACGGTGAGCGCGACGGCGTAGGCCCCGAACTCCCCCGGCGACAGCAGTCGGGCCAGGGCGATCCCGACGCTGAGCGAGCCGGCTCGGAGCACGACGTTGCTGACCACGCTCCAGCCCAGGCCGCGCCGGACGGCGCCGGCCAGCCCGTGCGCGGCGGCGAGGTCGCCCGAGGTGCTCACGTGCCCCACCGCCGCCAGCGCCGCCAGCGCACCCGCCAGCGCACGTCGTCCACGGCCAGGAGGAGCCGGCTCTCGCCGGGGCGCAGGCCGCTGCGCTGACGCCGCCGGCAGGCCCGCCAGCGGGCGGAGCCCGTGACCGGCGGCCAGCACTCGGCGGCGACCGCGAGCAGCTCGCCCGCTGAGTCCTCGGGGTCGCCGTCGGCCTGGGCGCGCGTCGCGACCAGCAGCGCCTCCCGGGCCAGGGCCGCCCGGGCGGTGGCGCGCAGGTCGGCCTCGACCTGCCTGCCCTCGGCGGCCAGGTCGTCGAGGACCTCGTCGAAGACCCGGCGCGACTCGCGCAGGTCGGTGAGCGCACCGGCGAACCGGGTGCGGTGCATGTTGCCGCCGTGCTCGCGGTAGCAGGCCTGCACCGGGCCGTTCACCCGGCCGATCCCGGCGATCGTGGCGGCCCGCAGCCACAGGTTCAGGTCGGCGGCGTGCGGGTGGGCCGGGTCGTACCCGCCGATCCGGCGCAGCACCGAGGTCCGCATCAGGGCCTCGGGGTTCACGATCGTGTTGCGGCCGCGCCGGCACACCCGGCGCAGCCACTCCTCGCCCTCCCAGACCGTCCAGGTGGCGCGGGCCGGGGCGAGGGGCGGCGGCTGGTCCTCGAAGGTCTCCACCGGCCCGTAGGTGAGCCCGACCTCCGGGTGCTGCTCCATGAGCGCCACCGACCGGGACAGCGAGTCCGGGGTGAGCAGGTCGTCGGCCGACAGCAGCGCGACGTACTCCCCCTTGGCGCGGGCCAGGCCGTCGTTGTAGGTCTGGATGTGCCCCGCGTTCGTCTCGTGCACCAGGACCGAGATCCTCGGGTCGGCGGCGGCGAGCGCGGCGGCCACCTCCGCACTGTCGTCGGTGGAGGCGTCGTCGACGACCAGGACGTCGACCTCGACGCCGCTCTGGTCGAGCGCGCTGCGCACGGCCGCCGGGAGGAAGCGCCCGTAGTTGTAGCAGGGCACGACCACGGAGACGGTCGGGAGCCGGTCGGTTCGCGCGGTGGTCGTCATCCGGCCACCCCCAGGGCGAGCGGTCGGGCCGGGACGCCGGCCCAGGTCTCGCCGGCGGGCAGCGACCGGACCAGCACCGCGCCCATGCCCAGCACCGCGTCGGGTCCGATCTCCAGGCCCTGGCGCACGCTCGCGTTCATCCCGACGTACGCCGCCTGGCCGACCAGCACGCTGCCACCCAGGCTCGACCCGGCGCACAGCGTCGCGTAATCCTCGACGACCACCTCGTGGGTGAGCGTCACGTGCGGCATCGCGACCACGTGCCGGCCGACCCGCACCGCGCCGGTGAGCACGGTCTGGGCGAGCAGGATGCTCCCGCCGCCGACCCGGCAGCCCACGGGGATGTCGACGCTGGGGTGGACGACGGCCGGGTAGCGGTCCGGAGCGACGCCGAGCGCGGCCAGCCGCGTGACGATGTCGCGCCGGACCCGGCCCTGACCCGCGCACACGACCAGGTCGGCGTCGCGGGCCTGCACGTGGTTGAGGTCCCCGAGGACGAGGACGTCGTCGATGGTCGCGCCCCACAGCCGGCGGTCGTCGTCGACGAGGAACATCCGCCCGTAGCGGTCCAGGGTCCGCTCGACGGCGATCACCTCACGGGCGAGCCCGCTGGCGGCGACCAGGATCAGGGTGCGGTCGGAGGTGTTCACGACCGCCGTCCCGCACGGCGGAGCACGTCGATCACCCGAGCCTGCTCGGCCTCACCGAGCTCGTGGAAGAGCGGGAGGATCAGGGTGTGGTCGGTCAGCCGCTCGGTCACCGGCAGGGCGCCGGGCCGCAGGCCCGCGTCGGCGTACGCCGGCTGCCGGTGGATCGCCATGATCCCGCGGCGGGCCGAGATGCCCGCGGCGGCGAGGGCGGCCATCAGCGTCTCGCGGTCGAGCGGGTAGCCGCGCTGCACCTCCACCCAGTACGACTGGAAGTTGCTCTCGCCGTACGCCGGGTCCGCGACCGGGCGCAGCCCGGGGACGTCGGCGAGCGCGGCGGCGTACGTCGCGGCGAGCTCGCGGCGTCGGCGCACCACCTCGGTGAGCCGGTCCAGCTGGACGAGGCCGACGGCCGCCTGCAGATCGGTCATCCGGAAGTTGAAGCCGACTTCGGTGTACTGCTCCGGCGGTGCCAGGAGGCTGGCGTGCCGGTCGGCCGCGGACACGCTCATCGCGTGCTCGCGCAGCAGCCGCGCCCGCTCGGCCCAGGCCTGGTGCCGGGTCGTGAGCATCCCTCCCTCGCCGGTGGTGAGCACCTTGCGCGGGTGGAACGACCACGCCGCGACCTCGGCCCCGGCCCCCACGGGAAGACCGCGGTAGGTCGACCCCGCGGCGCAGGCCCCGTCCTCGACGACGACGATCCCGAGCGGGTCGCACAGCGACCGCACCTCGTCCAGGTCGACCGGGACGCCGCCCTGGTCGACGACCACCACGGCGCGGGTGCGGCGGGTCAGCGCCCGCTCGACCGTCGCGGCGGTGAGGTTGCCGGTGGTGGCGTCGACGTCCGCGAAGACCGGCCGCGCGCCGACGTACGTCGCGGCGTTGGCGGTCGCGACGAACGAGAAGGACGGCACCACGACGTCGTCGCCGCGCCGGACCCCGGCCGTGAGCAGGGCGAGGTGCAGCGCCGTCGTGCAGCTGGAGACCGCCCGGGCGTACGGCGCGTGCTGGCGGCGGGCGAAGGCCGCCTCGAACTCGGCGACCTTCGGCCCCTGGGCGACCCAGCCGGAGCGGAGCACCGCCGCGACCGCGGCGACCTCCTGCTCCCCCAGCCAGGGCCGCATCACGTCGATGCGCTCGAGACCGGTGCCGGTGGCGAGCTCCGCGGTCATGCCCGGACCGCCACGTTCCGGCCGGCGGCGATCTCCTCGCGCAGCGGTCGCCACCAGGCGACCAGCTCGCGCAGGCCCTCCTCGAGCCCGACCTCCGCGACGAAGCCGAGGTCGCGCTCGGCGGCGCCGGTGTCGGCCAGCCGGCGGCTGACGCCGTTGACCGCGCGCTCGGGGCCGTGCTCGACGGGCAGCGGGCTGTCCATCACCCGCAGCAGCGCCTCGGCGAGCCCGAGCAGGCTGGTCTCGGTGCCGCTGGCGACGTTGTAGACGCCCTCGCGCACCGGCGCGGCGGCCGCCAGCAGGTTGGCGCGGGCGATGTCGCGCGAGAAGACGAAGTCCATGGTCTGCCGGCCGTCGCCGAACACCAGGGGCGGCAGCCCGTCGGCGATCCGTTCCATCCAGCGCACCAGCACCTCGGTGTAGAGGCCGTGCACGTCCATCCGCGGGCCGTAGACGTTGAAGTAGCGCAGCGAGACGTGGTCGAGCCCGCGCATCGCGCGGAAGCTGCGCAGCAGCCCCTCGCCGAAGGTCTTCGCGGCGCCGTACAGGGTGTCGTTGTCGTGGTGGTGGTGCCGCTCGGGCGTCGGGAACTCCTCCGCGAGCCCGTAGACCGACGCCGACGACGCCGAGACGATCTTCGAGACGCCCGCGTCGGCGGCGGCCTCGACGACGTTGAACGTCCCGTCGACCAGCACCTCGAGCGCGAGCCGCGGCTCCTCGGCGCACTGGGTGATCCGGATCGCGGCCTGATGGAAGACCAGGTCCTGCCCGCGGGTCAGGTCGTGCACGAGGTCGCGGTCGCGGATGTCGCCCGGCACCAGCCGGACCCGCTCGTCGGCCAGGGCCGACTCCAGGTTCGCGACCCGGCCGCGCACCAGGTTGTCCAGCACGTCGACCCGGGCGACCCCGGCGTCGAGCAGCTGGTCGACCAGGGTCGACCCGATCGTCCCCGCTCCCCCGGTGACCAGCACCCGGGCGCCCCCCAGCGCGCTCATCGCACGATCTCCAGCGGCCGGTCCAGGCTCGCGACGTCGACGAGCGCGCCCCGCGCCCGCAGGCTGGTCGCGGCCGCCTCGAGCACCGACAGCACCCGCAGGCCCGCCTCGCCGTCGGTGGCCGGCGCCCGCTCCCCGCGGATGCTGGCCGCGAACTCGCGGACCATCGCCCCCAGCGCCTCGCGCTCGGGCAACGCCGGCGACCAGGTGTCGCCGAGGCGGTAGGACACCGAGGCCGTACGCCGGTCCGCGCTGTCCACCGTCTGCTGGACCAGGTCGACGCCCCGGTCGTAGACGCTGATCCGCTGCTGCGGGTTGAGGTCGTCCCAGACCAGGGTGCGCTCGCTGCCCCCGATCACCATCTGGCGGATCTTGGTCGGGCTGAGCCAGTTGACGTGCACGTGCGCCATCGCGCCCCCGGGAAGCGGCAGGCTCAGGTAGCCCACGCAGGGCCTGCCGGCCCCGACCGGGTCGGCTCCCTGGGCGGCGACGCCGAGCGGGCGGAGGCCGCCGGGCAGTACGTGGTCGAGCACCGACAGGTCGTGCGGCGCCAGGTCCCAGAAGACGTCCACGTCGGGCTGGATCAGGCCGAGGTTGATCCGCACCGAGTCGACGTACAGGATCTCGCCGAGCGCGCCCTCGGCGACCAGCTCGCGGATCCGCTCGACCGCCGGGGTGTAGCAGTAGGTGTGGTCGGCCATCAGGACCCGGCCCTGCTGGCGGGCCAGCTCGACCATCGCGCGGCCGGCGTCGACGCTGTCGGCGAGCGGCTTCTCGACGAGCACGTGCTTGCCGGCCCGCAGCGCCGCCACGGCGATCGCGTGGTGGGTGCGGGCCGGGGTCGCGATCGCGATCGCGTCGAGGTCGTCGCGGGCGAGCAGCTCGTCCAGCGAGTCGGTGACCTGGACGGGCCGGCCGGCGGCGACCTCCCGCGCCCGGTCCAGGTCGAGGTCGCACACGGCGAGCAGCTCCCAGTCGGGCGAGACGGAGAGGTTGCGGACCAGGTTCGGACCCCAGTAGCCCGCCCCGACGACCGCGATCCCCAGGGGCTCGGCGGCCGCCGTGGCGGACGTGGACGGGTGCTGCGCTGCGGACATCGGTCGAACTCCTGACGGATGGTGGCCGGGACACTCCCATCGAAGTTCGCGGACGCCGCGCCCGGGCCGGTCCAGGGGTGCTATCCCCTCTATTGGGGAGACCCCCGGAGGCGGCCGTCAGGGGGTACGCAGGACGACGTCGACGAAGTAGTTCGACGCCCCCCAGGTCGACTCCGGGAACCCGCTGGTCGCGCCGTACCGGAAGCGGCCGTTGGCCGTCGCGGGCGCGGTCAGCGGGCCCCGGGTCCACGGGGTGGAGAAGAAGCCCGGCGTGACCGAGTAGTAGCCGCGCGGGGCGAAGTAGGACACGACGTAGGTCTGCCCCGCCGCGACCGGGTACGGCGTGGCGAGCTCCGCCGTCTGCCAGCCGGTCGCCGACTCGTCGGTGAAGGTGACCGTGGCCAGCGGGGTCCCGGTGGCCGACCACAGGGTCCCGGTGTGGGTGCCCGAGTTGCCCGCGCCCTTGTAGAAGCGGATCGCCGTCACCTCGCCGCTCGTGCTGGGGGTGAACACCGTCCCCAGCTCGACGGGATCGAGCTCGGCGACGACCGCCGTCGTCGGCGTCAGCCCGGAGAACATCGAGGTCAGCGTGGCCGGAGCCGCCGCGGTCCGGAACGTCCAGCTCTCGTCCGGCAGCACGGCGCCGTCGGTGGAGACCACGCCGGCGAGCTGCACCGTCACCGTCTGGTCGGCGGGCAGTGCCGCCGTCGGGGTGAAGGTCAGGCGCCTGGCGTCCTCGGAGAGCTCGGCGTCACCCGCGACCGGCTGACCGCCGACGAGGACCCGGATGGTCGACGCCGGCCGCACGGGCACGCTGAACGTGGCCGCGGGACGTGCCCCGACCGCCACGTTGGTGGCGCCGGAGGCAGGCGAGCGCGAGGTCACCGAGATGGTCGCGTCGTCCGGGACGTACTCGACGTCGGCGAAGTAGCTCGACGAGCGGTAGCTGTAGGTCGGGAACCCGCCCGCGGCGCCGTACAGGAAGCGCCCGTTGTCGCCCGCCGGAGCCACCAGCTGGCCCGAGGTCACCGGCTGGGTGAAGTGGTCCAGCGAGTAGGAGTAATGGCCCTGCGGGGCGAGGTAGGAGACGACGTACCGCTTCCCGGCCAGCACCCGGACGGGGGTCGACAGCCGGGCCCGCTGCCAGCCCTGCGGCGTCTCGTTCGCGAAGGTGACGCGGGCCAGGACCTCGCCCGTGTCGCTCCACAGGGTCCCGACGTGGGTGCCGCCGTTGCCCGTGCCCTTGAGGAACCGCAGGGCGCGCACCGTCCCGTCCCTGCTCGGGACGAAGGCGGTCCCGAGCTCGACGGGCGCCGAGGAGTCGTCGCTCGGGACCGTGGGCATCGTGTCGCCGAAGATCGTCTGGGCGGGCGCTCCGGGACCCTCGGTGGTGAAGGTCCAGGTCCGGTCGGCGAGGACGGCGCCCTCGGTCGAACGGACCCCGGCCAGCTGCACCGTCACGACCGAGGACGCGGGCAGCAGCGCACTCGGGACGAACGAGAGCCGGGTGCCGTCGGCCGACAGCGCGGCGCTCCCGGCGACCGGCTGGCCCCCGACCGTCGCGGTGAGCGAGGCGCCCGACTGGATGGCCGTGGTGAACCAGACCCGGACCGGGTTGTTCCGGGGCACCTCGAGCGCACCGGCGGGCGGGTCCTGGGCCTCGATGGCGATCGAGGCGGGCTTGCGCTCGAAGACGACGTCGACCAGGTAGCTCGACGAGGAGCGCGACGACGGGAAGCCGGTGCCGTAGGTGTAGCTGCCGGCGGTCGAGCCGACCCGCAGCGGCGGCTTGGACAGGTTCGAGTTCGCGAAGGCGCCCGAGGTCAGCGAGTAGCGCCCGGTCGGGCTGCGGTACGCCACGATGTACTCGGTGCCGGGCGTGACCTCCACGGGCTGCGAGAGCACCAGCGTCTGCCAGCCGGCGGTGGTCTCGTCGGCGAAGGTGCCGACGGCGAGCCGGTCACCCCCCGCCGACCAGACCGCGCCCTCGTGAGTGCCGGTGTTGCCCGCGCCCTTGTGGAAGCGCACCGCGGTGATCGTGCCGGCGACGTCACTGGTGAAGCGGGTCCCGACCGTCAACGCGGTCGGTTCGTCCATCTCGGCGCCTGGGACGGTGTCGTCGGAGAAGAGCGAACACGGACAGACTCCGGCCGCGCCTGCCGGCACGGCCGTGGTGAACGACCACGAGGGCTGGCCGGTGAGCGGGAGCCCGTTCGAGTCGATGCCCGCTGCCGTCGCGGTGTAGCGGATCCCTCCGGCCAGCGCCGCGGTGGGCGTGAAGGTGACCGTGCGGGTCGCGGCGTCGTACGACTTCGTGCCGGCGACGGTCGCGCCCGCGCTGTCGACCAGGGTGATGGCCGCGCTCGCGGGGCTGACCGGACGCGAGAAGCGCGCCGTGACGGTCGTGCCGCGCGGCACGCTGGAGGAGCCGGCCAGCGGGGTCTTCCCGAGCAGGGTCAACGGCGAGCTGTCGGTGCTGCTGTAGACCGGCTCGACGAAGTAGCCCGTGTTCGCGTGCGACTCCTCGGGGAACCGGCCGGGCGCGGCGAACACGCCCGACGGGGGTGCGCCGAACCCACCGGGGATCCGGAACGGCGCGCGGCGCCACGTGGCCGACGAGAAGGCGTCGGTCTCGACGGAGTACCGGCCGTTCGGGGCGGTGTACGACGCGACGTACTTCTCCCCCGCCGTGACCGGGACCGGGGACGCGAAGTCGACCCGCTGCCAGCCCGTCGCGCTCTCGTTGATGAAGTTCGCCGTCGCCAGGCGCTCGCCGGCCTCGCTCCACAGCGACCCCACGTGGGTGCCGCCGTTGCCGGTCCCCTTGAAGAAGCGGACGCCGGTCAGGTAGCCGTCCTCGGCCATCGTGAACCGCAGGCCCAGCTCGACCGCGGAGGTGTCGTCCGCCGACGGGGTCCTCGGCTCGTCGGCGCCGTACACCGTGCACGGGCAGGTGACGGTCACCGCGCGGTTCGTCGCCGCCCCGATGTTGCCGCTGTCGTCGATCGCGCGGGCCCGGATCGTCTCCGCCCCCACGCCGCGCTGCGCAGCGGTGTAGGACCAGGCGCCGCTCAGCTGGTCCAGCGTCGTCGCCGGGTGCCAGGTGTCGCCGTCGTCGGTGCTGACCTCGACGCCGGCGACCCGGCCACCGGTGTCGGTCGCGGTGCCGGTCACGTTGAGCCGGGCGCCGTTCGCGCGGGAGGCGCCCGCCGACGGGCTGGTGATCGTCGTGGTCGGGGCCGTCGTGTCGGTGGAGGCCGTGGCGAGGGTCAGGTCGCTGCTCAGGGTCTTGGGCTGGGCGCCCATGTCGGCGAGCAGGTTGACCTGCGCCTGCTGCATCCGTCGGTCGGCCGGCTCGGGCGCGTAGGGCGAGTCGTGCTCGGAGTCGAGACCCCAGGTCCACTGCACGCTGCCCGCGCTGAACACCAGCGCGCCGCTGGCGGCGCGGTAGAGCGTCAGGTGGTGGGTCGTGGTCCCGGACACCACCGTGTTGCCGTAGTCGGTGAGGTACTCCGGGGTCGGTCCGGTGGTGGTCGACAACCGCACCAGACCCGGGGGCCGGAAGCCGTTGTCGACGTCCTCGTTGGACTCGTAGCCGATGGTGTGCGGCGCGAGCGTCGCCGTCGTCCCGGACGCCAGGCCGGCGAGGGTGGTGCCTCGCCACAGCCGCAGGCGGCCCTCCGCCGCGCTGACCTTCACCGCCAGGTCGTCGTGGTTGACCTGGTACTGGGTCCCGATCAGGGCGTTCTCGGGCAGGCCGCCGCCGTTGGACTGGGCGGCGTAGCGCGGGTCGCGCCAGGTGCCCGTCCACTGGGCGGAGGTGGTGTCCAGCTTCCGGCGGTCCCAGGTCTCCTTGTAGCTGACGAGGGTCCGGTACGGCGTGTGGCTGGGGTCGGCGGACGCCTCGTAGCGGGTGCGCCAGTAGATCTCGTTGCCGCTGAGGAACTGGAGGTTGACGCCGGCGTCGCGGGCGGCCTCCACGTTCGCGCGCTGCGCCCCGCTCCAGTACTCGTCGTGGCCGACCGAGAGGAAGGTCTTGTGGTTGCGCAGCAGGTGACCGCGCCGATCGGTGTCGACGCCGGCCTGGTAGCTCACGTCGTACCCGTTCTTCTCGAGGAAGCGGATCAGCGGGTACTCGTTGGCGAAGAAGAAGTCCCGGCCCCCGGGACCGCCGCGGGTGAGCACGGGCCGGTTGTAGCTGACCTTGTAGGCGCGCCCGTTGGCGCCGCCGGTGTAGAAGTCCGACCCGCCGTAGGTGTTGTAGGCCTGCCAGGTGGTGTCGGAGGTCTGGAAGACGATGTCCGAGTGGCTCGAATCGTCGCGGACCACGAAGGTGATGTGGCTGGCGTCGCCGGTCGACGGGATCTCCAGGCGCGCGACGTACACCCCCGAGACCGCGGTCGACGGGACCTGCCAGGACGCCGAGACCCCCCAGTTGCCACAGTCGTAGAGCTCGGTGACGACGTCGGTGATGCACTGCGGCTGGTGCTGCGGCAGCGTCGCCGTGACCGGGACGCTGGTGATCCGCCGCGCCCCCTCGCCGCCGTAGTAGCCGATCCGGTAGATCGTGACCGTGTACGCCGTGGCGGCGGTGTCGATCTTGAAGTCGACCCGGTTGCCGACGTTGACGCTGATGTCGGTCGAGAAGCCCTGGATGTCCGAGCTGCCCGCCCCCCACATGTCATCCCACTCCTCGTCGGGCGTGCCGGCCAGGCTGTTCTCGCAGGTGATCTTGTTGCCCTGCGCGCCGCACGGGTCGGCCGCGGCCGCCGTCGCCGGCGCCCCGAGGGTCGGCACCAGGCCGACCGCGGTCAGGGCGAGGAGGAGGACCAGGACGAGGGGCGAGGGACGACGTGCCGTCCGGCAGCGCCGGGTGTGGGTCGGGTTCACGAGGACTGCCTTCTGCCGTAGCGGACCACCAGCCTCGATGCCGGGCTCTCGCGGCGGGACGCCGAGCGCCCCCTTTCCCCCGAATGGGGTAACTCGTCCGGGTGGTCGCCCGGTCCCTCGGCCCACGCGGTGCGATGGCGGGATGAGCGAGCAGACGCTGTCCGACGCCCCTGCCCTGGTCGAGCCCACCGCGGACGTGGATCCGCGCGCGCGGATCGGGGACCGCACCCGGATCTGGCACCTCGCGCAGGTGCGCGAGGACGCCGAGGTGGGCAGCGACTGCGTGATCGGGCGTTCGGCGTACGTCGGCCCGGGCGTCCGGGTCGGCGACCGGTGCAAGCTGCAGAACCAGGCGCTCGTCTACGAGCCGGCGGTGCTGGAGGACGGCGTCTTCGTCGGTCCCGCCGCCGTGCTGACCAACGACGTGTTCCCCCGGGCCGTGACGCCCGAGGGCCGGCTGAAGAGCGCGGACGACTGGGACGCCGTCGGCGTCACCCTGCGCGAGGGGGCGAGCATCGGCGCCCGCGCCGTCTGCGTCGCGCCCGTCGAGGTCGGCCGGTGGGCGCTGGTCGCCGCGGGCGCCGTCGTCGTGGCCGACGTACCCGACTTCGCCCTGGTCGTCGGCGTCCCGGCCCGGCGGGTCGGCTGGGTCGGGCACGCCGGCGTACCGCTGGTGGCCGACGGTGAGGAGTGGCGGTGTCCGCAGACCGGCCGCAGGTACGTCGAGTCCGGCGCCGGCCTCGCCCCGGCCGACGACTGACCTCCTCCTCAGCCCGGCCCGGCGCTCAGCCGCCGTCGCCGCCGAGCAGGCCCAGCTGGGCGTAGACGGCGACCGCGGACAGCTGCGAGCTGACCCCGAGCTTGCGCAGCACCGACCGCACGTGGCTGCGCACGGTCGCCACGGCGACGCCCGTGCGCTCGGCGATCTCCTGGACCGACTCGCCCAGGTAGAGCATCCGGAGCACCTCGCGCTCGCGCGGGCTGAGCGACGCGAGACGCGACGCCAGCTCGAAGCGCTCCTGGACGATGCGCCGCCACTCGTCGATCAGCTCCTGGCGCCGGGCCTGGGCGACCAGCGGAGCGCCGCGGACCGCGCCGCGCAACGCCCGGACGACCTCGTCCAGCGTCGCCGACTCCGGCAGCACGACCGTCGCTCCGCTCTCCAGCACCGCGCCCCACTCCACGTCGCCCTCCGCGCCGGCGAGCACCACGGTCGGCAGCTTCAGGTCGTCGATCATCGAGCGGGCACCCTCGAGCCGGCTGGGCCGGGTGAGGTCGGAGATCACCAGCAGCACCGTCGCGCCGACGCGTTGCAGGCGGGCGGTCTGCGCGGCCGGGATCGGCCCCCGGGTGACCGGTGTCGCGGTCGCCTCGAGCCCCTGGCTGATCAGCGCGGTGTGCACGGCGTCGGCGACCAGGGGCTGGTCGGAGGCGACCAGCACGGCCAGGTGCGCCGGCCGTGCCGGCCGGGACGCGTGGGGGGCGGAGCACGTCGCCGGCATGGGTCTCCCTCTCGTCGAGTGTCCGCCTCGTCATCGCGGCACGCGGGCATGGTGTGCGTGCCGGAACCCAGCGAATGGCCTCCGAGCCCTGCGGTCCCCACGTCTGGGGACGGTTTCCCCAGAGGTGGGTATCCGGACCGGCCTCGGGCACCTGGTCGAGGGCGCTTCCCTACCGTGGGGCAACGGGGCTCCCCAGAGGTCCGTCGGAAGCAGAGCAGATGAGCATGCGGTCGCCCACGCGAGTGGTCGTTGCGGTCGGCCACGCCCTGCTCGCGGAGTCCATCGAGCTGGCGCTGCGCGCCGCGGGCCACGCCGCCTGGCACGTCGTCCTCCCCGACACGGGCAACGACCTGGGCCGGGTGATCGCCGACATCACCGACGACTCGCCGGACATCGCCCTCGTCGACATCGACCCCGGCCCCTTCGACGGCATCCGGCTGGTCGCGCCGCTCTCCCGCAACCAGATCGTGGTGGTCGCGCTCACCGCGGCACCGATCGGCGCACGCTGGGGCGAGGCCGTGCGGTACGGCGCCAGCGCGGTGCTCAGCCGGGCGCGGCCGCTCTCCGACATCCTCCAGACCGTCGAGCGACTCGCCGCCGGGCTCCCGGTGATGTCCCGCGAGCAGCTCGACCGCCTGGTCGAGCAGTGGCAGCGCGGCCAGGCCGAGCGCCGGGCGGTGGTCGCCCGCCTGGACAGCCTCACCTCCCGCGAGGCGGAGGTGCTCGGGCAGCTCCAGGCCGGCCACCCGGTCCGGGTGATCGCGGAGTCCTCGGGGGTCAGCGAGTCGACCGTGCGGACCCAGGTCAAGGCGATCCTGGCCAAGCTGGCGGTGCGCACCCAGCTCGGGGCCGTGAGCCGCGCCAACCAGGTGGGCTGGCGTCCGCCCCCGATGCCCTGAGCGGTGTCCCGGCCCGACAGATGCCCCATTTGCGGCATGAACGGGCACCTGCCCCGTTCCTACGGTGAGCGGACCCCGACGGAAGGAACCACCGTGGTCACGACGACTCCCGAGGCACTGCCCCGGTCCGTCTCCACCGCCGCCGCCACCGGCTCCGCGTCCGTGAGGATCGCGACGGCGCCCCTCGACGACCTGGTGGCACCGGCTCGGGGCCGGGCGCTGCTGCGCCACCGGCTGACCCTGCTCGGCGCCGACGCGCTGACCGCGCTGGTCGCCACCACCGTGCTCGTGCTGCTCCCCGCGGGGACCCCCGAGGCCGGACTGCTGCTGACCGGGCTGGCTCTGCTGGTGCTCTGGCCGGCGCTGCTGGCCGCCGCCGGGGCCTACCGTCCGGGCGCCGCCCGCCCGGTGCTGCGCGCCGGGACCCTGCTCGGCCTGGGCTGCTGGATCGCCACTGCCGTCGAGCTCGGCCCGGCGAACGGGGTCTGGCTGATCGCCCTGACCGCGGTGCTGATGCTCGGCTCGCTCGTCGTACGACGGTTCGCCGGCAGGCCGCAGACCCGGATCCTGCTCGTCGGCGAGCGCAGCGCGGTCGACCTCGCCGTCGACGAGCTCGGCCGGCCGGGCCACTCGTTCGTGCTCGCCGGCGTCGCCGCCGACAGCGCGGAGGGCCCCGACGAGCTGGCGGACCTCGCGGCCCGCAGCGACGCCGACGCCGTCCTGGCGCTGCCCGCTCCGGAGCTCGACCCGGTCCAGCTCCGACGACTCGGCTGGGAGCTGGAGCGGCGCGGGCTGGACCTGTACGTCGGCACCGGGCTCCTCGACGTGTGCGCCGCGAGGACCTCGCCCGACCGCGCCGGCGACCTCGGGGTGCTGCAGGTGCGCGGCAGCCTTCGCCCCGGACCCCGGCGGTTGGTCAAGCAGGTCGCCGAGCGGGTCCTCGCCGGACTCGCGCTGCTGGTGCTCGCCCCGCTGCTGCTCGTCCTCGCGACGGTGGTCCGCACCTCGACCCGCGGGCCGGCACTGTTCCGCCAGACCCGGATCGGGCTGGACGGCCGGCCGTTCACGATGCTGAAGCTGCGCACGATGAGCGTCGGCTCGGATCGTCCCGACGCCGCGCTGGCCGACCGGAACGAGAGCGCGGGCGGCGTGCTGTTCAAGATGCGCGAGGACCCGCGGGTCACCCGGGTCGGCCGCGTGCTGCGGCGCTACTCCCTCGACGAGCTGCCGCAGCTGGTGAACGTGGTGCGCGGCGACATGGCGCTGATCGGCCCCCGGCCCGCGCTGCCCCACGAGGTGGAGCGCTACGCCGTCGACCCGCTGCGGCGGCTCGCCGTCCGCCCGGGGCTGACCGGGCTGTGGCAGGTGTCGGGCCGCTCCGACCTCTCGTGGGAGGAGACGGTCCGGCTCGACCTCAGCTACGTCGACAACTGGTCGCTGGGCCTCGACGCCCGGATCGCGCTGCGCACGGTCGGAGCGGTGGTCAGCCACCGCGGTGCGTACTGACCGACGAATTTCGCCGACCGCACCAGACCGGGGTGCACAACGACCCGGCGTCGTCTACCGTCCCCGTGGAGGAACTCATCGGGGGCAGTAGTTGCCGTCCAGACCCTGTGAGCTTTGAGGGAGCAGCAGGGCCTATCGGACGGGAGGCAGACGTGTCGAAGTTCAGTGCGCCAGGGGGGGTCTGGAGCAGCACCGCCACGACGTGCGCGGTCGCCGTCATCGTCGCCCCACTGGTGATCCTCGTGCTCGCCCGCGGCATGCCCGCACCGGCTCAGCTGGCCGCCGCCTCGGCGCCCGTCGTCTACCTCGCCGGACTCGTCGCCTCGCTCATGCTCCACCTGCACTGGCGGCTGACGCGGACCCCCTCCACCGCCTGGCTGTGCGCCGGGACCGCGCTGGTGTCCCTGCAGGGGCTGACGACGGCCCTCATCGACCGGTCGTCGATCCCGAGCCTGGCGTCGTACCTCACCGTGGCGAACGTCGCCCTGGCGCTGCTCCTCCTGCTCCTCGCCTCCTGCCCGCCGAGCGTGCGCGGCCCGGCCTGGCGCGACCCGCTCGGCGTGGGCCTGATCCTGGGCGCGCTCGTCGCGGCCTGCCACATCGCCGTCCTGCGCGGCGGGCTGGACTGGTCGCTGCCGCCGGGTCTCGAGGTGCCCTCCGCCATCGTGCTGCTCGGCAGCGGGGCCGCGCTCGCGCTGTCGCTCCCCCGCCGCTCCGACCTGCCGCCCTGGGCCCAGGTGCGGTTCCAGGCGGCCATCGTGATCACCTTCTCCTGGCAGGCGCTCGCCATCCAGGACCGGTCGTTCCCCCTGGACGGCAGCCTCCTCCTGGTCGTGGGGATGCTCTCCGGCCTGGTCGTGGCCGTGCTGACGTCGACCACCTCGATCGCCCTGCTGCGCCTGGGGATCCGCGACCAGCAGCGGTTGATCAGCGTCGTGTGGGAGCGCCTCGACGACCTGGAGCAGCGCACCCGGACCGACCGGGAGCGGATGCACGAGGTGATGGGCTCGATCGCCGGGATCGCGAGCGCGACCGAGCTGATGAGCTCGTCGTACGTCCTGACGGCGGAGGAGCGGCCCGAGCTGGAGCGGATGGTCACCCACGAGGTCGCCCGCCTGCAGCGCGTGCTCCACGACGACCGGCCCGCGCGGCCGTTCCCGGTCGCCCTCGACGAGGTGCTGCAGCCGCTGGTCGTCGGGCACCGCGCCCAGGGCAACGACGTGCGCTGGTCGCCCGACGGCCGCTGGGTCTCGGTCGTCCCCGACGCGCTCGCCCAGGCCGTCAGCGTGCTGCTGGCCAACGCCGCCCGGCACGCGCCCGGGTCGCCGGTCGAGGTCCGGGTGAGCGACGAGCCGGGCTGGGTGATGATCCGGGTCAGCGATGCGGGACCGGGGGTCGCCTCGGCGGTCGCCGACACGATGTTCGACTGGGGCGTCCGCTCGGCCGCCTCCGCGGGCAGCGGGATCGGTCTCCACCTCGCCCGGCGGATGCTGGAGGACGGCTCGGGCCGGCTCACGTACGACCCCACGCACCGCCCTGGGGCCTCGTTCGTCATCGGGGTGCGTCGCGCCCCCGAGCCGGCCTCCCGAGCACGCCTGTGAGCCTGCGGATCGCCGTCGTCGACGACCACCAGCTGTTCGCCGAGACCCTCGTCCTGGCCCTCGAGCAGGAGGGCTATCCCACCCGGCGCTTCGCCGTACCGCTCCGCCCGGTGGGCGCCGAGGGGCTGCTCACCGAGATCGCGGACTTCCACCCGGCCATCGCGCTCGTCGACCTCGACCTGGGGCCGTTCGGAAGCGGCCTGCGCCTGGTGCGCCCGCTGGCCGAGGCCGGGGTCGCGGTCCTGGTGCTCACCTCCGCACCTCGCTCGCAGTGGGGCGAGTGCCTGCTGCACGGCGCGAGCCGGGTGGTCGCCAAGACCACCGCCCTGCACGACATCCTCGAGAACGTCGGCCGGCTCAGCCGCCACGAGGTCGTCCTGGCCCCCGGGGAGTACGAGGAGCTCGTCGAGCAGTGGGAGTCGAGCGAGCGGGCGGCGGCCGAGCTGCGCGCGCGGTTCGCCGTCCTCAGCACCCGCGAGCAGGAGGTCCTGGACCAGCTCATGGAGGGCCGGACCGCCCGCGACATCGCCCAGCGGTGGGTGGTCTCCGAAGCCACCGTGCGGACCCAGATCAGCGCCATCCTCGGCAAGCTGGAGGTGTCCTCGCAGCTGGCCGCCGTCGTGCTGGCCACCCAGGCCGGGTGGCGACTGAGGCGGGACTGACCTCAGCCCTCGGCGGCGGCCAGGTCCTTCTTCCAGGCGCGGAAACCCTCCTCGGTGCGACCGCGCCGCCAGTAGCCCGAGATCGAGGCGTCCTGGCGCGGCACGCCGCGCTCCTTCAGCAGGTACGGGCGGATCGCGTGCATGGTCACCTCCGCCTCGCCGTGCACGAACACCTGCACCCGGCCCTCGCGCCACGGCAGCGCCCGGACGGCGCCCGCCAGGTCGCCGTCGTGGTGCCAGCTGACCTCGACGCCCGCCGGGGCGTTCAGCGGCTGCACGTGGTCGGCGTCGTACGTCTCGACGACGGCGTAGCCCACGGCGTCCGCCGGCAGCGCCGCCAGCGCCGCCCGGATCGCCGGCAGCCCGGCCTCGTCCCCCGCGAGCAGGTGCCAGTCCGCGCTCGGGTCCGGCGCGTACCCGCCACCCGGCCCCCGCACCTCCAGCACGTCGCCCGCCTTCGCGGACGCCGCCCACGGCCCGGCGTACCCCTCGTCGCCGTGGACCACGAAGTCGATCGCCACCGTGCCCGCCGCGACATCGGGCTCCACCGCCGTGTACGTCCGCACGACCGGCTCCTCCGGCGTACCGAGCGCGAGCTTGACGTAGCGATCCGTGTCCGTGCTGTCGGCGAACGCCGACAGGTCGTCGCTGCGGAAGTGTACCCGGACCATCCCGGGACTGAGCCGCTCGGTCGAGGTGACGACGAGGGTGGTGGTGCTCTTCGGCACAGATACTCCTGACACTCGGTGTTAGGCCAGCCTAACTCGCACCTCCACCCCCGCTGGTTGAGGTGTGCGCAGGACGAAGTCCTGATCGCCCACGCTGGTTGAGGTGCGAAGGACGAAGTCCTGAGCCTCGAAACCCGGTGACCCGAGAAGCAGCCTGTGGTCGTCGCGGTCGTTCGTCTCACCAGGTTTCGAGGCTCGCTCCGCTCGCACCTCAACCAGCGTCGGAGTGGGCGTGCCTGTAGCCCTGCCGGGCGGTGCCGCGGTCAGGGCTGCAGGGTGTCGAGCGGGTTGGTGCCGTGGTGGTCGCGTTGGAAGAGCAGACCGTTGGGTGTACGCCACACGAACGAGGTGTCGTCGACCTTGTCGTAACGCCACCGCGTGTGGGTCTTCGCTCGGTGATGTCGCCGGCATAGCGGTGCGATGTTGCAGTCACAGGTCGGTCCACCGCGGGCGGCGGGGTCGATGTGGTCGCAGTCCGCCCGCCGGGCTCGTCTCTGGCACCACGGGAACACGCACGTGTGCTGCAAGCAGCACCTGACGCTCACGCAACCGGTCCGGGACTTCGTAGGCATCCACGTGCACGTGATCGGCCAGGTCGATGACCGGCTTCACGATGACCTGGGTGTCCGGGTTCGCACACCAGGTCTTGACCTGCTCTGCCGAGACGAACGAGCGGGTCTCCTCCACCCGGGCGAGGTCCAGATCGGTGCTAGCACCAGCGAGGGCCGCCTCGGAGAGATGCACGTGCAACAGCACCTGGCGAGCCTTGGGCCGATCCTCCGGCTCCGCCGCCGCCAGGTCGAGCGAGAGCTGGCGCCGAGCCAGGTCACCCACGGCGATCGATCGGCGGACGTCCAACGGCGCGTCCAGACCGAGGGCACTGAGGTCATGCGCCCGCCGCGCGACCGCGTCCTCCAGGTCGAGAGCGTCAGCCAGGTCCAACGTGCCGTGCACGTCGACGCAGCCGTCGAAGGAGACCTGGCGGGTCTCGATGTCGAAGTGCCGTCCTTCCTGGGCCGCGTTCTGGCGGGCGAGGGCTTCGTCGGGGTCGAAGCGGACCCGGGCCTCCTCGACGGTCCGGTCGAGCTGGGCGATGGAGACCTTATGGGCGACCGCTGCGAGGTGGGCGTCGACGTAGGCGGCGCCCGCCATGGGGAGGTCGAGGGTGGTCTTGGCGATCCGCCGGGCCTTCCAGACCGGGAGATCGAGGGACTGGACCCGGGCGTAGAGCTGCGGGAGCCGGTGGGCCAGCTCGACCGCCTCACCCAGGTACATCCGGCCCGCATCGGAGGACAGGCCGAGCGCGGCGGCGAACTCCAGCACGGAGAACTCGGCGACCAGCGGGGCACCCGGTCCCGCGATCGTCAACGACTCCTCCACGCCCGGTACGAGGGTCGCGGCCTCGTCGTACGAGTCGGTCGAGTGCATCCCCGCCCAGGCGACCGCGGCGGCGAGTTGGTCGGCCTCGGCCCGCGCTGCGGCGGTGCGGCGGGCGCCCACGTAGGCGAGCAACGCGGAGGCGTTGTCGCAGTCGTGGAGTTCCCGAGTGGCCATACAAAGATGGTAGGTGGGGGCGCCGACAGTCCGGGTTCGTCTTCCACAGCGGGCGGGGGTGCTCGCTCGGCGCTGCTTCTCGGCTTACTGGGTTTCGAGGCTCAGGACTTCGTCCTTCGCACCTCAACCAGCGTCCCTCGGTGTCCGTCGCACTGAGGTTCGCAGCGGTGGCCACAGCGGTCGACCCGAAGCAGCCGCCAACCGGCCGGTGACCGCGACCAGGTACGACGAGTGCTGGCTGCGGTGACCCCGCTATCTCAGTGATCACTGAGACTGCCGTGACCCGACCGGAGACCGCGGCCGCCGTACCCACCGCTGCTTCTCGACTCGCCGGGTTTCGAGGCTCAGGACTTCGTCCTTCACACCTCAACCAGCGCGCCGTGACGAGCGCCTGCATCGCGACACCACCCTGCCTCTCGACACCCGTCAGTGCCCCAGGCACGCCTTCCCCCACGCTGGTTGAGGTGCGAGCGGAGCGAGCCTCGAAACCGGGTGAGCCGACCGGCGGCGACGACCACGGGGCCGCTTCTCGGGTCGCCGGGGTTTCGAGGCTCAGGACTTCGTCCTTCAAACCTCAACCAGCGCGCCGTCACGGCGCCTGCATCGCGACACCACCCTTCCCCTCGACACCCGTCAGGGCTCCAGGCACGCCTTCCCCCACGCTGGTTGAGGTGCGAGCGGAGCGAGCCTCGAAACCGGGTGAGCCGACCGGCGGCGACGACCACGGGACTGCTTCCCGGCTCACCGGGTTTCGAGGCTCAGGACTTCGTCCTTCGCACTTCAACCAGCGGCGGTGCGCTCGGCGTACGACGTTGCGGCGGCGTGGACGGCGTCGACGTAGGACTGGGCGTGGTTGTAGGAGAAGATCGCGTCCGCCCAGCCCTGGCCGGTGGTCAGGTCGTGGCCCTCGGCGCACAGGTAGCGGGCGGCGGAGTAGGCCGCGTCGTCGAGGTCGTTGGGGTCGGCGACACCGTCGCCGTCACCGTCGGAGCCCCAGGTGGCCCAGGTGCTGGGGATGAACTGCATCGGGCCGACGGCGTGGTCCCAGCGGTCGTTGCCGTGCCAGGTGGAGCTCTCGGGCGTGGCGGGGATGGCGGCGAAGTCGCCCGTGCCGTCCAGGGCAGGGCCGAGGATGCGCGAGGAGGACGTGCCGTCGGCGCGCAGGACCCGGCCGTCGATGGTGCCGTGCTGCGACTCCACCCAGCCGATGCCGGCGAGCGTCGTCCAGCCGAGCTTGCAGCTCTTCGCGAGGCGGAGCTGCGCGGTGGCGTAGGCCCGCAGGGCGATCTCGGGCACGCCCGAGGCCTCGGCGTTCTTCGCGACCCAGGCCGCGTCGGCGACGGGCGCGCCGACCGGCTCCCCCGCGGGTACGACGGGAGCCGGCGCCTCGGCGGGCACCGGGGCGGCGACGTAGGCCCGTTGCTCCGGGACGGGGATCTGCTTCGGCGCCAGGACGGTCAGCGAGGCGAGGTAGCCCAGGCCGGCGACCGCGACCAGCAGCGCCGCCAGCAGACCGATGAGGCGGGCAGCGCTCACCCGAAACGTCCGTTGACGTAGTCGTGGGTGCGCTGGTCCTGCGGGCTGGCGAACATGGCAGCAGTATCCCCGTGCTCCACGATCACCCCGGGGGTGCCCTGGGCGGCGAGGAAGAAGGCGCAGGTGTCGGACACCCGCGCGGCCTGTTGCATGTTGTGGGTCACGATGACGATGGTGACCTCCTTGGCCAACTCGAGCATCGTCTCCTCGATGACCCGGGTCGACGTGGGGTCGAGCGCCGAGCACGGCTCGTCCATGAGCAGCACCCGCGGCTTGATGGCCAGCGAGCGGGCGATGCACAGCCGCTGCTGCTGCCCACCGGACAGTCCGCCGCCGGGTGCGTCGAGCCGGTCCTTGACCTCGTTCCACAGCCCGCCGCGGACCAGGCAGTACTCGACGAGCGCGTCCCGGTCCGACTTCGAGGCCTTGGTGCCGGTGAGCTTGAGGCCGGCGAGCACGTTCTCGCGGATCGACATCGCGGGGAACGGGTTGGGCTTCTGGAAGACCATGCCGATGCTGCGGCGGGCATCGGTCAGCCGGCGCTGCGGGTCGTAGACGTCCTCCCCGTCCAGCAGCACCTCCCCCGCGAGCTGTGCCGACGGCACCAGCTCGTGCATCCGGTTCAGGATCCGCAGGAAGGTCGACTTGCCGCAGCCGGAGGGACCGATGAGTGCGGTGATCCGGCCCGCCGGCATGGTCAGCGAGACCCGGTCGAGCACCTTGCGCTCACCGAACCAGGCCGTGATCTCGCGCGCCTCGAGCGAGGCGAGCGGCCGCGCGGGCGGGGCGGCGGCGTACCCCTCGACCGCGGGGAGCTGGGTGGTCGGGGCGTCGTGCAGGGTGCTCATCGGGTTCTCTCAGGGTTGGTACGACGGGGAGCGGGTCCGGGTCCGGGACGCGGCGTGCGCGCGTCCCGGACCCGGCCGGGATCACTTCTTCTTCTTGGCCTTCTTGGCCTTGGCGACCTTGACCGTGGCGGCCTTGGCCGAACCGACGCTGTTCGCGTCACCGGCCCAGACGACGCGCAGCTTGTTCCTGCCCGCCTTCAGGCCCTTCTTCAGCGTGAACTTCGCCTTGCCGTTGACCAGCTTGCCGGAGGCGATGGTCTTGCTGCCCTTGGTGACCTTGACCGTGCCGGTCGCCTTCGCCGGCACGCCGGCGAGGGTGACGGTCGCGGTGCCGCGGACGGCCTTGCCGGCCTTGGCGGTCTTCTTCGGGAGGACGACCTTCAGGACCGAGGAGGTCTTGACCCGGCCGGAGCCGGCGGCCTGCGAGGGCTCGAAGACGGAACCGGCGGCCGGGACGAACTCGGCCCGGTAGCTGCGGACGCCCGGGGCGAGACCGGCGACCGAGATGGTGGCCTGACCCGAGATCAGCGCGACACCGGCGCGCAGCACCTTGGCGCCGTCGTAGAAGGTCACGGTGCCGCGGGGGGCGGTGGAGCCGGAGACGACGGCCGTGATCTTGGCGGTGCGAGCGGTGGTGCTGGCGACCGACAGGCGGACCGTGGTCACGACCGCCTCGTTCAGGGCGAAGTTGCTGGTCGGAGCCTGCGTCAGCTCACCGCAGACGCCGCCCTTGTCGGTGGTGGCGAGCTGCTTGAGGCCACCCTGCTCGATGAACGGGCGAGCTGCCGTCGAGCAGAGGAAGCCGTCCTCGCCGAAGAACGTCTGGATCTTCGGGTCCGCGACCGAGGACTGGCGGACCACGTTGTAGACCGCGCGGTCGGCCTTCCAGCCCGTCCCCTCCGCCGCGCTGGTCAGGCGCAGGGAGCCCTTGAGGAGCTCGGCCCGGCCGACGGAGAACGGGGCGACCGCGTTCGGGTCGTCCTTGATCTTCGTGTCGTCGTGCTCCTGGACCTCGACGACGGAGTTGCCGAGCGTGACGGGGTTGCCGGCGTTCATCGCGGTCAGCCGGCCGACGAAGAAGTCGCGGGTACCCGAGTTCGGCTGCGGGATCTTCGGCGCGATCACACCCGGCTTGCCGCCGACCTCGCTCCAGTTCTTGATCTCGCCCTTGTAGATGCCGACGATCTGCGCCGGGGACAGCGCGGCGGGCGCGTTGGACGCCTTGCCCGAGACGGACATCTGCAGCGTGTCGAGAGCGAACGGGAACATCTGCAGCCCCGCGCTGGTCTCGTCGACGCTCAGGTTGCCCGAGGAGCGGGCGAAGTCGATCTCGGCCTTGTTGTTGGCACCCCACAGGCGGCCCTTGCCACCACCCGAGCCGTTCGGGCGGTTGATGACCTCGCCGCCCGGCAGCGTGATGGTGTTGGCCGGAGCGGGTGCCGCCGGCTGCGCCTGGGCGGCGTAGCTGGCCACCCTGAAGCCGGCGTTGGGGTTGGCCGCGTTGAAGGCCTCCGCCGCGTAGTGCATCGAACCCATCGTGGTGTCCGAACCGCCGCCGATCAGGTCCCCGGAGACCGGGGTGAAGTTCGGGTCGAGCGCGTGCTTCGTGTAGTCGGCCGAGGCCGGGGCAGCGGTCAGGGCGATCCCCGACACGGCCACCGCGGCGGTGGCCAGGCCGGCGAGCAGCTTGCGTGCGTGCATCAGTTGGATTTCCTTCTCGATGTCGGCCGCGGTGCGGCCTGGATGGGTTGCGGCTCGATCGTGGGGCGGGTGCCCCGGCGCCGCGGTCGGTTTGGTCTGGAGTTGGCGTGGCCGACGTCTGTCGTTCAGACGAGGTTGGGGAGGAGTCGCATCACCACGTCGGTGGTCTGCCAGGCGAGGGCGATGGCGACCGGGGACGCCACGACCCACACGAGGACGGCGGAGTAGCGCTGCCGCGCCGCGACCACCGCGAGGGTGAGCGCGAGCAGCAGGGCCAGGCAGAGCGTGAGCAGCGGCAGCGCCGTGGACAGGTCGGTCTCCATCGGCTTCTCGGCGTCGGGGACCCCGATGGGCCGTCCGGTGGGGGCGCCGAAGGCCTCCGGCGCCTCGGCGTCGACGTAGACCACCTCGCCGGGGCTGAGCGCCGCGAACCGGCCCTCCCCCTCGGCGCTGATCAACGTCAACCGAGCGGTGCCGGCGGGACGCGGCTGCGGCTCGGGGTCACCGGCCCGGCGCACCCCGAGGACGGTGAAGGTCTTCACGCCCTGGCCCGTGGTCACCGTGATCGGGTCACCGGCCTCCAGGGCGCCGATGTCGCCGAACGGTGCGCCGTACGACGCACCCCGGCCCATCACCACCGAGCTGCCGTCCTGTCCGGGCAGCACGGAGCTGCGGACGTGCCCGGGTCCGGCGAGCAGGTCCCCGGACGCCGTGCCCTCGACGACGACCTCGTCCATCCCGATCGCCGGCGCCGAGATGAGCGCGACCGGGGTCCCGGGATCGATCGGGCCGTCGCCCATCGGCGCGGTCAGGCTGGCGAGCTGCTCCCGGAAGTCGCGGTACAGCAGGTCCTGGGACCGCTCGTGGCTGATCCCGCCGAGCACCAGCATCTGCAGGAGGACCCAGCAGGTGACCAGGGCGACCATGGTCATCCCGGTGCTGACCACCTTCAGCGGCTCGTCGCCCGGACGCGGGGTCTGTGGGGTGCGGGGTGGCTTCGGGGCGCGGGGTGGCTTCGGCGCCCGTCGGTTCGCCCGGGTCGGCGCCACGGGCGGCGGCGGTACGACGTCGCCCGCTGTTCCGCTCGGACCGGGGAGCATGGTGGTCATCGGCGCCTCGGAGCCTGGAGCACGAACCGCAGTCCGCTGGCGATCGCGATGCCGAGCAGCCCGATGAGCAGCAGCGTGGGCATCACCCCACTCGCCGTGCGCGAGCTGATCGAGGCCGTCGGGTCGGTGGCCACCGGGGCCGCCGAGGTCTCGATCGTGGGCACCGCCGACGGGACTGCGCTGGGCGCCGCAGCGCTCGGCGCTGCGGCATCCGGGGCGGCCGGGGTCCCGGTGCCCGCGGCCGCGGTGGTGGGCGCCGACGACGGTGTCGGCTCCGTCTTCTCCGGGGCCGGCCGCTGCTTCTCGACCGCGTCGGCGACCTGCTGGGCCGACGCGTACAGGTCGGCCGTGACGCCCTTGCGCGAGATCGGCAGGAAGCCCTCGGGCAGCTGACCGTTGCCGCTGCCGGAGCGCTGGCCCTCGGTCGTCGCCACCCGGATGAACTGGGCGACCTTGTCCGCGTCGTCCTGGGTCGCGTTCCGCAGCCGGGCGGCGGTGTAGAGGATCATCGTCCCCGGGTAGGCCCTAATCGACCGACGCAGATCGGTCTGGCTGAGCTCGAAGGCGCCGTATCTCTTCTTCTGCTCGGCCAGCTTCACGGCCGCGGCCAGCGACTGGTCGGAGGGCGCGACGTACGTGTTGCCCTTGGTCTGCAAGCTGGCCGTCCGCAGGCCGTAGCGGGCGGCATCGCCGAGGCTGACGACGCCGAGCATGAACCGCGCGCCGTAGGACTGCCGGTCGATCCGACCGACCTTGAACAGGCCGGACGAGGTGTCCATGTCGCACTTGGTCTGGATGTTCGGCCACGCGTCCAGCAGGCCCTCGCCGATGCGGCGCAGGGTCGGGACCGGTGCCGCGAGCTGGGTGAAGTACACCGCGGGGTTCTGCTGACGGCAGGTGCTGCCGGTCTTGGGGATGAAGCGGTCCAGCAGGGGCCACTGCTCGCGCGGGAGCGAGATCCTCCGGTAGGCCGGGTTGACCTTCATCCCCCACGGGTCCGCCTTGCCGTCGACGAAGGCCATCGCGGCCTCGTCCGCGGCGATGTACGACGTCAGCTGGTGGATCACGTCCGACTCGTTGGCGAGCGACAGCAGGGTGGCCCCCGCCTCCTGGGCGTTCGTGCCGAGCCCCGGGTTGAGCTTGACGAACTCGGGATCCGTCGTCAGCGCGAGCGGGTTCTCCTTGATCCCGGCATGACCACGGCCGAGATCGGAGCCGAGGTACGACTGCGTGAGCAGCTTGGCCAGGAGCCGCGCGTTCAGGCGGAGGTTCGTCAGCTCTCCTGCGTTGTCCGGCCGGTCGACGACGTAGCCGATGCCGAAGCCGGTGACCGCCGTCGGCGCGTAGCCGATCGGGTCGTCCTTCTTGGGCTGGTGGGTGGACGACACGATCGCGGCCGCGGCGCCGCCGTTCTCCATCAGGTTGAAGCCCTGCACGTCGGACATCTGGTTGTGCTGGAACTTGAAGCGCTTCTTCTCCAGGCAGTACGCCGGCGCCCACTGCAGGGCGGCCTGGGCCAGCAGCTCGGAGCCGTAGAAGCCGGTCGGCGCCCGGGAGTCGAGGATGTCGCACGTGTCCGGGGGCAGGCCGAACGAGATCGGGATCGTGAAGCGGTGCTTCCAGTTCGAGGGGGACCACCAGAAGGCCGGCGAGACCGCGGCGTCCACCCCCTGGTTGGCGAAGTTGCTCGATCCGGGCAGGTGCTGCCCACCACGGCGGCAGGCGTTGTCGACGTTGGTCGCCGGCGTGGACTCCTGCGCGCAGCTGAGGCCGACGATGGGGACCACCACGACCGCGCACTTCACCTTGTCGCTGCAGCCGAGCGACTCGTTCTCCACCTCGCTGCGGACCTCGAACTTGATCGAGCCGCTGCCGTCGCTCTCGGTGAAGGCCGCGACCTCGGCGGCCGGGAACGCCGCCCCCACCGCCGCCTCGGGCGGCATCGCGTCGGCGGTGCAGGCCGGGAAGACGTCGCCCTTGCGCGAGCGGAACGGGGTGACCCGGGTGAAGTAGCCGGCCACGTCGGTCGTCCTGCACGCCGCCGGCACCGGGGCCAGGCCGGAGAACTGACGGTCGTAGTCCTCGGGCGCGTCCAGGTCCTTCGTCCAGATCGCGGACCCTGCGGAGCGGGTGACCTGCGACCGCTGGGCGACCGAGGCGGTCCAGCAGGTCTCCGGCGAGAGCCGCTGGCCGGCCGCGACGCTCGCGCTGTCGACGCCGCGGCACTGCAGGATCACCACGGGGTACTCCTGGTTCATCCCGTTCTCGCCGTACGGGTTGTTGGCGCGACCGCCGCTCGGCTGGGCGCCCGACCAGGAGATGTTGATCCGCTGTCGGCCGCGCAGGTTGCGCGTCTGGTCGGCGGTGACCGTGACGTTGTTCTGGATCTGGACCTCGCGCTCTCCGGCGGCGTTGACGAAGACCCGCTCCAGCTGCTTGGTCTGCGTGAACGCGGGCTTCGCGGTCGCAGCCCGTCCGACGACCGGCTCGTCGGCGACGACGGGCTCGGCGGCGGCGACCGCGCCGTCGACCGGCGCCCAGGTCAGGGCAGCGGCGCCGACCAGAGCGGCGCCGCCGAGGGCCAGCGGGCGCTTGCTGCGCTCGGACCACCAGGTCCGCAGGGCACGGGCGCTCATCGGCCACCGCCCGAGACCGTGGAGCGTCGGCGCAACGAGGCGCCGTACACGCCGGGGAGGACGACGAGCGCGATCAGCAGGCCGACGGCGAGCCACCCGAAGGGCTTGTTGTCGGACGGGCGGGCCGACTCCAGCTCGGTGGCGCTGGCGAAGACCGCCGCGTCGGTCGTGGTGCCGGTGCCGTCGGTCGCCACCGCGGGGTCGCCGGATGCGCCGGTCTCGGGCACTGCGGCGCTGGTCGGCGCATCGGCCGGTGCGGCGGTGGAGCCCCCGCCCCCGGCGGGGGCCTGCGCTCCGCCACCCGCGGCCGGGGCCTGGCTGGCCTGGTCGTCCGGCTTGGCCCCGCCCTGCCCGGTCTCCGTGCCGCACGGCCCGGCGCCGACCTTGTCGCACGCCTCGGGCTGCGGGGCCTTCTCCGCCAGCAGGTTCTTGTTCAGGTTCTTGCCGTCGAAGGTCGGGTTGTTGCAGGCCTTGACGTCGCGGTTGGTGACCTCGACCTTCGGGTCGGCGACCTTCAGCTTGGCGAGCTGCTGGAAGCCCGCCTTCACGAGGTTGAGCGGCAGCGGGCTGTAGCCGTACGGGCCGGCCTTCGACTGCCCGGCGCACAGCGAGTAGAACATGAAGTCGGCGACGGTCTGCCGCTTCGCCGTGGTCATCCGGGTGTCGGTCTTCCCGGTCGGGATGATCATGTAGGAGTAGGACGAGATCGGGTACGCCCGCGGGTCCTTGTTGGCGTAGACCCCGTCGAGGATCTGCGTCAAGTAGAGCTGGCTGCTCTTGTCCTGGTTGATCTTGGCCCTGGTCAGCGCGACGGCGGTGTTGTACTCCGTCGGCTCGACGAAGTAGCCCGCGGCGTTCTCTACCTTGACGACCGGGTAGTCCTTGTCGAGCGGGTAGGCGTACTCGACGTACCCGATGGTGCCGTTGCCGGCGCTGCTGGCGATGTAGTTCATCACCTGGTCGGAGCCGGCCTGGCTGACCGCGCGTCCCTTGCGCGGGTAGTACGACGTCAGCCCGGACTTGCCGAAGAACTTGCGCCACGCCGCGCCGTGCTGCTTGTCCATCCAGGTCGTGAACTGGGCCGTCGTACCGGAGCCGTCGGAGCGGACCACCGGCGTGATCGGCAGCTTCGGGAACGAGCGGCCGTTGTTGTCCTTGGTGATCGCCGGGTCGTCCCAGCTGGTGATCTGGTTGGTGAAGATCCTGGTGAGCGTCTCACCCGACAGCCGCAGGTTGCGCACCATCGTGTTGCCGACCTTCAGCTGGTAGGTGAAGGCGGTGCCGCCGGCCACGATCGGCAGGTAGGCGTACTCCCGCCCGGCGCTGTTGTCGGCGTTGCCCTGCTCGTCGGTGCCCTGGTAGGGGATCTCGGAGATGGCGAAGTCGGTGCTCTTCAGCGAGAAGTCCTTGCGACCCTTCGAGGAGCCGCCACCGGTGTAGACGACCTGCATGCCGTTGGAGTTCACGTCGGCGATCCACTGCTGGACGATCAGGTCCGACCAGGTGGAGCCGGTGCCCTCGATCTGGGCGTAGACGGCGGCCGAGGCCGTCCCCGGGGTGCTGAAGGTGCACCCGAGCGCGATGAGGATCGCCACGACCGCACGAAGCGCGCGGCGGTGGACGGACGGGCGGATCACGGACGGACCTCCGAAGGACGACGGGTGAGGAGACGGCGCAGGAGCGACGGCTTGGTGCCGCGTGGTCGCGCCAGCAGGCGAGCGATGACGAAGAGGATGAGCACGAGCATCAGGAGGACGGCGGCGGCCGCGAACGCGCGGTCCTCGGCCGTGCCCTGACCGCTGCGGACGTTGGTGTAGATGAACAGCGGCAGGCTGTTCATCACGCCGTCGGTGGGGTTGGCGACCAGGAACGCGGCGGCCCCCGAGGTCAGCAGCACGGGGCTGGTCTCCCCCGCGCCGCGGGCGACGCCGAGGATCAGCGCGGTCGCCAGGCCGGGCCGGGCCGTGGGGAGGACGACGTGGCGCACGGTCCGCCACCGGCTCGCCCCGAGGGCCAGGCTGGCCTCGCGGAGGCCGCCCGGGACGACCCGGAGCACGACGTCCGCGGCGCGGGCGATGATCGGCAGCATCATCACGCTGAGGGCGAGGCCGGCCGCGAGGCCCGAGCGCGGCTGACCGAGCGCGACGATGAAGACGCTGTAGATGAACAGGCCCGCCACGATCGACGGCAGCGCGGTCATCGCCTCGACGACCGTGCGCACCAGCTTGGCGAACCGGCCGCCGACCTCGGTCATGAACACCGCCGTGCCGATCCCGAGCGGCAGGGTGATCGCGACGGCGATGGCCAGCTGCACGATGGTGCCGACGATGGCGTGCAGGACGCCGCCCTTGTCGAAGCTGTCGGCCGGGCCGACACCCGACATGTCGTCGAGGAAGAAGTTGACGTGGGTGAGCGGCTCCCAGCCCCGGTAGAAGACGTAGCCGATGGTGCTGACCAGGGCCACCGCCACGACGACGGCGCCACCGGTGACCAGCGAGGCGGCCACGCGGTCGCGGACCTCGACCAGTCCGCCGTGCATCGCCCCGGTCACGGCCGACATGAGCAGCCCGCTGCCGAAGAAGACCACCACGAACCACGGGATGCCCTCCAGCGGCAGCAGCCGCTGGGTGACCACCCAGGCCAGGCCGAGCGCGGCGCCCCAGGTGCCCCAGGCCAGGAAGCTCTCCTCGGGGCTCGGGCGGCCCAACGAGGAGCGCGGGACGGGCGGCGGGGCGTCGTCGTCGAGGACCGGGCGGTACGTCGTACCGGCGGTCGCGGCGGTCGTCGCCTCGGGGGCCGGCGGGCTCTCGATGGTCATCAGGCGTCCGTCCCGGCGCCCGAGCGGCTGCGGTTGACGATCACCGCGGCGGCGGTGTTCACGAGCAGGGTGATGATGAAGAGCACGAAGCCGGCAGCGAGCAGCGCCGACAGCTGGCTGGCGCTGGCCTCGCCGAAGCGGTTGGCGATCAGCGAGCTGATCGTGGCGCTGCCGGTCTCCAGCACGTTCCACTTGACCTCGAAGGCCACCGAGAGGATCAGCGCGACCGCGATCGTCTCCCCGAGTGCCCGGCCGAGGGCGAGCATGGTGCCGCCGATGATGCCGCCCCGCCCGAAGGGCAGCACGACGCTGGTGACCATGCCCCAGCGGGTGGCGCCGAGCGCGAGCGCGGCCTCCTTCTCGCCGGGCGGGGTCTGCGAGAACACCTGGCGCATCACGGCGCAGGCCATCGGCATCACCATCATCGAGACGGCGATGCCGGCGCAGAAGGCGCTGGAGTAGTAGCGCGAGGCGTCCCAGTACGCCGCGTCCGGGTCGGCGCCGCGGACCTGCAGGAAGGGCAGCCAGCCCGCGTTCGACTCCAGCCACCGGGCGAACTCGGCCGCGTGCGGCATGATCAGCCAGAAGCCCCAGATGCCGTAGACGATCGACGGCACGGCCGCCATCAGGTCGATCATCGAGACCAGGAAGCCGCGGAGGCGCGCGGGTGCGTACTCGCTGATGTAGAGCGCCGTGAGCAGCGCCAGCGGGAAGGCGATCACCATGGCGACCGCTGCCACCGAGAAGGTGCCCACCAGCACGCCCGCGATGCCGATCCGGTCCTCGTCGGGCAGCCACTGCTCCTCGGTGAAGAAGCTGACGCCGTACCGCTTGATCGTGGGGAAGCCCTGCCACCCGAGGAACAGGCCGACGCCACCGGTGATCAGCAGGACCGACGCGCCGACGGCGCGGGCGGACCACTCGAACACCGCGTCACCGCCGGTGGCCCTGCGGGAGATGTGGCGGGGGTCGACCGCGAGATCGTCGCGGTCGTCTGAGACGGGAAGCGTGGTCACCTGGGATCCATGACTCTGTGGGACATGGCCCGGCGATCGCCGAGCCGCCCCGAGTGTCAGGACCCCTGCCGAACGCGAACGTCGTCCTGCGTGAACGACGGGCGAACAGCCTGACGGCCTTTCCCGAACAGGTCAGACGCGCCTCCGAGACGTAGTCCGTCCGGACTACCAGCGTCTAGTCATCCCCGGGAGCACCCGACCTGGGGTGATGGATCAGGGGTGAACGGGAGGTGTCGCGGCGGCGCGCTCGGCCGGGGAGCGGACGACGCAGAACTCGTTGCCCTCCGGATCGGCCAGCGTCACCCATCCGGTCCCGGGACCGCCGATCCCCCGGTGGTCGGCGACCACCTCGGCGCCGTACGCGACGAGCCGGTCCACCTCGGCGTCCCGGCTCCCCTCGCGGGCGGCCAGGTCGAGGTGCAGCCGGTTCTTGACGACCTTCTCGTCGGGCACCTCGATGAACAGCAGCCGGTGGCCGGTCTCGGGATCGCGGATCATGCACTCCTCGTGCCCGGGCAGGTTCGGGTCACCCTCGAGGTCGACGTACCCGAGGACCGGCTTCCACCACTCCGAGAGCTCGTAGGCGTTGCGGCAGTCGATGGTCGTGTGCGAGACATAGGCCGTCATGCCCCCAGCCTGCCCCAGCGCGGACCACCCGACGCTGGTTGAGGTGCGAGGAGCCCCAGCGACCCCCACGCTGACTGAGGAGCGAGGAGCCCCAGCGACCCCGACGCAGGTTGAGGTGCGAGGAGCGCTAGCGACGAGCCTCGAAACCCCGTCAGCCGTACGACGGCCTCAACCGGCGTGGACGACCACACCGTGGCGCATCAGGAGCGTGCGCAGCGCCGCGTGCCCGTCGGCCAGCTCCCAGCGCTCCGCGGCCAGGCCGGCCGCGCGGGCGCCGTCGACGTTCTCCTGGCGGTCGTCGACGAACAGCACGGAGCCCGGCTCGGCGCCGATCATCGTGACCGCCTTGTCGAAGTACGCCGGGTCCGGCTTCGCGAGCCCGATGTCGCAGGAGTAGACGGCGACGTCGAAGCGGCCGTCGTCGAAGCCGAGCTCCTCGCGCATGAAGCGGGCGCGGTGGTGCTCCTGGTTCGTGCCGAGGTGGACGCCGTACCCAGCCGCGCGGAGCGCCGCCACCAGCGCCATGGAGTCCGGGTCCACGACGATCGAGCGCCACATCGTCGTGAACAGGTCGGCGGGGTCGAGGTCGACCCCGTGCCGGGCCGCGATCGCGACCGACTCGGCGAAGAAGTCGATCTCGCCGCGCAGCGCCGGCCACTCCAGCGACCACAGCTCGGCGCGGAGCTCCGGGGAGATCCGCGCGGCGTGCGGACCCGCCGCGGCGTCGACGCTCACGGGCGTGTGCTGGAGCACCTCGTCGGCGTCCAGCAGGACGTGGCGGATGTCGTGCGTCGTCATCCCGCCGAGGTGACGCCGTGCCGCCGGACGAAGTCGACGATCCGCTCGGCGAGCTCGGGACGGCACACGATCAGGTCGGGCAGGTAGACGTCGTCCTGGTTGTACTCCAGGGGGGTGCCGTCGATGCGCGAGGTGAACAGCCCCGCGGCCCGGGCGACCGCGACCGGCGCGGCCGAGTCCCACTCGTACTGACCGCCGGCGTGCACGTAGGCGTCGGTCAGGTCCCGCACCACCGACATCACCTTGACCCCGGCCGAGCCCATCGCGACCAGCTCGGCGTCGAGCTCCCCGGCGAGGACGTGGACGAACTCCGGCGGACGGCTGCGCGAGACGGCGATCCGGGGCCGCTCCGCGGTGCGAGGAGGTACGACGGGGGCGCCCGGCCCGGTCGTGAAGGTCTCCCCCAGCGCCGGCTGCGCGACGGCTCCGGCGGTGAGGTCGGCCGGTCCCCGCTCCCACAGGGCGACGTGCACGGCCCAGTCGTCGCGCGGCGGCTCGGAGAACTCCCGGGTGCCGTCGAGCGGGTCGATGATCCAGACCCGGTCGGCGCCCAGGCGGACCTTGTCGTCCTTGCCCTCCTCCGACAGCACGGCGTCGTCGGGACGGTGCTCGGCGACCAGCTTCATCAGCAGCTCGTGGGCCGCGGCGTCACCGGCGTCCTTGAGCTCGCGCCCCTCCAGGCCCTCCCCCCGGACCTCGAGCAGCCGCCTCCCGGCGGCCTCGGCCAGCCAGGCGGCGAGCACGTGGTCGTCGTGGGCGGCGGCGTCGGGCGGCGTACCGGGCTCGAAGGTCACGGGCGACACCCTAGGAGTTGAACTTCTGCTGCGTGCGCTCGAGGCCCTCGGTGACGAGACACTCGACCGCGTCGGCGGCGGTGTCGACCGTGAACGGCACGACCTTGCGCTCGGTGCTGGAGTAGTTCGACAGCACGAAGTCGGCCACCTCCTGGCGGCCGGGCGGCCGGCCGATCCCGACCCGGACACGGTGGAAGTCGCCGGTGCCGAGCGAGGAGCGCATCGACTTCAGGCCGTTGTGGCCGTTGTCGCCGCCGCCGAGCTTGACCCGCATCGTGTCGAAGGGGATGTCGAGCTCGTCGTGGATCGCGACGACCCGCTCCGGTGGCACCTTGTAGAAGGTGGCGAGCGCCTTGACCGGGCCGCCGACCTCGTTCATGTACGAGCGCGGCCGGGCCAGGACGACGCGGGGGCCGGGCTGTCCCGGCGTACCGAGCCTGCCCTCGACCACGTCGGCGCGGCCGGACTTGTGGGCGCGGAAGGACGAGCCCATCCGGCGGGCCAGCTCGTCGGTGACGAGGTAGCCGATGTTGTGGCGGTGACCGGCGTACGAAGGCCCGGGATTGCCCAGACCGACGACCAGCCACACGGGCGCGCTGGAGTCGGTCATGGGGTCCCGGGCCTTTCGACGAAAGAGGCGGAAGGTCACTCCTCGGTGGGAGCGGCCTCACCCTCGGCGGGCGCGGCAGCGGCCTCGTCGGACTCCTCGCGCTCGATGCCGGCCTCGGCCTCGGCCTCCTCCAGCTCGGACTCGAGGGCGGCGGCGCTGATCTGCTCGGTGACGTTGACGACGAGGGTGTCGCCGTCGACCAGCAGGGTGGCACCCGACGGGAGGGTCAGGTCGGAGGCGTGGATCTGGGTGCCGGCAGCGGCGCCCTCGACCGAGACCTCGATGAACTCGGGGATGTGGGTGGCCTCGGCCTCGAGCTGGACCGTGGCGTTCTCGGTGACGACCAGCGTCTCGGGGGCGGCGTCGCCGACCACGTGCACGGGGACGTCGACGGTGACCTTCTCGCCCTTGACGACGGCGACGAAGTCGACGTGCTCGATCACGCGGCGGATCGGGTCGACCTGGACCTGCTTGGTGAGCGCGAGCTGCGACTTGCCGTCGATGTCGAGGTCGAGCAGCGCGTTGGCGCCACCGTGCTTGAGCGCCATCATCGTGGCGTGGCCCGGCAGGGTCAGGTGGATCGGGTCGTTGCCGTGCCCGTAGACGACGGCCGGGATCTTGTTCTCGCGGCGGATCCGGCGGGCGGCGCCCTTGCCGAACTCGGTCCGGGTCTCGGCGGTGATCTTCTCGGACATGGTGACTCTCCTCAGTGCTGGCTTCTCGAAGGCTGCGGGCCCCGGCTCGACGGCACGGCGCATCCGGAGGAGGCCAGCCCTGTCGATCACGGAGCAGCACCGCCGTTCGGCCCGAACCGATCCGCGCAGCCGCTCCCTCGCCGAGGCAACCGCAGCATTCTAGCCAGCGCGGCGACGGGCGCGAAATCCGGGAGCGGGAAGGCTCAGGCGTGCCCGTCGAACATCGACGTGACCGAGCCGTCCTCGAACACCTCGCGGATCGCGCGGGCGACCAGCGGGGCGATCGAGAGGATGGTCAGCTTGTCGAACTGGCGGTCGGCGGTGATCGGCAGCGTGTCGGTGACGATGACCTCGACCGCGGAGCAGTTCTTCAGCCGGTCGACGGCCGGGTCGGAGAGGATCGCGTGGGTCGCGGCGATGATGACGCCCGCCGCCCCGTCCTCCATCAGCGCCTCGGCGGCCTTCACGATCGTGCCGCCGGTGTCGATCATGTCGTCGGTCAGCACGCACATCTTGCCGGCGACCTCGCCCACCACGCGGTTGGCGACGGTCTCGTTGGGCCGGTCGGTGCGACGGGTCTTGTGGATGAAGGCCAGCGGTACGCCGCCCAGCTTGGCCGACCAGCGCTCGGCGACCTTGATCCGGCCGGCGTCGGGAGAGACGACGCAGAGCTGCTCGCGGCCGTACTTCTCCTTGACGTAGTCGGTGAGGATCGGCAGCGCCATCAGGTGGTCGACCGGGCCGTCGAAGTAGCCCTGGATCTGGTCGGCGTGCAGGTCGACGGTGATCAGCCGGTCGGCGCCGGCGGTCTTGAACAGGTCGGCCATCAGGCGGGCCGAGATCGGCTCGCGGCCGCGGTGCTTCTTGTCCTGGCGGGCGTAGCCGTAGAACGGCATGACCACGGTGATCCGCTTGGCGCTGGCGCGCTTCAGCGCGTCGACCATGATCAGGTGCTCCATGATCCACTCGTTGATCGGAGCGGTGTGGCTCTGGATCACGAAGGCGTCGCAGCCGCGGACCGACTCCTCGAAGCGGACGTAGATCTCGGAGTTCGCGAACTTGTACGCCGAGGTCGGCACCAGCTCGGTGCCGAGCAGCGTCGCGACCTCCTCGGAGAGCGCCGGGTGCGCCCGGCCGCTGAAGACCATCAGGTTCTTCTCGGTGGTCTTCTTCATGCCGGTCACGGTTCAGCTCCTGGTCGCCGGAGGGGAGGAAACTCCTAGGATTCTGCCCCTGCCGACCCCGACGCCCCAACTCCGGGGTCGCCGTTGTGAGACGCGTCTCCCTCGCCGGTCCGCGGACTGCCGGCCGCCTCCGCCGCGGCCGCCTGGGCGGTGCCGGAGCGGCGGGTCTGCGCCCAGCCCGGGATGGTGCGCTGCGGGCCGCCGCTGATGGCGAGCGCGCCCGGCGGGACGTCGCGTCGTACGACGGTGCCGCCACCGGTGGAGGCGCCGTCGCCGATCGAGACCGGGGCGACGAAGGTGTTGTTGGAGCCGGTCCGGGCGTGCCGGCCGACCGTCGTGCGGTGCTTGTTCACCCCGTCGTAGTTGGCGAAGATCGTGCCGGCCCCGATGTTGGAGCCCTCGCCGATCTCGGCGTCCCCGACGTAGGACAGGTGCGGCACCTTGGCGCCGTCGCCGATCCGGGCGTTCTTGGTCTCCACGAAGGCACCGATCTTGCCGTCGGCGCCGAGGTTCGTGCCGGGACGCAGGTAGGAGAACGGGCCCACCGTGGCTCCGCCGCCGATCACGGCGAGCTCGCCGTGCGTGCGTACGACGCGCGCGCCCGGGCCGATCTCGCAGTCCTTCAGCGTGGTGTCCGGGCCGATCACCGCGTCCTCGGCGACGACCGTCGCACCGAGCAGCTGGGTGCCGGGCAGCAGCGTGACGTCGGGCGCCAGGACGACGTCCGCGTCGACCCAGGTGGTCGCCGGGTCCATCACCGTCACCCCCTCGCGCATCCAGCGGTCGAGGATGCGGTGGTTCAGCTCGGCACCGAGCTGGGCGAGCTGGGCGCGGTCGTTGGCGCCCTCGGTCTGGCGGACGTCGTCGAGGACGTGGGCGCCGACGGTCAGCCCGGCGTCGCGGGCCAGCTGGACCACGTCGGTGAGGTAGTACTCGCCCTTGGCGTTGTCGTTGCCGACCCGCGGCAGCGCGTCGGCGAGGAAGGCGGCGTCGAACGCGTAGATGCCGGAGTTGATCTCCCGGATGTCGCGCTGGTCGGCGTCGGCGTCCTTGTGCTCCACGATCGCCACGACGTCGCCGTCGGCGTCGCGCACGATCCGGCCGTAGCCGGTCGGGTCGTCGACCACCCCGGACAGCACGCTCACCGCCCGCTGCGCCGCCTCGTGCTCGGCCGCGAACTCGCTCAGCGACTCCCCGGTGAGCAGCGGGGTGTCGCCGCATGCCACCACGACGGTGCCGGACGCGCTGCCGGCCGCGGCCATCGCCTGGGCGACCGCGTGGCCGGTCCCGAGCTGCTCCTCCTGCACGGCGAGCACGACGCCGGGGAGCTGCTCCTCGACGTGCGGTCCGACCAGCTCGCGCTGGTGTCCGACGACCGCGACGACCCGGCGCGGCTCGAGCACCCGCACGGCGGCCAGCACGTGGCCGACCATGCTCTTGCCTCCGAGCTCGTGGAGGACCTTGGGGGTCTTGGACCTCATCCGGGTCCCGCCCCCCGCGGCGAGGACGACGACGGTCAGGTCAGTGGGCACGCGGGCTTCCTCCCGTGGACGGTGACCGGCTCACTGTAGATGGCGGACGTGACGCGGCACCGATCCGGCCGCGGCACTAGCTGTACCCGGCCACCACGTTGGTAGCGGCGCGGGTGGTTGAACGAGCGAGAACCTCCGAGTGGGATGTGGCTTGTCTAAGGCCCACTCCAACCCGGAGGTTCTCGTGTCCCACGGTAGTGCGCGGCTGACTGTCTA
>NZ_DATJTA010000063.1:0-43017 GCF_035503875.1 Nocardioides sp.
CCAGAGCTTCACGATCAACTACGCCGCGGACCTGACCGCGTCGGTCGACGGCACCGCCGTCACCGGTGTGCTCGCCGAGGCGTTCACGCCGGGCATGCCCGCGTTCGTGACGGTCTCGAAGCTCAAGATCGACCTGGCCACCACGATCGACGGCGAGGCGGTGACCCTGACCGGGTCCGAGGACTACTCCCCGGCGCGTCCGGGCAACAGCTCGTTCACGTTCGCGGCCCTGGAGGGTGAGCGGACCGGTACGACGGCTCCCGAGGAGCTGGCCATCACCGGCGCGACCATCACGATGACCGCGATGGGTTCGGACAACACCATCCCGTGTGTCGTGGCGGAGGAGCCCGAGCCGGAGCCCACCGAGCTGACGGCGACGCAGTCCCTGTCGTGCACGTTCCAGGCCTACACGATCAACTACGCGGCCGACCTGACCGCATCGGTCGACGGCACCGCCGTCACCGGTGTGCTCGCCGAGGCGTTCACGCCGGGCATGCCCGCCTTCGTGACGGTCTCGAAGCTCAAGATCGACCTGGCCACCACGATCGACGGCGAGGCGGTGACCCTGACCGGCACCGAGGACTACTCCCCGGCGCGACCGGGCAACAGCTCGTTCGACCTCCCGGACGTCGCCGGTGAGCGGACCGGTACGACGGCTCCCGAGGAGCTGGCCATCACCGGTGCGACCATCACGATGACCGCGATGGGCAACGACAACACCATCCCGTGCGTCGTGGCCGCGCCCGCGACGGCGACCACGACCGCGCTGAACGGGTCCTCCCCGGCGGCCGCGCAGGTCGCGCTCTCGGCGACGGTCACCCCGGCCGCTGCCGGCACCGTCGAGTTCTTCGAGGGCGCCACCAAGGTCGGCCAGAAGGCCGTCGCCTCGGGTGCCGCCGCGGTGGCGCTGACCGGTGTCAGCGCCGGCCAGCACAGCTACACGGCGACCTTCGTGCCCACCGACCCGGCTGCGTTCGTCGGGTCGACCTCGACCGTCGTCAACGTGACGGTCGCCGCCGTGCCGAAGCCCGGCCCGTCGGCCGCGTGCGTCAAGGCCCAGGGTGCCGTCAAGACCACGGCTGCCGCGGTCAAGAAGGCCGACGCCAAGGTCAAGAGCACCAAGAACGCCGTGAAGAAGGCGACCAAGGCGGCCAAGAAGGCCAAGGGCAAGAAGGCCAAGAAGGCCAAGGCGAAGCTGAAGAAGGCCAAGAAGGCCGCCTCCAGCGCCGCCAAGGCGGCCAAGTCGGCGAAGTCGAAGCACGCTGCCGCGACCAAGGCGGTCAAGGCCAGCTGCTGACCGGCTGAACCAGCTGAACCAAGCGACGGTGCCCCGGCCCTCCTGTGAAGGGCCGGGGCACCGTCTCGTCCGAGTCCCACCAGGAGGAAATGAATGACCACCACGACGAAGAGCGTCGTCGTCACCGGCAGCACCAAGGGCATCGGCTTCGCGCTGGCCCGCGAGCTGCTCCGCGGAGGGCATCACGTCGTCGTGTCCGGCCGTAGCCAGGATGACGTCGACGAGGCGGCGGGCAAGCTCCAGCCCGAGGCCGCCGGCGGCGCGCAGGTCACCGGCCTCGCCACCGACGTCACCGATCCCGCGCAGGTCCAGGCGCTGTGGGACGCCGGCGTCGCGGCGTTCGGCGGCGTCGACCTGTGGATCAACAACGCCGGTGTCGCCTACACCATGCGGACCATCGCCGAGACCACCTCGGGCGAGGTGGCCACCATGGTCGGCACGAACATGCTCGGCACGATCAACGGCTCCCAGGTAGCCCTCCGCGGCATGACGGCGGCCGGCGGCGGCCGGATCTTCAACGTCCTCGGGGGTGGCAGCGACGGCAGCATCCGTCCCGGCATGGGCGTGTACGCCGCCACCAAGCGTGGCCTCGACATGTTCACCCGGGCGCTGGTCAAGGAGGTCGAGGGCACGTCCGTACGCGTCGGCCAGGTCCGGCCCGGGATCCTGGTCACCGACGGCTGGCTCCGCGAGGCGGCCAGCAACCCGGAGTCGGTGGCGAGTCAGCGCAAGATGATCAACATCCTGGTCGACCACGTCGACGACGTGGCGCCGTACCTGGTCGAGAAGATGGTGACCAGCACGAAGAACGGCGACGAGATCGCCTGGCTGACCACCGGCCGGATGATGCGGAAGTTCATGGGGCGCAAGCAGGACAAGCTCGCCCGCTACGGCCTGTAGCCGCGGCGGGCGAGCTGCCCGGGTCAGTCGAGGTCGACGACGACCTTGCCGACGTTCTGCCCGCCCATCAGGCGGGCGAACGCGGCGGGGGTCTGGTCGAGGCCCGCGTAGCGGTCCTCCAGGCTGACCAGCTCGCCCGAGGCGAGCAGCTCGCCGACCCGCGCGACGTGCTCGGCCGAGAGGTCGGCGTGGTCGAAGACGACCATGCCGACCACCTCGGCCCGCGCGGCCATCACGGCACCGGCGCGCAGCCGGGTCGGCGCGCTGCCGTTGTACTGGTCCATCAGGCCGCACAGCGAGACCCGGGCACCGATCGCGAGGCGCTCCATCACCACGTCCAGGGTCTCCTGGTCGCCGAGGTGGAGGTAGGCGTCGATCCCGTCCGGGCAGGCCTCGGCGAGCTCGTCGGCCAGGCCCGGACCGCGTCGTACGACGACGTCGTAGCCGAGCGGGCCGTCGGCCAGCTTCGCCTTCTCCTCGGACCCGACGATCCCGACGGTGCGGGCGCCGGCGAGCCGGGCGAGCTGGCCCGCGACGGCGCCGACGCCGCCGGTGGCGGAGCCGATGACGACGGTCTCCCCGGCGCTCGGCCGCAGCTGCCGGACGTGGGCGGCGTACGCCGTCAGGCCCGGCATGCCGAGCGCGCCCAGGGCCGCGGAGAGCGGCACGCCGTCGGGGACCGACACGGGGGTGACCCCGGCGCCGCCGACGACCGCCTCGCTGCGCCAGCCGGTCTCCGCGAGCACGTGCTGACCGACCGCGATGCCGGGGAACTGCGACTCGAGGACCTCGCCGACCGAGCGTCCCGGGGGTACGTCGCCCGGCCCGACCGGTGCGTCCCCGAGGTGACGGCCGCCGAGGGTGGAGCGCTGGTAGGGGTCGAGGGAGAGCGAGCGGACCGCCACCCGCACCTGGCCGTCGGCCAGCGGGCCGCGGGCCACGTGCTCGACGCGGAAGTCCTCCGGGGTGGGGACGCCGTCGGGCACGCGGGCCAGTACCACCGCCATCGGCTCGCTCGGCTGCTGCTGCGGATCCATGGGCACTCCTGGGGCTCGTAGGGACGTCAAACATATATGATCTAGGAGTGACGGACCTTACGTTCGACGTCGTGGTGGTGGGTGCCGGTCCGGCCGGCCTGATGTGTGCCACGCGGGCGGCCCGCGGCGGCGCGCGGGTGCTGCTGGTCGACAAGGAGCGCCGCATCGGCGGCACCCTGCACCTCAGTGGTGGGCACCTGTCCGCCGGCGGCACCAGCCTTCAGCGCGCTCGCGGCATCGAAGACAGCCCCGCGCTGCATCTCGCCGACATCTACCGGATCAGCAACGACACCGGGCGCAAGGACCTGATCGCCCAGGTCGTCGAGCACGCCCCCGCGATGATCGAGTGGCTGGTCGAGGCCGGGATGCCGTTCGACCCGGAGTCGCCGCGGATCGTCTACGGCCACGAGCCGTACGAGATCCCGCGCACCGTGTACGGCGTCGAGGGCGGCTACTCGATCCTGCAGGTGCTCGAGGCCGAGCTGGAGGCGGTCCGCGCCGGCCACGACCTGACCCTGTGGATGGGCGCGCCGGTGACCGGCCTGCTCACCGACGACGACGGACGCGTGGTCGGCATCGAGGTCTACCGCGACGGCGCCGAGGTCGAGGTGCGGGCCCCGGCCGTGGTCATGGCGACGGGAGGGTACGGCGCCGACGGCGAGCTGTTCGCCGAGCGGCACGGCGTCGAGCTGGTGACGGTCGCCTCGAAGACCTCCACCGGTGACGGCATCCACCTCGGCACGAGCGTGGGCGCCGCGATCCAGGGCGCGGGCACCTACCTGCCGACCTTCGGCGGCATGCGCGACCCGCAGAGTCCCCAGCGCTCGAACTGGGAGGAGCGGGCGCTGCTGACCAGCGAGCGGCCGCCGCGCGAGATCTACGTCGACGGCACCGGGCGCCGCTGGATCGCCGAGGACGAGCCGTCGATCGACGTCAAGGAGCGCGAGCTCACCGCCCTGCCCGACCAGGTGTTCTGGATGGTCTTCGACCAGGACGCCGTCGTGCGTGCAGGCGTCGACGAGCCGCCGATCGTGCTGGGCTGGGGTCCGGAGGACATGCGTCGGCACGCGAACACGCGCCCCGGCGTGCACTCCGCCGACACCCTCGAGGAGCTCGCGGCCCACGCGGGGATCGACCCGGCGGGCCTGGTCGCGTCGGTGGCGGCGTACAACCGGGCCGTCGAGGCAGGGGAGGACCCCGAGTTCGGTCGTCGCCACCTGCCGGCCCCGATCGTCGCGCCGCCGTACTACGCGCTGCACAACCAGGGCATCGCCGTGGTGACCTTCGACGGGCTCGACATCGACGCGTCGTTCGCCGTGCGCGACGAGGCGGGCGAGGTGATCGGTGGACTGTTCGCCGTCGGCGAGGTGATCGGCGCCGGTGCCACCTGCGGTAACAGCTTCTGCTCCGGGATGCTGCTGACGCCCGCGCTGGTCTTCGGCCGGCTGCTGGGGGAGCGGCTGGGCGTACCGGCGCTGCGATGACGCCGGACCGGACCCAGGCCGAGCTGGACGGCGCGCCTTTCGATCCCGAGGAGCACGACGTGCGGGTCGAGCGCGATGGCTGGATCTACTACGTCCGCGCGGTCCGACGCGCTGAGAGCCTCTCGGGCCGAGGGCTGGACCCGAACGGAAGTCTGATCGGGCTCGCGCTCCTGGTGGTGCTGGAGGCGGTCTTCGGGCGCTTCCGGGAGCGACTGCGCTGGAAGGTGGGCGTCGTGCGGCTGCCCTCGCCTCGGTCGTGGAACACCGACCGACCCCGCGTCCTCCATCGGGAGCTCCTGGGCAGTGGCGAGGATCCGGGCATCCGCATCGCCGCGCTCGCCGCGGACGTGGAGGCGGGCGCCTTCCGGTCCTGACCGCCTTCCTAAAGATTCATGTAACCTGCCTAAAGCATTTAGGCAGGAGGTAGTGATGGCGCGCGCAGGACTGACTCCGGACCGGGTGGTCCGGGCCGGGGCCGAGCTGGCCGACGAGGTCGGCTTCGCCCACGTGACCGCGTCGGCGGTCGCCCGACGCTTCGGCGTCCAGGTGGCCAGCCTCTACTCCCACGTGCGGGGCACCGAGGACCTGCGCACCCGGATCGCGCTGCTCGCCCTGGAGGAGCTCGCGGACCGCGGCGACGCCGCGCTCGCCGGCCGGGCGGGGCGGGACGCGCTGGTGGCGCTCGGCGACGTGTACCGCGACTACGCGCGCGAGCACCCGGGCCGGTACGACGCCGCCCGGCACCGGCTCACCCCGGAGGTCGCCGCCGCCAGCGCCGGCCCGCGGCACGCCCACCTGTCCCGCGCGGTCCTGCGCGGCTACGACCTCGGCGAGCCCGACCAGACCCACGCCGTCCGCCTGCTGGGCAGCGTCTTCCACGGCTTCACCAGCCTCGAGGCCGCCGGCGGCTTCGACCACTCCGCGCCCGACGCGCAGGAGAGCTGGACCCGCATCCTGTACGCCCTCGACACGACCTTGAGGAGCTGGTCCTCGTGATCACCGTCCCGATCCACCCCGACCTCGTCCGCGGCGCCATCGAGCTGGAGGAGACCGCGACCGGAATACTGCCCCACCGCCTGCCCGCCTGGGCCCGCGCGCAGCTGGCCGACGGACAGCTGGCGATGGTCGAGTCGCAGCCGGCCGGCGTACGGCTCGCCCTGCGGACCGCCGCCACGGCGATCGAGGTCGACACCATCCCGACGAAGCGCGTGTACGCCGGCGCGCCGACCCGCCCCGACGGCGTCTACGACCTGGTCGTCGACGGCGAGCTCGCCGGTCGCGGCACGGTCGCCGGTGGCCGCACGCTGATGATCGACCTGGGCACCGGGTCGTTCGAGCTCCGGACGGGGGAGCCCGGCACGCTCCGGTTCGACGGCCTGCCCGCCCGGGTGAAGGACGTCGAGATCTGGCTGCCGCACGACGAGACCACCGAGCTGGTCGCGCTGCGCGCCGACGCACCGGTGGCGCCGCTGCCCCGCGGCGAGCGCCGGGTCTGGCTGCACCACGGCAGCTCGATCAGCCAGGGCTCCAACGCCGCCACCCCGACCGGCACCTGGCCCGCGGTGGCCGCCCGCCTGGCGGGTGTCGAGCTGGTCAACCTGGGGCTCGGCGGCAGCGCCCTGCTGGACCCGTTCACCGCGCGCACGATGCGCGACACCCCGGCCGACCTGGTCAGCGTCAAGATCGGCATCAACCTGGTCAACGCGGACCTGATGCGGCTGCGCGCCTTCACCGCCGCGGTGCACGGGTTCCTCGACACGATCCGCGAGGGTCACCCGACGACGCCGCTGCTGGTCGTCTCGCCGACGTACTGCCCCCTGCACGAGGACACCCCCGGCCCGGCCGCCATCGACACGACGGCCATGGCCGAGGGCCGGCTCGGCTTCCGCGCGCTCGGCGACCCCGCCGAGGTCGCCGCCGGCAAGCTGACCCTGCGCGTCGTCCGCGACGAGCTCGCCCGGATCGTCGCCCAACGCTCGGACACCGACCCGCACCTGCGCTACCTCGACGGCCAGGAGCTGTACGGCGCTGCGGACTACGACGAGCTGCCGCTGCCCGACGACCTGCACCCGGACGCCGCCGCGCATCGGCGGATGGGGGAGCGGTTCGCCGAGCTGGGGTTCTGAGGGGCGCGCAGATTCACCGGTGAACCGGGGAATCTGGACGTTCTGGGGCAGAACTTCACCCCAGAACGTCCAGCTCTCCCTGAGAGGTACGCCGCCGCCTCAGGCCCCGACGTACGACGCCAGGTGCTCGCCGGTCAGCGTCGAGCGTGCGGCGACCAGGTCGGCCGGGGTGCCCTCGAAGACCACGCGGCCGCCGTCGTGACCGGCGCCGGGGCCGAGGTCGATGATCCAGTCGGCGTGGGCCATCACGGCCTGGTGGTGCTCGATGACGATCACCGACTTCCCGGCGTCGACCAGGCGGTCGAGCATCCCGAGGAGGTTCTCGACGTCGGCGAGGTGCAGGCCGGTCGTGGGCTCGTCGAGGACGTAGACGCCGCCTTTCTCGCCCAGGTGCATCGCCAGCCGGACCCGTTGGCGCTCGCCGCCGGAGAGGGTGTTGAGGGGCTGGCCGAGCCGGAGGTAGCCGAGGCCGACGTCCTCGAGGCGGGCCAGGATCGACGCGGCCGCCGGGGTCTTCGCCTCCCCGTCGGCGAAGAAGGCGTGGGCCTCGGTGACCGGCAGGTCGAGCACCTCGGCGATGTTGAGGCCGCCGAGACGCAGGTCGAGTACGGCGGCCTGGAAGCGCTTGCCGTCGCATTCCTCGCACGGGGTCGAGACGGTGTCCATGAAGCCGAGCTCGGTGACGATCACGCCGGCGCCCTTGCACGCCGGGCAGGCGCCCTCGGAGTTGGCGCTGAAGAGCGCGGGCTTGACGCCGTTGGCCTTGGCGAAGGCCTTGCGGACGGGCTCGAGGAGACCCGTGTACGTCGCCGGGTTGCTGCGCCGCGAGCCCTTGATCGCCGACTGGTCGACGCTCACCACGTCGTCGCGGTCCGCGACGTAGCCGTGGATCAGCGAGCTCTTGCCGGAGCCCGCCACCCCGGTGACGACGGTCAGGACGCCGAGCGGGACGTCCACGTCGACGTCCTGCAGGTTGTGCCGGTCGGCGCCGCGGACCTCGAGGACGCCGGTGCGCTCGCGCACCGAGACCTTGAGGCACGCCCGGTCGTCGAGGTGGCGGCCGGTGAGCGTGCCGCTGCGTCGCAGCCCCTCGATGTCGCCCTCGTAGACGATCTCGCCTCCGGCGCTGCCGGCCCCGGGGCCGAGGTCGACGACGTGGTCGGCGATGGCGATGCTCTCGGGTTTGTGCTCGACCACGAGGACGGTGTTGCCCTTGTCGCGCAGCTCCAACAAGAGGTTGTTCATGCGCTGGATGTCGTGGGGGTGCAGCCCGATCGTGGGCTCGTCGAAGACGTAGGTGACGTCGGTGAGCGCGGAGCCGAGGTGGCGCACCATCTTGGTGCGCTGCGCCTCCCCGCCGGACAGCGTCGATGACGGCCGGTCGAGGGAGAGGTAGCCCAGGCCGATCTCGACGAACGAGTCGAGGAGGTGCAGGAGGGCGCCGACCAGCGGGGCGACGCCGGGTGCGTCGAGGGCGCGCAGCCACGCGGCGAGGTCGGTGACCTGCATGGCGCTGACCTGGCCGATGTCGCGGCCGTCGACCCTCGAGGACCGGGCCGAGTCGTTGAGACGGGTGCCGTCGCACGAGGGGCACGCCCCGAACACCGCCGCCCTCTCGACGAACGCCTTGATGTGCGGCTGCAGCGACTCGGGGTCCTTGCTGAACATCGACTTGCGGATCTTGGGGATCAGCCCCTCGAAGGAGATGTTGATCTTGTCGACCTTCACCTTGCGCGGCTCGGCGTACAGCAGGTCGTCACGCTGGGCCTTCGTGAACTCGGCGATCGGCACGTCGCGCGGCACGACCTCCTTGTACGGCGCGACCATCCAGCCGTCGGCCGTGTAGCCCGGGACCAGGATGGCCCCCTCCTCCAGTGACTTCGACTCGTCGACGATCACCGACAGGTCGAGGTCGGAGGTCGTGCCCCGCCCCTCGCACTCCGGGCACATGCCGCCGAGGTAGGTCTGCTGCTTGACGACGTTCTTCTTGCCGCTCTCCGTGACCGAGACGCCGCCGACCTTGGTGGTCGGGATGTTGAACGAGAACGCCGTCGGGCCGCCGATGTGGGGCTCGCCGAGCCGGCTGAAGAGCTGGCGCAGCATCGCGTTGGCGTCGGTGACCGTGCCGAGCGTGGAGCGCGGGTTGGCCCCCATCCGCTCCTGGTCGACCAGGATCGCGGTGGTCAGCCCCTCCATGACGTCGACCTCGGGACGGGGCAGGTGGGGCATGAAGCCCTGGATGAACGTGGAGTAGGTCTCGTCGATCAGTCGTCGCGACTCCGCGGCGATGGTGCCGAAGACCAGCGAGCTCTTGCCCGAGCCGGACACGCCGGTGAACACCGTGAGCCGGCGCTTCGGCAGCTCGACGCTGACGTCGCGGAGGTTGTTGACCCGGGCGCCGTGCACCCGGATCAGGTCGTGGCTGTCGGCGGAGTGGGTCACGCGACCGCCTGCTTCACCAGCGCCGCGATGCGGTCGGCCTCGGCGTCGCCGATGGCGGTGACGGCGTACGACGTGGGCCACATGCCGCCGTCGTCGAGCCGGGCGGTCTCGGAGAACCCGAAGGAGAGGTACCGCTCCCCGTCGACGTCGCCCCCGCGGAAGAAGCACACGACCTTGCCCTTCGTCCCGGGCTCGGCGTACGCCGGCTGCTTGTACCAGAGCCGCGGCGCCAGGTCGGGCGCCGCCGTGGTGATGATCTCGTGCAGTCGCTCGGCGATCGGACGGTCCTTGTCCGACATCGCCGCGATCGCCTCCAGCACCTCGGCGGTGCCGTCCTTCTTCGCCATCGATGTGTCTCCTGGTGGGGGTGGGCTACTTGACCTCGAAGATGCGGATCATCGACCCGGCAGGGTCGCGGACGGCGGCGTCGCGCACGCCCCAGGGCTGCTCGGTCGGCTCCTGGACCACCTCGATGTCGCCCGCCTGCAGCTTGTCGAAGGTCGCCGTCAGGTCGGGGGTGGCCAGGTTGATGCCGGCGTAGGTGCCCTTGGCCATCATCGCGGAGATGGTGTCCCGCTCGTCCTCGGTGATGCCGGGGTCCGCGAACGGCGGGTGCAGCACGATCGAGACGTTGGGCTGGTCGGCCGGGCCCATGGTCAGCCAGTGCTGGCCGCCGTACTCGACGTCGTTGCGGAGCTCGAAGCCGAGGAGGTCGCGGTAGAACGCGAGCGAGGCCTCGGCGTCGGAGTGGGGGAGGAAGGTCTGGTGGATGGTGAGGTTCATGGGGATCACGCTAGGCCCGAGGACCGACCGACGGCTTCTCGATTCCTGATCGGCCGGGTGACCCTCCGGGCCACGCACGGCGACAGCTCGGACTCCTCCGCGACCGGCGCCGCGTGCTGCTTGCGGTAGGCGCTGGGGCTGACCCCGACCAGCTCGGTGAACCGGGTGCTGAACGTGCCGAGCGACTGGCAGCCGACCGCGAAGCAGACCTCGGTGACGCTCAGGTCGCCGCGGCGCAGCAGGGCCATCGCCCGCTCGATGCGCCGGGTCATCAGGTAGGAGTACGGCGACTCGCCGTACGCGCTCTTGAACTGCCGGGCGAAGTGGCCCGGGGACATCAGCGCGACCCGGGCCAGCGCCGGGACGTCGAGCGGCTGCGCGTAGTCGCGGTCGATCCGGTCGCGGGCGCGGCGCAGCCGGGTGAGATCCGCGAGCTGCTCCGGGGTCATGCCCGGATCGTACCGGCGGGACTCCTCGGTCATCGCCGGACGTTCTGTGCCGAAGTTCCAACGGAGAACGTCCAGCTTCCCCGGTGAACCGGGGAAGCTGGACGTCGGCCCGGGCTCGCTCAGAACGCGGTCGAGCCAGGCTTGATCACGCCGAGTACGGCGGCGGCCAGGACCATGAACCAGATGCAGTACACCCACGGCTCGCTGCGGCGGATCGAGCCGACGATGCCCTGCTCGACCTCCGGGGTGGAGCCGGTGGTCATCAGCTTCCCGAACGCCGGTCCGAAGGGCTTGAGCGCCCGCCGGATCATCACGCCGGAGAAGATGCACAGCCCGTAGGCCAGCAGCTTGGCGCCCAGCCACTTCGGGTTGGTGTCCACGCCGAACGGCTCGCTCACCACGATCGTGTAGATCGCGAAGCCGACCAGCACCGCGGAGAGCAGGTAGCGCACCCACAGGTCAGCGGTGTGCCACAGGTGGGTGCGCCGGCTGCCGCCCCGCGCCTCGGCCAGCGAGACCGCCGCCCAGGCCAGGGTGCCGACCCAGGCCAGGGCGAGCATCCATCCGGTCAGGAAGAACTCCTCACCCAGCGGCCCGTAGTACATGAGCGTCAGGCCGCTGGCCCCGAACAGGATCAGCGAGAACCGCGGTGCCATGTCGCAGCCGACCATGATCTTCGCCGCGACGGCCCGGGTCTCGGGCTGCAGCTCGGGCTTGATGATGAACCGGCTGGAGTAGTACACGCCGAGGTCGCCGCCGAGCCAGTACACGAAGAGCAGGATGTGCAGGATGATCGCGACCGTGTGGCCGTTGAGGCCGTGGGCCGCCTCGACGGCGAGGACGTCGGGCAGGGTGCTCACATCCCGTCGCCGTCCCAGCGGCCGCGGGAGCGGCTGCGGACGGGCAGCGAGGAGAGGATGGGAGCGGGGACGGGGTCGCCGTCCTTCCAGTTGACCCGGCGGCCCCAGTTGTGGGCGTCGGCGGCGGTGCGCTCCTCGGGGTCCTCCGTGGCGCGGCCGGCCCAGCCCCAGTCGAGGTTGATCGACTCGCGGACCGGGGTCTCGTCGTCGTGCGAGTGGTCGTGACCGTGGTCGTGGTCGTGGTCGTGGTCGTGCGAGTGGTCGTGGTCGTGACCGTGGCCGCCCTGCAGGGACTCCGCGTCGGCCTTCTTCATCGCCGCGATGATCGCGCGGACCGACGGGTCCTGGCCGCTGCCCTGGTGCTTGACCGGGGTGTTGTCCTGGCCCTGGTCGATCTGGAACTGCCACGATGCGGTCAGCTGGCGCATGTCCTCCTCGGTACGCCACGGCTCGGCCATGTCGTGGGTCGAGTGCGAGTGACGCACGGGGGTGTGCGGCTCCTCGATGACGCCGTCGGGGCTGTAGTTCACGCCGTCGCCGCCCCAGCGGACCCACTCGTTCTGGGTGTACCAGTTCTTCAGCTCGCCGTCCGAGCGCAGCAGCCAGGTCGCGCCGCCCTCCATGGTGGTGAAGTGGCCGTGCTTCACGCGCGCGGGGCGGAAGAAGTAGGTGCCCAGGTCCAGGGTGCCGAAGTTGTACTCCATGTGGCCCTGGGTGGTGTACGCCTCCTCGTAGCAGGGGTGGTGCGCGAGGCGGTGGTCGCTCCAGCCCTCCTGGGCGTGGACCAGACGGGTGTAGAACCCGGTGACCGGGTCGACGTGCAGGTACTTGATGAACAGACCCGGCATCGGGCCGGGGTTCGGGACGGCGTCCCAGTTCATGGCCTCGGAGTCGATGACGATGAGGTCCTCGCGCGCGTCGGCCCACCGCTGGGCGCCGGCGACGTTGTCGACCGCGTCGAACCCGGCGTCGCCGTACTCGCGGTAGTGCAGCAGCTTGGTGCCCTCGGCGACCTTCAGGTAGTCGACCGGGACGCCCTTCGGGGCGTAGAGGTAGCCGCCCTTGCCGATCTTCCGGCCGCCGTAGTCGATCTCGCCCTCGAGCACGTAGTACTCGGTGTTGGCGTGGTGGATGCCCGCGCTGCGGCCCCACTCGGTGTGGAAGTCGACCCGCAGCGAGGACGAGCCGTCCTCTTCGTCGACCGAGAGCCGACGCTCGCTGGCCCGGCCCTCGCCGCCCGGCAGCTCGGCGCCGTGCCAGACGTAGTCGTCTTCCTGGATGAGCTCGACGTGGGGTCGCACGTGTTCCTCCGATGGTGGTGTGAAACGGGATGGGGCAGGTCAGTTGGTGCTGGGTCCGTCGCGCAGATCGCGCTTGAGGACCTTCCCGCTGGCGTTGCGGGGGAGGGCGCCGAGAGCAGCCCAGTGGCGCGGGATCTTGTAGCCGGCGAGCCGGTCGCGGCAGTGGTCCGTCAGCTCCGTGGAGAGGGCGTCGTCGAGCGTCCGGCCGTCGCGGAGGACGACGTACGCCGACACCTCCTCGCCCCAGGTGCTGCTCGCGACCCCGACGACCGCGGACTCGGCCACCGCCGGGTGCTCGGCGAGCGCGTCCTCGATCTCGCGGGGGTAGACGTTGAGCCCGCCGGAGATGATGAGGTCCTTCTTGCGGTCGACGATGTGCACGTAGCCCTCGTCGTCGCGGACCACGACGTCACCGCAGGTGAGGAAGCCGTCCTCGGTGGTGCACTCCGCGGTCGCCTCGGGGTTGTCGTGGTAGCCGTTCATCAGGAACGGGGAGCGGCTGAACAGCTCGCCGGGCTCACCCGGCCCGACCGGGTTGCCCTCGTCGTCGACGACGCGCAGCTCGGTCATGAACCAGGCGTGGCCGACCGAGCCGGGCTTGCGGTCCTGGTCGGCGGGGCGGAGGTTGGTGATGATGCCGGCCTCGGTCGAGCCGTACAGCTCGTGGATGCCGCGGCCGGGGAACTCGCTCATCACCCACTGCTTGAGCGGCCACGGCAGGGCGGCCGCGTTGAAGTAGAGGGTGTCGAGCGCGCCGAGGTCGTGCTTGGCGACCGCCCCCTCGCCGAGCCCGCGCAGCATCTGCGCGTGGGTCGGCACCAGGAACGTCGACTGCACCCGGTCCCGCTCCATCAGGGCGAGGAACTCCTCGGGGTCCCAGCGGGGGAGCATGGTGACGGTGCCGCCGGTGAAGACCGGCGCGTAGCCGAAGGCGAACCCGGCGCCGTGGTACATCGGCGCGACGGCGGCCGACGTACGCCCCGGGCCGAGCCCCCACTCGAGCGCGCTGAGGTAGAACGTCAGCGCCCGGCTGCGGTGGGAGATGACGACGCCCTTGGGGCGGCCGGTGGTGCCCGAGGTGTAGGCGATGCAGAACGGGTCGAGCTCGTCGACGCGTACGTCGGGGTCCCGGGCGTCGGCGCGCGCCAACTGGGTGTCGTAGTCGGGTCCGAGTTGGCTGCCGCCGATCCCGAGCACGACCAGGCCGAGGTCGTCGACGTCGCCGGCGACGGCCGCGAGCGCGTCGTCGAGCACCAGGGCGCGGGCGCCGGCGTGCTCGAGGATGTAGCGGCTCTCGCCGGGGGTCAGGCGCGGGTTCAGCGGGACCATCACGAGTCCGGCCTTGGCGATCCCGGCGGCGATCTCGGGGTACTCCAGCCGGTTGCCCAGCAGGACGGCGACCCGGTCGCCGGGACGCAGGCCCTGGCCGAGCAGGTGCTGGCCGAGGCGACTCGCGCGCTCGTCGAGCGCGGCGAAGGTCAGGCTCCGGTCCCCGTCGATGACGGCCGTCGCGCCGGGCGAGGCGATGGCGAACTCGCGGATGCCGCCGGCGATCGAGAGCCCGGCCCCACCAGTACGGATCGGCATGCCTCAAGCTCCCTTCGACGGAATGGTTCCTAGAGAATATACGATATTTAGGACGTCGGGAATGGGACACCCCCGTTCGCCGTTGACCTCGTCATGCGGATCGAGATCTGGAGCGACGTCGTCTGTCCCTGGTGCTTCGTCGGGAAGCGGCGCCTGGAGCGCGCCCTGGCCGACTTCGAGCACCGTGACGAGGTCGAGGTGGTCTACCGCTCCTTCGAGCTGGACCCGACCGCGCCCCGGCACGGCCACGAGCTGACCACCGGCGTGCTCGCGCGCAAGTACGGCCGCAGCGAGGACGAGATGCGCGACATGCAGCAGCAGCTCGTCGACACCGCGGCCGCGGAGGGCCTGGAGATGCGGCTCTTCGAGAACGTCCACACGAACACGATCGACGCGCACCGCCTCCTCCACCTCGCGCTCGAGGTGGGCGGTCCCGAGCTGCAGAGCGCACTGAAGGAGGCGCTGCTGGCGTCGTACTTCTCGCGCGCGGAGGACGTCGGCGACCACGCCGTCCTGACCGCGGTCGCGGTCGGCGTGGGCCTGGATCCCGATCGGGTCGCCGCGGTGCTCGCCTCCGAGGAGTACGCCGACGCGGTCTCCGCCGACATCGCCCAGGCGCGCGCGTACGGCGCCACCGGCGTGCCCTTCTTCGTCGTCGACCGCAAGTTCGGCGTCTCGGGCGCCCAGCCCAGCGAGGTCTTCGCCCAGGTCCTCGACCGGGCCTGGAGCGACGCGCACCCGGTCCTGCAGACCGTCGGCGGCGACGCCGACGCGTGCGGACCCGACGGCTGCGCGATCTGACGCCGATCGGATACCCAAGGAAGGTTAGGCAGCCCTAAGCAGGCGGGCGTACGATCTACGTTCGTGCTCGCCAACTACCTGATCGGACTGCGCGAGGGCCTCGAGGCCGGCCTGGTGGTCAGCATCCTGGTCGCGTACCTGGTCAAGACCGACCGGCGACACCTGCTGCCGCGGATCTGGGCCGGCGTCGCGGTCGCCGTCGCGGTCAGTCTCGCGTTCGGGGCGGTCCTGACGTACGGCCCGCAGACGCTGACCTTCGAGGCGCAGGAGCTGATCGGCGGCACCCTGTCGATCGTCGCGGTCGGCTTCGTGACCTACATGATCTTCTGGATGGCGCAGGCGGCACGCAGCCTGTCCGGGGAGCTGCGCGGGCGCATCGACGACGCCGCTGAGGGCGGCCGGTGGGCGCTGGTCGTGGTCGCGGTGCTCGCGGTCGGTCGTGAGGGCCTGGAGACCGCTCTCTTCCTGTGGTCCGCGACCCGGGCCGGCACCCGGGAGGCGGGCGGGGTCGCACCGCCGACCTGGGAGCCGCTGCTCGGCGCGGCGCTCGGCATCGCGACCGCGGTGCTGCTGGCCTGGCTCATCTACCGCGGCGCGGTCTCGATCAACCTGTCGCGCTTCTTCACCTGGACCGGCGCGTTCCTGATCATCGTGGCGGCCGGCGTGCTGGCGTACGGCGTCCACGACCTGCAGGAGGCCGGCGTCCTGCCCGGCCTGCATCATCTCGCCTTCGACGTCTCCGACACCGTCGACGTGACCAGCTGGTACGGCGCGCTGCTGAAGGGCGTCTTCAACTTCTCCCCGGCCACCACCTGGCTGGAGGCGGCGGCCTGGCTGCTGTACGCCGTACCCGTCATGACCCTGTTCCTCCTCGGCGTCCGTCGCCGCGCCACTCCGATCCCGAAGGAAACCGCCGATGCGTAAAGCGCTCCTCGCGACCGCACTGCTGGTCGCCGTCCCGTCCCTCGCGGCCTGCACCGAGAACACCGACGGCGCGAGCGCCGACGGAGGCGGTGACGGGCGGTCGCTGACCGTCAACTCCTCGGCGGACGCATGCGAGGTGTCGGCGACCGAGGCGCCCGCCGGCACGCTCACCTTCGCCGTGACCAACACCGGCGACCAGGTCACGGAGTTCTACCTGCTCGGCGAGGACGGCCTGCGCATCGTCGCCGAGGTGGAGAACATCGGACCGAACCTCGACCGCAGCCTCACCGTGAACGCCCCCGCCGGCGAGTACGTCACCGCCTGCAAGCCCGGCATGACCGGCGACGGCATCCGGGCGCCGTTCACCGTGACCGAGTCCGACGAGGACGTGGCGGTCTCCGGTGACGAGCAGGAGCTGGTCACGACCGCGCAGGCCAACTACGCCGCGTACGTGCAGGACCAGTCCGACCAGCTGCTGGTGAAGACCCGCGAGTTCGTCGAGCTCTACGAGGCCGGCGACGACGACGCCGCCCGCGCCCTCTACCCGGTGGCGCGCACCCACTGGGAACGCATCGAGACCGTGGCCGAGTCCTTCGGCGACCTCGACCCGATGATGGACGCCCGCGAGGCCGACCTGGAGCCGGGGCAGAAGTGGACCGGCTGGCACCTCATCGAGAAGGACCTGTGGCCGGCACGTGCCGAGAAGTACCAGGCGCTGACGCCCGAGGAGCGCACGACGTACGCCGAGGACCTGCTCGCCAACACCGAGACCCTCGACGCGCGGATCCAGGAGCTGCAGTTCACCGTCGACCAGATCGCCAACGGCTCGCGCGGGCTGTTGGAGGAGGTCGCGACCGGCAAGGTCACTGGCGAGGAGGAGTTCTGGTCGCGCACCGACCTGTGGGACTTCCAGGCCAACGTGGACGGCGCCAAGGTCGGGTACGACGGCGTCCGGCCGCTCGTCGAGCAGAAGGACCCCGAGCTCGCCGAGCAGCTCGACGCGCGGTTCGCCGAGCTCCAGGAGCTGCTCGACGCCCAGCGCTCCGGTGACGGCTTCGTCCTCTACGACGACCTGACCCCGGAGCAGGTCAAGGAGCTCTCGGACGCGGTCAACGCGCTGTCCGAGCCGCTCTCGACGCTGACCGCCGCGGTGCTGTCCTGACCCCGGAGCGCAGGCGGATGATGCTGTCGTGACCCGGGTCTCCCGTCGTGGCCTCCTCGGCGGTGGCGCTGCCGCCGCCGGGGTGGCCGGCGCGTTCGTGGCCGGCCGGGCCTCCGAGGCGGCTCCGGCGCCTGCTGCCGCACCGGCGGCGAAGGTGTACCCCTTCCGCGGCGAGCACCAGGCCGGCATCGACACGCCGGTCCAGGACCGGCTGCACTTCGCGGCCTTCGACGTACGCACCGACTCCCGCGAGGAGCTGGTCGCGCTGCTGCGGGCCTGGACCGAGGCCGCGGAGCGGATGACGCAGGGCGGGCCGGCCGGAGAGATCGGTCCCGTCGAGGGCGCGACCAACCTGCCGCCGGACGACACCGGCGAGGCGATCGGGCTGCCGGCGAGCGGGCTGACGATCACCTTCGGTTTCGGTCCGTCGCTCTTCCGCGACGCGTCCGGGAAGGACCGGTTCGGCCTCGCCGACCGGCAGCCCGAGGCGCTGCGGCGGCTCCCGCACTTCCCGGCCGACAACCTGGACCCGGCCCGGTCCGACGGCGACCTGTGCGTGCAGGCGTGCGCCGACGACCCGCAGGTCGCCGTACACGCGATCCGGAACCTCGCCCGGATCGGCTTCGGCACCGTCGCCGTGCGCTGGTCGCAGCTGGGCTTCGGCCGGACCTCCACCACGTCGGTGGGGGAGGAGACCCCGCGCAACCTGTTCGGCTTCAAGGACGGCACCGCCAACGTGAAGTCGTCCGAGACCGCCGCGCTCGACGAGCACGTGTGGGTCGGGTCCGGGGAGTCCCCCGGGGACTGGCTGGCCGGCGGCTCCTACCTGGTCGCGCGCCGGATCAACATGACCATCGAGGTCTGGGACCGCCAGCCCCTCGGCGACCAGGAGAACTTCGTCGGCCGCACCAAGGCCACCGGCGCCCCGCTGTCGGGCGGCGAGGAGTTCACCGAGCCCGACTTCGACCTCCCCGGCTCGGGTGGCCCGGCCATCCCCGCCGACGCCCACGTCCGCGTCGTCCACCCCGACGCCCACGACGGGGCCCGGATGCTGCGCCGCGGCTACAACTTCGTGGACGGCAGCGACGCCCTCGGCGGCCTGGACGCCGGCCTGTTCTTCATCGCCTACGTCCGCGACCCCCGCACCCACTTCATCCCGATCCAGAACGCCATGTCCACCAACGACGCCCTGATGGAGTACCTGAAGTTCACCGGCTCCGCCCTCTTCGCCGCCCCACCCGGCACGGCGCCCGGCGAGTACATCGGCCAGTCCCTCTTCACCTGACGCCGTCGCTCGCCTCGCGACGCTGGCGAGCCAAGAAGCAGCCTCGGGTGCAGTGACGCTGGTTGAGGTGTGAAGGACGAAGTCCTGAGCCTCGAAACCCGGTGAGCCGAGAAGCAGCGCCGGGTACGACGGCCGCCGAACATGACGCTGGTTGAGGTGCGAGCGGAGCGAGCCTCGAAACCCCGTGAGCCGAGAAGCAGCGGTGGGTACGGCGGCCGCGGTCTCCGGTCGGGTCACGGCAGTTTCAGTGATCACTGAGATAACGGGGCCACCGCAGCCAGCACTCGTCGTACCTGGTCGCGGTCACCGGCCGGTTGGCGGCTCCTTCGGGTCGACCGCTGTGGCCACCGCTGCGAACCTCAGTACGACGGAAGCCGAGGGACGCTGGTTGAGGTGCGAAGGACGAAGTCCTGAGCCTCGAAACCCCGTGAGCCGAGAAGCAGCGCCGAGTACGGCGGGCGCCGAACGTGACGCTGGTTGAGGTGTGAGGCGCCCCAGCGCCGAGCCTCGAAACCCAGTGAGCCGAGAGACGGCGCCGAGCGAGCACGCCCGGCCGCTGTGGATGACGACCCCGGATTGTCGGTGCCCGTATCTACCATCTTCGTATGGCCACTCGGGAACTCCACGACTGCGACAACGCATCCGCGTTGCTCGCCTACGTGGGCGCCGCGCGGCAGGCGGAGGCCCACGGTGCCGCCCAGCAGCTGGCCGCGGCGGTGGCGTGGGCGGGGATGCACTCGACGGATTCGTACGACGATGCGGCAGTCCTAGTCCCGGGCGCGGAGGACGCGCTGACGATCGCCGGCGAAGGCGCCCCGCTGGTGGCGGAGTTCAGCGTGCTGGAGTTCGCCGCAGCCCTCGGGCTCTCCTCCGACGCGGGGCGGATGTACCTGGGTGAGGCGGTCGAGCTGGCCCACCGCCTCCCACGCCTCTACGCCCGGGTCCAGTCGTTGGACCTGCCGGTGTGGAAGGCGCGGCGGGTCGCGAAGTCCACCCTCGACCTGCCGCCCGCGGGTGCGGCGTACGTCGACGCTCACTTGGCGTCCGTGGCGCATAAGGTCTCGATCGCCCAGCTCGACCGCACGGTCGAGGAGGCGCGGGTCCGCTTCGACCCCGACGAGGCCGAGGCTCGCCGGATCGCGGCCCAGGAGGGACGGCACTTCGACATCGAGACCCGCCAGGTCTCCTTCGACGGCTGCGTCGACGTCCACGGCACCCTCGACCTGGCCGACGCCCTCGATCTGGAGGACGCCGTCGCCCGGCGTGCGCGTGACCTCGGCGACCTCGGCCTGGACGCACCATTGGACGTCCGCCGCTCCATCGCCGTGGGTGACCTGGCTCGCCGTCAGCTCTCGCTGGACCTCGCGGCCGCCGAGCCCGAGGATCGGCCCAAACCCCGCCAGGTGCTGTTGCACGTGCACCTCTCCGAGGCCGCCCTCGCCGGGTCGGCGACCGATCTGGACCTCGCCCGAGTGGAGGAGACCCGCTCCTTCGTCTCGGCCGAGCAGGTGAAGAACTGGTGTGCCAATCCCGATACGCAGGTGGTCGTGAAGCCGGTCATCGACCTCGCCGATCACGTCCACGTCGACGCCTACGAAGTCCCGGACCGGCTCCGCGAGCGCCAGGTGCTGCTGCAGCACACGTGCGTGTTCCCGTGGTGCCAAAGACGAGCCAGGCGGGCGGACTGCGACCACATCGACCCCGCCGCGAGTGGCGGAACCACCTGTGACTGCAACATCGCCCCGCTCTGCCGGCGACATCACCGCGCGAAGACGCACACGCGGTGGCGTTACGACAAGGTCGACGACACCTCGTTCGTGTGGCGAAGTCCCAACGGGCTCGTCTTCGGACGAGACCACCACGGCACCAGCCCGCTCGAGACCCTGCAGCCCTGACCGGCGCCGCCTGTCAGGGTTACAGGCACGCCCGGGAACGCCGCTCCTCAGGCTGCTTCTCGGCTCGCCGGGTTTCGAGGCTCAGGACTTCGTCCTTCGCACCTCAACCAGCGGGCGGCCCGGGCTTCGTCCTTCGCACCTCAACCAGCGGGGGCGCCCGGACTTCGTCCTTCGCACCTCAACCAGCGGGCGGCCCGGGCTTTGTCCTTCGCACCTCGACCAGCGTCAGGTCGACGCTGGTTGAGGTGCGAGCGGAGCGAGCCTCGAAACCTGGTGAGCCGAGAGTCGGCGGCGAGTACGGCGCCCCGTCCGTCGCACCTCAGCGACCGGCTCGCCACTCCTCGGCGGTGATCGTGAAGTACGCCGACGGGCTGTCGTACCACTTCTCGATGATGCCGCGATCGGTCATCCCGATCCGGCGCATCACGGACTGCGAGGGGTAGTTGTCGGTGTGCGAGACCGCGATGATCTCGGGCAGGCCGGCGTCGAAGCCGTGGCCCAGGACCGCGCGCGCCGCCTCGCTGGCGTAGCCGTGGCCCCAGGAGTCCGGGTGCAGGTGCCAGCCGATCTCCACCTCGCCGTCCTCGGCGTTGGGCAGGGTGAGCAGCAGGACCGAGCCCACGACGACGCCCGTGGCGCGCACCTCGATCGCCCAGAAGCCGAGCGGCGGGGTGGCCGAGCGGTCGGCGTACCGGTCGACGCGCTGGTGCGCCTCGTCGAGGTCCTTCATCAGCACCGGCTCGCCGTCGCCGAGCCACTTCACGACCTCGAGCCGGCTCTGGATGTCGAGCAGCCGCTCGGCGTCGTCATGGGTCCAGGGGCGGATCAGCAGGCGCTCGGTCTCGAGGTGCACCCCGCGAGCCTCGCACGCGAAATCAACCGGCGCATCCGAGTTCCGCGGTGCCAGGATCGACGCATGACGGAGACCCCCTGGCTGCCCCCGGACTGGCAGCACCCCACCCGCGTCGAGCTGTCGACCGGCCACCACCTCCGGCCGATCCACCCCGACGACACCGAGCTCGACATGCCCGCCGTGATGGGCTCGCGCGAGCGCCTCTGGTCGATCTACGGCGAGGCCTGGGGCTGGCCGCCCGCCACGATGACGGCCGAGCATGACCGCGAGGACCTGCAGCACCACTGGGACGAGGCCGAGGCCCACCTGTCCTTCAACTACGCCCTCCTCGACGCGGGGGAGACCGAGCTGATCGGCTGCGTGTACGTCGACCCGCCCCACCCGTCGCACCCCGGCGCCGACGCGGTGATCTCCTGGTGGGTGCGCGACGAGTACGTCGGCTCGCCCGTCGAGGCCGCGCTCGACGAGCTGGTCCCGCGGTGGATCGCCGCGGACTGGCCGCTGGAGGCGCCGTACTACGGGGTGTGACGGGGCACCGGGAGCGCGTGCAGACCTTCCTCCCGTACGCCGACTTCGAGGCTTCCGCGCGGTCGCTCGACCCGAAGCGGCTCGGCAAGCAGCGCGTCGAGTGCCTCCAGGTCGTCCGCGGCCTGACCGTCCCCGGCTACGGCTGGCGCCACCATCCGGCGGTGAAGATGTGGCGCGGCCACCTGGAGGCCCTCGGCCGCTACTCGCTCACCTGTTGCGACGTGTGGACCGAGGCCGGCCGCGCGGACACCTGCGCCACCACCCTCGTCACCGATCTCGCGGACGCCGGCGTGACCGAGATCCGCACGCAGGCCGACCTGGCGGCGGCGGGCGAGCTGCCCGCGTGGCTCGGCGACGAGGACTTCCACCGCAGCCACCGCTCCTCGCTCCTGCGCAAGGACCCGGAGTTCTACGGCTCGCGGTTCACCGACGTCCCCGACGACCTGCCCTACGTCTGGCCCACGACCGCGGCATCGGACTCCGCGTCGGCGTCGGGGTCGGAGTCCTGATCCTCCTCGGGGCCGAGGTCGATCAGCCGCTCCACCCCGATCTCCTCCAGGAAGCCCGCGTCGTGGCTGACCACGACGAGCGCCCCGCGGAAGGAGTCGAGCGCCGAGACCAGCGCGTCGTACGACGCGAAGTCGAGGTTGTTGGTCGGCTCGTCGAGCAGCAGCAGCTGCGGCGCTGGGTCGGCCAGCAGCAGCGCCGCCAGCGTCGCGCGGAACCGCTCGCCTCCCGACAGCGCGCTCACCGGCTTGTCGGCGTCGCGGCCGCGGAAGAGGAAGCGCGCCAACCGTGAGCGGACCTCGGTGCGGTCGGCGCGGGGAGCTCGCGCGGCGACGTTCTCGGCGACGCTGAGGTCGTCGTCCAGCAGGTCGAGGCGCTGCGAGAGATGTCCCACCGGCACTCGAGCCTGCGGGAGCAGCGACTCGAGCAGCGTCGTCTTGCCCGAGCCGTTCGGCCCGACGATCCCGACCCGGTCCGGCCCGCTGATCTCCAGCTCGCCCCCGGTCAGCACCACCCGTCCGCGCGGCACCTCGGTGCCGGGCAGGTCGATGCGGATCCCGCGGTCCTCCCGCAGCCGGGACTCCGCCGCGTCGAGCCGCTCCCGCGCCGCGTCGAGCCGCTCCTCGTGCACCTTGCGGTACTTCGCCGCCGACTGCTCGGCCGCGTTCTTCTTCATGCCCGCGACGATCTTGGGGATGCCGCCCGCGAGCTGCGTCTGCCGCCCCTTGCGCCGGCGCTGGGCGAGCACGCGCTCGGCCTCCTGCCGGTCGGAGCGCTGCTTGCGCAGGTCGGCGCGGGCGGTGCTCACCGCCTGCTCGGCGGCGTCCTGCTCGGCCGCGACCTGGGCGGCGTACGACGAGTAGCCGCCGCCGTACCACCGCACCGAGCCACTGCGCAGGTCGCCGATCCGGTCCACGCGCTCCAGCAGCTCGCGGTCGTGGCTGACCACCAGCAGGGTGCGCGGCCAGGTCCCGACCAGGTCGTACAGCCGCTCGCGCGCGGCGCGGTCGAGGTTGTTGGTCGGCTCGTCGAGCAGCAGGACGTTGGGCCGGCGGAGGAGCAACCGGGCCAGGCCCAGCTGGGTGGCCTCGCCGCCGGACACCTCGCCGATCCGGCGGTCCAGCAGGTCGCCGGGCAGCCCGAGCCGCTCGAGCTCGGCGACCGCCCGCTCCTCGACGTCCCAGTCGTCGCCGACGACGTCGTACAGCTCGGGATCGGTGTCACCGGACTCGATGGCCCGCAGCGCCCGCCGGGCGGCCCCGATGCCGAGGAACTCCTCGATCGGCTGGTCGACGTCGAGGGTGAGGTCCTGGGGCAGGTAGCCGACCTCGCCGGCGACGCGCACGTGCCCGGACGTGGGGGTCAGGACGCCGGCGACGAGCTTGAGCAGCGTCGACTTGCCGGAGCCGTTGACCCCCACGAGGCCGGTGCGCCCGGGGGCGACGAGCAGGTCGAGGTCGTCGATGACGGTGGTGCCGTCGGGCCAGGTGAGGCCGACGGAGGACAGGGTGATGGCAGCGGACTGCACGGGTGCTCCTGGAAGGTCTGAGGGAGGTACGCCGGGAGCGCGCGAGTGCGCTCGGAACCGGGCGGATGGACTTCCTCAGAGGAGCAACGGGACCTGCCGATGGGAGGCAATGGGACGCCTTCACCGTAGCCCGCTGGCGATGCGGGCGCCAAGGATTATCTCGGGTACTGTGGCCATCGGCACAGCGTCGTGCACGATCGCCCCGGCCCGCAGCAGACCCCGCGTCATCAGGGGCCGGTGAGGCGCTCCCGTCACTTCCCGATCGACCTGTTGAAGGACATCCGCTGTGAGCAAGCCCGTCGTACTCATCGCCGAAGAGCTCAGCCCCGCCACCGTGGAGGCGCTCGGCCCGGACTTCGAGATCCGCAACTGCAACGGCGCCGACCGCGCCGAGCTGATCCCGGCCATCGCCGACGTCGACGCGATCCTGGTCCGCTCCGCCACCAAGGTGGACGCCGAGGCGCTGGCCGCCGCCAAGAAGCTGAAGGTCGTCGCCCGCGCGGGCGTCGGTCTCGACAACGTCGACGTCAAGGCCGCCACCCAGTCCGGCGTCATGGTCGTGAACGCGCCGACCTCCAACATCGTCTCCGCCGCCGAGCTCGCCGTCGCGCTGATGCTCGCCGCCGCCCGTCACGTCTCGCCCGCGCACGCGGCGCTGAAGAACGGCGAGTGGAAGCGGTCGAAGTACACCGGCATCGAGCTCTACGAGAAGACCGTCGGCATCGTCGGCCTGGGCCGCATCGGCGTCCTGGTCGCGCAGCGGCTCTCCGCCTTCGGCATGAAGGTCATCGCGTACGACCCCTACGTGCAGGCCGGCCGGGCCGCCCAGATGGGCGTGCGCCTCGTCGACCTCGACACCCTGCTCGCGGAGTCCGACTTCATGTCGGTCCACCTGCCCAAAACCCCCGAGACGGTGGGCCTGATCGGCGCCGAGCAGCTCGCCAAGGCCAAGTCGCAGCTGGTGCTCGTCAACGCCGCCCGCGGTGGCATCGTCGACGAGGCCGCGCTGTACGACGCGCTGAAGACCGGCCGCATCGCCGCCGCCGGCCTCGACGTGTTCGCCAAGGAGCCCTGCACCGACAGCCCGCTCTTCGAGCTCGAGAACGTCGTCGCCACGCCGCACCTCGGTGCCTCCACCGACGAGGCCCAGGAGAAGGCCGGCATCGCGGTGGCCAAGTCGGTCCGCCTCGCCCTCTCCGGCGAGCTGGTCCCCGACGCCGTCAACGTCCAGGGCGGCGTGATCGCCGAGGACGTGCGCCCCGGCATCCCGCTCACGGAGAAGCTCGGCCGGGTCTTCACCGGCCTGGCCGGCGAGGTCGCGCAGCAGCTCGACGTCGAGGTCCGCGGCGAGATCACCGAGTACGACGTCAAGGTGCTGGAGCTGGCCGCGCTCAAGGGCGTCTTCAGCGACATCGTCGAGGACCAGGTCTCCTACGTGAACGCGCCGCTGCTGGCCGCCGAGCGCGGCACCGCCGTCCGCCTGGTCACCGAGGGTGAGAGCCCCGACCACCGCAACCTGATCACGCTGCGCGGCACCCTCGCCGACGGCTCGCAGGTCTCCGTCAGCGGCACCCTGGTCGGCATCAACCAGCGCGAGCGCCTGGTCGAGATCAACGGCTTCGACGTCGACATCGAGCCCACCGACCACCTGGCGTTCCTGACCTACAGCGACCGCCCGGGCATGGTCGGCACCGTCGGCCAGATCCTCGGCGACGCCCAGGTCAACATCGCCGGCATGCAGGTGGCCCGCGACGCCAAGGGCGGTCAGGCGCTGGTCGCCCTGTCGGTCGACTCCGCGATCCCCGCCGACGTGCTCACCGAGATCCAGTCGGCCATCGACGCCACCTCGGTGCGCGCCGTCAGCCTGGTCTGAGCCACACCGACAGCCCCCGGGGCTCCGCGGACGAGCGGAGCCTCGGGGGCTGTCGCGTTCCCGGGCACGCGCAGGTCAGGACCTGACAAGCGCCGGCCTCCGCGTTCGTCGAGTCTTGGCGGGCGGGCCGGGTCAGGGCGCTCCGGGCCCGGTCGATGGGGGAGCGAGGGGCCTGACCGGGTCCCCGATCTCTCGTGGACAGGGGAACGACATGCATGCTCCGACACCGGCCGAGCGCCGGCGTCGTACCTTCGACGACCTGAGCCTGCGGGTGCGGATCTTCGCGATCGTCGCGGTGCTGGTCGTCGGCACGGTCGTCGTCGGGGTCACCGCACTGCGCGGCGGCTCCACCATCGACGCCCGCCAGCAGGACTGGAGCCAGGCCGTGGCGACCCAGCAGCAGGTGGAGCGCGGTCGCTACCAGCTGCTGTGGCTGGCCAACTGGCAGAACATCACCGCCTGGAAGGCCCGCACCGACGGCGGGGCCGCGGCCGCCGCGCCCGACGGCGACAACCTCGCCAACTACACCGACGGCGTCGAGGGCTTCGAGAGCGAGATCCTCGGCCTCGATACCGCGAGCCTGAACGCCGACGGCCGTGCGAGCCTGGCGGCCATCGAGTCGGACTGGCAGGAGTACCTCGGCTACAACGACGAGATCTTCGAGCTCTGGCGCGCCGGGCGGCTCGACCAGGGCGACGCGGTGTCCGGCGGCCCGAAGTGGGACATCTTCTTCAGCCTCTCGACCAACCTCGACGCGCTGCGCGCCGCGGTCGAGGACAAGGTGATTGCGAGCCGGACGGCGATCGAGGACACCCGGTCCGCCACCCAGCGCACGACCATCATCGTCATCGTGCTGACCCTCCTGGTCGGCCTCGCGCTCGCCTGGCTGGTCTCCCAGCGGGTGGCCCGCAGCCTCGACGCCGTACGGCGCGGGCTGCTGGCCGTCTCGCGGGGTGACCTGACGACGCGGGTGCCGGTGCACTCGCGCGACGAGTCGGGACAGATGGCGGAGGCGCTCAACCTCGCCGTCGAGAACATGTCCGGCGTCGTCAGCGGCATCACCACGACGGCCCACAGCCTCAACGGCTCGGCCGCCGAGATGGCCGAGTCCTCGAGCCAGATCGCGGCGGCGGCCGAGGAGACCAGCGCCCAGGCCCAGGCGGTCACCGCGGCCGCCGACCAGGTCTCGCGCAACGTCCAGACGGTCGCGGCCGGGTCGGAGCAGATGGGCGCCTCGATCCGGGAGATCGCCCAGAGCACGTCCGACGCGGCCCGGATCGCCTCGGACGCCGTGGTGATCACCGAGCGGACCAACGGCACGGTCGCCAAGCTCGGCGAGTCCTCCACCGAGATCGGCAACGTGATCAAGGTGATCACCTCGATCGCCGAGCAGACGAACCTGCTCGCGCTCAACGCCACCATCGAGGCCGCTCGCGCGGGCGAGGCGGGCAAGGGGTTCGCGGTCGTGGCCAACGAGGTCAAGGAGCTGGCCCAGGAGACGGCCCGGGCCACGGAGGACATCTCCCAGCGGGTCGCCGCGATCCAGGTCGACACCTCCGAGGCGGTCGACGCGATCGAGCAGATCTCGGGGGTGATCGGTCAGATCAACGACTTCCAGGCCACCATCGCCGCCGCGGTCGAGGAGCAGACGGCGACCACCAACGAGATGAACCGCAACGTCGGCGACGCGGCCACCGCGTCGGGCGAGATCGCGGCGAACATCTCGGGGGTCGCCGAGGCGGCGGGCTCCACCTCCGAGGGCGTGGCCCGTGCGGAGCAGGCCGCGAGCGAGCTGGCCCGGCTCTCGGAGGACCTGGGCGAGCTGGTCGGGCGGTTCACCGTCTGAGCCGGCCAGAGGCGGTAGGCGCGGGCTCAGGCCACCATCACCCGGCCGGCACCCCGGCCGGGGGAGGTACGACGCTCGCGCACGACCGCCCACGCGTCCGCGAGCCGGCGCACGGCCTCCGTGAGCTCGGGGGCGGGGCGGGTCCAGGGGATCCGGACGAACCGGTCCAGCCCGCCGCCGACCGCGAAGACCGGGCCCGGGGCGACGATCACGCCCCGGCGCTCGGCCTCCGCGGTCACGGCGGTCGCGAGCGGGGCCGGCAGCTCGCACCAGATCGCGAGCCCGCCGGCGGGCAGCTGGAACCGCCACTCGGGCAGCAGCTCGCGCACCGCCGCGGCGAGCGCGTCGCGCTGCTCGCGCAGTCGCTCCAGGTGCTCGGGCAGCACCGGCCCGGCGGTGAGCAGCCGGGTCAGCACCAGCTGCTCCAGCACGGGTGCGCCCAGGTCGAGCGCGACCCGGGCGCGGGTCAGCCGCTCCATCACGTCGTACGGCGCCCGGATCCAGCCGAGCCGCAGACCGCCCCAGAAGCTCTTGCTCGCCGACCCGATGGTCACCGTGTCCGCGGAGTACGCCGCGAACGGCCGCGGCATCGTCTGCCCGTCGAGGGCCAGCGCCTGGTGCGCCTCGTCGACCACGGCGACGGTGCGCGTGCGGCGCAGCGCGGCGGCGTACTCCTCGCGCTGCGCGTCGGTCATCACGTGGCCGGTGGGGTTCTGGAAGTCGGGGATCAGGTACGCCAGTCGCGGCGCCGACTGCCGCAGCGTCGCCGTGATCGCGCCGAGGTCCCAGCCTCCGGGATCGACCGTCGCCTCGACGAGGCGGGCGCCGCTCAGCCGGATCGCCTCGGTCGCGTTCGGGTAGACCGGCGACTCCACCAGTGCCCGGTCGCCCGCGCCGGTGAGCGCCCGGGCGACCACCGCGGCACCGGAGAGCGCGCCCGCCGTGACCATGATCTGAGCAGGGTCGGTCGGCAGCCCGCGGTCGTCGTACGTCCGGGCGATCGCGGCCTGCAGCTCGGGCAGGCCGGCGGGGAAGTAGCCGTGCCCGCCGAGGTGGGCCGGCAGCTCGGCGGCGGCCTCGGCGTACGCCGTGAGCAGGCCCGGCGGTGCGGACGCGGCGGCGCAGTTGAGGTCGATGGCGTCCAGGTCGCCCGGGCGGGGGAGCAGTGCGCGGTCGTGGGCGCGCGCCCGGCCGCCGGGGACCCGGGTGAAGGTCCCGGCGCCCTGCCGCGCCTCGGCGTACCCCGCGTCGCGCAGCAGCGCGTAGGCCCGGGTCACCGTGGTGCGCGAGACCCCGAGCGCCTCGGTCAGCTCGCGCTCGCTCGGCAGCCGTACGTCGGCCTGGATCCGGCCGTCGCCGATCAGCAGGACGAGGGCGTCGGCGAGGCCGGCGTACGCCGGGCTGCGGTCGAAGGCGCCGGCGAGGGTGGCCACCCGGCCGGCGGAGATGGACGGGGCCATGCAGGCCACTCTTCCAGAATTGGCTATTCAAGACCAGTCCAATCAGGCCGCAGACTGGGCTCATGTCCAGCACGACCCTGCCCCGGCCCACGCTCGCCGACCTCGGCCCGATCGCCCAGCTCCGCGCCGGCCGCCTCGGCCGCCGGCTCCCGCAGCTGTACGTCGGCCTCGTGGCGTACGGCGTCTCCCTCGGGCTGATGGTGCGCGGCGACCTCGGCCTGGCGCCCTGGGACGTGCTGCACTCCGGCCTGATCCAGCACGTGCCGCTGACGCTCGGCCAGGCCGTCGTGGTGATGAGCTTCGTGGTCCTGCTCGCCTGGATCCCGCTGCGCGAGCGACCCGGCCTCGGCACGATCTCCAACGCGCTGGTCGTGGGGTTCGCCGCCGACGCGACGCTGTGGGCCGTGGACCGCCCCGACCTGATGGTCCTGCGGATCGCCCTGATGCTCGGCGGGATCGTGCTCTGCGGCCTCGCGACGGCCATGTACATCGGCGCCCAGCTCGGCCGCGGCCCGCGCGACGGCCTGATGACGGGCCTGGCCCGGCGCACCGGCGGATCGCTGCGGCTGGTGCGCACGGGCCTGGAGATCGCGGTCGTGGTCGTCGGTCTGCTCCTCGGCGGCACCCTCGGCCTCGGCACGGTGCTCTACGCGCTGGCCATCGGCCCGCTGACCCAGCTGTGGCTTCCTGCCTGGACGGTCCGCCTTTCCGAGTAGTTCGTGTATATGATCTATTCATGGCCTTCAGCACGATCACGAACCTCGACGTCTCCGCCGCGCAGCAGCACAGCCGCGAGCTGATCACCCGCCTGCACGCGAGCGAGTCCACGACGTACGTCACCGGCCCGGCGGGCACCGGCAACGGCGAGCGCGTCCTGGTGCTGGGCGGCACCGGCTACATCGGCCGGGCGCTCGTCCCCGAGCTCGCCCGCCGCGGCTACCGGCCGGTCGTGCTGGCCCGCAAGGCGGAGACCAAGAACGAGCCCGAGTACGCCGACGCCGAGATCGTCGTCGGCGACGCGACCCGGGCCGCCGACGTGCTGAACGCGGTCGCCGCCGCACCGACCGACGTCGTGATCTCGCTGTTGAGCGGCCGCAAGCCCAACGACGCCGAGGAGTGCCGCGAGGTCGACCACGAGGCCGTCGTCAACGGCATCAAGGCCGCCGTCGCCCACGACGTCAAGCAGTTCATCCAGATCAGCGACTTCGGCGCCTACCGCCCCGAGCTGATCCCGCAGGTCTACAAGCTCCAGGTCGAGGGCGAGCTCATGGGCCAGCACCACGGCGCCCTGCCGTGGACGATCGTGCGCCCCACGGCGTACTTCCCCTACCTGTCGGCGACCTTCGGCGACGTGAAGAACGGCCTGGCCTACCGGATCTTCGACCACGGCGAGTACAACGTGGTCAACCCGATCGCCCGCGAGGACCTCGCCGAGTTCATCGTCAACCAGGTGCTCAACCAGGACTCGTTCGGCCGGGTGCTCCCCGTCGGCGGCCCGTGGACGCCCGACAACACCGTCACCCTCAAGGGCGCGGGCCAGATGATGTTCGACGTCACCGGCCGCGACCCGCAGTGGGAGGTCGTGACCATGAAGACGTGGGACAAGAAGATCGCCCGCCTCACCCGGCTCGGCAAGGTCAGCAAGCAGCTCAAGCCGGTCGCGTTCTACCTCGAGGCCGCGAAGTACTGGTCCGTCGTCGACCACGTCGCCCCGGTGTACGGCGAGCGCACGCTGCGCGAGTTCATGGGCAAGCTGAAGGACCGGGAGTTCCCGACCGGCAGCTTCCGCGAGCGGATGAAGAACGGCACGAACGTCATGCCGACAGATATCTGAGCAGTCGCTCGGAAGGGCATGTCAGACTGCGCGCATGCGGCTCGCAGGAGCCATCGACGTCGCCGGGAGATGCCATGACCACACCCACCGGAGAACCTGACCCGAGCGCGGCCGCCGTGGCGCCCCTCGCGCCGCCGGAGCCGGTCCTCACGCTGACCGCGCCCGAGGCCCCGGCCCCGGTCGCGGCGACGGCCGCGCCGAAGATGGCGCCCCAGGTCTCGGCGGAGGTGCTGCCGGAGCTGGACGCCAAGGTCGAGTCGTTCCTGACCGCCCTCGGCACCGCACAGGCGGGCAGCCCGGAGTTCGCGGCCCAGGCCGAGAGCGTGCGCACGATGGGCGACGCCGACATCCGCAAGGCGGCCGAGACCTCGAACCGGATGCTCGAGCAGCCGGTGCGGGCGCTGAAGGAGGGCGGCATCGCCCAGGGCTCCGAGGTCGGCAAGACCCTGCTGGAGCTGCGCCGCACGGTCGAGGACCTCGACCCCAGCGAGGCGACCGGTTCGAAGAAGCTGCTCGGGTTCCTGCCGTTCGGCGACAAGGTGACCGACTACTTCCGCAAGTACCAGTCGGCCCAGTCCCAGCTCAACGGCATCCTGCACAGCCTGCGCAACGGCCAGGACGAGCTGACCAAGGACAACGTCGCGCTCAACCTGGAGAAGACGAACCTGTGGGCGACCATGGGGCGGCTCAACCAGTACGTCTACGTCGCCGAGCGGCTCAATGCGAAGCTCGCGGCGCGGATCGCGGAGCTGGAGCTGTCGGATCCCGAGGCGGCCAAGGCGCTCAGCCAGGACGTGCTGTTCTACGTCCGCCAGAAGCACCAGGACCTGCTCACCCAGCTGGCGGTGTCGATCCAGAGCTACCTGGCGATCGACATCATCATCAAGAACAACATCGAGCTCATCAAGGGCGTCGACCGGGCGTCCACGACCACGATCTCGGCGCTGCGCACCGCGGTCATCGTCGCCCAGGCGCTCGGCAACCAGAAGCTCGTCCTGGACCAGATCACCGCGCTCAACACCACCACGTCGGGGATGATCCAGCGCACCTCCGAGATGCTCCGCGAGAACTCCGCGGCCATCCAGGAGCAGGCCGCGTCCTCGACGATCGGCATGGAGCAGCTGCAGGCCGCGTTCCAGAACATCTACGCGACCATGGACTCCATCGACGAGTTCAAGCTGAAGGCCCTCGACTCGATGGCGCAGACGATCGGCGTCCTCGGGGCCGAGGTCGACAAGTCGAAGGCCTACCTCGACCGGGTCCAGGCCCACGACGCCCGCAACGCCGCGGGCTCGCTCGACCTGTCCACGCTGCCCACCCGCTGAGGCACCGCATGGGCCTCAGGTCGTGGTTCGGGCGCCGGAGGGAGGAGCCGGCCGTCGTCGTACCTGCGCCGCCGACGGAGCAGGACATCCTCGCCTCGCTCAACCGCGTCAACGCGATGCTCGTCGAGGGCGGCGCGCCGCCCCTCGTCATCTCGCGGGTACGCCGGATCGCGCGGACGATCAACGACACGCTGCCCCGGCTGCGCCACCTCGGCGCGGGCTCGGCCGACAGCTACTCGGTCGTCGCGACCGCGACGAACTACCTGCCCGAGGCCGTCGGGGGATATCTCCGGCTGCCGCGGGAGTGGGCCGACACCCGGCCCATCGACGGCTACAAGACGTCGCTGATGGTGCTCGTCGACCAGCTCGAGCTGCTGGCCTCGACGATGGACAAGATCCTCGACGCCGCCAACCGTGCCGACGCCCAGGCGCTGGTCGCGCACGGCATGTTCCTGCAGGCCAAGTTCGGGCCGTCCACCGGCACCGACATGACGCTGGGATCCTCCTGATGACCGATCTGTCCGCGGCGCTCGCCGCTCTCGCCGAGGCCGCTGCCCGCGCCGGGGTCGAGCCCGCCGTCGCCCGCGCCGAGGGGGAGGCGCTGGCCGCCACCGTGTCCGAGGCCGCCAAGGGGGCGTTCGTCGACTGGTCCGCCCAGACCGGGCGCGCTGCGTCGGCCGACGACTTCATGGACGCCGCCTCCCGCGGCCGGCGCTACCGCGTCGCCCCGACGCCGAGCATGGGCCAGCTCCAGCTGACCCGCTCACCGCACGCGCCGGCGTACGCCCAGGCCCTGGCGGACGTGGCCTTCGCCGCGACCTCGCTGGGCGAGCAGAACCCCCGCACCGTGGGCAACGCCGCCACCGCGGCCGCCGCCCAGCTCGGGGAGGGCGCGCCCGGACCGCTGCCGGGTGCCGAGCGGCAGCCCGTCCCCGGGGTCGGCGACGAGGTCACCCGCAGCCTGCTGAGCCAGCTCGGCACCATCCAGCGCAAGCTCGCGGGGGGCCTCGACCTCGCCGGCCTGCAGGCGCCGACCGAGCCGTCCCAGCCGCTCGAGCCCGCGGGTCCGGCGCCGGTCCAGGCCGCACCCGCCGAGCCCGCGCCGGCCGCGGAGGAGCCCGAGCCGGAGCCGGAGGAGGAGCCGAAGAGCGTCGAGGAGCTGCTCGCGGAGCTCGACGCGCTGGTCGGGCTGGCCGACGTGAAGGCCGAGATCCACCGCCAGGCGGCCGTGCTCCGCGTCGAGGGGCTGCGTCAGCAGGCCGGGCTGAAGGCACCGACCATCACCCGGCACATGATCTTCAACGGCAACCCCGGCACGGGCAAGACCACCGTGGCGCGCCTGGTCGCGGGCATCTACCGCGCGCTCGGGCTGCTCTCGAAGGGACAGCTGATCGAGGTCGACCGTTCCGAGCTGGTGGCCGGCTACCTCGGCCAGACCGCGATGAAGACCGCCGAGGTCGTGAAGTCCGCCGAGGGCGGCGTGCTGTTCATCGACGAGGCCTACGCGCTGGCCGGCGACCAGTACGGCCAGGAGGCCGTCGACACGCTGGTCAAGGAGATGGAGGACAAGCGCGACGACCTCGTCGTCATCGTCGCCGGCTACCCCGTCCCGATGCAGGTCTTCGTCGGCCAGAACCCCGGCCTCGAGAGCCGCTTCCGCACCACCATCGACTTCGTCGACTACACCGACGGCGAGCTCGCCGACATCTTCGCTGCGATGGCGCGCTCCGCCGAGTACGACCTCGACGAGGCCGTCCTGGACCGCCTGCGGGAGATCCTCGCGGGCGTCGGGCGCGGCCCGACCTTCGGCAACGCGCGCTACGTCCGCAACGTGCTCGAGGCGGCGATCGGCCGGCACGCCTGGCGGCTGCGCGAGGTCGAGCAGCCGACGCTGGAGCAGCTGCGCACGCTGCACCCCGACGACCTGGAGACCGAGCCGCTCGAGGCACCGGTCCAGCCCACCGACCCCGGCGTGGTTGACCCGTTCCTCGACGGGGAAGACACCGGTCCGGCCGAGCAGGAGGAGACGGCGTGACGCAGACGGCCGGAGCACCGGCACCCAGCCAGACCCCGGCGATGCGGCCCACCGCGACCGTGGCAGCACCCGCTCCGCCTGTCGCGGCGACGGCGGGCGGGCGTGACCTGTCGGAGAACGTGCCGAGCCTGCTCAACCGGCTCCAGGTGCTCGCCGTCGTCGCGTGCGTGCTCTTCGGCGCCGTCGCTGCCGTGCTGCAGGTGCTGTCCTGGCAGGCCAACGGCCGCGCCGCCGCCAACACCGAGCAGGTCGTGCGCGTCCAGCAGATCCAGTCCCTGCTGCTGCGGGCCGACGCCATCGCCACGAACTCCTACCTGGTCGGCGGGCTGGAGCCCGCCGACGCCCGGGCCGAGTACGACAGCTCGATCGACACCGCGCTGCGCCTGATCACCGACGCCGCCGAGGCCCAGCCGGCCGACCGCGAGGTGCTGGCCGACCTGAACGCCGCGGTCGCGTCGTACACCACCTCGGTGGCGCAGGCGCGGGACTACAACCGCCAACAGCTCGTGATCGGCATCGCCTACCTCAACCAGGCGGGCAAGGCCCTGCGCGACGAGGCCCTGCCGATCACCCAGGCGCTCGCCGACGCGAACGCCGAGCGGGCCACCGGCGAGATGGACGGGCAGAGCCCGGTCTGGCTGCTGCTCTGCGGGATCGCGGCGCTGGTCGTCCTCGTCGTGGTCAACCGGCAGATCGCACGGCGCTTCCACCGCCGCTTCAACGTCGGGCTGGTCGTCGCCGCGCTCGTGGTCGCCGGGCTCACGCTGGCGACGGCCGCGCACGCCCAGGCCGAGCACAACGGCAACGAGGGCCTGCAGGACGGTCACTACGAGGCGGCCGTCGACGCGGCCACCGCCCGCACGGCCGCCAACAACGCCAAGGCCGTCGAGAGCCTGGGCCTGGTCAACCGGGGGGCGGGCGCGACCTACGAGAAGGAGTGGGTCCGGCAGGCGGACATCGTGGAGGAGTCGGCCGACGGCCTGACGCTCGACCAGTGGCAGGCCTACGCGGACCAGCACGAGGCGATCCGCGACGCCGACGAGGCCGGCGACTGGGACGGCGCGGTCGCCCTGGCGACCTCGACCGACGACGGCTCGGCCACCGACCTGCTCGACGCGGTCGACGCGAGCGCGGCCGCGGAGGCGGAGGTCAACGGCACCGAGGCGGCCGACGGATTCCGGGACGGTGGGGCCTTCTCGATCATCCTGGTGGTGCTGACCGCGCTCGGTGCCCTGGTGGCGGCCTTCGCCGCCAGTCGCGGCATCGGCACCCGACGGAGGGAGTACGCATGAGGCGGCGGACGACGCAGGCCCTGGGCCTGGTGCTGGCCGGGCTGGTGCTGGCCGGGTGCGGGGGGTACGACGCCACGGTCGTGCCCGAGCCCGACGACGAGACGTCGGGCGCGGCCGCGCCGAACCCCTCGGACGACAACGTGCCCTGCGAGAACGACGGCAGCCAGGTCCGGTCGTTCGACCCGGCCGACGGCACCGTCGACGGCGACGCCGTGGCGCGCATCCGCCAGAACGGCCGGCTCGTGGCCGGCATCGCCGCCGACACCAACCTGCTCGGCGCCCGCAACGCCGGCACCGGCGTGATCGAGGGCTTCGACATCGACATGGTCAACGCGATCGCCCAGGCGATCTGGCCCGACGAGAGCCTGAAGCAGGTCATCCGCGACCGGGTCGAGCTGCGCGTGATCACGGCGGCCGACCGGATTCCGTTCTTGGTCGACGGCGATATCGACATCGTGGCGCGGAACATGACGGTCAACTGCGACCGCTGGCAGGACGTCGCCTTCTCCCAGGTCTACTACGACGCCGGGCAGAAGGTGCTGGTGGGCAAGGACGCCGGGATCGAGACGATCGCCGACCTCGCCGACAAGCGGATCTGCGCGCCGGCGGGCACCACCAGCATCGCGAACATCCAGAAGATCCAGCCGGCCGCGAAGCCGGTGGAGTCCACCGACAACTCGGCCTGCATGATCCTCTTCCAGAACGGCGAGGCCGACGGGGTCAGCACCGACGACACCGTGCTCGCCGGCCTGGCGGCGCAGGACCCGTATGCGATTGTGCTCGACACTCCCTTCCTCACCCAGGAGCCCTACGGCATCGCCACCAACAGCGACGACGTGGACCTGGTCCGGCTGATCAACCGGACGCTGGAGGACATGCGGCGCGACGGTCGCTGGCAGGCGTCGTACGACACCTGGCTCGCCAAGCCGCTCGCACCGGCGAAGGGCGTGCAGCCGGAGCCGGTCTACGGCCGGTGACCGCATGACCCCCGCCCCCGCCCCGCCCGGCCCGCTCGGCTCCGCCCCGGAGCCGGCGGCGCTGCAGGCGTACCTGAACGACCTCGACGCCTGGGTGCGCGGGCGCAAGGTCGAGCTCGACGAGCTCGATGCGGCGGCGCTGGCCGCGCAGCGCGGGGCCGAGGTCGCCGGCGACATGGCGCTCGCGCTGGCGATGTGGAAGGCCGTCTCGGACCGGTGGCAGCTGATGTGGGCGACCTGGGACGGCGGCCGGGTCGGCCAGCCCGAACGGGAGCGGATCACCGCGTTGGTCTGGGGCCGGCTCGACTCCACCGTGGGGGACGCCGGGGGCGGCACCTCGCTTCCCGAGGCCTGCCGGCTCTCCGACGCCCTGGTCAGCCAGCTCCGGGCCGCACTCGCCCTCGCGCCCGGGGCCGACGCCGCGGCGGCACGGGTCAAGGAGCTCCGTGCCCAGCTGGAGCGGCTGCGCGACCAGGTCGCGCTGGAGCCGGCGCTCGGCCGCGACGCGGCCGTCGACCGGCTGGCGTCGCTGATGGCCCGGCTCTCCGACGTCACCGCCCGCGCCCAGCGCGGCGCCGACGTCGGCGGCCTGCTCGGTCCGCTGGAGCAGGAGGCCGCGACCTTCGAGCGCGACCTGATCGTCGGCAACGCCAGGCGCCGCGAGGCCCGCGGCCTGCTGGATGACGCCCGCGAGCTGCAGACCGACCTCGAGGCCCGCGAGGCCGCCCTGCGCACCCTCGCCGAGCGCTGCGTGCGCAAGGTCGACCCGGCGCCGCGCTACGCCGTACCCGACGTGTCCAACCTCGGTGCCGTGCCCAACACCGTGGAGGCGATCGAGGCCCACGTCGCCAAGCTGCACCGCGTGGAGCAGGCGTTCGCCCTCGTCGAGGAGAAGTACGCCGGCGCGCTCGCCGACCTCACCCAGCTGGTCGACCTGCTCGACGCCCTGCGCGCCAAGGCGAGCGCCCACGGGCTCGCCGACCAGCCCGACCTGGCCGCCAGCGAGCGGCAGGCGCGCGACGTCCTCGCCCGCGAGCCGGTGCCCGTGCCGGTCGCCCGCTCGCTCGTCGGCACCTACTCCACCTGGCTCGACCAGCTCCTGAAGGAGACGGCATGAAGTGCGCTCAGCCCGGCTGCACCGGGAGCATCCTCGACGGCTACTGCGACGTCTGCGGCATGGCCGCCGAGCCCGGGGGAGCGGCCGCCGCGAGCGCCGGCCCCGCCCCCGCCGCGTCGGTCGCCGCGACCGCCGACGGCTCGCCCTGCACGCAGCCCGGGTGCACCGGCAAGATCCTCGACGGCTACTGCGACGTCTGCGGCTCGCCGGCGGCCTCGGTCGGCGCCGCGCCCGCCGTCGCCGGTGAGGTCGCGCCGATGAGCGGCGAGGTCTCGGTCGCCACCGCCGCCGCGAGCGTCCGCTCCGCCGCGATCGGCTCCCGGCTCGCGCAGTCGTCGGGCACGTCGAGCACCCGCCGTACGCGCACGGGCTCCCAGCGGATGCGAGCGGCGCGGCTGGGCGCGGGCCTCACCGTCGTACCTCCCGCTCCGGCGGTCGACGCCAGCAAGGCGATCCAGCCGAACCCGCAGGTGCCCGAGGACAAGCGCACCTGTTCCAAGTGCGGCAACGCGATCGGCCGCACCGTCGACGGCCGTCCGGGGCGCACCGAGGGCTTCTGCCCGCAGTGCGGTCAGCCGTTCTCGTTCACCCCGAAGCTGCACCCGGGCGACCTGGTCGCCGGGCAGTACGAGGTCGTCGGCGCCATCGCCCACGGCGGCCTCGGCTGGATCTACCTCGCCCGCGACAAGAACGTCTCCGACCGCTGGGTGGTCCTCAAGGGCCTGCTCAACTCCGGCGACCCCGACGCGCTCGCCGCGGCCATCGCCGAGCAGCAGTTCCTCGCGAAGGTCGAGCACCCGCTGATCGTCGAGATCTACAACTTCGTCACCCACGAGGGTGCCGGCTACATCGTCATGGAGTACGTCGGCGGCAAGTCGCTCAAGCAGATCCTCAAGGCGCGGATGGCCGACAACAACGGCGTGTACGACGCCCTCCCGGTCGACCAGGCGCTGGCGTACCTGCTGGAGGTGCTGCCCGCCTTCCAGTACCTCCACGACCTCGGACTCGTCTACTGCGACTTCAAGCCCGACAACCTGATCCAGGTCGGGGACGCGGTGAAGCTGATCGACCTCGGCGGCGTACGACGCATCGACGACGAGGACTCCGCCATCTACGGCACCGTCGGCTACCAGGCGCCGGAGGTGGCCGAGGTGGGTCCGAGCGTCGCCTCGGACGTCTACACGCTCGGCCGGACGCTGGTCGTGCTGTGCATGGAGTTCCGCGGCTACCAGGGCACCTACCTGCACACCCTGCCGCCGCCGGAGACGACCCCGCTGTTCCAGCGGTACGACTCGCTCTACTGGCTGATCGCGAAGTGCTGCGCGCCCGACCCGGCCGACCGGTTCGCGTCGGCCGACGAGCTGCGCGCCCAGCTGATCGGCGTGCTGCGCGAGGTCGTCGCCGCGCGCACCAGCGGCACCGCGCTGACCTCGTCGGCGTCCGTGCTGTTCGAGTCGCCGGCGACGTCGACCTCCGTGCTCGGCTGGTCCGCGCTGCCGGACCTGCGCCCGGACACCACCGACGCCCAGCACGCCTTCGTCGCGACCGTCGGTGCGACCGACCCCGAGGAGCGGCTGGCCAACCTGTCGCAGGCGCCGGAGGACACGGCCGAGGTGCTGCTCGCGCGGGCTCACGCGGCCCTCGACCTGCAGGACGCGGCCCGCGCGCACGCGCACGCCGCCGAGCTGCTCGCGGTCGATCCGTGGGACTGGCGGGCGCTGTGGTTCGACGGGCTGGCCTACCTCCAGCAGGAGGACTGGCAGGCCGCCCAGGCCGCGTTCAGCGCGGTCTACCAGCAGGTGCCGGGGGAGCTCGCGCCCAAGCTGGCGCTGGCCGTCGCGTGCGAGCGCGGCGGCCTCCCGGAGGTGGCCGAGGGCCTGTACGCCACCTGCGCCGCCACGGACGCGACGTACGTCGCCCCCGCCGCCTTCGGCATGGCCCGCGTCCGGGCCGAGCGCGGCGACACCGCGGGGGCGGTGGCCGCGCTCGACATGGTGCCGAAGACCAGCCGCGGCTACCCCGAGAGCCGCCAGCTTCGGGCCGAGGTGCTGCTCGCGGGCGGTGGCTCGGATCTCGCCGTCCTCGACCAGGCGATGCGGTCCATCGAGTCGGTGTCGATGGACCCCAGCGCCAAGCAGCGCTACACCGTGCGGATCCTGACCGAGGCGCTCGCGGCCGTGACCTCGGGCGTCGGCTCCGCTCCGGCCGGGCAGCAGGTCGGGGGACACGACGCGAGCGAGGCCGGGCTGCGCTCGGGCCTGGAGACCGCCTACCGGGCACTGGCCCGCGAGGCGCCGCTGCTCCAGGACCGGATCTCGCTGGTCAACCAGGCGAACGCCGTGAGGAGCTGGACGCTGACGTGAGCACCACCACCTGCCCCGCCTGCGGGGCCGCCGTCCCGCAGGAGGCCCGGTTCTGCGAGGAGTGCGGGGCCGCCCTCGGCGGTGCGGCGCCCGCGGCACCGACCACGGCGGAGATCGACGAGCTCGCGCCGATCAGCGCGCCGACGTACCGCACCCCGGCGGCGCCGCCGCCCACCCCCGTGCGAGCCTGCCTGTCCTGCGGGGGCACGGTCGGTGAGGACGGCTACTGCGAGGTCTGCGGCACCAAGGCGCCCAGCGAGCGCGACCACTTCCGCGAGGATCCCGCCCCGTGGGTGGCGGGCGTCTGCGACCGCGGGATCCGGCATCGCCGCAACGAGGACGCGATGGCGCTGCTGGCCTCGGCCACGCCGGGGGAGCGCGCCGTGCTGGTGGTGCTCGACGGCGTCTCGAACTCCATCGACTCCGACGTCGCGTCGCTCGCCGGAGCCCGGGCCGCGCGCGAGGTGCTGCGGACGCCGCTGCCGCGGGGGATGGGTACGCCGGAGAGCCGGGTCGCCGCCGTCACGAAGGTGCTGACCGACGCGGCCGTCGCCGCGAACGAGGCGGTGGTCGAGACGACCGACCCCGCGTCGGCCAACCCCGCGTCGGCGACGTACGCCGTGGCGGTGCTCGAGGGCGGCGTGCTCGCCCACGCCAACATCGGCGACTCGCGGGTCTACTGGCTGCCCGACGGTGGGCCGGGCAGCCAGCTCAGCGTCGACGACTCCGCGGCCCAGATGCACATCGAGGCCGGGATGTCGCGTGCCGAGGCCGAGAGCGGGCCGCAGGCCCACGCGATCACCCGCTGGCTCGGCCGGGACGCGCCCGAGATCGCGCCGCGGCTCGGGACCCTGGAGCTCGACACACCCGGCTGGGTGCTGGTCTGCTCCGACGGGCTGTGGAACTACGCTTCCGAGCCCGACTCGCTCGCCGCGCAGGTCGCGGCCGCCGGCACCGCCGTACCCGCGGAGCTGGCCCTGGCCCTGGTGGCGTTCGCCAACGCGCAGGGTGGGCAGGACAACATCACCGTCGCGCTGGCACGCTTCGATCCCACGCGCACCACCGAGCAGGAGGAGTCCCATGGCTGAGTTCACCGCCGCCGTCTACCAGAACGAGTTCCTGCCGGACGGCGGGACCGACGTGAACGCCATCGTCACGGTCACCTGCTCGGGCGCCGGCACCGCGGGGCGGACCGGGGCCGGGGCCGCGGGCGAGATCATCATCGTGGACACCTCCGGCTCGATGGGGCCGCAGACGATGGCCGCAGCGAAGCAGGCGGCGCAGGCCGCTCTCGCCGAGATCGTCGACGGCACCTACTTCGCCGTCATCGCCGGCTCCGACCGCGCGATGCTGGCCTTCCCGCAGGTCTCCTCCGGTCCGGGCATGGTGCCGATGGACGCCGGCAGCCGGGCGGCCGCCAGCGCGGCCATCGCCAACTTCCGCGGCTCGGGCGGCACCGCCATCAGCACCTGGCTCGACCTGGCGGGGACCCTCTTCGCCTCGGTCCCCGCGGTCACCCAGCGGCACGCGCTGCTGCTGACCGACGGGGAGAACCGCGAGCAGCCCGGCTCCCTGGACGCGGCGATCAAGCGGGCCACCGGCTACTTCCAGTGCGACTGCCGCGGAGCGGGCACCGACTGGCAGGTCGACGAGATCCGCCGGATCGCCCAGGCGCTGCTCGGCACCGTCGACATCATCCCGAAGCCCGACCAGATGCAGGCGCAGTTCGAGGCGATCATGCGCGCCGCCATGTCGCGCGGCGTCGCCGACGCGCAGCTGCGGATCTGGGCGCCGCAGGGTGCGCAGGTCCTCTTCGTGCGTCAGGTCTCCCCTTCGGTCGAGGACCTCACCGCCCGCCGGACCGAGATCAACCCGCTCACCGGCGCGTACCCCACCGGCGCCTGGTCCGACGAGTCGCGTGACTACCACGTCGCGGTCCGGGTCGCCGCCAAGGCGATCGGGCAGGAGCAGCTCGCCGCCCGGGTCCAGCTCGCGGTCGGTGACGAGGTCGTGGCCCAGGGGCTGGTCAAGGCGACCTGGTCCGGCGACTCCGGCCTGACCGCCCGCATCGACCAGCAGGTCGCCCACTACACGGGCCAGACCGAGCTGGCGTCGATGATCCAGGAGGGCCTGGCGGCCAAGGCCGGCGGCGACGAGGCGACGGCCACCACCAAGCTGGGCCGGGCGGTCCAGCTCGCCGCCGAGACCGGCAACGAGGAGGCCACCTCCAAGCTGCGCAAGGTCGTCGACATCGACGACGAGAAGGAGGGCACCGTTCGGCTCAAGCGCGCGGTCGACAAGGCCGACGAGATGGCGCTCGACACCGCCTCCACCAAGACCACGCGGATCAAGAAGTGAGCTCGACGATGCGCTGTCCCGCCGGCCACGAGTCGGGCGCCACCGACTACTGCGACGTCTGCGGGCTCGCCATGGGCGCCGCACCGGCCGACGCCCCGGCGGCCGCGGACGCCGCCGCGGACGCGCCCGCCGACGGGGCCTGCCCCAGCTGCGGTGCGGCCAACCCCGCCAACGCGCTGTTCTGCGAGGCCTGCGGCTACGACTTCACCACCGGCTCGATGCCGCGCCCGCTCACGCCGCCGCCGGCCGAGGAGGCCGCGGCGACGATCGCCGCCCCCGTCGTACCCTCCGAGGCGGCGAGCCCCGCCCCGCCGCTCGCGGACGCGTGGGTGGCCGAGGTCTGGATCGACCCGGACTGGTACGCCGACCAGAAGTCGACCGACCCGCTGCCCTCGCCGGGCCTGCCGCTCGTCGTCCCGCTGCGGACCACCTCGGTCCTGATCGGCCGGGTCTCGCGCAGCCGCAACATCAGCCCCGACATCGACCTGTCCTCCGACAACGGCATCAGCCGCCGGCACGCCCAGCTGACCACCGACGGCTCGCGCTGGTTCGTCGAGGACCTCGGTTCCTCGAACGGCACGTACGTCGGCGACGCCGTCGGCGGCCTCCCGACCGCCCCGGTGCCCCCGGGCCAGAAGCAGGAGATCATGCCCGACGACCGGGTCTACCTCGGCGCCTGGACCCGCATCGTCGTCCGCCGCGCCACCCCCGGCGAGCTCTGACCCACCCACCCGCCGAGTCGGCAGAACTTGCGCGTCGAGTCGGCAGAACTTGCTGACACAGCGTCG
>NZ_DATJTA010000064.1:0-2064 GCF_035503875.1 Nocardioides sp.
GGTGAAGATCGTGGACGCCACGTGGCTGAGCCTGATCGGGTGGACCGACTCGCCGAGCGCGTGCCACATCGCGATCCGGCCCTGCATCGCCGCGACCGAGGCCAGCATCAGCACGCCGGTGCAGTCGCCCGCCGCGTAGACGCCGGGCACGGACGTGCGGGAGACCCGGTCGACCTCGATGAAGCCGCGCGAGTCGAGGTGAACGCCCGCCTCGGCGAGGCCGATCCCGGTCGTGCACGGCGCCATCCCCACCGTCAGCAGGCAGTGCGAGCCGGCCACCTCGCGACCGTCGGCGAGCGTCACCACCACGCCGTCGCCCTTGCGGCGGACCGACTCGGCCCGCGACTTGCCGAGCACGTTCATGCCGCGCCGACGGAACACGCCCTCGATGACGACGGCCGCGTCCTTGTCCTCGTGCGGCAGCACCCGCTCTCGCGACGACACCAGCGTCACCTGCGAGCCGAGCGCCTGGAAGGCGCTCGCGAACTCGGCCCCGGTCACCCCGGAGCCGACCACGATCAGTTCCTCGGGCAGCTCGGGCAGGTCGTAGATCTGGCGGCAGGTGAGGATGCGCTCGCCGTCGGCGGCGCCGTCCGGCAGCGCCCGGGGTGCCGCCCCGGTCGCGATCAGCACCGCGTCCGCCTGCACGGTCTCGCCGTCGGCGTCGATCGTGTGCGGGCCCGCGAGACGACCCCTGGCCGGGATAACCCGGATGCCCTCGGCCGCCAGGTGCTCGGCGATGTCGTTCGACTGGTCCGCCGCCAGCGCCTTGATCCGGGTGTAGAGGGCGGGCGCGTCCACCCCGAGGACCGGGTTGCCGCCGTCCGACAGCTGCAGCCCGAGCGAGGCCGCGCGGCCGAGCGAGGTCATCGTCGACGACGATTCGATGAGCGTCTTGCTCGGTACGCAGTCGGTGAGCACGCAGGCGCCGCCGAGACCGTCTTCATCGATGACGGTGATCTCGGCCCCGAGCTGGGAGGCGACGAGTGCGGCTTCATAGCCGCCTGGCCCGCCGCCCAGGATGGCGACACGTGGACGTGGCAGGGTCACGTTAAGCAATTATCCCGGACGTTACCCACTAGGTTGTACGTCGCCCCCGTCGATAACGTCGTACGCTTAGGCAGCGTGGCCCTTTACGCCGCCTACGGCAGCAACATGGATCCGGCGCAGATGCTCCTGCGCTGCCCGCATTCCCCGCAGCGGGGCACCGGGTGGCTGGAAGGCTGGCGCCTTACTTTCGGTGGCGACGAGCTCGGCTGGGACGGCGCCCTCACCACGGTGGTCGAGGACGCCGAACAGCGCACGTTCGTCGTGCTCTACGACGTCCCTGAGGTCGACGAGAAGGAACTCGACGTCTGGGACGGCGTTAACCTCGGGTTTTATAGCAAGATCAAGGTCCGCGTGCAGACCCTTGACGGGGACACCCTCGCCTGGCTCTACGTGCTCGACGCCTACGAGGGCGGCCTGCCCTCCGCCGAGCGGCTGTCCATCCTGGTGGACGCGGCGGTCAAGGCGGGCGCGCCGCTGGACTACATCGACTGGCTCCAGGCCAGGCCGTCCAACCCGCCCAAGGGCTAGGCTTCCGGCCTTCCTCCCCCGCCCTGTCGCCCCTAGACGAGGATCGCGAGGACCAGGGCGAGCACGGGGGCGATGATGGCGGCGATGGCGGGCCACGACCAGCTGGAGACTGGCGGACGCGCCCGCACGTCGACCGCGTCGGTTTTGAGCTGCTCGGCGCGCTCGGTCAGGGTCGCGACGACGATGTCGACGTCGAGCCCGAGCGGCGCGGGCGGCGGCGCGTCGTCGACCGGCGGGGCGCCGAAGCCGCCGAAGCGGACCCCCCGGGCGCTGCCGCCGCGCGACCGCCGCTGCGCCCGCATCTCCTCGGCCAGCTTCCGGCGGCGCGAGGAGTGCGCCGCCCACGCGTAGAACGCCTTCGTGTTGGTCTCGGCGCCGTCCTCGGCCGTCCACAGGCAGCGGACGCGGAGCAGCTCGGTCGGGTCGAACCCGACCACGGCCGGCCAGCCGACCCGAGTGTCGCGGATGGGGTTGACGATCGTCAGC
>NZ_DATJTA010000065.1:0-47893 GCF_035503875.1 Nocardioides sp.
GGGCGCGCTCACGCGCGTCGTCGGGCACACGACCCCCTGTCGTGCTTTCCGCTCACCCGCTCCGGGTGACCCTCTCCCCGCGCGCTGCTGCCTAGCGTCGCCGGATGCCCCTCGACTACTCGGACCGCACCGACTTCCAGAACGCGACCCGCGGGCTCGTCGCCCGCCTCGAACCCGGCCAGATCCTGGGCGCCGACGGCCGCACCGTCTACGACGCCGACGTCTACGCCCGGGTGACCGACGGCGACTGCCCCGACACCGCGAACCCCAGCCTGTGGCGGCAGAGCCAGCTCACCGCCATCCAGGGGCTGTTCGAGGTCACGGAGGGCATCTACCAGCTCCGCGGCATCGACCTGTCCAACATGACCGTCGTGGAGGGCGACACCGGCGTCGTCGTCATCGACCCCGCGATCTCCGCGGAGGTGGCGGCCGCCGGGCTCGCGCTGTACCGCCGGCACCGCGGCGACCGCGAGGTGCGCGCGGTCATCTACACCCACTCGCACATCGACCACTTCGGCGGCGTGCTCGGCGTCGTCGACGCGGACACCGACGTACCGATCGTCGCCCCGGCGGGGTTCCTCGAGCATGCCGTGTCCGAGAACGTGTACGCCGGCACCGCGATGCTGCGCCGCGGGGTCTACCACACCGGCATGGGCCTGCCCGTCAGTACGACGGGGACGCTCGGCGTCGGCCTCGGCTCCGGCAGCTCCACCGGATCGACCGGCCTGCTCGCCCCGACGCTGGACATCACCCACACCGGCCAGGAGGAGGTGCTCGACGGCGTCCGGATCGTCTTCCAGCTGACGCCCGGCACCGAGGCGCCGTCGGAGATGAACTTCCACTTCCCGGACCACCGCGCCCTGTGCCTCGCCGAGAACGCGACCCACACGCTGCACAACATCCTCACCCTGCGCGGCGCCGAGGTGCGCGACGCCCGGGGCTGGTCGCGCTACATCGCCGAGGCGATCGAGCTGTTCGCCGACGACACCGACGTCGCGTTCGCCTCGCACCACTGGCCGACCTGGGGCCGCGACGACATCGTCCGCTTCCTCACCGAGCAGCGCGACCTCTACGCCTTCCTGCACGACCAGACCCTGCGGAGGCTGAACCAGGGGTACGTCGGCGCCGAGATCGCCGAGGACTTCGAGCTGCCGCCGTCGCTCGACTCCGCGTGGCACGGCCGCGGCTACTACGGCTCGGTCAGCCACAACGTGAAGGCGATCTACCAGCGCTACCTCGGCTGGTACGACGGCAACCCGGCGCACCTGTGGCAGCACCCGCCCGAGGCGCTGGCCGCCCGCTACGTCGACGTCATCGGCGGCGTGGACGCCACCGTCGAGAAGGCCCGCGGGTACGCCGACGCGGGCGACCTCCGCTTCGCCGCCGAGCTCGCCAACCACGCCCTGTTCGCCGACCCGAAGCACCAGGGCGCGCTGGACCTGCAGACCGAGGTCTTCACCCGGCTCGGCTACGGCTCGGAGTGCGGCACCTGGCGCAACAACTTCCTCACCGCGGCCCTCGAGCTCCGGGAGGGACCGGTAGCGCTGAAGACCGACGCCTCCGGCATGGCGGCCGCCCTCACGATCACGCAGCTCTTCGACAGCATCGCCATCCGGATCGACGCCCCGCGGGCGTGGAGCACCACCGCGTCCGTGCGCTGGCACTTCACCGACCACGACGAGACCTACCGGATGGAGCTGTCCAACGGCGTGCTCGTGCACTTCCCGACCAGGAAGGCCGACCCCGCCGACCTGGTCCTGACACTCACCAAGCCGCAGCTGCTCGCGCTGCTCGGCGGCGCCGGGCTCGACGGCGTACAGCTCGAGGGCGATCCCGGCACCCTGTCCACGATCCTGTCGTTCCTCGACGACCCCGATCCGGCCTTCACGATCGTGACGCCGTAAGGGCGAGCGGCGGGCGGGTCGGGCGGGGCCCGGCGTGCCGAACGGCCGCAATTGCAGCCGTAGGACAGGCCACCCTCCCGCCGGTCTGTCCTACGGCTGCAATTGCGGCCGTAGGACGGGTCCGGTCGCTAGAACACATCGAACTCGTTGCCCTCGGGATCGGACATGGCGACGGCGTGGTGGTCCAGCCCCTCACCGCCGACCGTGCGCAGCCGGGTGGCGCCGAGGGCGACCAGGCGGGACGCCTCGGCCTCGACCCGGTCGCGGCGGGTGGCGAGGGGGACGGCGCGGCCGCCGCCGACATTCACGTCGAGGTGGATCCGGTTCTTGATCGTCTTCCGCTCGGGCACGACCTGGAACCAGATCGCCGGACCCTCGCCATGCGGGTCCTCGATGCGGTCGGGACCGTCGCCGAGCTCCTCCTCGGGGACGCCGACGGACCGGTAGAAGTCGTCCCACGAGTCGTGGCCCGCCGGGGGCGGGGCGATGACGTAGCGCAGCGCCTCGGCCCAGAACCGCGCGAGCAGTCCGGGTGAGGCGCAGTCGATCACCAGCTGGTACGACACCGACATCCGCGGCCTCCTCAGATCAGTCGAGGCAGAACTCGTTGCCCTCGACGTCCTGCATCACCAGGCACGACTCGTTCTCGTCGTCCGCCTCCAACAGTCGCACCCGTACGCCGCCGAGCGCGACCAGCCGCGTGCACTCGGCCTCGAGCACGGCCAGGCGCTCGGCGCCGACGAGCCCGGTGCCGACCCGCACGTCGAGGTGCACGCGGTTCTTGGCGACCTTGCCCTCGGGGACGCGCTGGAAGTACAGGCGCGGGCCGACCCCGGTCGGGTCGAGGACGGCGAACGCGGCGCCCTGCTGGTCGGCAGGCAGCGCGGCGTCGTACTCCTCCCAGGAGGCGAAGCCCTCCGGGACCGGCGGGACGACGTACCCGAGCACGTCGCACCAGAAGCGGGCGACGCGCTCGGGTTCGGCGCAGTCGAAGGTGACCTGGAACTCCCGGACCGACGTCATCCGGTCACCGTAGGCGAGCGGATCAGGCCGAGGCGAGCCACTTGTCGGGGCCGAACACCTCGTAGCGGATGTTCGTCTCGGCCACGCCCCGCGCCACCAGCGCCCCGCGCACCGACTCCATGAACGGGATCGGCCCGCACAGGTAGACGTGGGCGTCGGTCGGGACCTGCACCGCGTCCAGATCGACGAGGCCCGCGGCCAGGTCCTCGCGGGGCGGGCGGGCGCCGAGGTCCTCGTACCAGCGATGCAGGGTCGCGGACGGCAGCCCGCCGACCAGCGACTTCAGCTGCGCCCGGAGCGCGTGGTGCGACGGGGACCGGTCGGCGTGCAGCACCGTGACCTGCCGGCCCGTGGAGGTGTGGCTGAGGTGGTGCAGCATCCCGATGATCGGCGTGGTGCCGATCCCCGCCGAGATCAGCAGGAGCGGGGCGTCGGAGTCGTCGAGCACCAGGTCGCCGAACGGCGGCGAGACGCTGAGCACGTCGCCCTCGAAGACGCTGCGGTGCAGGAAGTTCGAGACCTCGCCCTCGGGGATCGCGGTGCCGTCCTCGGCGGTCCGGGCCGGCGCGGCCTTGACGCTGATCGCCCACTCCCCCGGACCGTGGTCGCCCGTGAGGCTGTACTGGCGGATCTGGCGCGCGCCGTCGGACAGGGTCACGGCGACCGAGACGTACTGTCCCGGGCGGCCGGCGGGCAGGGCGCTGCCGTCGGCGGCGGCGAACACGAACGACACCGTGTCCGGCGCCTCCTGGCGACGCGAGCGCAGGACGACCGACTGCCACACGTGCTCGGGGGTGATGCCGGCGGCGGCGTACAGGCCCTGCTCGATGGCGATCAGGTCGCGGGCCATCAGCCAGTAGACCTCGTCCCAGGCCGCCGCGACCTCCGGCGTCACCGCGTCGCCGAGCACCTGCACGATGGCCGCGAAGAGGTGCTCGTGGACGATCTCGTACTGCGCCTCGGTGATGCCGAGCGAAGCGTGCTTGTGGGCGATCCGGGACAGCAGCTCCACCGGGGCCGGGGCGTTCTCGTCGACCAGGAGGGTGGCGTACGTCGCGACCGCGGCCGCCAGCGCGCGCGGCTGGTCGCCGACCGCCTGGTTGCCCCGGTTGAACAGGTCGCGCTCGAGCTCGGGGTGGGCGTCGAACATGCGGCGGTAGAAGATCGGGGTGATGTCCCCGATCGCGGCACCGATCGCGGGCAGGGTGGCCTGGACGACCTCGGTCGAGGTGGCGGACAGCATCTGGTTCCTCCTGAGGGTGGGGTGGATGGCCAACAGCGGGGTCACCCGGGCGGGCGTGCCGAGAGGGTCAGCAGCACGGTCGCGGTGGGTGCCTGGGTGAGGTCGTCGACCGTGTAGGGGTCGAGGACCTGGAAGAACGCCTCCTGGGCGGTCCGCAGCACGGATCGCAGCCGGCAGGCCTCGCGCAGCGGGCACGGGTTCTCCCCGCCGCACTCGATGACCTCGTCGTGGCCCTCGAGCTGGCGGGCCAGCCAGCCGATCGAGGCCGCGCGTCCCTGCTCGGTCAGGCTCAGTCCCCCGTGCCGGCCGCGGCGGGTCTCGACCACGCCCAGCTCCTGCAGGCGGGCGACCACCTTGGTGGCGTGGTGGTAGTTCACCGCGACCTGGTCCGCCACGGCCCGCGTGGTGAGCGCCGGTGCGTCGGGCGCCGGGACCGCCAGCCGCATCAGGATGCGGAGGCCGAGGTCGGTGAACCGGGTGAGCTGCACGAGGCGAAACTATTATTTCGCATCTGAAATACCTAATTAGCGATTCCGGTGGTCCAGATGAGTTCCGCACCCGGCCCGGGTCTGGACCTGCGGAGAAAGCGACGACACCGAGGCGCCGGACCGATGGGCGAGCTGCACGTGAACATGAACATCACGCTCGACGGCGTGATCCAGGCCAACGGCGGCCCCAACGCCCAGGACGGCGACTTCGAGTACGCCGGCTGGGAACGCCCGTACGGCGACGCGGAGTCCGGTGCGCAGATCACGGCGGACGTCCAGGAGTCCGACGCATTGCTGCTCGGCCGGACGACGTACGACATCTTCCGCGCGTACTGGCCGGGGAAGACCGACGACATCGGGCTGGCCTTCGACGGGGTCCCCAAGTACGTCGCGTCGCGCGGCACCCCGGAGCTCTCCTGGGGGAACAGCACCCAGCTCGCCGACGCGGCCGCGGAGGTGGGCGACCTGCGCGAGCGGCACCGTCAGATCCACACCTGGGGCAGCGCGGACCTGCTGCAGTCGCTGTTCCGCGCGGGCCTGGTCGACCAGGTGAACCTGTGGATGTGCCCCGTGGTGATCGGGCACGGCAAGCGGCTCTTCCCCGAGGGCACGACGCCGAGCCGGTTCGCCCTGGCCGAGCCGCCGCGGTCGTACCCCGCCGGTGCGATGCTGCTGCGCTACCGGCGCCTGGACGGCCCGCCGGAGACGTGAGTCGCGCACGACGCCGCGAGCAGCGTCGCCAGCACCGCGAGGAGGAAGGTCGCCGACATCCCGGCACGCTCGGCCAGCGCGCCGGCGGCCGAGGAGCCGGCCGCCTGACCCAGGACGAGGGCGATGAAGGCGACCGAGGTGCCTGCCGCCGTACGTCCGGGGTCGAGGTGGGCCGTCCACGCGATGAGCGCCGAGGTCGCCGCCACGAACCCCCAGCCGAACACCCCGCACGCGAGCACGCTCACCCAGACCGAGCCCGGGGCGACGAGCGCGGCCGTGGCGCCGGCGGTGACGGCGGTGGTGAGCAGCCAGGCCCGGGGAGCCGGCAGGGCGGTCTGCCGTCGCGCGGTCAGGACGGTCGCCGTACCGCCGACGCCGAGGGCGACCCACGCCAGGACGGACGCCGAGTCGCTCGCCCCGGACGACACCAGGTGCGCCCGGCCGTAGGTCCACACCGCGGCCGATGCGGCGCCGAGCAGGAACGCACCGGTGAGCGGACGGCGCAGGAGCGCCAGCCAGCCGCGGTCGAACGGATCCGAGCGGACCGGGAGTGCCGGGGTGGCGCCGGGGCGGTCGAGGAGCAGGACGCCGAGGCCGGCCGCGGCCGTGAACGCAGCCGCGACGGCGAACCCGGTCCGCCAGTCCGGCAGGACCAGGGCCAGCAGTCCCGCCGCAACGAGGCCGGGGCCGGTCCCGGCGTTGACCGTCGCCTGCGCCCGGTCGACGCGCGCGGCGGCGAGGTTGCGCCCCACGACCGCCACCAGGCCAGGCGAGGCGAACCCGGCACCGGCCGAGGCCAGGACCGCGGACGGCACGAAGAGCGCCTGGCCGAGAGAGACCGCCATCCCGACCGACCCGACCGCCGCCGTCGCCAGCGCGGCCGCGACCAGCAGCCGGGGCCGATCCGCGGCCACCAGACCGCCGAGCGCGCCGAGGCAGTACGCCGCCGAGGCCCCCGACGAGACATAGCCGGCGACCGCGGAGCTCATCGACAGCGACGCCTGGATGCCGGGCAGGACGAGGCCGTACGCGAGGCGCACCAGGCCGTAGGTCCCGGCGATCAGGCAGGTGCCGACGACCACGAGGGCCGTCTCGGACGCGAGCGTTAACGATAACGTTCGTTTCACTTTGTCACTCTATAGTTCGAGTGATGGGCACCCGCGACTCCACCCGGAACCGGCTCCTCGACGCCGTCGACGAGCTCGTCTTCGCGGGCGGCGACACCCAGGCACCCGTGGACCGGATCCTCGAGCGCGCCGGTGCCTCACCGGCGACGCTGTACCGCGCGTACGGCAGCAAGGAGGCGCTCGTCGCCGCGGCGCTCGACCGGCGCCACCAGGAGTGGCTGGCGGCCTGGGACGCCGCGGTGGCGCGGGCCGACACCGACCGGGGACGCCTGCTGGCGGTGTTCGACGCGTTGGCGGAGTTCCAGGCCCGACCGGACGGCGCGCGCTGGTGCGCGTTCCTCGGGACCGCCGCCGGGTACGCCGACCCGCCGCCGGTCCTCGCGGCCGCCGTACGGCAGGACACCGAGTCCCTGCGGTCCCGGCTGCGGGAGCTCGCCGAGCCCGTGGTGGGCGCGAGCGCGGCGGACCGGCTCACCGACGCCCTGGCGCTGGTCTACTCCGGCCAGCTCGCCATGCGGCTGCGGTCCGGCACGGCTCCGGGCGTCGGCGTCGCGCGCGAGCTCGCGGACCTGCTCCTCGAGGAGGCGGAGCGATCCGGAGGCTGAGAGGCCGTCAGCCGAACATCGCGCGGTAGTGGTCCGACTGCGCCGGGTAGTAGTCGTCGAAGTCGATCGCGGCGACGTCGGCGCCGGTCTCCGCGGCCACGAGCCGGTCGAGGTAGTACTCCCAGCCGGGACCGACGCCGGCCGCCATCTCGCCGTCGGGCACCGACTGGCTGAAGGTGAGCGTGGTGGTCCCGGCGTCCTCGGTGAGCTCGAGGACGAAGTGCCAGACGGCCTCCTCCCCCTCGACGTTCGAGGTCAGGAAGAGCCGGCGGGGCGGTTCGCAGGCGTCGATGGTGAACGTCTCGGGCTTGATGTCGTCGCCCTCGGCGTTCATCCGGAACAGCACCGACCCCGAGGCGGGGTCGCCCGTCCAGGTGCCGATCCAGCGCTCCAGCCGGCCGGACTCGGTGATCGCCGCCCACACCGACTCGATCGGTGCCCGGAAGGTGCGGTCGAACACGACGCTGTCGTGACCGTCGCGGGTCTGGCGGCGGCCGGTGGCGGTGGGGGTCATGCGGTCTCCTCGGTCGAGTGCTGAGCGGGGTCGGATGCTCGTTCGTCACGGTGGTCGCGGACGGTACGACGCACCTCGAGGTCGAGGCCGTCGAGCACGGACTCGTCGAAGCGGGCCGGCGGGCGCAGGTCGGCGAGCAGCGCCCGCACCGGCTCCAGCCCGGCGGGCACCAGCCCGTAGTGCCGCTCCCGCCCGTGGCTCTCACCGCTGACCAGCCCGGCGTCGAGCAGCACCCGCAGGTGCCGGCTGATCGCCGGGCGGCTGATCGGGTACGCCGCCGCGAGGTCGACCACGCGGGCCGGACCACGCGCCAGGGTGCGCAGCAGCTCGCGGCGTACCGGGTCGGCGAGCGCGGGGAACGGGTCCACGCGTTATTCGTAACTAATCAGTTACGTATGTGTCAAGGGCGACGCCTCGATCGGAGCGCAGATACCCAATTCGAACCCTTGACGCCGGACGTGGGGAGGAGCAGGTTCGACCTCATCCCGGGGGAGCGTCGCCCGGGCACGACGCGATCCCCCGCCGGGCCGCTCCCGCCTCTCGTCCTGGAGCGTGCCGTGAACCGTGCAACCCCCCGATTCGCCGTCCTCGTCACCGCCGCCGCGCTGGTCGTCCCGGTCGCCGTCGCGACCGGGTCCACCCAGGCCGCCTCGTCCGGCCATCCCCACGGCGGCCATCCGCCGGGGCAGGCATCCTCGAAGGCGGTCTACTTCGCCTCGGACGGACTGCGTCAGGACCTCGTGTCGAAGTACGCCGCCGAGGGGTCGATGCCCACGATGCGCCGGTTCCTGCGCGACGGGGTCAAGGCCACCGGCCACGGCATGCTCACCCAGGCGCCCCCCAACACCGGCGCCGGCTGGTACACGATGGCCACCGGGGCGTGGCCGGGCGTGCACGGCTCCACCAACAACACCTTCCACAAGAACGGCGAGCCGTTCGGCAACCGCACCGCCGCCTTCGACCAGGGCGTGCTGCAGGCGGAGTCGATCGCGCAGTCGGCCGAGCGCGGCGGCCTGAAGGTCGCGCAGGTCGAGTGGGCCGGTGGGCGCAACGCGTCGATCCAGGGACCCACGATCGACTTCCGGACCTTCCACTCCGGGCGCGGGGTCGCGACGAACTTCATCGGCCAGGCGGGCGACCCGCTCTTCGACGACGCCGCCTTCATCCAGTCCTTCGGCCTGCAGTTCGACCACCCCGCCGGGTACGCCGGCCAGGCGCCGTTCGCCGGCGCCGCCCCGGCACCGGCGACGGGGTGGAGCGGCGTCCCCACGTCGTACAGCCCCGCGCAGGAGATGCGGCTGCGGGTGCTGGACGGTGGCGTCGACAGGTACGGCCTCAACGCCTACCTGTACGACAGCCGGAACGACGGCCGGACGAGGTACGACCGGGTGCTGATCTCGCCGACCAAGGACGCCGCCGACGCCGTCGGCGACCTCCGCCAGGGGCAGTGGGCCGACGTGAAGGTCACGCTCCAGGGTGGGGCGCTCGACGGGAAGACCGCGGGCATGCTGGTCAAGGTCGAGACGCTCTCCCCCGACCTCTCCCGGGTCCGGCTCTTCCACACCTCGGTGTCGCGCGCGATCGCCAGCTGGCCGACCTGGCCCGGCGAGCCCGGCTACACCGAGTTCGACGAGTACCTCGCCGCCGAGTTCCCGACCTCCACGGCCGCCGACTTCGCGATCCTGGAGGCCGGCATCACCAGCGAGGACACCTACGTCGAGCAGGGTCTCGCGTGGTCGACCGCGCACTGGCCGATGCTGGAGTACGTCGCCGAGACCTACCGTCCCGACCTGCTGATGGTCGGCATGCCGACCACCGACGAGTTCCAGCACCAGTTCCTCGGCCTGGTGACCAAGCGGCTGCCGAACGGCCAGCGCAACCCGGCGTACGACGACGTCGACCTCGACGGCGTCAAGGACGGGCGGGTGCGGGAGCGGGCGGCGTACATCCGCGAGGCCTATGCGGAGTCCGACCGGACGCTCCGGCTCGCCCGGTCCCTCGCCGGTCGCGACCCGACGACGTTCGTCGGCTCCGACCACGGGTTCGCGCCGCAGTTCCTCGCGGTCGACGCCAGCCTGCCGCTGGTGGAGCTCGGGCTGCTGTCGAGGCCCCAGACGTCCAACTGCCGCCCGGCCACGGGCGAGACGATCGGCAAGGCGAAGGCGTGCTGGGCCGGCGGCGCGCTGCAGATCTACCTCAACCTCGCCGGCCGTGACCCTGTCGGTGGCGGGTTCCAGCAGGTCGCGGCCGCGGACGAGGCGGCGACGGTCGCCGCCATCCGGGCGAAGTACGCCGGCCTCACCGACCCGAACGACTGGACCCACGACGGCCGGCCCGAGAACTGGACCGTCATCGACCGGACCTACACCAAGGCCGAGGCGCGGCACATCCCCAACGGCCCGGGCAGCACCGCCGACATGGCGCACCCGACCCGCACGGGCGACCTCGTCGTGTTCGCCTACCCGCCGTACCAGTTCGACGCCGAGACGCCCGGCACGCTCGTCGCGCCGTCGCACTTCTTCGGCCAGCACGGGTACGTGCCCGACGTCCAGGACCTCGCCGCGAACGTCAACATGCGCGCCACCTTCCTGGCCGGCGGGCGAGGCATCGCGCACCGCTCCGTCGACGCGCGCTCCATCGACCTGGCCCCGACGCTGGCCTTCCTGCTCGGCATCCCCGAGCCGCAGCACAGCCAGGGCCGGGTGCTGCTCGACGTCGTGCAGGACGGACGGAAGTACACCCCGGTGCCGATCGTCGGGCTGAACGACTTCCACGGCCAGCTCGACCCGACCACGCGCGCGTACGACGGCGTCAACGCTCGGGTCGGCGGAGCGGCGTACCTCGCGACGATGTTCGACGAGGAGCTCGACGCGCTGCCCGGACAGGGCCTGATCCTGGCCGGCGGCGACAACGTCGGCGCCTCTCCCCCGAACTCGGCGCTGCTGGACGACATGCCGGCGATCGACGTCGAGAACGCCTGGGGCCTGGACGCCACGTCGTACGGCAACCACGAGTTCGACTACGGGGTGGAGCGCCTGCTCGAGCACCAGGCGCGGGCGGACTTCCCGTTCCTGGCCACCAACATCGTCGACGAGGCGACCGGCAAGGCGCCGCCGTGGGTCACCCCGTCGAAGGTCTTCCGCGTCAACGGCGTCAAGGTGGGCGTGGTCGGCGCCGGCCTCTCCTCGACCCCGGAGCTGGTCGCCGCCGGCGCCACCGAGGGACTGGAGTTCCTGCCCGAGGCGCCCCGGATCAGGGCGGAGTCCGAGCGGCTGCGCCGCCAGGGGGTCAGGGTCCAGGTCGTCGTGGTCCACGAGGGCACCTCCCTGGGCGCCAACCCGGTCGGCACCATGCCGGGCGCCGAGTGGCAGGGTCCGATCCTCGCCATCGCCGACGCGCTGCAGCCCACGACCGTGGACGCCATGATCGTCGGCCACACGCACCGGGTCTCGAACCTGATGCGCGGGCACATCCTGATCACGGAGGGCATCAACCAGGGCACGTCGTACTCCGTGCTGCAGCTGATGGTCCGCGACGGCGACGTCGCGTGGGCCGGCGGCGCGACCCGGGTGGCCAAGACCCTCGGCGTCGAGGCCCGGCCCGACGTGCAGGCGATCGTCGACCGGGCCAACGACGAGACCGCCGTCCTGCGCAACCAGGTGATCGGCACCCAGGTGGACGACATCCTGCGCGACCCGGCCCGACTGAGCGAGTCCGAGATGGGCAACCTGGTGGCCGACGCGATGCGGCTGAAGTACCCGGGGGTGGACGCGGCGTACACGAACTCCGGCGGGCTCCGCGCCGACATCGTGTGCTCGCCGCCGAGTGCCGCCGAGGCGCCGTGCGAGATCACCTGGGGCGAGATGTTCGCCGTGCTGCCCTTCGCCAACCGCACGACGATCCTCACCCTCACCGGCGCCCAGCTGCGCACGGCGTTCGTGAACGGCTTCTCGCCGGTCTGCGACCCGTCGGTCCACAGCGGCCGGTTCCCGCAGATCTCGGGCCTGCGCGCCACCTTCCACTGCGCGGGGACGACGCCGGTCGTCGACGGCATGTGGAAGACCCCCGAGGGCATCGGCGGACCCGAGACACCGATCGCGGACGGGGACTCCGTGCGCCTGGTCACCAACGACTTCATGTACACCGGCGGCGACGGCTACACGATCTTCGGCGAGGGCACCGACGTGCTGCAGCCCGGTGACGACCTCATGCAGGTCGCCACCGACTACGTCACGGCGAACTCGCCCGTGAACCCGCAGGTCGAGGGAAGGATCACCCGGAACTGACCCCTGGACCAGGGACGACGCCCGGCCGATCGGACCGGCGCGGGCGTCGTTCCCGCCTGACCGGGTGTCCCCGGCGGGTGCCAGGCTGTCCCCCATGACCCGGGTCTCGCTCTCACGCCTGCCCGGCGAGCGGGTCCTGGCCGTCGAGGACGGGGGCGAACGCACCCTCGCGCTGGCCGAGCTGCCGTCGTACGTCGCGGGCCGCGAGGGCGACGGCCCACGGTGGGTGTGGGACGACACCGCGCGCTGGTATCCCCCGCTCCTGGCGGCCGGGGTTCGGGTCGCGCGCTGCCACGACCTGCGCCTGGGTCACCACCTGCTGCGCCGCGCGCCCGCCGTCGAGGCGCGGCTGCTGGCCGGTGAGCAGTCGGAGCACTGGGACCGGCTGGGGCCGAGCACGCCGTCCGACCCGGCACTCTTCGCCGCCGACGACACCGCCGAGCACCTGCGGGCAAACCTCGAGGACGCCCGGCAGCTGGCCGCCGTGGCCCGCGCCTCGGGGCCGGGCGAGGCCGCTCGGCTCGAGCTGCTGCTCGCGGCCGAGTCGGCCGGAGCGCTCGTCGCGGCGGAGATGACGTACGCCGGGGTGCCGTGGCGCGTCGACATCCACCACCACCTGCTGACCGACCTGCTGGGACCCCGGCCCCCGCGCGGCGCGCGGCCGGCGCTGCTCCAGGCGGCGGTCGCCGAGGTGCGGGAGGCGCTCGACGCACCGGGGCTCAACCCCGACTCGCGGCCGGAGCTCCTCACCGCGCTGCGGCGGGCGGGGCTGGAGGTGACCGACACCCGGGCCTCGACGCTGCGCGCGCTCGACCACCCGGCGATCGAGCCGCTGCTGCGGCTCAAACGGCTCTCGCACCTGTTCTCGACGAACGGCTGGGCGTGGATCGACCAGTGGGTGAGCGGCGGGCGGTTCCGGCCGTCGTACCAACCTGCGGGGTCGGCCACCGGGCGGTGGTCGTCCAACGGCGGCGGCGCGCTGTCGTTCCCGGTGCAGGTCCGGCCGGCGGCGGTCGCCGACGACGGCTGGACGTTCGTGGTCGCCGACGTCGCCCAGCTCGAGCCGCGCGTGCTGGCGGGCATGAGCGGCGACCGGGCACTCGCCCGGTCGGCCCGGGGCGCGGACCTCTACCAGGGCATGGTCGACGACGGCGCCGTCGCCAGTCGCAACGACGCCAAGCTCGGCCTGCTGGGCGCGATGTACGGCGCCACCAGCGGCGAGAGCGGCCGCATGGTCGCCGGACTCACGCGGCGCTACCCGGCCGCCTTCGGTCTCGTCGAGGAGGCGGCCAAGGCCGGGGAGCACGGTGAGGTGGTGCGCACACTCCTGGGGCGCGGGTCACCGGGCCTCGGCGATCCGTGGGACCTCGATCCCGACGCCACCCAGGTCGATCCCGACAGCGAGCTGCGGCTGCGGCGGGCCTACGGCCGCTTCACCCGCAACTTCGTCGTCCAGGGCACCGGCGCCGAGTGGGCGCTGTGCTGGATCGCCGACCTGCGCAACCGGCTGTGGCGACTCGGCGGCGCGGGACCGCTGGAGTCGCGGCCGCACCTCGTCTTCTTCCTGCACGACGAGGTCGTCGTGCACACCCCGGTCGACCTCGCCGAGGACGTGGCCGCCTCGGTCGCCGAGGCGGCCGCGACCGCGGGCGCCCTCCTCTTCCGCGACCTCCCGGTGGACTTCCCCCTCAACGTCTCGATCGTCCGGTCGTACGCCGACGCGGGGAAGCCGGGCGCCACCGCCGAGGGTTGACGCGCGGGTCGCTCAGGCGTTCTCCCACAGGCCGATCAGGTTGCCCTCGGTGTCGCTGAAGTAGCCGGTGAACCCCATGTCGCCGACCGGCGTCCGCTCCGACACCGGCTTCCCGCCGGCCGCCTCGACCCTGCGCAGCGCCTCGTCGATGCTCGGCACGTCGATGACGACGTTCGGCCCCTTCCCCGGGAACTCCGCGCTGCGCTCGAACAGCCCGCCGTTGATGAAGCCCGCCTCGCTCGGACCCTGCTCCGGGTCGGTCGGGCCGGTCATCACCATCGTGTAGCTCATCTCGGGGATCGGCATCAGCTGCCACCCGAACGTGTCGCCGTAGAACCTCCGCGCCCGGTCGCCGTCGTCGAACGGGATCTCGAAGTGCACCACCTTGCCGGACATGCTGCCTCCCTGGAGACGATCTGAAAAACGATCTGGACCCTCCAGTGAACGACCGCCCGCGCCCACCGGTCAACGCCCGCACCCACCCGCCGAGTCGGCAGAACTTGCGCGCCGAGTCGGCAGAACTTGTCCGGCGAGCGCCAGGGAAATGCCGCGTTCGGGCCATTTCTGACCCCGCTCCCCCGGGCGTAGCGTGCCGAGGGGGCAGGGAGGAGCAGAGCGTCATGGCCGACCGCGAACCGATTCCGCGCGAGGTGCAGATCCGACCCGAGCCACGCCGTCCCGTCGAGGACCCGACGCTGGGCGTCCCCGTGAGCGTCGAGGCACCGGCGACGCTGCCCCGGCACCGACTCGTGACCGTGGGCGACTCGCTCACCCACGGGTTCATGAGCGGCGCGATCCGCCGTACCGACCTGTCCTGGCCGGCGATCACGGCGTACGAGCTCGGTCTGAGTGCCGAGCAGTTCACGTTCCCGACGTACGAGTGGCCGACCGGCCCCGGCGGCCTTCCCCTCGACCTCGAGCGGCTCGCCCGCGAGTTCGCCCGTCGTTTCGGCAGCCGGCTCGACCTGCTCGAGACCTTCCGGGCCGGACCGTGGGTGCGCGGCTACCTCGACGAGATCGAGGACTACTGGGAGCGGGGACCGGGATCGGCGCCGCCGGGCGACGGCGCGCCGTTCCACAACACGGCCGTGTACGGCTGGGACGTGCTGGACCCGGTGCTGGCCTCGGAGGAGCGGATCGAGAAGCAGCTCTCCGGCACCTGGGACGACGACTTCCTCCAGCAGCTCGTCGAGCACCACGCCGCGCGGGCGGCGTGGCCGATCCTGCACCGGGCGGCCCAGGGACATCCGGGACGGACCCTGCTCGAGTCGATCGCGGACCTGGCCGACGACGAGGGCATCGAGTGCCTGGTGGTCGTCCTCGGCTCCAACAACGCGCTCGGCTCGGTGCTCTCGCTGGAGCCCGCATGGACGCCGCCGGACTACGCGACGCTGTCTCCGGCCGAGCGTGCGGAGGCCCGCCAAGGGTGCAACCTGTGGCGGCCGAGCGCGTTCGAGGCCGACTGGGCCGACCTCGTCGCGGGCCTGCGGACCATCGCGGCGCAACACGTGGTCGTCGCGACCGTCCCGTCGGTCACGATCGCGCCGATCGCCCGCGGCACGCACCAGAAGGTCCGGCCCGACTCCCGCTACTTCCCGTACTACACGCGGCCCTGGATCACCGACGACGACTTCGACCCGAGGCACGATCCCCACCTGACCGAGGACGAGGTCCGGGCCGTCGACTCCGCCATCGACTCCTACAACGAGACGATCATCGCCTCGGTGCGCGAGGCGCGCGGGGACGGTCTCGACTGGCACCTCTTCGACATGGGCGGCGTGCTGGACCGGCTCGCCGTACGGCGCTACATCAACAGCCCGTGGGCGCGGCCCGCCTGGTGGACGCCGTACGAGTTGGCGGACGCGCTGACCCGGCTCGACCCGGTGCCGAACACCCGGTTCTTCCGCGCCGGACCCACCGGCCGCACCGATGGTGGCCTGTTCTCGTTGGACGGCGTCCACCCGACGACGGTCGGCTACGGGATCCTCGCCCAGGAGGTCATCTCGATCCTGAGCGGTGCCGGGGTGGAGTTCCGCGACCGCCACGGCAGCCCGCGGACCGGACCGATCACCGTCGACTTCGACCGGCTGCTGCGGGCCGACACGCTGGTCAGCGACCCGCCGGTCTCCATCACCGGCTCCCTCGGTCTGCTCGGCTGGCTCGACGAGCGCCTGGACTGGGTGACGAGGTTCCTGCCCTTCGTCCACTCCCCGCTCTGAGCGGGCAGGGCCGCACAACCGCCGCAATTGCAGCCGTAGGACAGGCCGCAGGACCGGACTCGCTCAGCCCTGGATCGGGACCCGCAGCCGCCAGCCGACCTGGATCCGGTCGGGGTCCTCGATGCGCGGGTTGGCCTTCACGACCTGGTTGACGGTGACCTGGGTGAACGGCCGGAGCTTGCGCACGATCCCCGACAGGGTGTCGCCGGCCTCCACCCGGTAGAGCAGGTAGCCGCGTGACTCGGGGAAGCAGATCACCTCGACCGTGCGGGTGTTGAACCCCGGGCTCGGCCCCTCGTCGGGAACCCCCGGGTTGTCGCCGAAGACCTGCACGCTCAGCCGGGTCCCGGCACGCGGCGGCTCGGGGATCCGGACCCGGGCCACGAAGTCACCGACCCCGATCCCCCCTCCGCTGGACTGCGCGGAGTCCGTCGTCAGCACGCGACCGTTCGGCCCGAGCACGCGGATGCCGATGGTCCCCTCGAACCCGGCCCCGATGCCCGCCACCACGAACCTGTCCCCCACCAGGTCGTTCGCGCGCGGCTGCCGCAGGCGTACGTCGGTCACCACACCCATGTCGCCACCTCATCCGAAGCGAACGTGGTCACGTCGTGTGCCCACCGACCCATGGTGCGCTCGCTCCCCGACGGCTGTCGACAAAGATGCCTGCGGCGTCCCGCAGAACCGGCTAGGTTCGCGGCTGCCCGATCGTCCACAGATTCCTGCGATCGGACGGTAAGACCAGCCGCCGTCACGACATGTACCGGGTGTGAGAGCGATTCGAGACGCCGACGACAGGCTGACCGGCCTGTTCGAGAGCTACGCGCCCCGACTCCGGTCGTACGCCCGTCGACATGCCGACGCGAGCGAGGCGGACGACCTCGTGGCCGACGCCTTCGTGGTGGCGCTGCGCCGGCCGCACGACCTGCCGGTCGACGACGCCGACGCCTGGCCGTGGCTCGTCGGAACGGTCCGGCGCCTGGCCGCCAACCAGCGACGGCGGCGGGCGAGTCGCGAGCGGTACGCGCTCGACGCCGTGCGCGACGGTTGGCGCCTGAGCACCGTCGACTCGCACGAGGAGGCGGTCGCCGAGCGCGAGGAGTGCCTCGCCGCCCTGGCCGCCCTGTCCGAGACCGATCGCGAGCTGATCCTGCTGACCGCGTGGGAGGGCCTCACCGCCGCCCAGGCCGCCGACGTGCTCGGCATCCGCACGAACGCCCTCGCCGTACGGCTGCACCGCGCCCGGCGGCGGCTCGCCGCCGCCACGCCCCGCCCCCACGACCCGCTGCTGCGAACCGCAGCGTTGGAGGACTGACCATGACCGACCTGATGGACCGACTCTCCCGAGCCCGTCCCACCGACGACGACCTCCGCGCGATCTGGCCCGCGGGTGAGCGCGACCTCCTGCTCGACCAGATCCGTACGCAGGCCGCGAGCGCCGTACGACGGCCGCGCCGCCGCGTCGTCTGGCTCGCCGCGGCCGCCGTCACCGCGGCGGTCGTCGTACCGACGGTCGTCGACGGCGGCGACGCCGAGGCACGCGCGGAGCTCCTCCGCCTCGCGTCGGTCGCGTCGTCCGCCGAGGGGCTCGGCCTCTCCCCGGGGACCTACCTGCACGTGAGGACCGAGTCCCTTCAGGAGAACAGTCGACTCTTCGCCGACGGCCGCACCCTCGACACCGACCGTGAGGCCTGGGTGGGTTGGGACGGCACGATGTGGGCGATCGACACGCGGCCGTCGGCGGGCTGGACCGAGTACCACCACTTCCCTGCCAGCAGCGAAGGGAGCTTCGGCTCGCCCACCCCGGAGTTCGTGGCGCAGCTGCCGGACGCGCCCGAGCAGCTGCGCGACTATCTCGACACGACGGTGTCCGGCTCCAACTCCCACGACGAGGCCCTCTTCGTCGCGGTGACCGACCTGGCCCACTCCCACCTGCTCGACCCGGCCACGCTCGCCGTCGCGCTGGAGGCCATCGCCGACGTCGACGGGATGCGGACCCGCGACGTGGTGGTCGAGGGGCGCGAGGCGGTCGAGATCTCGTTCCGCCGCTTCCGTCTCGACCTACTGGGCGTCGACTCGTTCACCATCGACCGGGAGACCGCCCAGGTCCTCCGCGTGGGATCGTCCTCCCCCGGAGGCACCTACACCTCGACGACGACCCTGGTCGAGAACGTGCCCGAGATCCCGGCGGAGGTGCTGGCCGCGTACGAGCGGTACGGCAACGGAAGCCGGATCTGCCCCGACGGACGCGAAGCCGACGGCGACGGGGACTGCTGAGCGACCACGCCTTGCAACGCCGAGGCCACCTCGCGCGTCCGAGGAGCATGACCCGACCCCGAAGGATCAGCGCCGCCCTGGCCGCCGCGCTGCTGCTCGCCCTGACGGCCTGCGGCACCGAGAGGTCCGCGCCCACGCAGGCCGACGTACCGGAACAGCGACAGGAGCAGGAGCCGAGCGCAGCGTCCGCGCCCTCCGACGAGCGGCTCATCAGCTGCGACGCCCGGCCGCCGGGCTGGCCCCCGTCCGCCATGACGGGCGGGATCGACAGCCGCGTGCCCCGGGACGAGCTCACCCGCGCGCTGGAGGCCGTCATGCCCGAGGCGGGCATCGACGCCCCCCTGGCCCTGCAGGGCGTCGACATCGGCGAGGCGCCGTGGTTCGTCCTGGCCGAGTCCGCGAGGTACGTCGTCGTGGCCACCGGCACGTGGGACGAGCACGGACCGAGTCTGAGGGACGACGGCCAGGCCGTCAGGCTGGAGCGGAGGGGCTCGGGCTGGAAGGTCGTGGGCTGGGGCAGCTGCTCGCGCCTGGTGCCCGTCGTCGAGCCGGGACGTCAGTGGGTCCAGGTCGAGTCCGCGATCGACCTCGACCCTGCCGCCACCGAGGTGGCCGTGGAGATCACGGAGCGACAGTGCACCGGCGGCCGAGATCCGCGCCCGTTCCTGGACGAGCCGACCTACGTCGAGGACGACGACAGCGTGACGGTCCTCTGGACCAGCCGGATGCCCGAGGGAGCGAGCACCTGCATCGGCAACCCGCCGGTTCCCCACCGGCTCCGACTGGACGAGCCCCTCGGTGACCGGCAGCTGCTCGACGGGTCGAGCTGGCCGGCCCGCCCCGTCCCCCGGCGTGGCTGACCGCGACGGCTACGGCGCGAGCCGGGCGAGGACCTCGCTCGCCGGTCCCCGGCGCGCGGACCGGAACCCGGTCCCGGCCCACAGGTGCAGGTGGTCGCGATCGTCGTTCGCGGCCGCCCATCGGCGCAGCGGCGACGTCAGGTGGTGGACGGCGGGGTACGCCGCCGGCGCCGCGCTCTCGTACCGGTCGCTGAACGCGGTGCGGATGCCCCGGGCCACCCGTCCCGTGTAGGCCCGCATCGTGGTGGTCGTCGAGCCGGGATCGGCCAGCGCGGCGCGATGGGTGGGACGGGTGCCCGCCTCGTCGGCGAGCAGCAGCGCGGTGCCGACGGACACGGCCTCGGCTCCCGCCTCGAGCACGCGTCGTACCGCTGCCGGCTCCGCCAGACCGCCCGCTGCCACGACGGGGAGGACGACGACCGACGTGACCGCGGCGACGAGGTCGGCGAGGTCGTCGTGGCCCGGGGTCCGGCGCTGGTCGAACGTCCCGCGGTGCCCACCGGCGGCGGCGGACTGCACCACGAGTCCGTCGGGATCGAGCTCGGCCGCCGCGCGAGCCTCGTCGACGTCGGTGACGGTGAGGAGCATGCGGGACCCGGCCCCGCGCAACCGTCGTACGACGCTCGCGCTGGGCAGGCCGAAGGTGAAGCTCACCCACGGCACGGGGTCCTGGCAGAGCAGGTCCACCTTCGCGTCCCAGTCGTCGTCGTCCTCCCACCGCTCGGGTCCCAGCGAGGCGCCCAGCGACTCGACCTCGGCGGCGATGACCGCGCGGTACCGAGCGACGGCCTCGCGGTCGGCCGGCACCGGATCGGGGACGAACAGGTTCACCCCGAGCTCACCGGTGCCGGACCTGACCTGCCGCAGATCTCCGGCGAGATCCTCGGCGGTCCGGTAGCCCGCGGGCACGAACGCGAGCGAGCCCGCGTCGGCGACGGCCTGCACGAGCGCGGGCGTGCTCGGACCACCCGCCATGGGAGCGGCCAGGACCGGGGACGGCAGGTTCAGGCGGCGCATGCGTCCATCCTGGCCGACCGGCCCTGAGCGGTTCGGCGCGCTCCCGCCGCCTCCTCAGCGGTGCCCGTGCCGGTGCCGAGCCCGCAGCTGCACGCCCGCCACCACGCCGGCGTGGTCCGAGGCCCACAACGGTGCCGTCGTGCCGATCGGCCGGTCGCCGACGACCTTCGCCCAGTGCGTCTTCCGGATCCCGCGGGTCAGGACGAGGTCGATCCGGGTGCGCAGCCGGGACACGGGGTTGTCCAGCCGGTCGGCCTGGCAGCAGGTGTAGCCCGGCGCCCGCCGGTTGACCCACCAGGCGTCGTCGAACCAGAAGCGGGTGAGGTCGGCGTACGTGCTGGTCGTCGAGGTCCGTGGGTCGGCGGGCGAGTTGAAGTCGCCCGTCGCGACGAGCTGGCGCGAGGTCCGCGCCGGACCGGCGAGGAACTCGGCCGCCTGGGCCTCCTGGACGGCCGCGAACTCGCCGACCTCCAGGTGGGTGTTCAGGAAGCGGAACCTCGTCCCGCGCAGCGTCGCGTCGACGTACACCCAGCCTCGGCCGAAGTCGATGGTCGCGCCACCGGAGTCGGGGATCGGGAAGGTCTGCTGGGCGGCGTACCGACCGCTGACCCCGGGGCCGACGTCCAGGTGCCGCGTGCGGGTGTTCTCCAGGATCACGTCGCGGTCCTGGAGCGCCACGGCGCAGTCGAACGAGGTCGGCGAGGTGACCGCCAGGCAGCCGAACTGCGGCGCGACCAGCGGCACCGGCCCGATGTCGGCGTTGTCGGAGACCCCCGCGACCCGGTACGACAGCCCCCGCTCCGCGAGCTCGTCGAGCAGGATCTCCAGGAAGTCGTACGACGGGGGGTTGGCGCCCGCCTGGAGCGGGGTCGCCGTCCACCGGCTCACCTCCTGCAGCCCGATCAGGTCCGGGTCCTTCCGGGCGATCGTGTCCGCGATCGCCTCGGCGCGGCGCGGGAAGTCGCTGCCGACGGCGGTCGCGTAGATCTGCGCGGTCGCGGCCACGAACTCCGGTCCGGTCTGCGCGGCGAGCGCGGCGTCGAGGGGCGAGCCGAGGTAGAGGTTCTGGGTCATCACCACGAGGTTCGGTCCCGGCGGCCGGTGCTTCGGACCGTGGTCGGGCCGGCCGGAACCGGCCCCGGCCGGGCCGCCGGCGGACAGCAGGCCGACCACGAGGGCGGCGACGGCGGGGACGACGAGCAGACGGTGGGTGCGGTGCATGGGGGCGTCCGATCCGACGGGGCGGTCGCCGTCGACCGCCGGTGCCGAACCACTGTGCGTCCGCGACGGTCCCGGGCGCATCCCCTGTCTGTGGGTGGGCGTCACCGCCCGGTCAGGCGGACGCGCTCGTCTCGGCCAGGCGCACCGCGGTGATCGTGCGGCGCGTCGCAGCGAAGGCGGCGACCAGCACGGCCAGCACGAAGCAGCCGATCTGGACGCGGCCCGCCCCGAACGCCACCGCGAGCGGCCCGACCGCGAGCTGGCCGATCGGCGTCGCGACGAAGGAGAAGAAGCCGTCGATCGACATGATCCGCGACAGCATCTCCTCGGGGACCTTCTCCTGGACCGTCAGGTTCCAGGCCAGGTCGAGCAGGCTGAGCGCCGCGCCGGCGACGAAGAACGACGCGGTGAGGAGCCAGACGTTCACGTGGGTGCCGAGCACCAGCATCGGCACGCACCAGAACGCGAAGGCGATCATGATCGTCCGCAGCGGCACCCGCAGCGGCACCCGGGCCAGGAAGAAGGCGGTGACGAAGATCCCCACCGCCTCGCCGGATCGCGCGATGCCCCACCCCTCGCTGCCGATCGTGTCGGCGGCGATCGTCGGTCCGAGCACCCCGATCGCCCCGCTGACGAGGGCGTTGAAGACCAGGGACGCCGACGCCGCCGGGATCACCCAGCCGAGCTGCCGGGCGAACGTCCAGCCCGCCACGAAGTCCCCGACCACACTGGGCCGGGCGCCGCTCCGGTCGCCCGGGGGCAGCCGTACCAGCGACAGCAGGCCTGCGGCGACCAGGTACGTCGTCGCGTCGACGGCGAGCGCCCACCCGGGGCCGACCGTGGCGACCAGCAGCCCGGAGACCGCCGGTCCGATGATCCCGACCGCACTCTGCGCCTGGCCGATGAGCAGGATCGCTGCCTTCCGCTCCGCCACGGGGAGCAGGATCGGAACCATGCCGAGGAAGGCGGGATAGCTGACCGCGAAGACCGTGCCGGCGACGAACTGCAGGACGACGAGGTGCCAGATCTCCGCGTGCCCGCTGAGCACGAGACCGGCGGTCACCGTCTGCGCCACGCCCTGGATCAGGTTGCACCCGCGCAGGACGACGGCCCGGGGCAGCCGGTCCGCGATCGCGCCGCCGAACAGCATGAACGCGACCGACGGCACGCTCCACGCGGCCAGCACCCACCCCAGGGCGGACGCCGAGTCGCTGACCTCGAGGACCGCGAAGGCGAGCGCCACCCCGGACATCGATGACCCGACGCGATTGACGACCTGCCCGAGGAAGAAGTAGCGGAAGGCGGGCGTGGCGAGCGGAGAGAGCCGACCGCTCATCCAGCCGTCTCGCGGCACGGTGTCAAGGCAGCCATGACGAGCACCGTACGGCAGGTATCCCCGCGAGAGCGGTTGCTCGGTGCCCGGCGCGTCCCGGAGTCACGGGGTCGCGAGGACCGAGGGCGCGAGCTCGAGATCCGGCACGAGCTCCCTGACGAGCCCGCGGACGAGGGCGTCGAGCTCGGCGACGATCCGGAGGACGGTGGCCTCGTCCTGCCCGCCCGGGTCGTCGACAGGCCAGTCGCGGTAGGTGACGCCAGGGACGTACGGGCACTGCTCGCCGCAGCCGAGGGTGACGGCCAGGTCGGCGCCTCGCATCGTCTCGACCGTGAGGAGCGTGGGGTGCTCGCGCGAGGTGTCCAGACCGAGCCCGTCGAGGGCCGCCGCGACCTCGGGATGGATGTGCTCCCCCGGCCGGGTGCCCGCGGAGAGCGCGAGCACCCGGCCCCGGGCGTAGTGCTCGGTCAGCACCCGGGCCGCGACGGACCGGCCCCCGTTGCGGACGCAGGCGAAGACCACGGTCGGGAGATGGGCTGCGGTCATCGTGCGGCTCCTGAGGGGCGGGCGTCGGGGAAGAACCGACGGGACCAGAGGCTGACGTAGACGAGGCCGACCAGGACGGGGACCTCGATGAGCGGGCCGACGACGCCGGCCAGGGCCTGTCCACTGCTGACGCCGTAGACGGCGATGGTCACGGCGATGGCGAGCTCGAAGTTGTTGCCCGCCGCGGTGAAGGCGACGCTGGTCGAGCGCGGGTACCCCAGGCCGATGCGGTGCGCGAGCAGCATGGATCCGGCCCACATCACGGCGAAGTAGACCACCAGCGGTACGGCGATCCGGCCCACGTCGAGAGGCCGGCTCGTGATCGCGTCGCCCTGGAGCGCGAAGAGGACCACGACCGTGAACAGCAGGCCGTAGAGCGCCCACGGGCCGAGCCGCGGCAGGAACCGGTCCTCGTACCAGTCCCGTCCCCGGCGGCGCTCCCCGACGCGGCGGGTGAGGTAGCCGGCGGCGAGCGGGACGCCGAGGAAGACCAGCACGCTCCCGGCTATCTCCCAGGGCGAGACCTCGAGACCGGCGCTCGACAGGCCGAGCCAGCGCGGCAGCAGGTCGAGGTAGAACCAACCGAGCGCGCCGAAGGCCAGCACCTGGAAGACGGAGTTCACAGCAACCAGGACGGCAGCGGCCTCACGGTCACCGCAGGCCAGGTCGTTCCAGATGATCACCATCGCGATGCAGCGTGCCAGGCCGACGACGATCAACCCGGTGCGGTACTCCGGCAGGTCTTGCAGGAACAACCAGGCGAGGGCGAACATCACCGCCGGCCCGACGAGCCAGTTCAGGACCAGTGACAGGACCATGGTGCGGCGATCGCGGGCCACGTGACCGAACTCGTCGTACCGGACCTTCGCCAGCACGGGGTACATCATCACGAGCAGCCCGAGCGCGATCGGCACCGAGAGGGAGCCGATCCTGACGGCGTCGAGAGCGTCGGCGATACCGGGCACCCAGCGGCCGGCCAGCAGCCCCGCCACCATGGCGAGCCCGATCCACACCGGCAGGTAGCGGTCCAGGTTGGAGAGCCGGGGAACGACCGCGGGCGCGGAACGGTCGGTGGCCGTGCTCATCCGACGGGCTTGGTCGCGCGGACGATCGCGCCGTGCATGCCGGGGACCGCCTCGTGGGTGAACTCGACCTCGGCATCGACGAACCCCGCCGCGGCGAGCCCGGCGAGGTATTCGCCGCGGGACAGGGCGCCGGCGATGCAGCCGACGTACGACCCGCGCTCGGCGCGGTCCTCGGAGGTCAGGTGGTCCTCGGCCACCACGTCGGAGATCCCGATCCGGCCGCCGGGGACGAGCACCCGGAACATCTCGGCGATCACCCGCGGCTTGTCGACCGAGAGGTTGATGACGCAGTTGGAGATCACCACGTCGACGGACGCGTCCGGGAGCGGGACGTCCTCGATGGTGCCCCGGAGGAACTCGACGTTGGTCGCGCCCGCCCGGGCCGCGTTGGCGCGGGCCAGCTCGAGCATCTCGTCGGTCATGTCCACGCCGTAGGCGAACCCGGAGGCACCGACCCTGCGAGCCGAGAGGAGTACGTCGATCCCGCCGCCCGAGCCGAGATCCAGCACCCGCTCCCCCGGCTCCAGGGCCGCCACGGCGGTGGGGTTGCCGCAGCCCAGGCTGGCCGCGACCGCCTCCGCCGGCAGCTCGTCCTGGTCGGCCGCGCTGTAGAGCACCGCACCGAAGGACTCGTCCACCACGGTGTCCCCGGCGCCGCAGCACGACCCGGTCCCGCAGCCGTCGTCGACGACCTGCAGCCCCTCGCTCAGCTCGCCGTTCGAGCGGCCGCGCCCCACGGCGACGGCAGCCTCGGCGTACCGGGCCCGCACCTGCTCGCGCACGTCCTCGGTCCTCGTCATGACCCCTCCTGACACATCGGCATCCATCGATACATCGAGGATTCTCGATGCATCGATGTTTGTCAATCGGTGACGTAGGGTGGGGTCATGACCACGCTGCCCCTCCTCGATGCCACGCAGGCGTGCTGCTCGTCGGTCACCGGCGGGACGCTGGAGGTCGAGGAGGCCGAGCGGCTGGCGCGGATGTTCAAGGCGCTCGGGGATCCCACCCGGGTCCGGCTGCTCTCGCTCATCGCCGCCCAGCCCGAGCGCGAGGCGTGCATCTGCGACCTGGTCGACCCGGTGGGTCTCTCGCAGCCGACCGTCTCCCACCACATGAAGCAGCTGGTCGACGCCGGACTCGTCGTGCGCGAGCAACGGGGGCGCTGGGCGTTCTACCGCGTGGTCGACGAGACCCTGACCGCCCTGAGCGGCGCGCTGCGGCCCTGAGCCGCTCAGACGGCCCCGGGGCGCAGCGTGCCGATCGCCGTCTCACCGTCTCCGCCGCCGAGCCCGGACTCGTCCGGGGCCGGCATCCGCCAGGGCTGCCGTTCGGGCCGCGCGGCCTCGGTGGCCTTGCCGGGAGCGGTGGTCAGGATCGTGCGGGCCTGCTTGTCGACGAGACCGGTCAGCAGCTGCTGGGCGAACCCGAAGACGAACGCGTACGCCAGGATCTGCTCCTGGCTGTCGAGGTCGGAGAAGCCGGGGATGAAGCCGCCGCGGATCGCGATCAACCCCCCGATGGCGCTCACGGCGCCGAGGGGCAGCTTCAGCAGGGCGAGCGCCTGCGGCACGTTGTACGGCGAGGCGGTGCCGCGCATGTTCCGGATGGCCAGGATCGCCGCGAGCAGGCCGCCGAGCGACCCCAGGAGCACGACCGCGAGGACATCGTGGGCCGAGGCGGCGCCGGGGCCGGAGGCGCACGTGCCCGGCGGTCCGGCGGGCTGGAAGCAGAACGGCACGTCCGCGGGGTTGCGCATGACGTAGACGGTGAAGAGCACCAGCAGGGCCGACATCGCGGCCGCGCCGCCCAGGACGGTGTTGCGGAAGTTGCGCAGCCGCGCGTACTCCGCGTCGGCAGCGCCGAACCCGACCTCGACGGCCTTGGCGAGCTGGGCGCGCCGCGTCGGTGCGGCCGGAGGGCTGTCGAGGAGCGAGAGCGCCGCGAGCCGGCGCGGGTCGTCGCGGTCGAGTCCGGCCTCGACGCGGGCCACCGCCTCCGGGATCTCGGCCTCGATCTGGTCGGCCGTGTAGAGGTCGACCGCCATGGACTCGGCCGCGTGCAGGTTCTGGTACGCCGCGTCGACGAGGGTCCCGCGCCACCAGTTGCTCAGGCTTCCGGGCGCCGGGTCCCGGCGCAGGGTCGCGTTGCGCGCGGCGGTCAGCCGGCGGCGTACCCCCTCCGCGACGGCGCGCTCACCGGGGGTGAGGCCCTCCCCCGTCGCCTCGAGCGAGGCGAGCCGGGTCTCCAGCACGTCCACCGCCACGTTGACGTCCTGCGCCCACACCCGCTTGCAGGTCCGGTCGGTCTGCTGATCGGTCGACATCGCGCTCTCCCAGGTCCTGACGACAGCCCTTCACCTCGAGGAGCGGGCGCCGGCGCGGGAGATACGTCGAGCCGGGTACGGCGGACTCAGACCGCCGTCGCGAGATCTGCGGTGACCCTCGTGCCGCCGTCGTGCTCGACGCTCCACCGCTCGCACAGGCAGTCGACGATCGCGAGGCCACGGCCCGAGAGCGAGTCGGGGGCGGCGTCGCGGACCCGGAGATCGCCGTCGCAGATGCCTCCGTCGAGGACGCTGAGCCGCAGCCGCCCGCCGGTCAGCGCCCACGAGACCTCCAGGTCCTCGGGCGAGTCGGACCCACCGTGCTGGAGAGCGTTCGTGACCAGCTCGCTGAGCACCAGCTCGGCGTCCTCGATGAGGTCGGGTCGCGCGCCGTGCTCGAACAGCTGGCGCGACATCACCCGCCGGGCGATGCCGGTGACCCGGGTCGCCGGGGGCAGCACCAGGATCGTGCGCGCGTCGAGGGGCGGCTCGGCGGTCGAGGTCATACCTGGTCTGTTCCACATCCGGGGCCGGAACTAACCCCGCCCGTCGCATGTGTCGCAGAACTCACCTCCGGCGAACCGATCGGCCACCGCGTGCATCAGACCTGGCATGTCCATCTCCCGCACCCTCACCGCGACCGCGCTGAGTGCCGCCGCGCTGGTTCTCGCCACCTCTGCCGTCCCCGCCGCCCAGGCGTCGACGACCTCCCCGGCCCCGTCCGCCGAGCGGGCCGCCCGCGCCCACGTCGTCGAGGCTGCCGTCAACCGCGCGGCCGTCGCCCAGGGCCGGTGGGTGGTCGTCCACGGGATCGTCCGCTCGGGCGAGCGCGGCGACCGGGTCGGGCTCCAGGTCCGCTACCCCGGCGGGACGTGGCGGCAGACCGGGCTCACCGACCGCCTCGACCGGCGCGGGCGCTTCGCGATCGCCGACCGGATCGGCACCGGTCGCACCCGCGCCTACCGCGTCGTCAAGCCCGCCGGCGACGGCCGGAGGGCAGGTCGCAGCAAACCCGTCCGGGTCACGGTCTACTCCTGGCGCGACCTGAGCTCGTTCCCGAGCGTCACCCGGCAGGACACCTGGGACGGCCGCGACGTGAAGATCAACGCGGTGGCCTACCCGGGCTCCGTCGTGGCCGACTCCCGCGCCGCCAGCGGATCGATCGCCTACAACCTCGAGCGCCGGTGCCGGCAGTTCGAGACCCGCGTGGGCGTCGCCGACACCTCGGCCGAGACCGCGACCGGGAGGGCGTCGCTGAAGCTCGACGGGACCGAGCGGTTCACCGGCTCCTACACCCTCACCCGGTCCACCACGCTCGCCCTGGCCCTCGACGACGTCTTCCGGCTCACCTTCGACTGGACCTCCACCAACTCCGCCGGGACGCCGGAGGACCAGAGCGGGGCGCACGTCGCCCTCGGCAGTCCCCGGGTGCTCTGCCACGACTGACGGGCAACGCTCCGAGCTGCGCTCAGCGAGGCCTGCGCAGCCTGCGCAGGACCTGCGGGACCAGGCTGAGCAGCAGCGCGCCGGCGATCGCCACCACGAGGGCCGTCTGCTGGTCGTCGAAGATCCGCTCGCCGACGACGCCGATGGCGGCGTACACGACCGCCCACAGCGAGGCGGCGATCGCCGCGGCGCCGACGTAGCGGTACCAGGGGTAGCCGGTCAGCGCCGCCACCAGGAGGACCGGCACCCGCCCGCCCGGCACCAGCCGGGAGACCAGCAGGGTGCGGATCTCCGTGCGCTCGAGACGCTCGCGCAAGCGGCCGGGCCGGGACTGCTCGTCGTCGTGCAGCCACCCGACCCGCCGGGCGAGCGGTTCCCCGGCGCCGCGGAGGGCGGCGTACGTCACCAGGTCGCCGACGTACGCCGCCAGCGCGCCGACGGCGACGACCAGCAGCACCTCCCACGCGTGGTCGGAGCGCGCGAGCACCGCCGCGCTGCTGACGGCCGCGCCGGTCGGCAGCACCGGCACGACGGCGCCGAACGCGACCACGCCGAAGAGCACGAGCAGGGTGGCCAGCCCGAAATGGTCCCCGCTCACAGCTCGACCCGAGCCCCCGGAGCCACGACGACGGCCCGGGCAGCGTCGCCGCCGCCCTGCGCGTGCTCCCGCAGGGCGTCGGCGAACCGCTCCCCCGGGGTGACGAAGAGCCGGTGGTGGGTACGCCGGTCCAGCCGGGCCAGGCCGATCGGCCAGAAGGTGCCCCAGTGCACCGGCACCGCCCACCGGGCGCCGATCCGGGCGACCGCGGACGCGGCCTGGTCGGGATCCATGTGCTCGTCGCCGAGGCTCGGCCCCCAGCCCCCGATCGGCGTCAGGGCGAGGTCGACCGCGCCGACGCGGTCGAAGTCGTCGCGCCACCCGGTGTCGCCGGGGTACCAGCAGGAGACGCCCGCGCGCTCGACCCGGAACCCGATCGCCGGGCCGCGCAGCCGGGAGCCGGGGAACCGCCGTCCGTCGTGGTGGGCCGCGAGCACGCGCACGGTGGCGCCCGCGACCTCCAGCTCGTCCCCGGGCTCGACCGGGCGGACGTCGTACTCGGCCGGGACGAGCGACTCGCCGCCGCGCGGCACCAGGACCGGTACGCCGGGGGTCATCCGGCGCAGCGAGGGCACGTGCAGGTGGTCGTGGTGCAGGTGCGAGACCAGCACCAGGTCGGCGTCGTACGCCGGAGACGAGGGCGGCGGGCCGTGTCGGCGCAGGTGGTAGAGCCGGTCGACGTGCAGCGGGTCGGTGGCCACCCGGAGCCCCGCGAGCTCGACCGTGGCCGAGGCATGCCCCCACCACGTGACGGCGAGCGTGCCGGTCACGACCCGGCCCGCAGTCCGAGGCCCGCCAGCCGGCCCACGAGCGCGTCGTGCACGGCCGGACCGTCGAGCGCCCCCGCGGGCACCGACCAGTCCCGTGGATGGACCAGCATCGCCTCAGTCTGCCAGCCGCCCAACCCGCCGTGGGAGCCCACGAGCTCCTCGAACGCCACCACCTCGCCGAGGGCGCGGTCGTAGGCACCGAGCAGCACCAGGTCGCCGACGTGCTGCCGCCCGGAGAGCTGCAGCAGGTCGGTCACGGCGTCCGCGCCGTAGACCACGGCCGGGTCGTCCCCCGCCCCCTCGGTGGTGCCGAGCACCCGCCAGCCGCAGCCGCCGTCCACGACGACCGCGCCGTCCGCGCGCCGGGTCATGACCAGGCCCACGTGCGGGTGCTCCGCCAGGCCGCGGACCAGGCCCGGGTGCAGCTCGTCGACCCGCTCCCGGCTGAGCCGACCGGGAAGATCGGTGCGGTAGACGTGCGCGAGGCTGCCCGACGCGGCGACGAGCAGTCCGGGTCCCTGGGGAACCGGCGCGGACTCCGCCTGGCGCCCGCCGCCGGCGACCGACCGCGCCGCGCGGGTGACGGCCCGGCTGCTTCCCTGCGCGCCGGCGAGCAGCAGGTTGGCGGGCAGCCAGCGCTCGTCGGGATGCACCTCCGCGTGCACCTGCTGACGGGCCAGGTCCTGCACCACGTCGTCGAGGCTCCGGCCGGTGAGCTGGCGGAACGTCGAGCCCTGGGCCTGGCCGTGGTCGGACACCAGCGCGATCTCGTAGCGCCGGCCCACCTCGCGGGTGAGCTGGTCGAGGAAGCCCAGGACCCGGTCGAGGTTCTCCAGGGTGCGCAGGGACTCGGGCCGGGTCGGGCCGGCGTGGTGCGCGACCTCGTCGTAGTCGACGAAGTCCACGAAGACGACCGGCGTCCCCCGGGTCAGCTGCTCGGCGACGACGGCGACGTTGAGGTCGCGCAGCACGACCGTCGTGAGCCCGCGCAGCACGACGAACGCGCCGCCGCGCCGGACGCGGGGTACGACGCCGCGGATCCGCTGCCGGCGGCCCTGGTGCAGCTCGGTGAGCATCTGGCCCACGAAGAGCACCACCGAGCGCAGCAGCCCGAACCGGCTGATGGCGTACGACGCCGCCCCGCGGTCCGCGCCCGGCAGCCGGCCGTCGCTCAGGGTGAGCAGCCGCACCGGGGCGTCGCCGGAGAAGAGGTTCGACACGCTGGCACCGCCGTCCGCGAGCAGCCCGCGGCCGCCGCTCATCTCCTCCTCGACCAGGGCCGCGTCGGCCGGACGGCTCATCACCAGCAGCCGACCGCGCTCCTTGTCGAACCAGCGGAAGCCCGGCACCGCGGTGACGTCGCCGTGCAGGAGCGCCGCCTGGCCGGCCGGGGTCGTCGCCGGGATCCCCGTGTGCCAGCCGCGCAGCTCGTGGCTGCCCGACCGGACCCACCGCGAGACCGTCGGCATCGAGCCGGCCGTGATGGCCTGCCGCAGAACCGGGAGGCTCACCCCGTCGAGCTGCACGACGAGCAGTCCCGGCCCCACGGCACCGGCCGCGCGCGTACGGCGTACCGCCTGGCCGAGCAGCTGGCCGAGGAACGCGTCGTCGCTGCTGGTGTCGAAGAGCCAGTTGACGAACGCGGCGACGACCGCAGCCGCCCAGGAGGCGACGACGACCTCCCCCAGGCTGAACGGCTCGACGGACGGCACCAGCGCGAGGGCCACCCCGAGGACGACCGACTGCGCGAGAACGCCGGCCAGCAGCAGCCCCACCGTCCCGGTCAGGACGGTCAGCCGGGTGAGCAGCGGCCGCAGCAGGGCGCCCAGGACCAGGACGAGCACGACCAGGAGGGCCACCGACTCGGCGCCCGACCGGACCTGCTCGCCGGGCAGCAGCCACAGGCTCGCGGCCAGCGCGAGGAACGAGGTGACGAACGACCGGACCACGCCGGCCAGCCACGACCACGACGGGCGCCAGGACGCGAGCTGGAGGCGACCCAGCCGGAGCAGTCGGGCGACGGTGCCGCTGCGCTGCCCCGGCCCCGTCCTCACACGGGCAGCCTACGGAGCCGGGGTGCGCACCTCGCTCACCAGAGTCCCTGCGCGACGAGCAGGAGGCCGAACACGACGAACGCCGCGGAGGCGCCGTACTTGATCGCACGCTCGGGGAGGCGACGGCCGAGAACGGCCCCGACCACGATGGCGAGGGCGTCGGCGGCGACCATGCCGAGGGTGCTGCCGACCCAGGTGCCGAACCAGCCCTCGTGGGTGGCCAGGGTGATGGTCGCGAGCATCGTCTTGTCGCCGAGCTCGGCCAGGAAGAACGCGACGCCGACCGCGAGGATCGCGGCGCCCTTGCTGCGGCGCGCCTTCTCGGCCTCGTCCTCGGTGAGCTCGTCGCCGCGCAGGGTCCACAGCGCGAAGCCGAGGAAGGCGATGCCGGCGACGATGTTGATGGTGTCCTGGCTGTCGGCGAACGCGTCGCCGATCCAGTAGCCGATCGCCACCGAGGCGAGGTGGACGATGGCGGTCGCGACGGTGATGCCGATGAGGACGTCGCGGGCGCGGTAGCGCGCGGCGAAGGTCATGGCCATCAGCTGGGACTTGTCGCCGAGCTCCGCCACGAAGATGACGGCGGTGCTGATCAGGAAGGCTTCCACGGGTTCCTCTCCGGGCCTGCCAGGCCGGAGGGACTCCCTGAGGGACGCGCCTTCGACCAGGCACGCCCGAGGTTGGTTCGGGGTGGTGCGACTGGTCGAAAGTCTCGTCCGCCACCCGGTCGCCCGGCTGGCCCGCTGCACCGGTCCCGCGCGAGGCGGGGCAGTATGTCGACGCAGCTGTTGGGGACTACTCCCTTTCGGTGGTGGGAGCCTAGCCGCCCACCTTCAGCACGGCGACGACGACCCCCGACTCGTGCTCCTCGACCTCCACCGTGCCCGGCGCGTCGATCACCAGCTCGTGCACGGACGAGCCCTCCTCGAACTCGACGTACTGCTCCGGGCGGGAGTGCACGTGCAGCTCACCGGCCCGGTCGGCGGTGATCCTCAAGATGAGCGGTTCGCCGCGGCCGAGGTCGAGCTCGGCGGCGTTCGGCGAGACCTCGTCGCCGTCGATCCGGACCACGAGCGACGGACCCGCGGGCACCTCGGCGGGCGGTGCCGTGCTGGTGGCCGCACCGGGGCCCGCGGGCGAGCTGGCCGCGGGCTCCCGCGTGGACTCCGCGGCCGGGTCGCTCTCGTCGGAGGAGCAGGCGGCCGCGGAGACGGCGAGCAGGACGGCGGCGACGGCCGCCGCGGGTCGGGTCCTCACCGGACGTCGGGGCCGAGGATCACTCGAACCAGACCGAGTCGCAGGCGTCGCAGCCGAACTCCCGGACCGCGGCGCCGTCGCTGAAGTCGATGCTGCGGAGCCTCCAGGTGTGCGGACAGGCGTTCTGGCATGGCTGGTCGTGTCCTTCGACGAGGCGCAGACGCGCAACGGGTAGGCGGGGTGGCAGACCGTCGACGACGGGCTCCGGTGCACTCACGTGGTCCTCCGAGCGTCGGGGTCAGTGCCGAGACGGGCGGTGCCCATCCGGCCGCTGCTTCATGCCCCCTCGACCACTGTGGCCCTCCCCCGGCCCGTTGCGTCACCCCCGGACCCGACCGGCCTAGACCTGCTGGACAGGATCCGGGATCTCGTAGGTGAGCTGGAGGCCGTCGGCCCAGCTGGAGCAGGTGCAGCCGGCGGGGTCGGGCAGCGCGCCGATGGTGTCGCCGAGCAGTCCGGTGAGGCGGGTCAGGTTCTTCCGGAAGAGCGCGAAGATCTCCTCCTGCCCGACGCCGGAGCCGGTCTCGATCCCGGCGTCCATGTCGGTGACCAGGGCGATCGCCGCGTAGCACATCCGCAGCTCACGGGCGAGGACCGCCTCGGGGTGACCCGTCATGTTGATCAGGGTCCAGCCCTGCTCGCCGTAGCTCCGGGACTCGGCCCGGGTGGAGAACCGCGGACCCGGGATGACGACCATCGTTCCGCCGAGCGTGACCGACGGGTCGGCGAGCGCGACCGCGTCCGTGATCCGCGCGCAGTAGGGATCGGCGAAGGGCAGGTGCACCGCACCGGTCTCGACGAAGGTCTGCTCGCGACCCCAGGTGCGGTCCACGAGCTGGTCGGGGACGACGACATCGCCCGGCGCCACCTCCTCGCGCAACCCGCCGACGGCGCACGGGCCGAGGACCTGGCGCACCCCCAGCGAGCGCAGCGCCCAGAGATTCGCGCGGTAGTTGATCCGGTGCGGAGGCAACTCGTGGTGCCGGCCGTGCCGGGGCAGGAAGGCCACCCGGCGGCCCGCCACGGTGCCGACCGCGATCGGCGCGGAGGGGGCGCCGTACGGCGTCTCGATCGCAACCTCCTCCACCGGTGAGCCGTCGGTGCCGAGGAAGGAGTAGAAGCCGGTGCCGCCGATGACGGCGACCTCCGCCGCAGGACTGCTCATGGTCGAACCATGCCAGAGCCCGGACGATCAGGAGGGCGGAGCCTCCACGCCCATGCACTCCTTCATCCAGTCCACCGAGATGGCATCCACCGTCTTCTGGTCGGCGTCGTTGGCCACGTACTCCGCATCGTTCGCGACCAGCGCCTGGAGCCACTCGTCGGAGACGTCGGAGCCGTGGAAGGCCTCGGCGATGCAGTCGGCCTGCTCCTCCTTCACCTCGCCGAGAGCGTTCTCGCCGTTCACGAAGTAGGCCGAGATCTCGTCGACGGAGGGGCGGTTCTCCGAGGCCTGGTTCGTGCTCTCGGCCGTGGGCTCGGTCGTAGCCTCCGTCGCGCCCCCGGTGCTCGTGCCCTCGGCGCTCTTGTCGTCGCCGTCGTCCCCACCCCCGCACGCGGTGGCGAGGGTGAGGACGAGGAAGGCGGAGGCGATCAGCTTCGGGGTGCGCGTCATCGGGGGTCCTGTTCGCGAGGCGCCGGGCCGCCCGGCGCGTTGCCCAGACGGTTCCTCCCCGCGACCACGATCGGAACCCCCATCTAGACAGGTTTTCCTTGACGCTTCCGGAAACTCAGCAGCCTCTCAGGAGGACGGGGTCGCCAGGTCGTCCATGTCCGGAAGGTCGGCGCCCATGCACTCGGCGATGGACTCCGACGACACGCTCTTCAGGGCGTCCGCGTCGTCGTCGTCGCCCTGGTAGTCCGTGTCGTTCTCCGCCAGCGCCCGCAGCGCCTCGTCGGAGAGGTCGGAGTCGTGGAAGGCCTCGGCCACGCAGTCGGCCTGCTTCTCGTCGAGGCCGGTGCCGATCACGTTGTCACCGTCCTGGAAGGCCTTCGAGAGGTCGTCGACCGAGGGGCGGCCGTCGTCGCCGCCGCACGCCGTGGCGAGGGTGAGGACGAGGAAGGCGGAGGCGATCAGCTTCGGGGCGCGCGTCATTCAGTGATCCTGTTCGGGGAGGTGCCGGGCGGCGCCCGGCGGGTGACCAGACGCTTCCCCCGACTCCGAGCACGGAACCCCGCTCTAGACAGGTTTCTTTAATTCGCCGTGGCGGGTTTCGAGGGCCGCGAGGGCGGGCAGCACGTGGTCCCGCAGCAGCGGGGCGAGGTCGTCACCGGTCGCGTCCGCGTCGATCCAGCGCAGCTCGGCGATCTCGGCCGCCGCGCGCGGCGTACCGGTGAGCTCGGCCGTGAAGACGGTCGACTCGAGGACGACGCCGGGCTCGTTGGCGGTGTCCGACGTGAACTCACCGAGCAGGCGCACCTCGTCCAGGACCAGGCCGATCTCCTCGCGGACCTCGCGGACCGCGGCCTCGGCGGCGCTCTCCCCCGGCTCGAGCTTGCCGCCCGGCAGCATGAACCGGCGGGTGCCGGCCTTGCGGACGCTGAGCACGCGCCCCGCGTCGTCGCGCAGGCAGACGCCGGCGACCACGATCCGATCGGGTGAGGTGGACACGGGTGCCGACGCTATCGCGCGGCACCCGCCCGTCCGAGCGCGGCCGTCAGCGACTCCAGGGTCACCGGCTTGCTCAGGTAGTCGTCCATCCCGGCCTCGAGGAACCGCTCCCGGTCACCCCGCAGCGCGTTCGCCGTGAGCGCGATGACGTACGGTCGGCGCCCGGGAGAGTCCCGGATGCGGCGTACGGCGCTGACGCCGTCCATCACCGGCATCTCCACGTCCATCAGCACCACGTCGACGTCGACGCGCTCCACCAGGTCCACGGCGTCCCGGCCGTTGCCGACGACCGAGGGCACGATGCCGAGCCGGTCGAGCATGCCGACGACGACCTTGCGGTTGACCGCGTCGTCCTCGGCGACCAGCACCGACAGCCGCTCGGCGTCGGCCGCGCCGCCCGCGATCGCGCAGGTCCCCGCGGCCGCCAGGGGCGGCGGGGCGGCCGCCCGGTGCTCGGTCCGGACCAGCACCCGGGTGCCCCGCCCCAGCTCGGACTCCAGCTCGACGCTGCCGCCCATCGCCTCCACCAGGCCGCGGCTGATCGCCAGGCCCAGGCCGGAGCCGCCGTACTGCCGCGTGGTCGAGGCGTCGCCGCGCACGAAGGACTGGAACAGGTCCGGGATCCGCCACTGCGGGATGCCGATGCCCGTGTCCGTGACCGTCGTCAGGATCTCGTGCACCACCTGGCCGTCGGCGTCCTCGCGGAGCCGTACGACCTGCGCCTGCACGACGACGGAGCCGCACTCGGTGAACTTGACCGCGTTGCCCACCAGGTTCACCAGCACCTGGCGCAACCGGGCCTGGTCGCCGAGCAGGGAGGCGGGCACGTCGGGCGTCAGGTGGGTGCGCAGCTCGATGCCCCGCGCCGTCGCCGCAGGAGCGAGCATCGCGGCCGTCTCCCCCAGCACGCTCGCCAGCGAGAACGGCGTCTGCGCCGGCTGGAGCCGCCCGGCCTCCAGCGCGGAGTGGTCGAGGAGGTCGTTGATCAGGTTGAGCAGGTGGCTGCCGCTGCGGTGCGCCGTCTCGACGTAGTCCCGCTGCTCCGCGCCGAGCTCGGTCAGCAGCAGCAGGTCGGTCAGGCCCAGCACCGCGTTCAGCGGGGTGCGGATCTCGTGGCTCATCGTGGTCAGGAACGCGGTCTTCTGGCGCGCGGTCTCCTCCGCCGCCCGGCGGGCCTCCACCAGGATCTGCTCGGCCTCGCGGCGCTCGGTGATGTCGGTCAGCACGGCGAAGTAGCCCTCCAGGTCGCCGTCGGTGTCGTGCAGCGGCGCCACGTCCGCGGTGACCCAGCGATGGCTGCCGTCGCGCTGGTACGTCGCGAGCTCGACCCTGATCGGACCGCCGGCGGCGATGCCGTCCACGACCTGCTGGACCGTCTCGGGATCCGTCGCCGGCCCGGAGACGAAGTCCTCCGGTCGCCGACCGCGCACCTCCTCCAGACGCCAGCCGGTGGTGCGCTCGTAGGCCTCGTTCACCCAGGTGACCCGACCCTCCGCGTCGGTCGTCAGCAGCGCGTTGGTCGTCGCGTTGACCATCCGCGCGTAGAAGGTCAGGTCGTCGTTGTGGGTCTTCAACCGGCGCAGCGCCCGCTCTCGGCGGCGGTCGGCGCGCCAGCAGAGCGCGGCCCCGGCCACCCCGCTCACCAGCGCGGCGACCGAGAGGTCCGGCCCGACGAGCACGTCCGTCGCCACCAGCACCAGCCCGAGACCTCCGAGGAGGATCCCGGGCCGGCGCAGGTCCCGTGTGGACGCGCTCATGCCGGAGCGGGGGGCGCGAGGTCGGGAGCGGGTCGCTCGGCCGCGGGCAGGCGCACGGTCACCTCGGCGCCCCCGACGTCGCCGGGCCGCAGCTCCACCGTGCCGCCCCACCGTCGCGCGATGGTGGCCGCCGCCGCCAGGCCCAGCCCCGCGCCCTGGGTCTGCAGCCGGCGCGCGTTCTCGCCGCGGACGAACGGCTGTCCCAGCGCATGCTCCTCGTGCGCGGCGATCCCCGCACCGGCGTCGGTGACCACGACGGTGACCCAGGACGAGCGTCGCTGCACGGCGACCACGACCGGGTCCTCGGGACCGGAGAACTTCACGGCGTTGCTCAGCACCCGGTCGAGCAGCTCGCGCAGCTCCTCGAGCGGCGCCACGACCAGGGGTGCGCCCTCGCTCGCGGGCCGCACCTGCACGCGCTCGGCCGCCGCCCCCAGCTCCGCGACGCACCGGCGGGCCACCTCGAGGGCGTCCGTGGGCGCCACCCGGGCCGTGTCGACCCGGGAGCGCGGCGTGGCGACGTCACCGAGGGTCGTGACGTTCGCGCTCAGCTCCAGCAGGCGGGCCAGGTTCGGCTCCATCCGGGCCACCAGCCGGCCGACCGGTCCGGGCAGCTCGTCGGCGAGCTCGACGAGCATCTCGACGCCCGCGCTGAGCGCCGTCAGGGGCGTGCGCAGCTCGTGGTTGAGCACGGTCAGCAGCTCACCCCGCAGCTCGTCGTACCGCTCCCGCGCCTCCTGCACGGGGGTGCGCTGGTGGGCGAGGGTCGCGTCCAGCGCGGAGCCGAGCTCGGCGGCCGCCTGCCGGAGGATCACGTGGTCGACCCGCGTCCACGCGCGCGGGGTGAGGCTGAAGACCATCAGGGCGTGCCGCTCGCCGCCGACCTCGAACGGCGCGCCACCCGCGGCACCGCGGATCCGCGCCGCGCTCGCCGGGACCGCCGCGCGGAGCGGCGGATGGCCCAGCCACACGCCGCCGCTCTCGGCGGCGCTGCGGGCCAGGGAGTCCGTGAACGCGCCCGACGGCTGCACCCAGCAGTCGTCGACCTGCAGCAGGTGCATGGTGAGGTCGGTGGCGGTCGCCATGATCTCGGCATGGGTCACCAGCGGCCGCCCGGCGACGCCGTCGGCGCCGAGGACGGTGCGCAGCAGCGTGCGGGCAGCCTGCTCCGACGACGAGGCGGGTGCCCCGACGACCGGGCCTGCCCCCGCGTGCGCGTCCATGAGGAGAGGTTCGGCAGGAAGACGCCGGATGTGAGGGGCCGAGCACGTCGCGTTCGGACGGCCCGACCTACGCTACGACCGAGCCGGCGGAGGCCGGCATCCCTGAGGAGGACCCATGCTTCGGAGCCCGTCGCCCATCGTCCGGGCCGAGGCCGAGCGACGGCTCGCTGCCCTCGCGACCCCCGCCGGCGCGCTCGGCCGGCTCGGTGACCTCGCGGTCTGGGCCGCCTCGGTGCAGGGCGTCGTCCCCCCGGTCGAGCTGGACCGGGTCCGGCTGGTGATCTTCGCCGGCGACCACGGCGTCGCGTCGTACGGCGTCTCGGCGTACCCGCCCGCCATCACGCCCGCGATGGTCCGCACCTTCCTCGCCGGACGGGCCGGTGTCAGCGCCCTGGCGCGGACCCACGGCGTGCACGTGCGGGTCCTCGACCTGGGCGTGGACGACGATCTCGCAGGGGTGCCCGCCGACGTCACCGCCCACAAGGTACGGCGCGGCTCCGGGGCCATCCACCGCGAGGACGCGTTGACCGCGGACGAGACCCGGCAGGCGCTCGACGCCGGCGCGACCGTGGCCGCGGAGGAGATCGCCGCCGGTGCGCAGCTGCTGCTGAGCGGCGACATGGGGATCGGGAACACCACCCCCGCGGCGGCGCTGGTCGCCGCCGGGCTCGGCCTGCCCGCCGGCGAGGTGGTCGGCCGCGGCACCGGGGTCGACGAGGCCGGGCTGGCCCGCAAGACCGAGGTGCTTGAGCAGGCCCTCGCCCGGGCGGGAGAGCGCACCCACGACCCGGTCGACACGCTCACCGCGCTCGGCAGCGCGGACCTGGCGGCGACGACCGGCTTCCTCCTCGAGGCGGCTCGCCGCGGCGTCCCCGTCCTCCTGGACGGCCTGATGTCGGTGGCCTGTGCGCTCACGGCGGACCGGATCGAGCCCGGGGCCGCCTCCTGGTTCGCCGCCGGGCACCGCTCGACCGAGCCCGCGCAGTCGCTCGCGCTCGACAAGCTCGGCCTCGAGCCCGTCCTCGACCTCGGGCTCCGGCTCGGCGAGGGGTCCGGCGCCGTGGCCGCGGTGCCGGTGCTGCGCTCGGCGATCGCTGTGCTGCGCGACGTGGCGCTGCTCAGCGAGCTGTGACCGACGCCTGGCGCCTCGCGGTCGGCACCCTGACGGCACTGCCGGTCGGACCTCCGGCCCGGGTCGACCGGACCGTCGCGCGGCGGGCGCTGCTGCTCGCCCCGGTCGCCGTCCTGCCCCTGGGCGTGCTCGTGACCGCGGTGCTGCTCCTCGGCCACCTCGCCGGGCTGCCTCCCCTCGCGGTCGGCTTCGTCGCGGTCGGCGCGCTCGCCGCCGGCAGCCGCGCCCTGCACTGGGACGGTCTCTCCGACGTCGCCGACGGGCTGACCGCGTCGTACGACGCCGAGCGGTCGCTGGAGGTGATGAAGTCCGGGACCTCCGGCCCGGCCGGCGTCGTCGCGACGGTGGTCGTGCTCGGCACCCAGGCCGCCGCGCTGGCCGCGCTCGGCACCTCCACCCGGGGCGCCCTGCTCGCCGGGGGGCTGGTGTGCCTGTCCCGCTGCGCGCTGTGGGTCGTCTGCTGCTCGGTCGTGCCACCGGCGCGGGCCGACGGGCTCGGCGTGAGCTTCGCCCGCACCGTGCCGGTGCCGGTGGCCGTCGTCGGCGGCGTGCTGCTCTCCGTCGTGGGCGGGTTGGCCGTGGCCCTGCTGGTCCGCCGGACCGTACGCCGCTTCGGCGGCGTCACCGGCGACGTGTTCGGCGCCGCGATCGAGGTCGCGCTCGCCGTCACCCTGCTGGCCTGGGCGTGGATCTAGAGCGGACTAGAGCCTCAGCACCCGGCCGGCGACGACCAGGTGGACCTCGTCGCAGGCCGCGCCGACGCGTTGGTTGACGGTGCCGAGCAGGTCCCGGAACAGCCGACCCGACCGGTGCTCGGGCACCACGCCCAGCCCGACCTCGTTGGTCACCAGCACCGTCCTGCCGGGCCGGCCGGTGAGCGCGGCGACGGCCTCGGCCGTGTGCCGCTCGACGTACGCCGTCACCTCGTCGCTCGGCGCCTCCCACAGGCCCGCGTCGTCGACGAGGCGGGTCAGCCAGGTGCCGAGGCAGTCGACGAGCACCGGACCCTCGGGAGCCAGCGCGGCCGCGAGGTCGCCGGTCTCCCGGGTCGCCCAGGTCGCGGGGCGCTGCGCGCGGTGGGCCGCGATCCGCGCCTGCCAGTCGGCGTCGTCGAGCACGGGGCCGGGGGCGACGTACGTCACCGACCGCTCCGCCGCGAGCAGGGACTCCGCGTGCCGCGACTTGCCGGACCGGACGCCGCCGGTGACCAGGATCCTCACGACGCCTCGTCCAGCCCGAGCTCGGCCCGGGTCATCGGCTGCCCGCCGGGCAGGCCCAGGTCGACGCGGTCGGAGATCGTCACGGTGCCGTCGACGGCGACGTCGATCGTGGCGTACCCGGTCTGCAGGCCGGACTCGCCGTCGACGTACTGCAGCTGCATGCTCAGCGTCTTCAGCGGCACGGAGAACGGCGTCGAGAACCGGTTGAAGGTGGGCGTCTCCAGCACCCCGCCGGAGGTGCCGAGCTGGCTCACGACGGTCCAGGTGACCTCGTGGTCCGGGTCGTCGGCGTCGCCGGTGTTCCACACCACCCAGGGGCCGCCGATGTCGTGCAGGTGCCCGTAGTCGACCAGCCCGGGCGGTACGTCGTCGATCCCGTCGTCCCAGGGCTGCGTCTCGTGCCCCAGGGTGTCGGCCAGCTGGGAGGTGGCGAGGATCCCGAGGTAGCCCACGACCGCCCGCGGCTGGTGCAGCAGGGCGATCACCGGCTGGTCCTCGTCGAGCTCCTCGTCGACGAAGGTGCGGAGCTCGGCGCCGAGGTCGCCCTCCTGCAGGCCGGACTCGTTGGTGACCAGGCCGCCGAAGAGCGCCTTGAACGCCGGGTCGGCCGCCCCCACGAGCGTCAGCCCGTCGACGTCGAGGCTCTCCAGGTCGAGGACGTCCACGTCGTGGCTGCGCAGCTGCTCGACGGTCGTGTCGGAGTCGTGGTCGCCCTTGACCGCCACCGTCGGCACGTCGGGGCTCGCGGTCGCCTCGCCCTTCACGAACCCCTCCTCGGCGACCGTGCCGTTGGAGCTGATGTCGCCCGAGATGGTCCGCACGGTGAGCGCGTCCTCGCCCAGCGCGGCGGCCAGCTCGTCGTACATCCCGCGCCGGACCCGGGTGCCGACCAGGCTGCCCTGCGGGTCGGCCTCCGCGAGCACGATCCGCTCGCCGTCGCGCGGGGTCAGGTCGGTCGCGTGTCCGGGCAGCACGGTCTCGAAGGAGGCCGCGACGGCATCGGCGTAGGCCCGCGCGTTGGCGCTGATCCGGGCCTGGTTCTTCTCGATGAAGGGCTGCACCTGCTGGGCGACCTCGACGGTCTGGGGGCTGCTGAACGAGATCCCCTCGAACCCCGGCATCGGATGGGTCTCGAGCGGCTCGTCGGTGTGCGACCAGGCCCGGAAGGCCTGCACGGCCACCACGGTCGAGACCCCCAGGGAGAGGACGACGACCGCGACGACCAGCCGCCGGGAGCCGGGCGGTGCGCCGCCGCGGAACGCCGCGGTCAACAGTCCGCCGACCACCACCGCGACGACGACCTCCAGCCGGACCAGGCCGGAGACGACCCGGTCCCGCAGCTCCGCGCCGTACACCCGGGCGACCTCGCCGGGGTCGTCGACGAAGGACGCGTTGGCCTTCAGGAAGTCGGGCGAGACGTACGACGACAGGGTGCCGCCCGCCTCGGGCGGTCCGGTGGAGCGGATGTCGGCGCCGAAGCCGCCGGCGCCGGTGCGCTCCCAGTAGATCTTCCCCAGCAGGCCGGTGTCGACGGTCGAGCGGCCGTCGTGGGCGAGCGAGACCTCGACCGGGAAGGCGCCGAGCCGGTCCTCGAACGAGGCGTTCTGGAGCGCCCACACCACCGCGACCGGGAGGCACACCAGGGCGGCCACCAGGCCGTAGCAGACCCAGGCGAGGAGGACACGGGCAACACGGCGGACGAGGGAGCGCATCGCCGCAGAGCCTACGGGGCGGGCACACTGGCTCCGTGTTGAGTGCGAGCTGGGCGACCTGCGCCCGCGGCCACGCGCACTGGGGACAGCGCGGCGCGGCCGGTCTGCTGCTCGCCGACCGCGGCCGCGTGCTGCTGCAGCTGCGGGCGCGCTGGGCGCACCAGGGCGGGACCTGGTCGATCCCCGGCGGCGCCCGCGAGGCGGGCGAGTCGTACGCCGACGCCGCGCTGCGGGAGGCGCACGAGGAGCTCGGCGTCGACGCCACGGCGGTCGCGCTGCAGGGCTCGTACGTCGCCGACTGCGGCGGCTGGTCCTACGAGACCGTGCTCGGCGTCCCGCTCAGCGGACTCGTCCTGGAGGACCGCTCGGAGAGCGACGGCCACCGCTGGGTCGCTGCCGACGACGTTGCGGAACTGCCCCTGCACCCCGCCTTCCGGCGGGCGTGGGACGACCCTCGAGGCACGATCCGGGCCTTCGTCGGGCTACCCTGATCCCACGGTCGCCTCACGCGGCCGCCGGACGAGGGAGCCGTACCCGGGACGCGACAAGACGGCCAGAAGGAGTCCCTCGTGCCCTGGCTCGTGCTCATCCTCTCCGGCGTCCTGGAAGCCGTCTGGGCGACCGCCCTCGGCCGGTCCGCTGGCCTGACCCGGCTCGGCCCCACCGTGATCTTCGGCGTCACCGTCGTCGCCAGCATGGTCGGCCTCGCCTACGCCATGCGCAGCCTCCCGACCGGCACGGCGTACGCCGTCTGGGTCGGCGTCGGCGCGTCCCTCACCGTGATCTACGCGATGGTCACCGGCGACGAGCCGGTCAGCCTGGTGAAGGTGCTGCTGATCCTGGGGTTGGTCTCCTGCATCGTGGGCCTGAAGCTGGCCCACTGAGTCAGGTCCCGCAGAACGTCCGGAAGCCGGCGTTGAACGCGGCGGGCGCGGGCTCGGCGTAGCGCTCGAGTCCGGCCCGCTCGTCGTACGGCGCGGTCACGGCCTCGAGCAGCCGCTCGAGCGGGGCCAGGTCGCCGGCGGTGCCCGCGTCCAGTGCCTCCTCGACGAGGTGGTTGCGCGGGACGTAGACCGGGTTGACCCGGTCCATCGCGTCGGCGTCCGGGTCGAGCGCGCGCCAGCGCTCGACCCAGGCGTCGAAGGCGGCCAGGTCGAGGACCAGCCCGCGCGCCGGCTCGGCGTCGCCGCGGGCGGCCCGGCCGAGCGCCCGGAAGAACGACGTGAAGTCGACCCGGCTGCCGGTCATCAGCTCGGAGATCTCGTCGAGCAGCGGGGTCGCGACGGCGTCGTCGAGGCCGGCGGGCAGACCGAGCTTCGCGCTCAGCCCGCGGGTCCAGGCCGCGCCGTAGCGGACCCGGAACGTGCCGAGCGACTCGACGGCGAGCGCGACGGCCTGCTCCTGGTCGTCGTGCAGCAATGGCAGCAGCGCCTCGGCGAACCGGGCGAGGTTCCACTCCGCGACGACCGGCTGGTTGGCGTAGGCGTAGCGACCCTGCTCGTCGATCGAGCTGAACACTGTCGCCGGGTCGAAGGCGTCCAGGAACGCGCACGGACCGTAGTCGATGCTCTCCCCCGAGATCGTCATGTTGTCGGTGTTCATCACCCCGTGCACGAACCCGACCAGCATCCAGCGCGCGACCAGGTCGGCCTGCGCGGCGACGACCGCCTCGAACAGGGCCCGGTACGGCGACTCCGCGTCCGCCGCCTGCGGGTGGTGCCGGGCGATCGCGTGGTCGGCGAGCCGCCTCAGCAGGTCGACCTCGCCGGTGGCGGCGGCGTACTGGAAGCTGCCGACGCGCAGGTGGCTGGCGGCGACCCGGGCCAGGACGGCGCCCGGCAGCACGGTCTCACGGCGGACGGGACGGCCCGTGGCCACGACCGCCAGCGACCGGGTGGTGGGGATGCCGAGCGCGTGCATGGCCTCGCTGACGACGTACTCGCGCAACATGGGGCCGACGGCCGCGAGCCCATCGCCCCCGCGGGCCAGCGGGGTCCGGCCCGAACCCTTCAGGTGCAGGTCCCGCAGCTCTCCCGACGGCGTCGCCAGCTCCCCCAGGAGCAGCGCGCGACCGTCGCCGAGCCGCGGGCTGTACCCGCCGAACTGGTGGCCGGCGTACACCTGCGCGACGGGGGTCGCCCCCTCCGGGGGCCGAGTGCCGGTCAGCAGGCCGACGCCCTCCGGGGTGCGCAGCGACGCCGGATCCAGGCCGAGGTCCCGGGCAAGCGGCTCGTTGAGCGCCAGCAGCCGCGGGTCCGGCGCCTCCTCGGCCTGCCACTGCAGCGCGAGCTCGGGCAGCTCACGCGCGAAGCGCCCGTCGAGCACGGCGATCGAGGTGGTGACGCTCATGCCACGAGCGTACGACGCACCCGTCGCAGCCGTAGGTCGAGCAGCGAAGGACGAAGTCCTGACCGCCGACCTCGCCCCGGAGGCACGGTAGGTCGAGCAGCGAAGGACGAAGTCCTGAGCGCCCGTCGAGACCCACCAAGCCGAGCACCCACCTCGACCACCGCCACCTGCACGCTGCGGAGGTCTCGACGGACGTTCGGCGCCGGGGCGCCTCACTGCTCGACCGCCGGAGACCCTGTGGATCGATCAGCCGAGGACGAAGCCCCGACCTCCCACCTCGACCACCGGACGCCCGTAGGTCGAGCAGCGAAGGACGAAGTCCTGAGCGCCCGTCGAGACCCGCCGCGCCCACCACCCACCTCAACCACCGCCACCTGCACGCTGCGGAGGTCTCGACGGACGTTCGGCGCCAGGGCGCCTCACTGCTCGACCTCCGGAGGCACCGTAGGTCGAGCAGCGAAGGACGAAGTCCTGAGCGCCCGTCGAGACCCCCGCACCCGACTGCAGGCCTCGACCCGGGACCCCGCTACTCGACGACGAGCTCGACCTTCCGGGTCGCGACGTCGGCGACCGTGAGCCTGGCCCGGACGTCGGTGCCGAGCGGCAGGTCCCGCTCTGAGCGCACCGGCGCCTCGACGGCCGGGTCGCGCAGCGTGAGTACGCCGCGCTTCGGGTCGTCGTCGCGCACGTCGACGACGACGCCGTCGAAGAGCTCGCCGACCCGGGCGGCGAGGAGTCCCGCCTCGACCAGGTCCAGCACGCCCTTCTCGTACTGCCGGGAGCGCCGGCTGGAGTCCTGCAGTGTCTTGGGCAGCCCGTGCAGCGCGTCCAGCACCCAGCCCGGCACCTCGGTGCCGGCGCACAGCGCGACGCAGATCTCACCGGCGTACCGGTCCCCCAGGCGACGCAGCGGGGCGGTGACGTGGGCGTACTCGGACGCCAGGGCGGCGTGCTGAGGATCCGCCGGCACCTCGCCGTCGAACGCGACGTACCCGCTCCCCCGCAGCAGGCTCGTGCAGGCGACCACCATCGCGGCATGCTTCGGCTGCGCCGGGTCGAGGGTGCGGATGAAGTCGGGGTAGAGCATCTCCGCCGGCCATTCGATCCCGAGGGCTCGCGCCTCGCGGTGCAGGCGCTGGACGTCGCGCGGGTCCGCCTGGGGCAGGGTGCGGAGCAGGCCGACGCGGGCGTAGACCATCAGCGAGGCCGCCGCGAAGCCGGTGAGCAGCGAGATCTGGGCGTTCCACTCCTCGACGGGCAGCAGGGAGCGGAACTCCAGCGACCACGCGTCGCCGTCGACGGTGATCTCCTGCTCGGGCAGTGGCAGCGAGACGCCACCGCGCGCGGCCTCGCGGGCCAGCCGCAGCTCGCCGACCTCCTTCAGCAGGGTCAGCGTCTCCGGCCCCTCGCCGGCGTCGATGGCACGCTGCGCGGCGTCGTACGTCAGCTGCGCGGTGGAGCGCACCCGCGCCCGCTCGACGACGACGTCGGTGCGCTCACCCTCGCCGGTCAGCCGGATCGTCCACAGCAGCGCCGGACGCACCTGGTCGGGCAGCAGCGAGCCGGCGTCCTCGGAGATCACCTTCGGGTGCAACGGCACCTTCATGTCTGCGCCGTACAGCGTCTCGCCGCGGCGGTTGGCCTCCAGGTCGATCGGCCCGCCCGGCTCGACGAACGCGGCGACGTCGGCGATCGCGTAGTGCACGACGTACCCGTCCCCGTCCCGCTCGAGGTGCAGCGCCTGGTCGAGGTCGCGCGAGCCCTCGGGGTCGATGGTGAGGAACGGCAGGTCGGTGCGGTCCAGGTCGGGCAGCCGCGGGGAGGCAGCCGCGCGGGCCGCCGCCTCCTCGACCTCGGGCGGGAAGTCGGGCGTCACGCCCAGCTCCTGCTGGAGTCGTACGACGCCCTCCCGGAGCGCGGCCGGAGCCCCGCCCTCGGTCGACGACCGGACCCGGACCACGCGGTTGCTCGGCATGACGGCAACATACCCACCGTGCTGATCGTGCTACCGCCGTCCGAGGGCAAGACCGAACCGCGTCGCGGGAAGTCCCTTGACCTGTCCGCCCTGTCCTTCCCGTCGCTGACCCCTGCGCGGGAGCGGGTGATCGCCGCCCTGGTCGAGCTGTGCTCCGGCGACGTGGACGTCGCCGCCAAGACGCTGGAGGTCGGCAGCACCCAGCTCGACCTCGTCGCGCTCAACGCCGGCCTCACCACGGCGCCGACGGCCCGGGCCGACCAGGTCTACGCCGGGGTCGTGTACGACGCCCTCGACGTCGCCACGCTCTCCACCGCGGCCCGGCGCCGCGCCTCGACCCGGCTCGCGGTGACCTCCTCGGTGTTCGGGCTGGTCCGACCCGGCGACCGGATCCCGGCGTACCGCCTCTCCGGCGGCACCTCCCTCCCCGGCCTCGGCCCGGTCGCGGGCGTCTGGCGCTCCGAGCTGGGTCCGGCCTTCGAGGAGGCGGTCGGCGACGGCCTCCTCGTCGACCTGCGCAGCGGCATGTACGCCAACTTCTGGCGTCCCCCGACGACCGCCCGGGTCGCGACGCTGCGCGTCCTGCACGAGGTCGGTGGCGTCCGCAAGGTCGTCAGTCACTTCAACAAGGCGACCAAGGGCCGCATCGTCCGCGCCCTCCTCGAGGACGGCGCCAACCCCCGCACCCCCGCCCGCCTCGCCGAAGCCCTCCGCGACCTGGGCTGGACCGTCGAGCTCGACGGCCCCCAGCTCGACGTCGTCGTCGCCGACCTCTGACGCCGGCTCGGCCGACGCTGGTTGAGGTGCGAAGCGCCCAACGCCGACCCTGCCCAACGCTGGTTGAGGTGCGAAGGACGAAGTCCTGAGCCTCGAAACCCCGTGAGCCGAGGAGCAACGCCGGGTACGACGAGCGTCGAACGTGACGCTGGTTGAGGTGCGAAGGACGAAGTCCTGAGCCTCGAAACCCGGCGACCCCAGAAGCAGCGCCGGGTACCACGGACGCCCACCGACGCTGGTTGAGGTGCGAAGGACGAAGTCCTGAGCCTCGAAACCCAGTAAGCCGAGAAGCAGCGCCGAGCGAGCACCCCCGCCCGCTGTGGAGGACAAGCCCGGACTGTCGGTGCCCGCCTCTACCATCTTCGTATGGCCACTCGGGAACTCCACGACTGCGACAACGCATCCGCGTTGCTCGCCTACGTGGGCGCCCGCCGCACCGTCGCAGCACGAGCCGAGGCCGACCAACTCGCCGCC
>NZ_DATJTA010000066.1:0-90170 GCF_035503875.1 Nocardioides sp.
GGCCTGCAAGGTCGCCTCGATGAGCCGGGGCCTGGACCGGCACCGGGTCGCGCTCGTGGACGCCGCGGTCGCCGCCGCGGTGGCCTGCGCCCCGGGTCGGGTGCTGCGGATCGCCGAGGCCAAGATCATCGAGGCCGACACCCAGGCGCACGCCGAACGCGTCGCCGAGCAGCGCCGCCACCGCGGGGTCGTGCTGACCCCAGCCGACGAGCACGGCCTGCGGATGCTGATCGCCCGCCTCGAGACCGCCGACGCGGTCTGGGTCGACGCCACCATCGACCGGGTCGCCGACCTCCTCGCCACCGACGACGACCTGCGCGCCACCCACCACCCCGACCTCCCCGCCGACGTGAGCAAGGACGAGCTCCGGGCCGTGGCACTGGGCTGGCTGGCCCGCCCCCACGACCTGGCCGAACTGCTCGGGATCCTCGACGGCACCGACACCGCCGACACGCAGGACGCATCGGGCGCGGAGCGGAAGCGTCGTCGTCCGGGTGCGGTGTTGCACGTCCATCTGCACCAGGCCGCACTGGACGCCGGTGTCGGGGTGGCGCGAGTGGAGGAGCTCGGCCCCCTGCTCCTCGGCCAGGTGGTCCGGCTCCTCGCGCACGCGAACGTGACCCTCCGCCCGGTCCTCGACCTCGCCGGGTCCGTGGCGGTGGACGCCTATGAGCACCCCACCAGCGTCCGTGACCGCACTGCCGTCCTCGTCCCGGCCGACGCGTTCCCCCACTCCACGACCCTGACCCGACGGGTCGACCTCGACCACGCCGTCCCGTACGACCCCGGCGGACCACCGGGCCAGACCGGCGACCACAACGCCGCCCCATTGGCCCGGCGACATCACCGCGCCAAGACCCACCTGGGCTACACCGTCGACCAGCTCGACCGCACGACCTACCTGTGGACCACACCCCACGGGCTACAACGCCTCGTCGACCCCACCGGCACCCACCTGGTCGATGGGTCAGTACAGCGCGCCCCCTCGCGGTCAGACGACTGACGGTCTGCGGCGTCGAGCGACCAGCTCGGACCACAGTGGATCGTCGGTGGCGAGGCTCCTGCGCTCGCGGCGTCAAGACGTACGCGCCTCATCATGTGCACGACGAGCGGTGTCGGGGCGTTCCGTCAACCGCTGGATCGTTCACCGGCTAAGACCGATCTCCGCGCGTGGAGCGAACCACTCCAGGAGGTAGCGGGTCAGGCCGGCGGTCACACCCGCCGCTAGCCCGACCTGGCACACCAATGGCCGGTCTATCAGCAATCCGAACAGCCCCGTACTGAACCCGAGAAGTGCGAACCATCCGGCGGTGGCTACCGCGCGAGACCACGCGTTGGCAGGTGGCCTCTTGGGAGGTCCGGCCGACTCGCTCCTCCACGAGGGCATCTCATTCGCAGCGCGATGAGCCGCGTGCCTTCGACCAGAGGACCACGTCATGGGGCGATGGTAGAGCGATCACAGCCGGTGCGGGCGATGGCCGAGACTCCAAGAACGCCCGCCGGCCGCGGCCAATGAGAGGAGCGTGCCAAGACGGCTCGCGTCGGGGTCGATGCCTTGGCACATGGCTCCTCTTCGGTCGAGTTCGTGCTTCTCGACGACTGGGCACGGAGCTATCGGTGCGCGCCGAGGACACACTGAGGGCACACGTCAACGAGAAACGACCCCTGACGCTGACAGACGTCGGAAGACGTCTTCGCAGGTCAGGGGCCGTTTCAGGCACCAAGGAGGCGGCCAGCCAGCCGCGCTCAATCAGATGTCGTAGTAGAGCTCGAACTCGTGCGGGTGCGGGCGCAGCTGCACGGGGGCGATCTCGTTGACGCGCTTGTAGTCGATCCAGGTCTCGATCAGGTCGGGCGTGAAGACGTTGCCCTGGGTGAGGAACTCGTGGTCGGCCTCGAGGGCGTCGAGGACCGCGCCGAGCGAGGTCGGGACCTGGTCGATCTCGGCCATCTCGTCCGGCGGGAGCTCGTAGATGTCCTTGTCGATCGGGGCGGCGGGCTCGATCTTGTTCTTGACGCCGTCGAGGCCGGCGAGCATCAGGGCCGAGAACGCGAGGTAGGGGTTCGCCGACGGGTCGGGGAAGCGGGTCTCGACGCGCTTGGCCTTCGGGTTGGAGCCGGTGATCGGGATCCGGACCGAGGCGGAGCGGTTGCGCGAGGAGTAGACCAGCGAGATCGGGGCCTCGAAGCCGGGGACCAGGCGGTGGTAGGAGTTCACCGTCGGGTTGGTGAAGGCCAGCAGCGACGGGGCGTGCTTGAGGATGCCGCCGATGTACCAGCGGGCCATGTCCGAGAGGCCGCCGTACCCGGTCTCGTCGTAGAACAGCGGCTCGCCGCCCTTCCACAGCGACTGGTGCACGTGCATGCCCGAGCCGTTGTCGCCGAAGATCGGCTTCGGCATGAAGGTGACCGACTTGCCCTGCTGCCAAGCGGTGTTCTTGATGAGGTACTTGAACTTCATCACGTCGTCGGCGGCCTTGAGCAGCGTGTCGAAGCGGTAGTTGATCTCCGCCTGGCCCGCGGTGCCGACCTCGTGGTGGGCGCGCTCGACCTGGAGGCCGCAGGCCTCGAGGTTCTTGACCATGTCGGCGCGCAGGTCGCTGTAGTGGTCGTACGGCTCGACGGGGAAGTAGCCGCCCTTGAGGCGGGTCTTGTAGCCGAGGTTGGCCTGGCCCTCGGTCTCCTTGCCGGAGTTCCACCAGCCCTCGACGGAGTCGATGTGGTAGTAGCCCTCGTTGACGCCCGTGGAGTAGCGGACGTTGTCGAAGATGTAGAACTCGGCCTCGGGGGCGAAGAACGCGGTGTCCGCGATGCCGGTCGTCTCCAGGTGGGCCAGCGCCTTGCGCGCGATGTTGCGCGGGTCGCGGGAGTAGGCCTCGCCGGTGATCGGGTCGTGGATGAAGAAGTTGAGGTTCAGCGTCTTCGACTTGCGGAACGGGTCGATGTACGCCGTGGTCGGGTCCGGGAACAGCGACATGTCGGACTCGTTGATCGCCTGGAAGCCGCGGATCGACGAGCCGTCGAAGCCGAGGCCGTCGTCGAAGACCGACTGGTCGAACGAGGACACCGGGACCGTGAAGTGCTGCATGATGCCCGGCAGGTCGCAGAAGCGGACGTCGACCATCTCGACGCCCTCGTCCTTGATGTACTTGAGCAGCTCGTCGCTGTTCTGGAACATTCATCCTCCTTGGCTGCGGGCGGGCCGCGGCCGTGGTGCAGAGTGCGTAAGGTCCGGTGCCACGATGCGCCGGCTGGTCCTCGAAACCTAGCGCAGGGGCCGTTGCCAGGCGATTGCCGCTTTGTTTCACCGACGTAACAGGTACGCCGGATCCCGGCCCCCGACGGCGCCCCTCTACCCTGACCGGCGTGACCTCGCCGACCTTCGAGACGACCAGCTGGGCCCGACGCGTGATCGCTCTCCTCGTCGACTGGCTCGCCTCGACGCTGGTGGTCATCGCCTTCATCGGGATCGACGCGTACGGCGAGACCGGCAGCCGGGCGCCGTGGCTGGTCCTGGCCGTGTACGTCGTCGAGTCGGCGCTCTTCACGGCCCTGGCCGGCGGCTCGTTCGGCAAGCTCGCGACCCGGCTCCGGGTGGTCCGGGTCGACGGGGACCCGCGCCCGATCGGCCTGCTCCAGGCGCTGATCCGCTCGGTGATGATCGCGCTGGTGATCCCGCCGCTCGTCTACCGCCCCGACGGCCGCGGCCTGCACGACATCGTCGCCGGCTCGGCGACCGTCGACCTGCAGACCTGGCGCTCGATCACCGGCCGCGCCGACCGGCCCTGACCAGCACCTTCGGCGGTTTCGGCCATCCGGCCCCTGGCTAGGCTCGGGAGGACTCCCCGAGAAAGGTCGCCTCCCATGTCCCGCCGTACCCTGCCCGCCCGTCGGCTCGCCGTCGCCGCCCTCGCGCCCCTGGCCCTGACCACGCTCGTCGCCTGCGGCGACGACGGCGGCTCGGCCGCCAAGGAGCCCTCCTCCTCCACCCCCGCCTCGACGGACGAGGGTGCGGACGACGGGACCGACGCCGCTCCGGCCGTCGCCGAGGGCGAGGAGATCGAGCCGGACGCCTTCATGAAGGTCTTCGAGGGAGCCTTCGAGGACGCCACCACCGTGCACATGACGATGGACATGAGCACGGCGGCGGGCGAGATGACGGGCGAGGGCGACGCCGACTACACCCAGAACCCGGTCGACATGCAGCTGACGATGAGCGGCGGCATGATGCCGGGCTCCGGCATCGAGGCCGTGATGGTCGACGGCGTGATGTACATGAAGATCCCGGGCATGGGCGCTGACGAGAAGTACTTCAAGCTCGACCTCAACGACCCCGACAACCCGCTGGGCCAGAGCTTCACCACCCAGCTGGACCCGAAGGCGATGTTCGAGCAGTTCGAGGACGGGCTCACCTCGGTGACCTACCAGGGCGAGCAGGACGTCGACGGCGAGTCGGCGGACGCGTACGAGGTCAACGTCGACGCGGCCGAGGTGCTGAAGGCGCAGGGTCAGGAGCTGCCGGAGGGCGTCGACCTGCCCGACGAGTTCAGCTACACCGTCTACTTCGCCGACGACCTGTTCCGCCGGATGGAGATGGACATGGGCTCGACGCTCGGCTCGGTCACCATGGACTTCACCGACTGGGGCAAGGACGTCACGATCGAGGCGCCGCCGGCGAGCCAGGTCACGGACTTCCCGGGCATGACCGCCGCGGGCTGATCCCGCACGACGACGAACGGCGCCGGCCCCGCGATCGGATCGCGGGGCCGGCGCCGTTGTTGCGGAGTGCCGGGGGAGTGCGGGTCAGCGGCCGCGCAGGTTGCCGCGCATGCCCTTCATGCTGGTCGGCACGGGACCCTTCGGCAGCGGGACCGTGCCCCGGCGCGCGTCGATGGCCTTGAGCCGGTTGAGGATGTCGGTGATCTCCGGACCCTTGACCTGGCGGCCGAGCTTCTGCACGTGCCGCACCAGCTTGGGCAGCGGCACCTCGCCCTCGCCGCGGCCGCAGACGATGTCGTGGATCGGGGCGTCGACGACGACGCGCTCGTGCTTGCGGTGCTCGGCGGTCAGCAACTGGCGCACCCGGGTCGGGTTGCCCTCGCCGATGAGCACGATGCCCGGAGGGCCGACCAGCCGGTGGACGACGTCCTGCTGGCGGTTGAACGCGATCGCGGGCTCGGTGACCCAGCCGCGGCGCAGCATCCGGAGGGCGGCCGCGGCCGCGCCGGGCTGCCCCTCCATCTGGGAGTACGCCGAGCGCTGGGCGCGCCGTCCGAACAGGATCATCGTGGCCAGCGCACCGAACAGCAGCGCGCCGACGACCGACATGATCCAGGCGATGACGCCGGAGCCGGGGAGCAGCCAGAAGATCGCGAATCCGGCCGCGGCGGCGACGACGAAGGTCGCGAGCAGCACCAGACCGATGCGGGGGTCGGTCTTCTTGGTGAGACGGTAGGTCTCGACGAACTGCTGCCGCCGGCTCATGTCAGCGGCGGGGTTCGGGTTGGCCATGCGGTGCTGCTGCCTATCTGCCGAAGTGCTGGTGGACGGGTGGATCAGGCCGACGCGCCGGCGCGGGCCTCGATGGCCTGACGGTACAGCCGCCCGGCGCGGTAGGACGAACGAACGAGCGGGCCGGACAGGGCGCCCGCGAAGCCGATCTCCATCGCCTCGGCCTGCAGCTCCACGAACTCCTCCGGCTTGACCCAGCGCTCGACGGGGTGGTGCCGCAGCGAGGGCCGGAGGTACTGGGTGATGGTGACGAGGTCGCACCCGGCGTCGTGCAGGTCGCGCAGCGCCTGCGAGACCTCGTCGCGGGTCTCGCCCATGCCGAGGATCAGGTTGGACTTGGTGACCAGCCCGAACGCCCGGGCCTGGGTGAGCACGTCGAGGGAGCGCTCGTAGCGGAAGGCGGGGCGGATCCGCTTGAAGATCCGCGGGACCGTCTCGACGTTGTGGGCCAGCACCTCGGGCCGGGACTCGAAGACCTCGGCCAGCAGGTCGGGCTTGCCGTTGAAGTCGGGGATGAGGTTCTCCACCCCGGTGCCGGGGTTGAGCTCGTGGATGGCGCGCACGGTCTCGGCGTACAGCCAGGCGCCGCCGTCCTCCAGGTCGTCGCGGGCGACGCCGGTGATGGTGGCGTACTTCAGCTCCATCTTCTGCACCGACTCCGCGACCCGGCGCGGCTCGTCGAGGTCGAGGGCCTGGGGCTTGCCGGTGTCGATCTGGCAGAAGTCGCAACGTCGGGTGCACTGGTCACCGCCGATGAGGAACGTCGCCTCGCGGTCCTCCCAGCACTCGAAGATGTTGGGACAGCCGGCCTCCTGGCAGACCGTGTGGAGACCCTCGGACTTCACCAGGCCCATCAGCTCGGTGTACTCCGGCCCCATCTTCGCCCTGGTCTTGATCCACGACGGCTTGCGCTCGATGGGGGTCTCGGCGTTGCGGACCTCGAGGCGGAGGAGCTTGCGACCTTCGGGGGCGGGAGCTTGCGTCACATCGAGCAACTGTACGCCGCTGCCCCCACCCGAACCGATCCGGCGGGGGTGGGCTACGGCACGTCCCGTCGGCGGAACGAGACGGCCGAGAGCACCGAGCTGCCGAGCAGCAGGACGCCGTAGTAGGTGGCGCCCTGGGTGAGTGAGAGGTCCCGGGAGTCGTCGCACTCGGAGTTCGGCGGCACCTCCTCGTTCCCGCTCTCCATCTGCCGGTAGCAGTGCTCCGGGATCTCGACCCAGTACGTCGTCCCGTTCTTGGCGATCGCCTCGAGGTTGGGGCCGGGCTGCCAGCTGCCGGAGAGGCCGATCACGGCGATCAGCACCCCGGCGCCGACCGAGAGCGCGAACAGCACCCCGATCGTGGCGACCGTGCTGCGGAACAGCATGGTGAGGGCGAAGCCGGCCAGCGCCGCCCCCGCGGCGAAGAGCGCGCCGCGCAGGCCGAACTGCAGGCTGTCGACGAGCAGGCCGGTCCCGCTCGGCAGGTCGCGCGATCGCGCCACCGCCCACAGCAGCAGCCAGTACGCCGACGAGACGACGGCCGCGACCACGAAGGCCGTCAGCGTCACGACGAGGCCCTTGGCCGCCCAGATCCGGCCGCGCCGCGACTCGAAGAGCAGCTGGTTGCTCATCGACCCGCTGTTCCAGTCGTGCCCGATGAACGTGGTCCCGGCGAGCATCAGCAGCAGGGTCAGCACCGTGACGACGGCGACGCCCTCGCCGAAGTCCATCTGGTCGCGCAGGCTCAGCGGCTCGTAGCTGCTGTACCACTCGACCTGCGGCTCCACCATCGACGCGCACTCTGCCTCGAGGTCGGTGACGCCGGGGGAGACGCCGTACATGTCCGGGTCGTCGACGCAGCTCTCGAGCTCCTGCTGGACGTGGGGCTGCTCGCGCTCCTCGGCGACCATCTGCTCGATCCGCGTCAGTTCCTCGGCGGAGGGCGGTCGGCTGGTCAGGATCGCCGAGATCACGATGATCGTCGGGACGACGACGGCGACGGCCAGCAGCAGCCAGACCGCTCGCCGCCAGCGGAGCCGGGTGAGCTCGACGCGCAGCAGGGGGATCATCGGCCCGCCCCGATCGTCGCGTCGGCGGACGTCGCCAGGTTGTCGGCGGCGGTCAGCTGGAGGAAGAACGTCTCCAGGTCGGGGCGCAGCGGCGTCAGCTCGGTGAGCCAGATCCCGGCGCCGGCGAGGGCTCGGGTCACCGCGGCGGGGTCCTCGGTCTCGACGCGCAGCCCGCCGGCGGGATCGGGAACGGGCGTCAGGCCGGCCGCGACGAGCGCGGCGCTCCCGGCCACGGGGTCCGGGACGGCGACGCGGTACGCCGTACTCGACCCGAGCAGGTCGTCGACGGTCCCGGAGGCGAGCAGCCGCCCGTTGCCGATGATGGTCGCGGAGGTGCACACCTGCTGGACCTCGGCCAGGATGTGCGAGCTCAGCAGCACCGTCACGCCGGACTCGCCGAGGGTGCGGATGGTCTCGCGGATCTCCCGGATCCCGGCGGGGTCGAGGCCGTTGGTCGGCTCGTCGAGGATCAGCAGCCGCGGGTCCTTGAGCAGGGTGGCGGCGATCGCGAGCCGCTGCTTCATGCCGAGGGAGTAACTCTTGTAGCGGTCCCCGTCGCGACCGGTGAGGCCCACCGTCTGCACGGCGGCGTCGACGCGGCCGTCGGGCGCACCGATGGAGCGGGCCAGCAGCAGCAGGTTCTGCCGGCCGGTGAAGTTGGGCGAGAACTTCGGCGACTCGACCACGGCGCCGACCCGGCCGATCACCTCGGGCAGCGCCTCGGGCACCGGGCGGCCGAACAGGCGCATCGAGCCGCTGGTGGCGCGGGCCAGGCCGAGGAGCATCCGGATCGTGGTGGTCTTGCCCGACCCGTTGGGTCCGAGGAACCCGTGCACCCCGCCGGCCGGCACCGCGAGGTCGAGGCCCTGCACGGCCACCCGTCGACCCTTCCGGTTGCGGAACTCCTTGCGGAGTCCCGAGGTCTCGATCACCAGGTCCGTCACGTGCTGCCTCTCGCCGCGGGTGCGACCGGCGATCGTCCGGTCCCATGCTCAGACGATCCAAGCAGCCGCTTTGGTTGCCTGGAGGACGAACGCGCCGAGAGGTCCAGACCGTGCCCACCGGGGCCGAGGGCTCTCTTGACCTCCCGGGCGGGCGCACCCAGGGTGGACGCACCAGCAGGGCCGTGCGGTGACCAGCGGTGGTCGCGGCGGCCGCGCGGACGCTCGGGGACCGCTCGACCCGGGGAGTCCCCATGCGTTCCTTCACGATCCTCGTCGTCCTCGCCTGCTCGTCCGCGCTCTGGGTGACCGGGGCGGGCCCCGCAGCCGGTTCGGCCGCCCCCGCACGGGCCGGACACGAGGTCGCCGAGCTCGACCGGGCGAAGCCGAGACCGGGTCCGAAGCGAGCCCGGCCGAGAGTCACGAAGGTCGCGCCCGCGTCCGGTCCGACCGCGGGCGGCACCCGGGTGGTGATCTCGGGCAGGAACCTGGCCCGCCCCACGCGGGTCGCTGTCGGTGGGCGAACCGCCACCGTGCTGGCGGCGCGTCGCAACCGCATCGTCATCCGGACGCCCGAGGCGCCCACCTGCGCCCGGACGGTCGCACGCGTGGTGGTGCGGACCAGGGCCGGTGCCAGCCGGGTCACCCAGCGGACCCGGTTCACCTACGCCGGCCGGGTGGCCCGCCCGGCGGTCGCGGCGGGGAACCGCTTCAGCGTCGCCCTGCGCCGCGACGGCGCCGTCTTCGCCTGGGGCGCCGCCCAGTACGGCGTGCTGGGCCAGGGCAACGAGACTCCAGCACCCGGTCCGGTGCGGGTGAAGGGACTCGGCTGCATCGTGGCGGTCACCGCGGGATCGAGTCACGCCGCCGCGCTCACCGCCGGCGGACAAGTGTGGTCCTGGGGCGCCGCCACCGCCGGACAGGCCGGCGACGGTCGCCTCGGCGTACGGCTGCTGCCCAGCCGGGCGCTGCTCGACGTACCGGTGGTCCAGATCTCGGCGGCGGGGGACAAGACCGTCGCCCGCACGGCCGACGGCTCCGTGCTCGGCTGGGGATGGGAGACGGCGAAGGAGTTCGGCGGTGGCCGCCACATGACCAAGCTCCCCGTCCGGCTGACCTCGCTGCGCCAGGTCAGGGACGTCGTTGCGGGCGCGTCCAACGTCCTCGTCATCAGGCACGACCGCACGCTCTGGGGCCTCGGGGCGGGCCCCGCCCTGGGCCTGGACGCCGCCGGCTCCAGCGCCCTGCCGCGGCAGGTGGGGTCCCTGGGCGGCGTCGCCCGAGTGCGCGTCGGGTTGGGGAGCGTGAACGCCGTCACCGCCGATGGGAGCCTGTGGGGTTGGGGGGTCAACGACGGCGAGGCCGGGGGAGCCGCGGGCCTGGGGTTCTCCGGCCCGCCGGTGCGCACCCCGACGAGGACGTCGCTGACCCACGTCACCGACAGCGCGGGCATCGGCCCGCAGGGCCTCGCGCTGAGGAGCGATGGGACCGTCTGGGGCTGGGGAGCGTGCACCTACTGCGACCCCGCGGGCGGCGCGCCCGGGGAGGGCACCCGTCTCGCGCCCACTCAGGTGCCGGGCGTGTCCGGCGTCGTCGGGATCGCTGCCGCCAACGGTCGCTTCCACGCGCTCCACGCCGATGGCCGCGTGTCCGTGTGGGGGTACGGCTGGGTCCTGCCCGGCGGTGACTTCAGGCAGACCGTTCGCTCCGCCACCCTCGTCCCCGGGCTCGACCTGGTCCCGTGAACGTCGCGGTCGTGCCGGCGCTCCGGCGCTAGGGCGAGGTGGGCGTGAGCAGCTCGATCCGCGGACCCTTGGCCGGGTCCGGGCGCGCGTCGTAGTCGGGCGTGGCGTCGTACGGCGTCCAGGCGAGCAGGTCACCCAGGTGGCGGCGTACCGACGGGAGCACCTCGAACACCGGGACGTCGCGGCCGAGTTCGGCCGAGAGCGAGGTGACGCCGGCGTCGTCGATGCTGCAGGGGACGAAGCGGTCGAACCAGCTCAGGTCGACGTCGCAGTTCAGGGAGAAGCCGTGCATGGTCACGCCGCGGCTGACCCGGATGCCGATCGCGGCGATCTTCCGCTCGGGGCCACGGTCGTCGGCGCGCAGCCACACGCCGCTGCGCCCGGGCACCCGCGCGGTGGTCACGCCGAAGTCGGCGCACACCTGGATCAGGGCCTCCTCGACGCGGCGGACGTAGTCGACGACCTTGACGTGGTCGGGCAGGGCCACGATCGGGTAGCCGACGAGCTGGCCGGGGCCGTGGAAGGTGATGGTGCCGCCGCGGTCGACGTCGACGACGGGAGCGCCGTTCGGGTCGAGCGGCCGGTCGTGGGGCTGGGTCCGCTTGCCGGCCGTGAAGACCGGCGGGTGCTCCAGCAGCAGCACGGTGTCGGACTGCTCGCCGTCCGCGACGCGGGCGTGCACCTGGCGCTGCAGCTCCCAGGCGGCGAGGTAGTCGACCAGTCCGGCGTCCTCGAAGTTCACCCCTCGACCCTACGCCTGTGGAGGAGCGGTCGCGGGCCGGCCCGAGGACCGGTAGGAACGGAGCCGTGACCCCTCCGCGGCTGCCGCTCGTCGTTCTGGCGCTGCTGGCCGTCACCGTCCTGGTCGCGGCGTCGCTCGCGCTGCTCGACGCGCGCCGCCCGTCCCCGCAGCTGGACGCGTCGTCGGGGCGAGCGGCGCCTCCGCGTGCCGAGGCCGTCGCCGTCCTCGCGGACTGGGACCGGCGCCGGGCCGCGGCCTGGGCCGCGGGCGATCCCGAGGGCCTGGCTGATCTCTACGTTCCCGGCAGCCGGGCCGGTCGCCAGGACGTCGCGATGCTGCGCCGGTGGCTGGACCGGGGGCTGCGCGTGCAGGGCCTGCGGATGCAGGTCCTCGACGTGCACGCCGACGAGGCCGACGGAGCGCGACGGGAGCTGGTCGTCACGGATCGGCTCGCGGGCGGGGAGGCGGTCGGCCGTCGTACGCGCAGCCTGCTGCCGCGCGACGGCTGGAGCACCCGCCGGATCGTCCTGGACCGAGCCGACGGGACCTGGCGCGTCGTCTCGGTCAGGACGCTGCCAGGCCCGCCCGCAGCACCGCGCTGACGTCGGGGTGCTCGAAGGCGTAGCCCGCGGCCTCCAACGCGGCCGGGCGGACGTTGAGCGAGCCGAGGAGCTCGGGCGCCATCGGTCCCGCCGCCAGGCTCAGGAGCGGGCCGGGGACCGTGGCGACCGCCGGACGGTGTAGCAGCCCGGCGAGGGTCCGGGTGAACTCCGCGTTGGTCGGCGTCACCGGGCAGCACAGGTTGACCGGGCCGGTGAGCGTGTCGTGCTCCGCCGCGTGCACGACGCCGCCGACCCAGTCGGCGAGGGAGACCATCGGCATGTGCTGGCGCCCCGAGCCGAGCCGGCCGCCCAGGCCGGACCGGAAGAGCAGGGCGAGCTGCTTCAGCGGGGCGCTGCGGCGATCCATCACCGGCGCGGTCCGGAGCACCACCACCCGGGCACCGGCCTCCCCGGCCGGCTCCGTGGCCGCCTGCCACTCGCGGGCGACCCGGGTCAGCAGCGCCTGGCCGCGGGTGTCGGAGACCTCGGTCAGCACTGGATCGCCGGGACCGCCATGGTCGCCGTAGTAGGAGATCCCGTTGCCCGCCAGGTACGCCGCCCGGCCACCCGTCGCGGCGACCGCCTCGGCCAGCACCCGGGTGGTCGTCACCCGGCTCTCCATGAGCTCGCGCGCCCAGCGGTCGGAGTGCACGTTGCCGAGAGTGGGCGCGCCGGCGAGGTTGACCACGACGTCCGCGGCCTCGATGACGGACCGGTCGTAGCGGCCGGCGTACGGGTCCCAGGTGGACTCGTCGGCGCCGGTCGCGGGGCGCCGTACCAGCGTCGTGACGGCGTGTCCGCGACCGCGCAGGGCGGCGGCGAGGTGGCGGCCCAGGAAGCCCGAGGCCCCGGCGATGACGATCGTCTGCGTCGGCATGCGCCCAGTTTCCACCGCCGGCAAACCGGGCCGGCGGGGATGGGGGAGCATGGGGCCATGAATCTCGGTGGTTCACCGGACCCGGCGGGCTTGGGGGAGCTCGGCGCATGGATCCTGCAGGCGGTCCCGGACGGCCTCTGGGTCGTCGACGACGACGGCCGGACGACGTACGGCAACGGCTGCCTGGCCGAGCTGCTCGGACTCGATCCCGAGGAGATCGTGGGCTTCCCGCTCGCCCGGGCCTTCGACGAGGAGGGCCGCGAGCGGCTGCGTGGACGCCTCCGCGAGCCGTTCGACGACGCCGGCCGCGGCGACGACATCGAGTGCCGGCTGGTACGCCGCGACGGGAGCACCTTCTGGGCGCGGGTGAGCCACGTGGCGCTGCGCGACGAGTCCGGGGAGCGGCGTGGCTGGCTGCTCCGGGTCCGGGACAACACCGAGCAGCGGCGGCTCGTCGAGGACCTCCGCCGCGGTGAGCTGAAGCTCGCGGAGGCCCAGTCGATCGCGGGGATGGGCAGCTGGGAGATCGACGTCGCCGGCGACGGGGAGCTGCACTGGTCCGACGAGCTCTACCGGGTGCTCGAGGTGGACCCCGCGACGTTCGTGCCGACGCCGGACTCCTTCCGCCAGCGGCTGCACCCCGACGACCGGCTCGACTCGCGGGAGGCCGCCGACCGGATGATGGCCGGCGAGGACGCGCTCGACGTGGACGTCCGCCTCGACCGGGCGCCGGGCCTGCCGACCCGGTGGGTCCGCGTCCGGGGCCGGGTGACCCGGGCCGAGGACGGCTCGGTGCTGCGCCTGGGCGGCACCGTCCAGGACGTGACGGAGACCAAGGCGCACGAGCAGGGACTGGCGTTCCTCAGCGCCATGGCAGGCGCGGCCAACGAGGCACGGACGCTGCCCGAGGCGCTCCTGGCCGCCGACGAGGTGGTCCGTCCGCACACCCAGTGGCCCGCGGTCCAGGTGTCGTTCCCGATCCCGGGCAGCGGCGAGCTGCAACACTTCGACAGCGGCTGGCACGACATCGGTCCCGAGGACGTGACGGCGGCGCGCGCGCTGGCCGCTCGCGCGGTCGAGGCGGCGGCCCTCGTGAGCGAGCCCGGTCCGCGCGGCACCTACCTCGTCTCCGGCCCGGTCGTCCACGCCGGACGGGTGGTCTGCGTGGTCACCTCCGACAGCCGGTCGATGCTCCCGCCGCGCACCTCCGAGCTGGCCATCTTCCGGCAGATGCTGAACCTCCTCGCCCACGTCTGCGAGCGCGAGGAGAGCGCCAACGAGCTGGCCCGGGCGCGGGACGCGGCGGTCGAGGCGTCCCGCGCGAAGTCCGAGTTCCTGGCGACGATGAGCCACGAGATCCGCACGCCCCTGAACGGTGTGATCGGGCTCAGCGAGCTGCTCGGCCGCACCGAGCTCAGCTCCCACCAGCGTCGGCTCGCCGAGGGCGTCGACCAGGCGGGGCGGGCACTGCTCGCCCTGGTCAACGACATCCTCGACCTGTCCAAGATCGAGGCCGGCCGGCTCGACCTGGAGGAGGTCGACTTCGACCCGCGCCAGGTGCTCGAGCAGAGCGTGAGCCTGCTCGCCGAGCGGGCCAGCGCGCGCGGCCTCGAGCTGGTCGTCGGCAGCGCCGGCTCGAGTCCCAGCCTGGTGCGCGGGGACCCGGTGCGCTTCGGGCAGGTGATCACCAACCTGGTCGCCAACGCGGTCAAGTTCACGCACGAGGGCGAGGTCGTCGTGCGGGTCACCGGCACCGGCGGCGCGGACCTGCGCGTCGAGGTCACCGACACCGGCATCGGCATCGAGCCGGACGTCCAGGCCCGGCTCTTCGACGCCTTCTCCCAGGCCGACAGCTCCACCACCCGCGAGTACGGCGGCACCGGCCTCGGACTCGCCATCAGCGAGCGGATCGTCGCGGCCCTGGGCGGCCGGATCGGCGTCCGCAGCGAGCCGGGCGTCGGGAGCACCTTCTGGTTCACCGCCGCCTTCGCGGAGCCCAGCGGCGCGGGTGTCCCTGAGGAGCCGATCCCGGCGGCCGCGGTCGAGGACCTGCGGGTCCTGGTCGTGGACGACAACGAGACGAACCGGTTCATCCTCGCCGAGCAGCTCTCGGCCTGGGGCGTCAAGACCGAGACCGTCGCGTCGGCGTACGACGCGCTGGTCGAGCTGGACACCGCGGTGCGCGGCGGATCGCCGTACGACGTGGCGCTGCTCGACTACATGATGCCGGGCATGGACGGGGAGCAGCTGGCCCGTACGATCCGCTGCGAGGAGCGGTACACCGAGTTGCGGCTCGCCCTGCTCTCGTCGGGCGTCGAGCCGACCGCCGAGTGGCTCGCGTCGGCCGGGATCGACAGCTACCTCGGCAAGCCGGTCTTCCCCTCCCGCCTGCTCGACACCCTCGCGACGCTCGTCGGGAGGGTGCAGCCGGTGGCACCCCCGGAGGCCGATCCGGCCGTCGAGGAGGGCTCGCGCGGGCGGGTCCTCGTGGTCGAGGACAACCCCGTCAACCAGCTCGTCGCCGAGGGGATCCTGAGGCGCCTCGGGTACGACCTGCGGCTCGCGGACAACGGGGCCGTCGGGATCGAGATGCTCGCGGACGACCCGCGCGGGTTCGACGTCGTGCTGATGGACTGCCAGATGCCGGTGATGGACGGCTTCGACGCGACCCGGGCGATCCGCGCCATGCCCGGGGACGTGGGGCGGGTCCCGATCGTGGCGATGACGGCCGCGGCGACCGAGGCGGAGCGGGAGCGCTGCCGCGAGGCCGGGATGGACGACTTCCTCAGCAAGCCCGTCGTACCCGCCCTGCTGGAGGCCAGCCTGGAGCGCTGGGCGCACAGCGGCGACGCGGACACCCGGCTGCGGACCCTGGTCGAGGACGACGGGATCGACCTGGAGCTCGTGCAGCTGATGGTCTCCCGGTTCGGCGCCTCGGCGCCCCGGGCGGTCGCCGAGCTGGACGACGCCGTCGCGACCGAGGACCCGGTCGCGGTCGTCCGGATCGCGCACGGGCTGCGGGGGAGTGCCGCCAACCTCGGGCTGACCCGGCTCGCCGCGCTGGCGGCGGAGCTGGAGGAGACCGCACGCGAGGGGCGGGTCCCGCACGCGGCGGCGCTCACCGGACTGCGGGTCGCCACGATCGAGGCCGTGGACGAGCTGGGCCGCGCAGCCCGAAGGCTGCGCGGCCCAGAGTGACCAGCTGAGGAGGTCGCTCAGACGTCGAAGACGCCGGCCTCCAGCCGCTTCTTCACGTCCTGCAGGAAACGGCCCGCGTCCGCACCGTCGACCAGGCGGTGGTCGTACGTCAGCGCCAGGTAGACCATGTGCCGCACCGCGATCGTCTCGCCGAGGTTCGGGTCGTCGATCACGACGGGACGCTTGACGACCGCGCCGGGACCGAGGATCGCGACCTGCGGCTTGTTGATGATCGGGGTGTCCCACAGGGCGCCCACGCTGCCGAGGTTGGTGATGGTGAAGGTGCCGCCACCGAGCTCGTCCGGACCGATCTTGTTGGTCCGGGTCCGCTCGGCCACGTCGGCGATCTTCTTCGCCAGGCCGGCGATCGACAGGTCGCCCGCGTCCTTGACCACGGGGGTCAGCAGGCCCTTCTCGGTGTCCACCGCGAACGCGACGTTCTCGCGGTCGTAGTAGGTGATCTCACCCTGGTCGGTGTCGATCGTCGCGTTGAGCTTCGGGTGCTCCTTCAGCGCGTCGATCGCGGCCTTGGTGAAGAAGGGCAGGTACGACAGCTTCACGCCCTCGCGCGCCAGGAAGTCGGCCTTCTTGGCGTCGCGCAGCCGGGCGACGTTGGTGACGTCGACCTCGACCACCTGGGTCAGCTGGGCCGCCGTCTGCAGCGAGTCGACCATCCGCTCGGAGATGATCTTGCGCAGCCGGCTGATCTTCTCGGTCGTGCCACGCAGCGGCGACGGCGTGACCGACGGGGCCTGCGCGGCCGGAGCGGCGGCAGCGGGAGCGGCGGCGGCCGGTGCGGCCGGCGCCTGCTGGGCCTTGGCGGCCTCCAGGATGTCCTGCTTGCGGATCCGACCGCCGACGCCGGAGCCGGTCACCGACGCGAGGTCGACGCCGTGCTGGCCGGCGAGCTTGCGGACGAGCGGCGTGACGTACCCGGCGCCCTCCGAGGAGGATCCGGAGGACTGCGCCGGCGCCGGGGTGCTGGCGGCCTGCTGCGGCTCGGGGGCCTTCGGCTGCTCGGGCTCGGGCTGCTCGGCCTTCGGCTCCTCGGCCTTCGGGGCGGGCTCCGGCTCGGGCTCGGGCTCCGGCTCGGGCTCCGGCTCGGGCTCCGGCTCGGGCTCCGGCTCCTGAGCGGCGGGCGCGGCGTCGGCCGAGCCGATGATCGCGAGCTCGGCGCCGACCTCGACGGTCTCGTCCTCCTCGGCCTTGATCTCCAGGAGGGTGCCGGCGACGGGCGAGGGGATCTCGGTGTCGACCTTGTCGGTGGACACCTCCAGCAGCGGCTCGTCGACGGCGACCTCATCGCCGACCGACTTCAGCCAGCGGGTGACGGTGCCCTCGGTGACCGACTCGCCCAGCGCGGGCAGCGTGACGGCGGTGCCGGAGCCACCGGACGGCTTGGTCTCGGCGGCGGGCTTCTCGGCCTCCTCCGCGGCGGGAGCGGGCTCCTCGGCGGCGGCGGGCTCCTCGGCCTTCTCCTGCTCGGGCTCCGGCTCGGGCTCCGGCTCGGACTGCTGCTCGGGCTCGGCGGCGCTCTCGGAGCTCCCCGAGGACTCGCCCTCGTCGCCGATCACCGCGAGGATCGCGCCGACCTCGACGGTGTCGTCCTCCTCGGCCTTGATCTCGAGCAGGGTGCCGGCGACCGGGGAGGGGATCTCGGTGTCGACCTTGTCGGTGGACACCTCCAGCAGGGGCTCGTCGACCGCGACCGTGTCACCGACCTGCTTGAGCCAGCGGGTGACGGTGCCTTCGGTGACGGACTCCCCGAGGGCTGGGAGGTTGACTTCGGTGGCCAATGGAGTTCCTTCGTCTCTCTGTGGGTGGAGATGGGTTCAGGAGTGAGCGTGCAGCGGCTTGCCGGCGAGCGCGAGGTGTGCCTCGCCGAGGGCCTCGTTCTGGGTGGGATGGGCGTGCACGAGCGGGGCCACGTCCTCCGGGTACCCCTCCCAGCCGTAGATCAGCTGGGCCTCCCCGATCAGCTCGCCGACCCGGTCGCCGGCGAGATGGATGCCGACGACGGGGCCGTCGGTGCGGCGGACGAGCTTCACGAAGCCCTGGGTCTTCAGGATCTGGCTGCGTCCGTTGCCGCCGAGGTCGTAGGTGAGCGTCTCGATCGCGTCGGCGCCGTACGTCGCCGCGGCGTCGTCCTCGGTGAGGCCGACCGAGGCGAGCTCGGGGTGGGAGTAGGTGACCCGCGGGATGCCGGCCTCGTCGATCGGTCGCGGGTCGAGCCCGGCGATGTCCTCGGCGACGAAGATGCCCTGCGCGAACCCGCGGTGGGCGAGCTGGAGTCCGGGGACGATGTCGCCGACGGCGTACACGCCGTCGAGGTTGGTGCGGCAGCGCTCGTCGGCGAGCACGAAGCCGCGCTCCATGGCGACGCCCTGCTCGGCGTACCCGAGACCGTCGGTGCTCGGCCCGCGGCCGACCGCGACGAGCAGCAGCTCGGCCTCGATGACGTCGCCGCCCTTGACGGTCACGGCGACTCCGGTGTCGGTGGTCTTGACGCTCTGGAAGGCCGTGCCGGTGCGGAAGGCGATGCCACGCTTGCGGAACGCGCGCTCGAGGGCCTTCGACGAGGCGGCGTCCTCGGCGGCGACCAGGCGGGGGAGCGCCTCGACGATGGTGACGTCGGCGCCGAAGCTGCGCCACACACTCGCGAACTCGACGCCGATCACGCCGCCGCCGAGGACCACGACCGAGGTGGGCACCCGGTCGAGGCGCAGCGCCTGCTCGGAGGTGATGACCCGCTCGCCGTCGATCTCGAGCCCGGGAAGGGTGCGGGAGTAGGAGCCGGAGGCAAGGACGAGGTGGCGTCCGGAGTACGTCGACCCGCCCACCGTCACCTCGCGAGGGCCGGTCATCCTGCCCTCCCCTTCGATGACGGTGATGCCGCGGCTCGCGATCAAGCCGCTCAGGCCCTTGAACAGTCGGCCGACGACGCCGTCCTTGTAGGAGTTCACCGCGGCCATGTCGATGCCGTCGAACGTCGCGCGGACCCCGAACTGAGCCGACTCGCGCGCGCTGTCCGCGACCTCGGCGGCATGCAGCAGCGCCTTGGTGGGGATGCAGCCGACGTGCAGACAGGTGCCGCCGAGCGGCCCCTTCTCCACCAGGCCGACGCGCAGGCCGAGCTGCGCGGCGCGCAGTGCGCACGCGTACCCGCCGGAGCCTGCGCCCAGGACGAGTACGTCGAAGCCGGTCGTGCCGGAGTCGCCGTTGTCGGGGGTGGCCACCGCGTTCCTTCCGTGGGTCGTCGAAGCGCCGGACCATCTTCGCACTTCCGCGCGGCGCGTCCACACCGGGTCGGTGCCCGATTTCCGCCGTCGTGGAGCGCGCGTTGAGGAAGACACGGCAGACTAGGGACCATGGGTTGGATGGACCGCTTTCGCCGCGGCACGCGCATGAGCAAGCCGGCGAGCGACGGCTACCGCACCGGGTCGACCCAGGTGCGGGCTTCGGACAAGGTCGACGAGACGCACCTGCACCAGTGGGTGACCGAGCGACGCGGGGTCGAGGGGTTCGTCGAGCCGCGTACCGCCGTCAGTGACGTGACCCTGCTCCTGGTCGCCCACGACGGCGAGTGGACCCGCCGCCGCGTGCCCTCCGTCGCGTGGGCGCACAAGTTCTGCAACACCTACCAGATCCCGTCGTACGACGCCGCCGTCGTCGGCATCCCCCAACGGATGCGCGACTACAACCGCCGCCAGAAGCTCCAGCAGAAGCGCCCCGGCCTCTGACCCCGCTGGTTGAGGCGGAGGGGACGCAGGTCTGACCTACTCCGCCCGCTGGTTGAGGTGCGAAGGACGAAGTCCTGAGCCTCGAAACCCGGCGACCCGAGAAGCAGCCGGTAGTCGTTGCGACCGGTCGGCTCACCCGGTTTCGAGGCTCGCTGCGCTCGCACCTCAACCAGCGTGCGGGGAGGGCGTGCCTGTAGCCCTGACGGGCCGGTGCCGGTCAGGGCTGCAGGGTGTCGAGCGGGCTGGTGCCGTGGTGGTCGCGTCCGAAGACGAGCCCGTTGGGACTTCGCCAGACGAACGAGGTGTCGTCGGTCTTGTCGTAGCGCCATCGGGTGTGGGTCTTCGCGCGGTGATGTCGCCGGCACAGCGGTGCGATGTTGCAGTCGCAGGTCGGTCCACCGCGGGCGGCGGGGTCGATGTGGTCGCAGTCCGCACGCCGGGCTCGTCTCTGGCACCACGGGAACACGCACGTGTGCTGCAGCAAGACCTGGCGCTCACGCAGCCGATCCGGGACTTCGTAGGCATCCACGTGCACGTGATCGGCCAGGTCGATGACCGGCTTCACGATCACCTGGGTGTCGGTATTGGCACACCAGGTCTTGACCTGCTCGGCCGAGACGAACGAGCGGGTCTCCTCTACGCGGGCGAGGTCCAGGTCGGTGCCGGCACCGGCGAGGGCGGCCTCGGAGAGGTGCACGTGCAGCAGGACCTGCCGCGGCTTCGTCTTTGATCCGTCTGCAGGCTCGTCGGTGTTCAGGTCGAGAGCGAGCTGACGGCGAGCGAGATCGCCGACGGCGATGGAGCGCCGTACGTCGAGTGGCGCGTCGAGGCCGAGGGCGCCGAGGTCACGGGCGCGCCGGGCGACGGCGTCTTCGAGGTCGAGGGCGTCGGCGAGATCGAGGGTGCCGTGGACGTCGACGCAGCCGTCGAAGGACACCTGACGGGTCTCGATGTCGAAGTGCCGCCCCTCCTGCGCGGCGACCTGACGAGCCATGGCTTCGTCGGGGTCGAAGCGGACCCGCGCCTCCTCAATGGTGCGGTCGAGCTGCGCGATGGACACCTTGTGCGCGACCGGCGCCAGGTGCGCGTCGACGTACGCCGCACCCGCCATCGGGAGGTCGACGGTGGACTTGGCGATCCGCCGCGCCTTCCACACCGGAAGATCCAGCGATTGGACCCGGGCGTAGAGGCGCGGGAGCCGGTGGGCCAGCTCGACCGCCTCACCCAGATACATCCGCCCGGCATCGGTGGAGAGCCCGAGCGCTGCGGCGAACTCCAGCACGCTGAACTCGGCGACCAGCGGGGCACCCGGCCCCGCGATCGTCAGCGCGTCCTCGGCGCCGGCGACCAGCACTGCGGCGTCATCCAACGAATCAGTCGAGTGCATGCCGGCCCAGGCGACGGCGGCGGCGAGCTGGTCGGCCTCGCCCCGCATCACCGCAGTGCGTCGGGCGCCCAGGTAGGCGAGCAACGCGGATGCGTTGTCGCAGTCGTGGAGTTCCCGAGTGGCCATACGAAGATGGTAGATACGGGCACCGACAGTCCGGGTTCGTCATCCACAGCGGCCGGGAGTGCTCGCTCGGCGCCGTCTCTCGGCTCACCGGGTTTCGAGGCTCAGGACTTCGTCCTTCGCACCTCAACCAGCGTCGGGCGGTGCCGTGTCGGCGTGCCTGCACCTCAACCAGCGTCGGGCGGGGCCGTGTGTGTCGGCGCGCCTCGCACCTCAACCAGCGTCAGGCGCCGCTCATCGTGCGGGCGTACTCGACGAGGGTGGTGACGGCGAAGCCCGTGCCGCCGGCGGTGACGTGGCCGGAGGGGCCGCCGGAGGCGAAGGAGGGGCCGGCGATGTCGAGGTGTGCCCAGGGGAGGCCGGCGGTGAACTCGCGCAGGAAGGCGGCGGCGAAGAGGCCGCCGCCCCAGCGGATCCAGTCGTGCTGGGCGAGGTCGGCGATCTTGCTGCCGTGGACGCGCTCGTCCATGTGCTCGGGGATCGGCATCGGCCAGAGCTCCTCGCCGGCGGTGCGGCCGGCGGCGAGGACCTGGTCGACGACGTCGTCGGAGCCCATGACGCCCGCGACCTTGTCGCCGAGGGCCACGACCATGTGCCCGGTGAGGGTGGCGACGTCGAGGATCACGTCGGGCTTGGCCTCGGTCGCGCGGACCAGCGCGTCGGCGAGCACGAGGCGGCCCTCGGCGTCGGTGTTGAGCACCTCGACGGTGGTGCCGCCGTACATCGTCAGTACGTCGCCGGGGCGCACCGAGTCGCCGGAGAGCATGTTCTCGGCCATCGGGGCGAAGGCGCTGACCTTGATCGGCAGGCCGAGGGCGGCGATGGCGAACGTCGCCTGCACCACGGCGGCGGCGCCCGCCATGTCGGACTTCATCTCGTGCATGCTCTGGGCCGGCTTGATGGTCAGGCCGCCTGAGTCGAAGGTGATGCCCTTGCCCACCAGCGCGAGGTGCCGCTTCGCGCCGCGGGGCGCGTAGGTCAGCTCGACCAGGCGCGGCGGCGCCGCGGAGCCCTGGCCGACGCCAAGGATGCCGCCGCAGCCGAGCTCGGCGAGCTCCTGCTCGTCGCGGACCGTGATCTTGACCTTGGGTGCGCCGCGTCCCTTCGAGAGCTCCTTGCCGGCCGCGACGACGGCGTCCGCGAACGCCGGCGGGGTCAGGTCGCCGGGGGGCGTGTTGACCCAGTCGCGGGTGGTCGCGACCGCCCGGGCCACGAGCTGGGCCTCGTCGAAGGCGGCCGAGACCTCCTTGCGACGAGCCACCGGGCTGAGCACCACGACCTCGCCGGGCGCCTCCCGCTTCGCGTCCTTCTTGTACGTCGTGAACGCGTACCCGCCGAGGATCCAGCCCTCGGTCGCCGCCCGGACGAGCTCGGCGGAGTCCGCCGGCAGTGCGACGGCCACCGAGGCGGAGTTGGTCACGGCGCGCGCGGCGACGCCCGCGCCCCGTCGTACGGCGCCGGGCGTGGGCTCCTTCCCGAGGCCGACCAGGACCAGCAGCGGCGACGAGAGCGCGCCGGCGGTGGGGACCTTCACGACCTCGCCGACCTTGCCGGTCACGCCGAGCGTCGCGAGCAGCGGACGGAGCTTGCGGCCGTAGGCCTGGGCGACGTCCTCGCCGCCGGTCGCCAGCTCGACGCCCTTCGTGCCCTGGACGACACCGACGACCACGGCGTCCGCTCGGGTCTTGGCGGGGCTGGCGCTGCGCAGCGTGAACGAGGTCATCGCCGCAGGATAGTCGGGGCGCTGCGATAGGTTCCGGACATGGTCGACCAGGCAGCCGATGACTCCGCCTTGATCCGCTCGCCGCTGCACGAGCGCCATGTCGCGCTCGGCGCCAAGTTCGCCGAGTTCGGCGGCTGGACGATGCCGCTGGAGTACCCGACCGGCGTGGTCAAGGAGCACACGGCCGTGCGCGAGGCCGTCGGCATCTTCGACGTGAGCCACCTCGGCAAGGCGACGGTGACCGGTCCGGGAGCGGCGGCGTACGTCGACGCGACGCTGAGCAACTCGCTGGCCAAGATCCGGCCCGGCAAGGCGCAGTACACCCTCTGCTGCGACGAGGAGACCGGCGGGATCGTCGACGACCTGATCGTCTACTGGCACGACGACGAGCGGGTGCTGCTCGTCCCCAACGCCGCCAACACCGCCGAGGTCGTACGTCGCCTCGCGGCCGCCGCGCCCGAGGGTGTGAGCGTCACCGACGAGCACCGCGACCACGTCGTGCTCGCCGTCCAGGGCCGCTTCAGCGACGAGGTGCTCGCGGCCGTCGGGATGCCCGTCGGGCACGACTACATGTCGTTCGCCGAGGCGCCCTTCGAGGGTGCGACCGTCGTGGTCTGCCGCACCGGCTACACGGGGGAGCGGGGCTACGAGCTGGTCGCGCCGGTCGCGGTCGCCGAGCCGCTGTGGGACGCCCTGATGGCGGCGGGCGAGGCGCACGGGATGGTGGCGTGCGGCCTGGGTGCGCGCGACACGCTGCGCACCGAGATGGGCTACCCGCTCCACGGGCAGGACATCTCGCTCGACGTGACCCCCAACGAGGCCCGTCTCGGCTGGGCCGTCGGGTGGAAGAAGGACGCCTTCTGGGGACACGACGTCCTCCTCGCCGAGCGCGCCGACGGGCCGAAGCGGATCCTCCGGGGTCTGGTCGCGACCGGGCGCGGCATCCCGCGCCCGCACATGTCCGTCTCGCTGACGCCCGACGTGCTGCTCGGCGAGATCACCTCGGGGACGTTCTCACCCACCCTGCGCAAGGGCGTCGGGCTGGCGCTGCTGCCGGCCTTCGTCGCCGAGGACGCCGAGGTCGGCGTCGACATCCGCGGGCGGCGCGAGATCTTCCGGCTCACGAAGCCGCCGTTCGTCGACCCGTCCGTGCGAGAGGACTGACCTCGTGAACCTTCCCGACCAGCCGCACACGTTCCGCCAGCCGACGCCGACCGAGCTCCCGTGGCGCTGGCGGCTCGAGGACGCCACCGGCACGGAGGTCGTCGTGGAGGGCGAGCTCGCCGACCAGCGCTTCCCGAGCCAGGCCGACGCCGAGTCCTGGGTCGGCGAGACCTGGTCGGAGCTGGCCGCCCAGGGGGTCGACGCGGTCACCCTCTTCGACCTCGATCGTCGGGTCTACGGCCCGATGTCACTGCACGCCTGACGGAGGGCGACCCGAGGAGCGACCGTGACGGCGGACGACGACCTCGACTCGTACGCCGCCGCTCGCGCGCCCGTGCTGCGCGAGGTGCTGCTGCGTCTGGACTGTCCCCGCTTCCTGGTGCCCGGTGTCATCCGGGAGACCGTCGGCCGCTGCCGCCGCGGCTGGGTGCGCGCGGTCCGCGAGGACGACGCCGACGTCGTGTTCCTCGGCACCCTGATCGCGACCTGGGAGGACCGGCGCAGGTCGTCGCAGTGGCAGGACCGGGTGGCCCCGGTGCTCACGGAGGTCGCGGGTCTCGACCCGTGGCAGGTGGCCGACGTCCTGGACGACCTGGTGCGCCACCGCCGCAGCCGGCCCGCGGCGCGCTTCGTGGCGGCCCTGGTGGCCGCGCTGCTCGTCGCGGCCGGGGTCACCGCGGTGTGGTCCGCGCGGGGGAGCGACGACTACGACGAGCTGCCGCCGGCCGAGGTCCAGCCGACAGCGGGCCTCGTCGACACGGTCTGGTACGCCAGCGGGTCGATCCGGCTGCGCGAGTCCATCGTGTCGGTCGGCGCGGTCCGGGCGCTCGTGCCGTCGGGCGACGGAGCCGTCTACGTGGCGGGGGACGGCGCGGTGGTCCGGGTCGACGAGGCGGGGCGACGGCTCCGGTTGGGCCGGGCCGACCCGCGGTCGCCGGTCGTCGCCTCGGCCGACGGCCGGCTCGTGGCCTGGCGCGAGAGAGGCGGCGACGTGGTCCTCCACAACCTCGACGTCCCGGGTGAGGTCGGCCGCGTCACCGGCTCGGAGCTCGAGCCGGTCGCGATCGACGCGGGTCGGCTCTACGTCGACGACGCGGCCGGGTCCGTCGCGCTCGCCCCCGGAGAGAGGCCGGTGCGGGTCTCGGGCCGGACGCTCCTCGACATCCGGGACGGCGCCCGCCTCTACCAGGCCGGCGACGGCCGGGTCCGGCTCGAGGGACCGGGCGGGCGGCCGTCGTACGTCGGCGACGGTGGGGACGGCGGCGGGACGCTCTCGCCCGACGGGCGCTTCGCCCTGGTCGCGGTCGACGGGCGGCCGGTCGTCCTCGACGTCCTGGGCGGCGTCGTCTCGACGGGACTGGGACCGGGGGAGCGCGCTGTGGCCGCGACCCTCGTGGGCGACGGGCGCATCGTGATGGTCGTGGCGGTGCCGGAGCGGTCGGCCGACGACGAGTTCCCCCGGCGCTCGGCCTCGGGCTCGTGGGAGCTGCGGACCTGCATCCTCGGCAGCGGGCAGTGCGTGATCGAGACGCTGCTGTCGGCCGCCGGCGACGTGCCGCTCTTCGCCGACTGACCGCCTAGCATCCAGAGATGCCCTCCTTCTGCCAGGTCGACGTGTTCTCCTCCGAGCCGCTGCTCGGCAACCCGGTGGCCGTCGTCCACGACGCCGACGGCCTGGACGACGAGACGATGGCGCGGTTCGCGCGCTGGACGAACCTGTCCGAGACCACCTTCCTGCTGACGCCGACCGTGCCCGGGGCGGACTACCGGCTCCGGATCTGGACGCCCGGGGGCGAGCTGCCGTTCGCCGGGCACCCGACCCTCGGCAGCGCGCACGCCTGGCTGGAGGCCGGCGGGGTGGCGGCGGGGGCCGACGTCGTCCAGGAGTGCGGCGCCGGGCTGGTGCGGCTGGCCCGCGACGACGCCGGCCGGCTCTCCTTCCAGGCGCCGCCGCTGATGCGCTCCGGACCGGTCGACGCCGGGGACCTCAGGGCGATCTGCCGGGCGCTGCGGATCGAGGAGTCGGCGATCGTGGCGTCGACGTGGATCGACAACGGGCCTGGCTGGGTGGGGGTGCAGCTGGCCGACGCCGCCTCCGTCCTGTCGCTCACCCCCGACTTCGCTGCGTTCGGCGACCTGAAGATCGGCGTCGTCGGCGCGTACGACGAGGGGCCGCTGGCGATCGAGGTGCGCGCGTTCTGCCCCGGCTACGGGATGGCCGAGGACCCCGTCACGGGATCGCTCAACGCGGGGATCGGGCAGTGGCTGGCGGGCGACCGGCTGCCGGCGTCGTACGTCGCGAGCCAGGGGACGGCGCTCGGCCGCGCCGGCCGGGTACACGTGCGGCGCGACGGAGACGAGGTCTGGGTCGGGGGCGACACCCTCACGACCATCGTCGGCACCGTCGGTCTCGGCCTCTAGGCTGAGCCCGTGCAGGCCTACCTCGATCTCCTCCGCCGGGTCCTCGACGAGGGTGTCGAGAAGAGCGACCGCACCGGCACCGGGACCCGGTCGGTCTTCGGCCACCAGCTCCGCTTCGACCTGAGCGAGGGCTTCCCGCTGGTCACCACGAAGAAGGTGCACACGCGCTCGGTCTTCGCCGAGCTGCTGTGGTTCCTGAGGGGTGACACCAACGTGACGTGGCTCCAGGACCGGGGCGTGTCGATCTGGGACGAGTGGGCCGACGAGAACGGTGACCTCGGCCCGGTCTACGGCTACCAGTGGCGGTCCTGGCCGACGCCCGACGGGCGCCACGTCGACCAGATCGCCCAGGTCGTCGAGCAGATCCGCACCAACCCCGACTCGCGTCGCCACGTCGTGAGCGCCTGGAACGTCGCCGACATCCCGGACATGGCGCTCGCTCCGTGCCACACGATGTTCCAGTTCTACGTGGCCGACGGGAAGCTCTCCTGCCAGCTCTACCAACGCTCGGCCGACGTGTTCCTGGGCGTGCCGTTCAACATCGCGTCGTACGCCCTGCTGACGCACATGGTCGCCCAGGTGACCGGGCTCGAGGTCGGCGACTTCGTGCACACCTTCGGCGACGCGCACCTCTACCTCAACCACCTGGAGCAGGCCGAGCTGCAGCTCACCCGCGAGCCACGCCCGCTCCCGACGCTGCGGCTGGACCCGTCGGTGACCGCGCTCGACGAGTTCGACCTCGAGCACATCGCGGTCGAGGGCTACGACCCGCACCCCGGGATCAAGGCGCCGATCGCCGTATGACCCCCACCGGCACGCGTGTGGTGCTGGTCGCCGCGGTCGCCCGCAACGGCGTCATCGGCAACGGTCCCGACATCCCCTGGCAGGTCCCCGGCGAGCAGCGGCTCTTCAAGGAGCTGACCCTCGGACACACCCTGTTGATGGGCCGGACGACCTACGAGTCCATCGGCCGTCCGCTCCCGGGGCGGACCACGGTGGTGCTCACCCGCGACCCGGACTGGTCGGCGGGCCACCCCGACGTACTCGTCGCCCACGACGTCGCCGCAGCGCTGGCGCTTGCCGAGACGCTGCCGGGCGACGTGATGGTCGCCGGCGGGGGACAGGTGTACGCCGCCCTGCTGCCGTACGCCGACGAGCTGGTCCTCAGCGAGATCGACCTGGCTCCGGAGGGCGACGCGTTCTTCCCGCCGTACGACGTGACCGCCTGGCCCGAGACCGCGCGGGAGCACCACGAGGGGTACGACCGGGTGTTCCGCGCGCGGTCCGGACGCGGCTAGACGACCACTTCCTCGCGGGACTCCGGGGTGTCGACCTTCGGCGAGGCGAGCGCGAGCCCGGCCAGCGCGGCGAGGAGCGACGCGCCGGCGCAGATGCCGAACAGGACCCGGAAGGCCGTCAGCGACGGCAGCTCGGCCCCGCCGAGGGCGGCGACGCTGACGGTGAGCGAGGCGAGCAGGGTGCCGCCGAGGGCGCTGGCCAGGGTGCTGCCGAGCGAGCGGGCCAGGGTGTTGATCCCGTTGGCGGCCGCGAGCTCGGCGGCCGGCGTGTGCGTGTTGATCAGCGCCGGGAGACTGGCGTACCCGATGCCGCTGCCCGCGCCGATGATGGCGGTGCCGAGGATGATCTGCCACAGCTCGTCGACGAGCACGATGCGCAGCAGCAGCCCCGCGGTGAGGATGACGCCGGCCGTGGCGAGCACGCGACCCGGACCCCACGAGGCGATCAGGCGGGCGGTGACCGGGGCGAGCACCAGCATCAGCACGCCGCTGGGCAGCAGGCAGAGGCCGGCGACCAGCACGCTGGAGCCGAAGCCGTAGCCGGTCTCCTCGGGCATCTGCACGTAGTTGGCGGTGCCGACGAAGCTGGCGAACAGCGCGAAGCCGAAGAACAGGGACGCGACGTTCGTGATCACGATCGGCGGGCGCGCGAGGGTGCGCATGTCGACCAGCGGGTTGTGCACGCGGCGCTCGATCACCCAGAGCAGCGCCAGCAGGACGACGGAGGCGACCAGCAGGCCGATCGTCCGGGCGGACGCCCAGCCCCAGCTGGAGGCCTGGGAGAGCGGGAGGACCAGGGCGACCAGGCCGAGAGCCAGCAGGGCCATGCCGGCGAAGTCGACCTTGCCGGGGTCGCCGAGCGGCGGCTCGTCGACGAGGACGAACACGGTCACGGCGCTCAGCAGGGCGCCGACGCCGCCGATCCAGAACAGGGCGTGGTAGTCCACGTTGTCGGCCAGCAGGCCGGCCAGCGGCAGGCCGAGGGCGCCGCCGATGCCGAGCATGGCGCTGATCAGCGCGGTGGCCGAGCCGCGGCGGGCCGGGGGCAGCTGGGTGGCCAGGAGGCTGATGCCCAGGGGGATCGAGGCGCCCGAGAGGCCGCACAGCGCGCGGCCGATGATCATCAGGGTCACGTCGGTGGTCAGCGCGTCGATCAGGGAGCCGGCGGCCAGCGACAGCAGGGCGACCAGGAGCATCCGCCGCCGGCCGAACATGTCGGCGAGGCGGCTGATGATCGGCACCGCGACGGCGCCGACGAGCAGCGTCGAGGTCAGCAGCCACTGCGACTGGGTCACCGACGCCCCGATGTCGGCCTCGATGACCGGCAGCACCGGGATGATCAGCGTCTGGGACAGCGACGCCATCAGGGCGCCGAGACCGATGGCCGCGATCTCGAGGTTCGCCCGCAGGGGCGACGGGGTGGGGTGGGAGCTCATCAAGGTCCTCTCGAACATGCAAACACGCGATTACATATGGACGTTAAGAACGAGGCGGGGTTCTTGTCAAACGCTTGATTACATGCGGCAGAATGGCGGCGTGTCCCCGAAGCCCGAACCTGCACGCAGTGGCCGCGCTCGCGACGCCGAGGCGACCCGGGCGGCGCTGCTGCGCGCCGCCCGGCGGCGTTTCGCCGTCCTCGGGTACGACCGGACCACGACCCGCGACATCGCCTCCGACGCTGGCGTCAACGTGTCGCTGATCGCGCGCTACTTCGGCTCCAAGGACGGGCTCTTCGCCGCCGTGGTGGCGGACTCGTCCCAGGTCCTCGACGATCAGCCGGTCCCGACGCCGGAGTCCCTCGTCGAGTCGATCATCGCGAACCTCGCACCCGACGCCTGGCCGGAGTTCGGTCACGAGCATCCGCTGCTGCTCCTGCTGCGCGGCGGGGGGATCGACGAGGAGCGGGTCGGCGGGCTGCGCCAGGAAGGACTGATGGCGTCGATCGACCGGATGGAGCAGGTGCTGGTCGACCCGCCCGCCGATCCGGCGACCGCGCGCCTGCGGGCCGAGCTGCTGTTCGCCCTGCTCTCGGGGGTGACGCTGCTGCGGTCCCTGATCCCCGGCGAGCCGCTCGTCAGCGCGGACCCCGACGTACTCCGTGCCGAGCTCGGCCGCCTGATCCGCGCGATCGCGGGTGGCGACGCGGGCTGATCCCCACCCGTCTGACAGGCTCGAGGCATGGAGCTGCGCATCTTCACCGAGCCCCAGCAGGGCGCGACGTACGACGACCTTCTCGCGGTCGCCCTCGAGGCCGAGGAGCTCGGCTTCGAGGCGTTCTTCCGCTCCGACCACTACCTGGGGATGGGCACCGAGGGCCTGCCCGGCCCGAGCGACGCGTGGATCACGCTCGCGGGGCTGGCTCGCGAGACCTCGACGATCCGGCTCGGGACGATGATGACGAGCGCGACGTTCCGGCACCCGGGGCCGCTGGCGATCAGCGTCGCGAACGTCGACCAGATGAGCGGCGGGCGGGTCGAGCTCGGCATCGGCGCCGGCTGGTTCGAGGCCGAGCACACCAAGTACGCCATCCCGTTCCCGTCGACGGGGGAGCGGTTCGACCGGTTCGAGGAGCAGCTCGCGATCATCACCGGGCTCTGGGCCACACCGGGCGGCTTCAGCTTCGACGGCGCGCACTACTCCGTCACCGACAGCCCGGGTCTGCCCAAGCCGACCCAGGCCAGGCCGCCGGTGCTGATCGGCGGTCTCGGCAAGAAGCGCACCCCGGCCCTCGCGGCGTCGTACGCCGACGAGTTCAACCTGCCGTTCGTCGACGAGGCCACGACCAAGGACCAGTTCGCCCGGGTCCGTGCCGCCTGCGAGGCGATCGAGCGCGATCCGGCGACGATGGCGTGGTCGAACGCCCTGGTGTTGTGCGTCGGCTCCGACGAGGCCGAGATCGCCCGCCGGGCCGCGGCGATCGGGCGCGAGCCCGCCGAGCTGCGCGAGAACGGCCTCGCCGGCACGCCCCAGGAGGTCGTCGACAAGATCGCGCGGTACGCCGCCCTCGGCGCCGAGCGGGTGTACCTGCAGGTGCTCGACCTCGCCGACCTCGATCACCTGCGCCTGGTCGCGGCCGAGGTCATGCCGTACGTCTGAGGCGCGCCGGCGCCGCGGCCGAACCCGTCGATCGTGCGACGACACGCCGCGGGAAGTGCCGAGAAGGTGACGGGTCGCGCGGCTCGGTGGGGGGAGGGATAGCCTGGCTCCCATGACGTCCGGCACCACCTCTGCGCCCGCGGCGCCGTTCGGCCATGTGCTGACGGCGATGGCCACCGCGTTCCACGACGACGGGTCCCTGGACCTCGACGGGACGGTGAAGGTCGCGAAGCACCTCGTGGCCCACGGCCACGACGGGCTGGTGGTCTCGGGGACCACGGGCGAGTCGCCGACGACGACCCCCGACGAGGACGGCGACATCCTCGCGGCGGTCCGCGACGCGGTCGGCACCGAGATCAAGATCGTCGCCGGCGTCGGCACCAACGACACCCGCACCTCGATCTCGCTGGCCCACCAGGCCCGCAAGAACGGCGCCGACGGCGTCCTGCTCGTCACGCCGTACTACAACAAGCCCGGCCAGCGCGGCATCCTCGCGCACTTCCGCCAGGTGGTGGACGCGGCGGAGCTGCCCGTCATGCTGTACGACGTCCCGGGCCGGACCGGCTCGACGATCGGACTCGAGACCTACGAGCAGGCGATCGCCTGGGACGAGGTCGTCGCGGTCAAGGACGCCGTGGGCGACTTCGCGCGCGGGGTCCGCATCCGCGAGCTCGGCTACGCCGTCTACTCCGGCGACGACGAGGCCAACCTCGCCTGGCTGGCGCACGGCGCCGTCGGGTTCGTCAGCGTGGTCGGCCACGCGGCGGGCTCCGAGCTGAAGGCGATGGCCGACTCCTACTGGGCCGGCGACCACGCCACGGCCCTGCAGATCTTCACGCGGCTGCTCCCCGCGATCGACGCCGTCATGGGCGTCGCCAACTACGGAGCGACAACTGCCAAGGCCGCTCTCCAGCTTCTCGGTGTGCTCGACAACCGCAACGTCCGCTCGCCGCTCGTGGCGCTGGACGACGCGGAGGTCGCGGCACTGCGGGCGGGGCTGGCGGCATCCGACCTGCTGTAAAGGACACGCATGAGTCACCCCCACCCCGAGCTCTCCGCACCGCCCGCACTGCCGGAAGGAGGGCTCCGGGTCACCGCGTTCGGCGGTCTCGGCGAGGTCGGGCGCAACATGACCTCGTTCGAGTACGACGGCCGCATCCTGATCGTCGACTGCGGCGTGCTCTTCCCGGAGGACCACCAGCCGGGCGTCGACCTGATCCTGCCCGACTGGAGCTCGATCCGGGACCGCCTCGACGACGTCGAGGCGCTGGTGCTCACCCACGGGCACGAGGACCACATCGGCGCGACGCCGTACCTGCTGCGTGAGCGCCAGGACATCCCGCTCGTCGGCTCCCAGCTGACCCTCGCCCTGCTCGACAGCAAGCTCCGCGAGCACCGGCTGCGCGAGACCGTGCACCACCAGGTCAAGGAGGGCGACAAGCTCACCTTCGGCCCGTTCGAGCTGGAGTTCGTCGCGGTCAACCACTCCATCCCCGACGCGCTCGCGGTGGTGATCCGCACGGGTGCCGGCATGGTGCTGCACACCGGCGACTTCAAGATGGACCAGCTGCCGCTGGACGGTCGGATCACCGACCTGCGTGCCTTCGCGCGGCTGGGCGACGAGGGCGTCGACCTCTTCCTCACCGACTCCACGAACGCCGAGACCCCGGGCTTCACCCCGTCGGAGAAGAAGATCACCCCGGTCATCGACCAGGTCTTCCGCGAGTCGAGCCAGCGCATCATCGTGGCCTGCTTCGCCTCGCACGTGCACCGCGTCCAGCAGATCCTCGACGCTGCCGTCGCGCACCGCCGCAAGGTCGCGTACGTCGGCCGCTCGATGGTCCGCAACATGGCCATCGCCCGCGACCTGGGCTACCTGAACGTGCCCGAGGGGGTGCTGGTCGAGGCCAAGGAGCTCGCGACGCTCCCGGCCGAGCGGGTGGTGCTGATCTCGACCGGCTCGCAGGGCGAGCCGATGAGCGCGCTGAGCCGGATCGCCCAGCGCAACCACAACTTCGTGCACATCGAGGAGGGCGACACCGTCCTGCTCGCCTCGAGCCTGATCCCGGGCAACGAGAACGCCGTCTACCGCGTCATCAACGGCCTGGCCCGCTGGGGCGCGAAGGTGGTCCACAAGGGCAACGCGATGGTGCACGTCTCGGGTCACGCGAGTGCCGGCGAGCTGCTCTACTGCTACAACATCGTGCAGCCGCGCAACGTGCTGCCGGTGCACGGCGAGATCCGGCACATGCTGGCCAACGCCGACCTGGCGCGGGCCACCGGCGTACCGAACGTCGTCATCGCCGAGGACGGCGTCGTCGTCGACTTGGTCGACAAGGTCGCGAAGGTCGTCGGCAAGGTCGAGTGCGGCAACGTCTTCGTGGACGGCTCCTCGGTCGGCGACGTCACCGAGTCCGACCTGAAGGACCGCCGGATCCTGGGGGAGGAGGGCTTCATCTCGATCATCGTCGTCGTCGACTCGGTGAGCGGGAAGGTCGCCGCCGGACCCGAGATCCACGCCCGCGGCAACGCGCTGGACGACGCGACCTTCGACGAGATCAAGCAGCCGATCATCGACGCGCTCGACCGGGCCATCTCGGAGGGCAACACCGACGCCTACCAGCTCCAGCAGACGGTACGACGCGTCGTGGGCCGCTGGGTGAACAGCGCGCACCGGCGTCGGCCGATGATCATCCCGGTCGTCATCGAAGCCTGATCGTGACGTAAACGCTCGCTGCGCTCGACCTCGGGACCCGAGACTCGGGTCCCATGGCGAGCGAGGCACCCCCAGCGCCCGACCCCTCGATGATCCGGACGGCCCACGCGGCCTTCCGGCGTGACCTGGTCCGAGCCCGGATCGTCGCCGCCGGCGGCGACCGGGACGGCCGTCGTCTCGTGCTCGGCGACCACCTGGTGTGGCTGATGGGCGCTCTCCGTCGTCATCACGAGGCCGAGGACGCCCTGTACCCGCTCGTGGTGGACCGCCAGCCGGCGGCGGCGCCGCTGGTCGCGACCGTCGACGCCGAGCACGGTGCGATCGCGCCTGCGGCGGGGGTGCTGGAGGAGGCGGCCCGCGAGTTCGCCGAGGGTGCGGAGCCCGACCGGCTGCTGAGCGCGCTGACGGATCTCGACTCGGTGCTGCTGCCGCACCTGGAGCGCGAGGAGGCCGAGCTGGTGCCCGTCGCCCTCGGCAGCCTGAGCGCCGAGCAGTGGCAGGACTGGCAACGGCTGCGCGCGGCCGGCGCGACCAGCCCGGCGCAGCGGGCACTGGAGGTGCACTGGCTGCTGGACGGCGCCGACCCGTCCACCCGCGGCGCGGTGCTCGCGCGGATGCCCGCCGTACCCCGGCTGCTGCACCGGCTCCGGCGCCGGGCCTACGCCCGGCGGTCCCGGAAGCTGTGGGCGGGGACGCCGGCCGCCCGGGTGCCGGCGCTCACGCTGCAGAACTACGCCGACTGGACCTGAGCCGGGCCTACCTCCGGCGGGTCACGACGACGCGGACCCGGTCCTTGCTGGCGGCGATCGAGTGGGTGCCGGCGTAGGTCACCACGAGGGTGTGCCGTCCGGCCCTCAGGCGCCGGACCTTCAGGGTCGCCCGGCCCTGCCGGTTGACCGAGCCGGTGCCGACCCGCTTGCCCTTCGAGGTCACGACGACCTTGCCGGTGGGCCGCACGGACCCGGGCACGGTGACGCGCGCGCGGACCCGGATCGCCCGGCCGGCAGCGACCCGCTTCGGCGAGGCGGACGCCGAGGTCCTGGACCTCGCCTTCGCGACCCGGACCGTGATCGCCCGCGAGGCTGCGGCGTTCACCGCGTCACCCAGGTAGCGGACGCTGATCGCGTGGCTGCCCGCCGCCAGGATCGCGGGCAGAGCGATGCTCGCCCTGCCGGTGCTGAGTGTCGCGGTTCCGAGGGTCCGACCGCCCGTCGTGGCCGTCACGACTCCCGTGGGGGAGGTGCCCGCCACGGTGACGTCGAGACGGTGCGGCTGTCCGTACGTGGCCGGTTCGGGCGTGTGGGTGAACACCACGGTGCTCGCCACCTTGGCGACCGAAATCGTCGTGGTCGCGACCGCACTGTTGTTCTGGGCGTCGCCGCTGTACTCCAGCCGGAGCGCGTGGGTCCCGGCGCTGAAGTCGATCGGGAGCGGGATCGTGGCGATCCCGTCGCCGAGGGTGGCGGTGCCCAGCGGAGTGTCTCCGGCGAACGCCGAGACCGATCCGGTTGGACTGGTGCCACTCACGGTGACCGCGAGGCTGTGCGGTTGACCGAGAGTCACGGGCTCGGGCGTGTGCACGGCGCTGATCGTGCTGACGGCCTTGGTGACCTGGATCGTGATGCTGGCGGAGGCCGGATCGTTCCGGGAGTCGCCCGAGTACTCGACGGTGAGGTCGTGGCTGCCCATCGCCAGATCCGCAGGGAGGTCGATGCTCGCGCGTCCTGTCTCGACGGGCGCGGTCGCGAGGGGGTTCCCGTCCTCGATCGCCGTCACGGTGCCACCCGGTACGCGGCCGGCGATGGTCACGTCCAGACGGTGAGGCTGTCCGTACCCGGACGGCTCGGGCACGTGGGTGATCCGCACGGCGTCCGCGTCCGCGACGCAGACCGAGACCTCGACGTTGTCGACGTACCAGCCGTCGAGCCCGCCGCAGCCGTCGCGCCCGACGTCGAAGCGGAACCGCACCTGCGCGCCCGGAGCGGCCCCGGGGACCTGGCCGAGGTCGATGATCGAGGTGCCCCACGAGCCGCCCGGCTCGTTGCCGTTGGTGCCGGTGAAGGCGGGCTCGCCGGCCATCGGGTTGGTGTTCTCCTCCTCCGCGGTCGCGAGCTGGGCGCCCGGAGCGTTGAAGACGTACGCCGCGGTCGGGACGGTGGTGAACGCGCCGCCGCCGACGCTGACCTTGACGTTGGCGCCGTCGTAGTCGATCTCGGTCGCCACGTAGTGGTCGAACGAGAGCCGCGGTGCGGTGCCGGCCGGGACGGTGATGGTCGGGCTGATCAGCCCGTTGCGCGACGAGAGGTCGTCGGCGTCGCCCAGGCAGCTCCCGCCGCCCGGGGTGGCGCCGTACGCGACGCCGCCGGCGCGGTCACCGGGAGCGTAGGTGTCCGCCGCCCACGGGATGCCCGACGCGCCCGGGTAGACGACGGTCTGGTCCTGCGTCCAGCCGGCGAGGCCGTCCTCGAAGTCCTCGGCGAAGGCGACGGCGGTGCGGAAGCCCGGCCCGCACAGGGCGGGGGTGTTCGGGTCGAGGATCGGGCCGAACGCGCACTGCACGGGCTCGGCCCGCAGCTCGGTGGCGGTGACGGCCGCGGTGACCGCCTCGCAGTCGGTCGCGGTGACGGGGTCGGCGAGCGGCGCGGCGACCTCGGCTCCGCCGGTCTCGCTGGTGCCGATCACCAGCTGCTTGATGTCCTCCCCGATGAGGTCGGAGCAGGACTGGGTGAGGCTGTCGGCGAGGTCGGCGAAGTCGGACGTCGGTGTGAGGAAGTCGACCTGGGTCTTCCAGAAGATGTGCGCCGTCTTGTCGAGCCCGATCCCCGGCACGGTGACGCCGTTGTAGGTGCTCCCGTCGACGAGCAGGGCGAAGGTGTGGTTGACCACGCCGGAGTTGTGGTGGACGCCGCCCGCGTCGGAGGTGTCGCAGTGGTACTCCTCGTCCGAGACCTTGCCCGGGTCGCCGTAGCAGGTGGGGTTCCACATGTCGCGGATCGCGCCGCCGAAGGCGGCGTCCTCCTCGCCGGACAGCCACCGGGCCGACGGGTCGTCGGTGACCGTCGTCGCGGCCACGCGCACCGTGCTGGTGCCCGCGGTCTTGAAGCGGGCTCCCGAGCCGCCGTCGACCTGCAGGGCGGGGATGGTGAACTCCTCGCCCGGCATGTTCCACGGCGCGAAGGCGGGGTCGGAACCGATGATGATGCCGGTCGCGCCGGCGGCCGCGGCGTTCTCGCCCTGGGTGGTGTTGTAGCAGCCGTTCCGGGTGAGGTTCTCGTCGACATAGACCCACTTGCCGGCGAGCTGAGCGGCGTTCGTGAACGGGCTGCACCCGTCCGTGGTGCTGCCGCTCGCGGCGCTGTCCCGGCCGACGACGACCTGGGCGACGGTCTCGCCGACGAAGCTGTCGGCACCCGCGGCCGCGGCGGCCAGGCAGGGGCCCGCGACGCTCGCGGGTGCGGTGATCTCGACGGTGATCAGGGCCTTGCTGTACGCCGAGCAGTCCTCGGCCTGCCGCGGGAGGTCCTCGTCGGCGTTCATCCGGTCGTTGAGCAGGTCGACGGTCTCGCCCCAGATGTCGGAGTACGCCTCGTTCATCGCGCCCGACTGCCACTGGTAGACGAGACCGGAGGTGTACTCGGTGTAGGCGTGAGCCCACTCGTGCGCGACCGTGTCGTCGGAGGAGACGCCGCTGCAGTAGTTGGTGGAGACACCGTTCCAGCTGGCGTTGGGGCACTGGATCTGCGGGTCGTTGTTGACCGTGATCATCTTCGCGCCGGCGCCGTCGAAGGAGTCGTAGCCGAAGGCGTTCTTGAACAGCCAGTACGTCTCGCTCGCGCCGAGGACCTCGCTGGCCTGGTCGTCGTCGAGCCCGGCCGGGAAGGGGTCGCCCTCCTGCCACTCCAGGGTGCGGGTGTCGTCGCTGAAGTCGCGGGGTGTGCCGTTGTCGTGCGCTTCGTACAGCTCCCGGTCGAGGGCGTGGGCGATCATCGACCAGCGGTTGACCGACTTGCCGGTGTCGGCGTCGAGGATCACCGTCTCGCGGGTGTCCTGCTCGTTTGTCACCTCCACGACCCAGGCGAGGACCGCGTCGCCCTCGACGCCGCGCGTCGAGCCCATCCGGTAGACCATCAGCTCGGCGCTCGCGGCGCGCAGGCCGGCGGCCCCTTGCTGGGCCTCCCTCCCGCCGGACGGGGCGTTCCGCACGAGGCGCACGGCTTTCGCCGAGGCCTCCGCCTCGCTGAGACCCGGGGTGACGGAGAGGTCGAGGCCGGGCACGGCGAACCCGTTGACCGCCGTGAGGTCGCCCTCGGCGTCGACGTGGGCCCGCAGCTCGGCGCCGAAGACGGGGACACCGCGGTAGGACTGGTGGTACTCGATCGTCCAGCCGCCGGTCGTGCTGCGGACCTCACCGCGCTCCAGCTCGCTCGCGCGCGCGCCGAAAGCGGGGGCGTACTCGTCGAGGTACGCCGTGGCCTTGGCCGTCGCGGACGACCGCGAGGTCGCCGGCACGGAGGGGAGCAGGTCGCGGGCGCGCGCGAAACCGATCCGGCCCGTCGCGGGCTCCACGGCGACCCGGGCCGTGCCCTGGGCGTCGTCCTTCAGGCGCTGCACGATCGACGGCTCGGCGGCCGCCGGGGCTGCCGAGCTCGTGGCGAGGGGCACGGCCGCGAGGCCGGCGCCGAGCAGCACGAGGCTGAGGCCTTGACTGAGGATCTTCACGACTGAGCTACCCCTCGACGCGGATGTGGTGGGTGGCGCGGACCAGGCCCGCCGCCAGCGGAAACCCTAGGGATACCCGCCGACAGCGGTCCAGGGGGACGACACGCCGCCCCGTCACTCCTGGGGTCCCTGTGACGGGTGTGACGATCGCCTAGGGTCGGGACCATGGCGACCCGTACGTCTTCCCCGCCGGGGTCGCGGAGCAAGAGCACGTCCACTTCCGGGTCGCGAGGCTCGGGACGAAGTAGTGGCTCGAGCACCCGTGCCCGGAGTACCAGCAGCAGCCGCACCAGCTCGTCGCGGACCGGCAAGCAGCCGGCCAAGCGACCGGCGAAGCGCGCCCCCGCGAAGAGCTCCCGCGGGAGCAGCGCGCGCCCGGCACCTCGGGCGGTGCGCAGCGGACCGGGGCCGGTCGCCCGACTCTTCACCAGCCTCGCCCGCGGCCTGGTCACGATCTGGCTCGCCGTCGCCCACGGCGTCGGGGCGCTCGCGCGCGGCATCGGCCGCAGCGCGCGCGACCTGGACCCGGCGCACCGGCGCGACGGTGCCGGCCTGTTCGTGATGGGCATCGCGCTGGTGGTCGCCGCCGCGGTGTGGTTCCAGCCGGGTGGCGACGTCATGTCGTTCACCCGGACCGCGGTGGCCGGCTCCGTCGGCAAGATGGGCTGGTTCGTCCCGCTCGTCCTGGTGTGGACGGGCTGGCGGACCCTGCGCGACCCCGAGCACAACGGTCCGGTCGGCCGCCAGGTGATCGGCTGGACGGCGGTCGCCTTCGGCGTGCTCGGCATCGTGCACATCGCCAACGGCTCGCCCGAGCCGATCGACGGCGACACCGCGCCGCTGCAGGACGCCGGCGGGGCGATCGGCTTCGTCGTGTCCTCGGTGCTGCTCGACCTGCTCCGCTCGCCGTACGTCGTCGTACCGCTGCTCGCCCTGGTCGCCTTCTTCGGCGTCCTGGTGGTCACCGCGACGCCGCTCTACCAGGTCCCGGACCGGCTCCGCGACCTCGGCGACCGGCTGCTGGGCCGCGAGCACTACGAGGAGGAGGACGAGCCGCGCGGGCGCGGCCGTCGCGACGACGACGAGATCGACCCCGACATGGGCGACCCGGCGTACGACACCCCGGTGCTGGAGGACCGTGAGGTCAAGAAGCGCCGGCGCAAGAAGGACCCGGTCGACGTCGCGCTCGAGCAGGACGACCCGCAGGACGTGGGCGTGGACCTGTTCTCGCCCGACGAGGTGTACGACGTCGACGCCGACGCGGAGACGCAGGTCTCCGAGGCGATCAGCGCGCGCGGCCCCGACGACACCGTCGAGCGACCGGTCGTCCGCGACCCGGACGCCGAGAAGGCCGACCTGGTGCCGCCGCCGCACACGCCGCTCCCGGCCCGGGTCGAGCAGCTCGCCCTGTCGGGCGACATCGTCTACTCCCTCCCGGCCGACGAGGTCCTCAAGCCCGGCTCCGTGCACAAGGCGAAGTCGAAGGCCAGCGACGCTGTGGTCGACCGGCTGACCCAGGTGCTCGAGGAGTTCAACATCGACGCCCAGGTCACCGGCTACACCCGGGGGCCGACGGTGACGCGCTACGAGGTCGAGCTCGGCCCCGGCGTCAAGGTCGAGAAGATCATGAACATCCAGAAGAACATCGCCTACGCGGTGGCCTCGGCCGATGTCCGGATCCTCTCGCCCATCCCGGGCAAGTCGGCGGTCGGCGTGGAGATCCCGAACACCGACAAGGAGATCGTCTCCCTCGGCGACGTGCTGCGCTCCAACGCGGCCCGGTCGGCGACCCACCCGATGGTGGCCGGCCTCGGCAAGGACGTCGAGGGCGGCTTCGTCGTCGCCAACCTGGCCAAGATGCCGCACCTGCTGGTCGCCGGCGCCACCGGCTCCGGAAAGTCGTCGTTCATCAACTCGATGATCACCTCGGTGCTGATGCGGGCGACGCCGGACGAGGTGCGGATGATCATGGTCGACCCCAAGCGGGTCGAGCTGAACGCCTACGAGGGCGTCCCGCACCTGATCACCCCGATCATCACCAACCCGAAGAAGGCGGCCGAGGCGCTGCAGTGGGTCGTGCGCGAGATGGACATGCGCTACGACGACCTCGCCAACTTCGGCTTCCGGCACATCGACGACTTCAACAAGGCCGTCCGCGCCGGGAAGGTCGAGGTGCCCGCGCACAGCGAGCGGGTGCTCTCGCCGTACCCCTACCTGCTGGTGATCGTCGACGAGCTCGCCGACCTGATGATGGTCGCCCCGCGCGACGTCGAGGACTCGGTCGTCCGGATCACCCAGCTCGCCCGGGCCGCCGGCATCCACCTGGTGCTGGCGACCCAGCGCCCCTCGGTCGACGTCGTCACAGGCCTGATCAAGGCCAACGTGCCGTCGCGGCTCGCGTTCGCGACGTCGTCGCTGGCCGACAGCCGCGTCATCCTCGACCAGCCGGGCGCCGAGAAGCTGGTCGGCCAGGGTGACGGCCTGTTCCTGCCGATGGGCTCCTCGAAGGCGCTGCGCGTCCAGGGGTCCTGGGTCACCGAGGCCGAGATCGCCCAGGTGGTCAACCACTGCAAGGGCCAGCTCGAGCCGACGTACCGCGAGGACGTGACGGCACCCGCCGCGTCCAAGCGGGAGCTGGACGACGATATCGGCGACGACATGGACCTGGTCATCCAGGCCATCGAGCTGGTCGTGTCGACGCAGTTCGGCTCGACGTCGATGCTGCAGCGCAAGCTGCGGGTCGGCTTCGCCAAGGCCGGACGACTGATGGACATCATGGAGAGCCGCGGCGTGGTCGGTCCCAGCGAGGGCTCGAAGGCCCGCGACGTGCTGGTCAAGCCCGACGAGATCGACGGCGTCATCGCGACCCTGCAGGGGGAGATGTGAGCGAGCAGCTGCACGACCACGAGATTACCGACACCCACGTCGTCACCGACGTCGACGGGGCCGGTACGCCGCCCGTCGAGGTGACCGTCCGCCGCAACGCCGGCCTGGCCGGCGCCATCGGCGGCGTCGCGGCCGTCGTCGCGATCCTCTACCTCTCCCGCGCCAGCGGGAGCGGCGCCTGGCTCGACTGGGCGCTGTGCCTGGGGATGGGCGCGGTCGCCGCCGCCTGGCTGCAGGCCTTCGTCGACGCTCGCACCCCGCTGCTGGTCGCGGACGCCCACGGCCTGCGGGTCCGGCAGGGCCGGGCCTGGCACGGCATGCCGTGGGACGCCGTCGAGGCGCTCGAGCACCTGCCCCGCACCAGCGTGCTGCGCGACGGCCGGCTGGAGGTCTTCCCGGTCGAGGGCGAGCCGCTCTCCGTGCCGCTGTCCCTGTCGACCCGTGTCGCCGGCGCCGGTGACGACCTGACCGCCGCCCTCGACGCGCTCGCGGCCGGTGCGGCCGAGGTCGTCGAGGTGTACGACGACTACTCGGCGGAGTCCGAGGTCGAGTCCGAGGTCGAGTCTGAGATCGAGCCTGAGACCGGGATCGAAGCCGAGCCGGCCGTGGCTGCCGCCGAGGCGCCGGAGCTCGTGCCCGACGAGACCGAGGAGCGGGCCGAGGAGCGGCGGCTGCCCGACCCGCGGCCGTGGCTGGCGGGCGCGATCAACGGGCTGGCGCGGCTGCGCCGTACTCCCGGTGAGGGCGTCCCGGAGGACCAGGTCATCGCCGACGAGCACGTCGCCGCGCTGGCCGAGACGACCCCGACCCCGGCCCCGCTGCGCGACCCGCTGACGGCCGCGCGCATCGAGGTCCGCAGCGACCTCACGACGGACCCCGACGAGCTCGAGCAGACGGCGGTGCGCGAGCTCCGCCGTCCGGGGCGCGTCGACCTGGTCGAGGAGGCCGTGCCCGAGGTCGAGGCGGCGAGCGTCACGGCGGTCGCGCCGCTGCGCATCGACGACCTCGAGGCGCCCGAGGCCGCACCCGACCCGGTCATCGGTCCGCAGCTGGCCGCGGCCCGCGAGCGGCTCCGGCTGAGCGTGGACCAGCTGGCCGAGCGCACCCGGATCCGCCCCCACGTCATCGAGTCGATCGAGGTCGACGACTTCGCGCCGTGCGGTGGCGACTTCTACGCCCGCGGCCACCTGCGCACGCTGGCCCGGATCGTCGGCATCGACGTGGCCCCGCTGCTCGCCACCTACGAGGAGCGGTACGCCGACGCGCCCGTCGACCCGCGACGGGTCTTCGAGGCGGAGCTGGCGACCGGGAGCAGCGGCGGCATCCGCGGTACCCGCGGCGGGCCGAGCTGGTCCGTGCTGGTCGCGGCCGTGATGGTGCTGGTGCTCGCCTGGTCGGTCGCCCGCCTGTTCATGGACGGTCCGGTCGCGCTCGACAAGGAGCCGCCGCTGGACGGTTCGGCCGGCCTGAGCAGCAGCGCCACCGGCTCGGTCACCTCGCTGCGGCTCGACGCCGCGGGAGGGGGCGCGGCCGTCAAGGTCGTCGACGGCGAGGGCCAGCTGGTGTTCACCGGCGACCTGGCCTTCGGTCAGGTGAAGACCCTGAAGAAGGTCGTCACCCCGATCAAGGTCACCAGCTCCGACGGCTCGCTCGTCGTCACCGTGGGCGACGGCGACGCGAAGGCGATCGGGGAGACCGGCGAGCGCGCGTCGCAGACCTACGTCGTCCGTCGGTAACGACGCTCGGGCCGCCCGCCTCCGCCGTACTGCAGGCGGACGGCGGCGCGGCCCGCGGCGACGAAGTGCTCCAGGTAGCGCCGCGCGCTGACCCGGGAGATCCCGACCCGCTCGGCGCACTCGGCCGCGGACAGCTCGCCCTCGTCGAGGGCGGCGTCCACCAGGGCGGCGGTCTCCGGGCTCAGCCCCTTCGGGAGCGCGACCCGGGCGCGGCCGACCGGCGCGAAGACCGCGTCGATGTCGTCCTGGTCCGGCGCCTCGGAGCCGGCGAGCGCCCGGTGCGACTGGCGGAACGCCTCGAGGCGGGCGACCAGGTCGTCGTACTCGAACGGCTTGACGAGGTAGTGCGTGGCGCCGCCGGCCGACGCGGCGCGGACGGTGTCCGACTCCCGGGCGGCCGTCACCACGATCACCCCGACGTCGTTGCCGGCGCCGCGCAGCCGCCGCAGCACCTCGATGCCGCTCAGGTCGGGCAGGTGGACGTCGAGCAGCACCAGGTCGGGGACGAGCCGCTCGATCTCGGCGAGCGCGGTCGCGCCGGTGGCCGCCTGTCCGACGACGACGAAGCCGGGCGTGCGGTCGACGAACCGGGTGTGGATCGAGGCGACCATGAAGTCGTCGTCCACCACGAGCACGCGCAGGTCAGTCATGGCTCAATCTTGGAGGTCCTCGGCGGGCAGGCGGGCGGTGAAGACGGCGCCGTTCTCGTTGTGCACCGAGACCGAGCCGCCCCGACGCTCGCACACGACCTGCACGAGCGCGAGTCCGACGCCGCGGCCGCTGGCGTCCGAGGGCTTGGTCGTGAAGCCGCGGCGGAACACCGAGGCGACCTGCTCGGGCGGGACGCCCGGCCCGGTGTCCGCCACCTGGAGCACGACCGCGTCCCCGTCGGCGAGCAGGCGTACGACGACCGTGCCCGGCGCGCCCGTGGAGGCCACCGCGTCCACGGCGTTGTCGACCAGGTTGCCGAGCACCGTACCCACGTCCGCCGACAGGTCGGGGTCGAGCCGGGGGAGTGCGCTGTCCTCGTCGAGGCGGAGCTCGACCCGGCGCTCGGCGGCGAGGCTGGTCTTGGCGATGAGCAGCGCCGCGACGGCGGGGTCCTCGACGAGCGCGGTGACGGCGTCGCTGATCTCGGCGCGGCGACGGGTGAGGGTGCCGATCAGCCGGCCCGCCTCGTCGTACTCCTGCAGCTGGAGCAGGCCGGAGATGGTGTGCAGCTGGTTGCTGAACTCGTGGGTCTGCGCGCGCAGCGTTTCGGTGACGCCCTGGCGCGCGCTGAGCTCGCTCTGCATGGCGAGCAGCTCGGTGCGGTCGCGCAACGTCACGACCGTCCCCGCCGGGCGGCCCGCGGCCTCGACCGGGTTCCGGTTGACGACCAGGAGGCGCCCGTCGACGAGGAGCACCGCGTCCTGCACCTGGTCGGCGCCGCCGAGCAGGTCGGCCACCCGGGGCTCGAGGTCGAGGTCGCGCAGCGACCGGCCCTGGGCGTCGGCGGGCAGGTTGAGGAGCTCCCGCGCGCTCTCGCTGAGCACGGTCACGACCCCGTCGGCGCTGACGGCGACCAGGCCCTCGCGGATCGAGGTCAGCAGCGCCTCGCGCTGGTCGGCGAGCGCGGCGATCTCGGCGGGCTCCAGGCCGCGGGTGCGGCGCTTGATGAGGCGGGAGAGCAGCCACGAGCCAGCGCCGCCGAGCGCGAGGCCGAGGGCGAGGAAGATCAGCAGGTCGTCGAAGGCGTTGGCGAGCCGCTCGCCGAGCGGTGGGTACCGCTCGAGCATGACGACGCCACCCACCAGCGTGCCTACGGGCGGCGGCCCGTCCTCGGGGTCGTTGTTGGCGATCACCGGGACCGACACGCCGATTGCCCGCGAGCCGCGGTCCTCGGTCTCGCCGAACGAGCGGCGCCCGACCACCTCCTGCTCGCCGAGGTCGACCGTGTCGCCCTCGCGCGTGGGGTCGGTGCTGACGAGCACGGTGCCGTCGGTGTCGGTCAGGAAGGCCACGGACGCGCCGACGTCGTCGGCGCGCTGCTGGAGCGAGAAGGCCAGCGCCATCCGGTCCGGCTCGCCCTCCAAGCCGTCCTGAACGGCAGCCGTGCTGGCGACCGCCTCGGCCGCGGCGGTCATCCGGTCACGTCGCTGGTCGCGGAAGTCCGCGTCGTTCTGCCGGACCGAGAAGACGCTGACCACGACGAGCACGACCAGCAGCACGGCGAGCTGCAGGGCCAGGAACTGGCCGGCCAGCGACACCCGTGCCGCACGTGACCACAAGTTCCACAACCTCCTTTGGTTTCCCAAGAGTGACCGCTGCCACATTCGTGACGATGCTCGTCACCACGGAACCTGACAGGAGAACCATGCTGACGGCAACACGAGTGGTCGCGACCGCGGTCGCGCTGATGGCGGTGACGACATTCGCCGGGTGCGGGGTGACCCGCGGCGACGAGAGCCGCGACCTGGCGATGTGGATCCCCAACAGCCCCGGCGGGGGGTACGACCAGACCGGCCGCGCGGCGGTGGGCGTCTTCGACCAGACCGACATCACGGGTGGCGACTTCGAGGTCACCAACATCCTCGGCGCCGGCGGCTCGGTCGCCCTGACCCGGCTGATGGGCGCGTCGGGCGACGAGCACACCCTGATGACCATGGGCCTGGGCGTGGTCGGCTCGGCGTACTCCTTCGCGCTGCCCTACAAGGTCACCGATGCCACCCCGATCGCCCAGCTGATCGAGGACCAGGAGGGCGTGCTGGTGCCGGCGGACTCGCCGTACCAGAGCATCGACGACTTCGTCGCGGCCTGGCAGGCCGACCCCTCCGGCATCGCCGTCGGCGGCGGCTCCAGCCCCGGCGGCCCCGACCACCTGTTCCCGATGCAGCTCGCCGAGGCGGTCGACATCGAGCCGTCGGAGGTCCGCTACGTGCCGTACGACGGCGGCGGGCCGCTGACCAGCGCCCTGCTCGGCGAGAAGATCGCGGTCGGCTTCTCGGGTCTCGGCGAGTTCGAGGGCCAGATCGAGGCCGGCGAGCTTCGGGTGCTCGCCGTCTCGGGCGAGGAACGGCTCACCGGCAAGTCGGTCAAGGACGCGCCGACGCTGACCGAGTCGGGCATCGACCTGGTGTTCACCAACTGGCGCGGGGTGCTCGCACCGCCGGACATCTCCGAGGAGCGTCGCGCCGAGCTGATCGGGTTCATCGAGGAGATGCACGCCACCCCACAGTGGGAGCAGGCCCTCGAGGACAACGGCTGGACCGATGCGCTGAAGACGGGCGACGAGTTCGGCGAGTTCCTGGACGAGCAGGACGCGCGCGTCGCGTCGACCCTGGAGGAGGTCGGTCTGCTGTGACCGAGACGAGCCACGAGACCACCGCGGCTGCCACCGAGCCGGTCCGGATCGACCGCGCTCAGTTCGGACTGGCCGGCTTCCTCGCCCTGCTGGGCGGCTACACCCTGTACGACGCCAGCACCCTCGAGGTCGGGTTCGCCGACCCCGTGGGCCCGCGCGTCTTCCCCTACGTCATCGGCTCGGTGCTGTTGTTGCTGGCCGTGCTGCTCGTGATCGCCACCCTGCGCGGTTCGCGCCCGGAGGCCGACGACGGCGAGGACGTCGACCTGGACACGCCCGCGGACTGGGTGACGGTCGGCAAGCTGGTCGGCGTCCTGGTCTTCACCATCGCCACCATCACCGTGCTCGGCTGGGCCATCTCCGGGGCGCTGCTCTTCGCGGGCGCCGCCTGGGCGCTCGGCAGCACCACCCTCGTGCGGGACGTGCTCGTCGGCATCGTGATGTCGGTGGCCAGCTGGTACGGCTTCTACGTCGGTCTCGGGATCCCGCTCAGCCCCGGCCTCCTGGACGGGATCCTCTGATGGACAGTCTCAACCTGCTCTGGGGCGGCCTCGAGGCCGCCGTCACCCCCGAGAACCTGCTCTGGGCCGCGCTCGGCGTGCTGCTCGGGACGTTCGTCGGCGTGCTGCCGGGCATCGGCCCGGCCATGGCCGTGGCGCTGCTGCTGCCCGTGACCTACGGGCTGGACGCCACCCAGGCCTTCATCATGTTCGCCGGCATCTACTACGGCGGCATGTACGGCGGCTCGACGACGTCGATCCTGCTCAACACCCCCGGTGAGTCGGCGTCGGTGATGACCGCCATCGAGGGCAACAAGATGGCCAAGGCGGGGCGGGCCGCGCAGGCGCTCGCCACCGCCGCCATCGGGTCGTTCATCGCTGGCACGATCGGGACCATGGGCGTGGTCTTCTTCGCCCCCGCGCTCGCCGAGGTGGCGGTCAAGATCGGCGCGCCGTCGTACCTCGCGATCACGGTGATGGCGCTGGTGCTGGTGACGGCGGTGCTCGGCAGCTCCAAGCTGCGCGGCTTCATCGCGCTCTTCATCGGCCTGACGATCGGTCTGGTCGGCCTGGACCTGAACACCGGGCAGCCGCGGCTGAGCTTCGGCACCACCCAGCTCGCGGACCGGCTCGACATCGTGGTGGTGGCGGTCGGCATCTTCGCGCTCGGCGAGGCCTTCTGGGTCGCCGCGCACCTGCGTCGTACGCCGTTGCAGATCACCCCCGTCGGCCAGCCCTTCATGGGCAAGGAGGACTGGCGGCGCTCGTGGAAGCCGTGGCTGCGGGGGACCGCGCTGGGCTTCCCGTTCGGGGCTATCCCGGCGGGCGGCGCCGAGACCCCGACCTTCCTGTCCTACCTGGCGGAGAAGAAGCTCACCAAGCACCCCGAGGAGTTCGGCAAGGGGGCGATCGAGGGCGTGGCGGGACCGGAGGCGGCCAACAACGCCTCCGCAGCCGGCACCTTCGTGCCGCTGCTGGCGATGGGGCTGCCGGTCACCGCGACCGCGACGATCATGCTGGCCGCGCTGCAGAGCTACGGCATCCAGCCGGGGCCGCAGCTGATGACCGAGCAGCCCGACCTGGTCTGGACGCTGCTGGCCAGCCTGCTGATCGGCAACACCATGCTGCTCGTCCTCAACCTGCCGCTCGCGCCGCTGTGGGCGAAGCTGCTGCGGGTGCCGCGGCCCTACCTGTACGCCGGCATCCTGTTCTTCGCCTCGCTCGGTGCCTACACGGTCAACCTGGACGCATTCGACCTGTTCCTGCTGCTGATCTTCGGGCTGCTCGGCCTGGCCATGCGCCGCTTCGGCCTGCCGGTGCTGCCGCTGATCCTCGGCGTCATCCTCGGGCCGATCATGGAGTCCAAGCTCCGCGAGGCGCTGGCCCTCTCCGGCGGGGACGCCTCCGGGCTGGTGAACGAGCCGTTGTCGGTGATCGTCTACGTGCTGATCGCCCTGTTCCTGGTCGTGCCGATCGCGGCGCGTTTCCTGCTCCCGTCGCGGTTCGACCGGACGAACGACCCCGCTGACGACGGCCCGGCCGACGGCCCGTCCGACGATCGAGAGCTGGTGGACCGATGAGCACGATCCTGGTGGGCTTCACGCCCGACGAGTACGGCCGGGCGGCGGTGCGGCACGCCGCCGTCGAGGCCCGCCAGCGTGGCTACGACCTGCTGATCGTGAACGGCAGCAAGGGCGACGCGTACGTCGACCAGCGCTTCGCCGCCCCGGAGGTCTTCGAGCACGTCGGGGACGACCTGGACGGGGTCGACGTCGAGGTGCGCCAGCCGGTCGTCGCCGACGTGGCCGACGAGCTGCTCAGGATCGCCGAGGAGGAGCGGGTCCGGCTCATCGTGCTCGGCATGCGGAGGCGTACGCCCGTCGGCAAGCTGTTGATGGGCAGCGTCGCCCAGCGGGTCATCCTCGGCGCGCACTGCCCCGTGCTCACCGTGAAGCCGGACACGGAGCCGGTCTGAGCGCTGGTCGAGGACGTATGCCGCTGGTTGAGGTGCTCCGGCGCGAGGTACGAGCGGAGGGGCCTCGAAACCCGTCTTGTCGAGAGTCGGCCTCGGTCGGGGTCGTCGTGCGTCTTGCCGGGTTTCGAGGCTCAGGACTTCGTCCCTCGCACCTCAACCAGCGTGGTCGTGCCGCTGGTTGAGGTGCTCCGGAGCGAGGTACGAGCGGAGGGGCCTCGAAACCCGTCTTGTCGAGAGTCGGCCTCGATCGAGGCCGTCGTACGTCTTGCTGGGTTTCGAGGCTCGGGCCTTGGCGGCCCTCGCGCCTCAACCAGCGTCGGGGCGGGCTCGACCGGCGTGTGCCGCTGGTTGAGGTGCTCCGGAGCGAGGTACGAGCGGAGGGGCCTCGAAACCCGTCTTGTCGAGAGTCGGCCTCGATCGGGGGCCGTCGTACGTCTCGCCGGGTTTCGAGGCTCGTCGCTGGAGCTCCTCGCACCTCAACCAGCGTCGTCGGGGCCACCTCGACCGGCGTGTGCCGCTGGTTGAGGTGCTCCGGAGCGAGGTACGAGCGGAGGGGCCTCGAAACCCGTCTTGTCGAGCGTCGGCCTCGATCGGGGCCGTCGTAGGTCTTGCTGGGTTTCGAGGCTCGTCGCTGGAGCTCCTCGCACCTCAACCAGCGTCGGGGCAGGCTCGGGCCTGGCGGCCCTCGCACCTCAACCAGCGTGCGGCAGTTCGCGGACGTGGGCTCCGGGCGGTCATACTCGGGAACGACCATGAGCCAGACCACCGAGACGTCCCCTGCCCGCGACCTGCTGTCCGTAGCCCTCGTGACCCTCGGGTGCGCCCGCAACGAGGTCGACTCCGAGGAGCTGGCCGGCCGGCTGGAGGCCGACGGCTTCCTGCTGGTCGATGACCCGGAGGACGCCGACACGGTCGTCGTCAACACCTGCGGCTTCGTCGAGGCGGCCAAGAAGGACTCGGTCGACACCCTGCTGGAGGCCGCCGACCTCAAGGAGTCCGGCCGCACGCAGGCGGTCGTGGCGGTCGGCTGCATGGCCGAGCGGTACGGCAAGGACCTCGCCGAGTCGCTGCCCGAGGCCGACGCGGTGCTGGGTTTCGACGACTACCCCGACATCGCGGCGCGGCTGCGCTCGATCGTGGCGGGGGAGACCCACCAGGCGCACACCCCGCAGGATCGGCGCCGGCTGTTGCCGATCTCGCCGGCCGAGCGCGACGCCTCCGCGCTGAGCGTGCCCGGTCACGCCGTCGCCACCAGCGGCGACGTCGGGATCGGCGGCCCGCTCACCGGACCCCGCGGCCTGCGCCGCCGCCTCGACGGCGGCCCGATGGCTCCGCTGAAGCTGGCCAGCGGCTGTGACCGGCGCTGCACGTTCTGCGCGATCCCGGCCTTCCGCGGCTCCTTCGTCAGCCGCCGGCCCGCCGACGTGCTGGTCGAGGCGCAGTGGCTGGCGAGCCAGGGCGTCCGCGAGCTCTTCCTGGTCTCGGAGAACTCCACGTCGTACGGCAAGGACCTCGGCGACCTGCGACTGCTCGAGACGCTGCTGCCCGAGTTGGCCGCGGTCGACGGCGTCGAGCGGGTCCGGGTCTCCTACCTCCAGCCGGCCGAGACCCGCCCGGGTCTGGTCGAGGCGATCGCGAGCACCCCCGGCGTGGTGCCGTACTTCGACCTCTCCTTCCAGCACGCCAGCGCGACGGTGCTGCGGCGGATGCGTCGCTTCGGCGACCCCGAGAGCTTCCTGGGCCTGCTCGACCGGATCCGCGCGCTGGCGCCGACCGCCGGCGTGCGCTCCAACGTCATCGTCGGCTTCCCGGGCGAGACCGAGGACGAGTTCCAGACGCTGTGCGACTTCCTGGTCGCCGCGCGGATGGACGTCACCGGGGTGTTCGGCTACTCCGACGAGGACGGCACCGAGGCCGCGTCGTACGACGGGAAGCTCGACGAGGACGAGGTCCGCGCCCGCACCGAGCACGTGCAGTCGCTCGTCGAGGAGCTCAACGCCCAGCGGGCCGAGGAGCGGATCGGCGAGATCGTCGAGGTGCTCGTCGAGTCCGTCGAGGACGGCGAGGTCGCCGGACGGGCCGCGCACCAGGGTCCCGAGGTGGACGGTACGACGTACCTCGACCGGCCGGGTCCGCAGGTCGGGGACCTCGTGCGCGCCGAGGTGGTCGCCACCGACGGCGTCGACCTGATCGCGAAGGAGGTCTGAATGACCGGGACCGAGCAGCAGCGGGTGAGCAACTTCAACCTGCCCAACGTCCTCACGACCCTGCGGATCGTGCTGGTCCCGTTCTTCGCCTGGGCGCTGCTCATCGACGGCGGCGAGTCGGCGGTGTGGCGCACCGTGGCGTGGGTGATCTTCGCGGTCGCGATGATCACCGACAAGATCGACGGCGACATCGCCCGCTCGCGCAACCTGGTCACCGACTTCGGCAAGATCGCCGACCCGATCGCCGACAAGGCGATCACCGGGATGGCCTTCATCGGGCTCTCGATCGTCGGCGACATCTGGTGGTGGGTCACCATCCTCGTGCTGCTGCGCGAGTGGAGCGTCACGCTGCTGCGCCTGTCGGTGCTGAAGAAGGTCGTGATCGCGGCCAAGGACCTCGGGAAGCTGAAGACGACGTTCCAGGCACTGGCGCTCGGCGGGCTGATCCTGCCGCTGCGCGACGCGGACCTCCCGAGCGCGCTGCAGACGCCGGGCGAGGTCGTGTTCTACGTGTCGCAGGCGTGCCTCGCCGTCGCCGTCGCGCTGACCCTGTGGTCGGGCTACGAGTTTTACCGCGACGTGTGGCGGCAGCGCGCCAGCCTGCGCTGAGCCGGGCGAGGCTCCCGGGCACGGGGGGAGGCGACGGTTAAGGTGCCGGAGCCAACCAATCGCCCTCGGGAAGGCCCGTCGCCGTGTCCGCTCCGCATTCCTCCCGGCGCCTGTGGCGCGCCGTCGCCTCCGCCACCGCCCTCGGGCTGGCCGGCACCGCCCTCAGCGTCGTGGCCGCTCCAGCGGCCCACGCCGCCGACCCGGTCGAGCTGCAGCTGCTCAACCTCAACGACTTCCACGGCCGCATCGACGCCGACACCACGAAGTTCGCGACGACGGTCGAGGGCCTGCGGGCCGCCGAGCCGAACACCCTGCTGCTCTCGGCCGGCGACAACGTCGGGGCCACGGTGTTCGCCTCCAGCACCCAGCAGGACAACCCAACGATCGACGTCCTCAACGCCCTCGGCCTGAAGAGCTCGGCGGTCGGCAACCACGAGTTCGACAAGGGCGCGGCCGACCTCACCGGCCGGATCGAGGCCCGCGCCGACTGGCGCTACCTCGGCGCGAACGTCTACCGCAAGGGCACCACCACGCCCGCGCTCCCGGAGTACGACACCTTCGAGGTCGGCGGGGTCACGGTGGGGGTCATCGGGGTCGTCACGCAGGAGACCGCGACCGCCGTCACGCCCGCCGGCATCGCCGACCTGGAGTTCGGCGACCCGGTCGAGGCCGTCAACCGGGTGGCCGGCCGGCTGACCGACGGCGTCCCGGGCAACGGCGAGGCCGACGTCGTGGTGGCCGAGTACCACGAGGGCGCCGGCCAGGGAGAGGCCGACTCGACGCTGGCCGGGGAGGTCGCGAAGGGTGGGGCGTTCGCCTCCATCGTCGAGGACACCTCGGCCGCGGTCGACGTCATCTTCACCGCGCACACGCACGCGACCTACGCCTGGGACGCCCCCGTCCCGGACGGCGAGGGGGCGACCCGCCCGATCGTGCAGACCGGGTCGTACGGCGCCCACGTCGGCCGGGTCACGCTGACCTACGACCCCGACACCGACACCGTCACGTCGTACGACGCCACGAACGTGCCGCGCGTCGCCGAGGCGAACACCGCGCTCCCCGCGGTCGCGAAGGTGAAGGGCATCGTGGACGCCGCGCTCGCCCACGCCGCCCAGGTCGGCAACCAGCCCATCGGCCGCCAGGTCGGCGACATCACCACGGCCTACACGGGCGGGACGTACGCCAACGGGCGCTACACCGGAGGCACCCGCGACGACCGGTCCGGGGAGTCGACGCTCGGCAACCTGGTGGCCGAGACCCTGCTGGCCGGTCCCGCGGCCGGTGACCCCGACTTCGGCGTCACCAACCCCGGCGGTCTGCGGGCCGAGCTGCTCGCCGCCGGCGACACCGCCCAGAATCCGCTCAACGCCGACCGCGTCGTCACGTACGCCGAGGCCGCGGCCGTGCTGCCCTTCGGCAACACGGTCGCCCTGGTGGAGATGACCGGGGCGCAGATCGACGAGCTGTTCGAGCAGCAGTGGCGTGAGGACGCGGAGGAGCCGTACCTCCAGCTCGGCGTCTCGGACAACCTGCGCGTCACCGCCGACCCGAGCCGCCCCGCCGGGGACCGGATCACCTCGATCCGGCTCGACGGCACGCTGCTGCAGCCGGCGACGTCGTACACCGTCTCGACGCTGAGCTTCCTGGCCGGCGGCGCCGACGGCTTCACGGCCTTCCGCCAGGGCGAGGTGACCGACACGGGCATCCTCGACATCGAGATGTTCGCCGACCACCTGCGCAGGGCCGAGACGGTCCGGCCGGACTACGCCCGTCAGCAGGTCGAGGTGAGCGGCACGCTGCCCGCCACGGTCGGCGCGGGCGACGAGGTCGACGTGGACCTCGCCGACCTGGACCTCACGTCGCAGGGCAGCCCCGCCAACACCCGGGTGAAGGCGTTCGCCGTCTCCGGGGCGAGCTACCGCGAGCTCGGCACCTTCCCGGTCACGAACGGCGCCGCCTCGGTCGACCTGACCGTGCCCGCGGACCTGGCGGGGGAGCAGGGTCTCGCGCTGATCGCCGAGCCCAGCCGGACCCTCGTCGGTGCCGCGCTACCCAAGCTGCCCTCGACGCTGAGCGCGCCGCTGCCGGCGAAGCTGACCTACGGCCAGGCCTGGTCGATCCCGGTGACCGTCGGCGGCCCGCTCCTGCCCTCGGGACGGGTGCGGCTGATGGACGGTGACCGGCTGGTCCGGCGCGCCGACCTGGTCGACGGCAAGGTCACGATCTCCGTCGCCGGCCGGAGCCTCGCGCCGGGCTACCACCGGCTCCGCGTCGCCTACCTCGGCGACGACAACCTCGGCTCCAACGCCGGGAGGGAGATCCGGGTGGGCGTCGCGAAGGCCACCCCGCGGAAGCTCCTGGTCGACGTCAAGGCCAAGCGGATCGTCGTACGCCGCCACCGGCCGCTGCTCGCCGTCCGGGTACGCCCGCCGGCCGGGCTGGACAGCGTCAGCGGGGACGTCCGGGTCGTCATCAAGGGCGGCAAGCGGGCGCGGCTGCGGCTCGTCAACGGCCGCGCGGTGATGTGGCTGCCCACCTTCCGGTTCCCGGGGCGCAAGCGGATCGACATCACCTACCTGGGGACCACCACCGTCAAGCGGGCCACCCGCACGATCCGGGTGCGCGTCACGCGGCGCTGAGCCGCCCTCGCTCCGACCCGGCGCCGGGCGGGTCCTCCGGGACCCCGCCCGGCGTCCGGCGTTTCCGGCAACGGTAGAACCCGACAAAGAATTGCCGGTCCTTTGGCGGAGCCTGCAGTAGTCGTCCGGTCGTGATCCGTCTTGGGTCAAAGCGTTACGTCGCGTTCATCGAATGTCCGGACAACGGCCCGAATCGGCGGGTTACGGTCCCCCCGGTTCGATCGTGCCCCCGAAAGGTCCCCCACGTGTCCTCACGCACCCGGCTGCACCTGTCCTCCGCTCTCGGCCTCGGACTCGCCGTCACCGGCCTCCAGCTGGTCGCCACCCCCTCGGCCCTGGCCAACCCCGCCGGCACCGGCCTGGTGATCAACGAGGTGTACGGCGGTGGCGGCAACGGCGGCGCCGCCTTCACCAACGACTTCATCGAGCTGCACAACCCGAGCTCGCAGCCGATCTCGGTCAACGGGCTAAGCCTGCAGTACCGCGCCGCCGGCGGTTCCGGTGCACCCGGCTCGTCGAACGTCTTCGCTCTCCCGAACAAGACGATCCAGCCGGGTGGCTACTTCCTGGTTCAGGCCGCGGCGGGCACGACGGTGACGGACAAGCCACTGCCGGTGACCCCCGACGCCCAGACGACCGGCAGCACGCTCAGTCTGTCGGGCACCGGCGGTCAGATCTTCCTGGCCAACGGTACGGGCGCGGTCGACCCGGGCACGGGCACGATCTCGAACCCGAACGTCATCGACTTCGTCGGCTGGGGCACGTCGACGACCAGCTACGAGGGCACTCCGGTGGCGCCGGCCACGCGCAACACCGCGCCCGCCACCGCCAACGGCACCTCGATCTCCCGCAAGACCACCGGCAGCCCGGCGGTCGTCCAGGACACCGACTCCAACGCGGACGACTTCGCGGCCGCGGCAGCGCCGAGCCCGACCAGCACGTCGGTGCCCGAGCCGCTCGACGCGACCGACCCGGGCGACAAGTCCGTGTTCGTCGGCGGCGCGCTCACCGTCAACCTCGCGGCGAGCGGCGGCACCCCGCCGTACACCTGGCAGTCGACGGCCCTGCCCGACGGCCTCACCCTGACCGGCAGCCAGATCGCGGGCAGCCCCATGCAGACGGGCACCACCGAGGTGACCGTCACCGCCACCGACTCCGCGACGCCCACCCCGGCCACGTCCAGCGAGACCTTCACGATCACGGTGACGGCCGCGCCCGACATCCGCCCGATCGCCGAGATCCAGGGGACGGGTCCGCGCTCGCCCCTGGCACCGGCGACCGGCAACGGCTCGGGCACGACGGTGGTGTCGACCGAGGGCGTCGTCACCGCGGTCTACCCCTCCGGTGGCTTCAACGGCGTCTACATCCAGACGCCGGGCGCGGACACCCCGGACGCCTCCGACGGCATCTTCGTCTACGGCGGGCCGACCAACGCCAACGTGCCCTCGACGCTCGCCATCGGCGACTCCGTGCGCGTGACCGGCCCGGTCGCCGAGTTCAACAACCTGACCCAGATCGTCCCGGGCGCGGGCGGGGTCACGACGCTGGAGACCAGCCTCGGCACGGTCACCCCGAAGTCGGTCGCGTACCCGACCACCGATGCCGAGCGCGAGGTCCTCGAGGGCGAGCTGATCGCCCCGACCGGTGACTTCACGGTCACCAACAACTACAACATCAACACCTTCGCCGAGATCGGCCTCGCGACCGGCACGACTCCGCTGAAGCAGATGACCGAGCACGCCGCTCCGAGCGACAAGCCGGCCATCGACGCCGTCAAGGCCGAGAACGCCGCCCGCGGCGTCCTGCTCGACGACGGCTCCTCGCTCAACTACATGACCAACGCGCAGGCCAAGAACCAGCCGCTGCCGTGGCTGAGCACGGCCAACCCGGTCCGGGTCGGTGCCCGGGCGACCTTCACCGGCCCGGTCGTCCTCGACTGGCGCAACAACGCCTGGAAGCTCCAGCCCACCGAGCAGGTGACCGACGAGGGCGCGGACGTCGCGACCTTCTCCGACACCCGCGCGGCCAACCTGGTGCCGCAGAACGTCGGCGGCGACCTGAAGATCGCGACGTTCAACGTCCTCAACTACTTCAACACCACGGGGCACGCCTACGTCGACTCCGGCGCGCAGCAGAACCCGCCGATCGTCACGCACTGCGCCTACTACAAGGACCGCGCCGGCAACGACATCGGCAACGACCAGTGCGGCGTCAAGCAGCCCGGCGAGACCTACACCAGCTCCAACCCGAACGACGGGCGCGGCCCGCGCGGCGCGGCGACCGACGCCAGCCTGGCCCGCCAGGAGGCCAAGCTCGTCCACACCATCAACGCGCTCGGCGCCGACGTCGTGGGCCTGGAGGAGATCGAGAACTCGATCAAGCTCCCGGGTGAGTCCAACCGCGACGACGCGGTCGCCGACCTGGTCGGCCTCCTCAACGACGCCGACCCGGGCACCTGGGCCTACGTCCGCAGCCCCGGCGAGGCGATGACCGCCGCCGCGGTCGCCGAGCAGGACGTCATCCGGCCCGCCTTCATCTACAAGCGCGACCGGGTGGAGCCCGTCGGCCAGTCCGACATCCTGTTCGGCACCGACCAGTTCGCCAACGCCCGCGAGCCGCTCGCCCAGGCGTTCAAGGCCAAGGGCGCGCCCGACTCCGACGCGTTCGCGGTGATCGTCAACCACTTCAAGTCCAAGGGTGACAACGCCGACCCCGCCCCGCCGGCCGGCGGCGACAACGCCAACGACACCGAGACCGGCGTCGGTGCGTTCAACGGCGACCGCACCCGCCAGGCCGCGCGCCTGGTGGAGTTCGCCGACGACTTCGCCGCCGAGCGCGACATCGACGCGGTCTTCCTCGCCGGTGACTTCAACGCCTACACCAAGGAGCAGCCGATCACGGTCCTCGAGGACGGCGGCTTCGAGCTGATCGAGTCCGACCAGCCCGGCGACGAGTCGTACTCCTACAACGGCCTCTCCGGCTCGCTCGACCACGTCCTCGGCAACGAGGCCGCGATGGCCATGGTGACCGGGGCCGACATCTGGGAGATCAACGCCAACGAGTCGGTGGCCTTCCAGTACAGCCGCTTCAACTACAACCTGACGAACTTCTGGCAGCCGGACCGGCCGTTCGCGACCTCCGACCACAACCCGGAGATCGTGGGCATCGAGGTCCCGGACTTCACGCCCACGGACTACCAGGAGATCCAGGTCCTCGGCACCAACGACTTCCACGGTCGCCTGCTGCCCGACGCGGGCAACGCGGCCGGGGCGGCGCCGTTCGCCACGGCGGTCGAGGAGCTGCGCCAGGAGAACCCGAACACCGTCTTCGCGGCGGCCGGTGACCTCGTGGGCGCCTCGACGTTCGAGTCGTTCGTCCAGGACGACGAGCCGACGATCGACGCCCTCAACGCGATGGGCCTCGAGGTCTCGGCCGCGGGCAACCACGAGTTCGACCGCGGGTACGACGACCTCGTCGGCCGCATCCAGAACCTGGCCGACTGGGAGTACATCGCGGCCAACGTCGACGTCGAGCCCGGCATGACCGACCTCGCGGAGCAGTGGACCAAGACGATCGACGGCAAGCGGATCGGCTTCGTGGGAGCGGTGACCGAGGACCTCCCGGCCCTGGTCAACCCGGCCGGCATCGAGGGCGTCACCGTCACCGACGTGGTGGACGCGACGAACGCCGCCGCGGCCGCGCTCCGCTCCGGCCCCGAGCCCGTCGACCTCGTGGTGCTCCTGGTGCACGAGGGCTCGCCCTCGACCGACTGCGCGTCGTCCAGCTTCACCGACGCCGCCACCACCTGGGGCAACATCGTCCAGAACACCTCGGCCGACGTGGACGCGATCATCTCGGGCCACACCCACCTCGCCTACAACTGCCGCTTCCCGGTCGCGGACTGGGTCTCCGGTGACCGATCGGTGACCAAGCGCCCGGTGGTCTCGGCGGGCCAGTACGGCACCAACCTCAACAAGCTGGTGTTCAAGTTCGACACCACCACCGACGAGCTCGTCGCCGTCACCCAGGACGTCGTGGCGGCGGCCGGCGTCGGGTACGCCGCGGACCCGACGGTCCAGGGCATCGTCGACGACGCGGTGGACTTCGCGGCCGTCGAAGGTGCGAAGCCGCTGGGCAAGATGGACGGCCGGTTCGACCGGGCGACCTACCGCGCGCAGAACACCGACATCGAGAACCGCGGTGGCGAGTCCACGCTGAGCAACCAGGTGGCCGAGGTGCAGCGCTGGGCGACCCAGCAGGCGGGCATCGACACCGACCTCGCCCTGATGAACCCGGGCGGCCTGCGCGCCGACATGCCGGGCACGGCCGAGGGCGACCTGCGCAGCCTGTCCTACCGCCAGGCCGCCGACGTCCAGCCGTTCGCCAACACGCTGGTCAACCTGAAGCTCACCGGTGTCCAGCTGGAGGAGGTGCTGGAGGAGCAGTGGCAGCGCAACGCCGCGGGCGGCGTGCCGTCGCGACCGTTCCTGCGCCTCGGTGTCTCGGCCGGGTTCACCTACACCTACACCGAGAAGGCCGTGACGGTCTCCGTGCCGAACGCGGCGCCCGTCAACACCTTCGTGGGCGAGGTCACCGGCATGTGGCTCGACGGCGAGCCCGTCGACCCGGCCGCGTCGTACTCCGTGACGGTCAACTCGTTCCTCGGCGGCGGGGGCGACAACTTCTGGACCCTCGCCGACGGCACGGACAAGGTCGACACCGGCAAGGTCGACCTCGAGGCGATGGTCGACTACATGGCGCAGTATCAGAGCGTCGCGAACCCGCTGGCGGTCGACTATCGCCAGCGCGGGGTGGAGGTGACCTTCCCGGCGGGCGCACCCCAGACCTACGCGCCGGGCGCGACGGTCGCCTTCGACGTCGCCTCGTGGTCGATGTCGGCCGCGGACGACGCTCGCGACCAGCTGCTGCAGGTCAAGCTCGGTGACGAGGTGCTCGGCACCGCGACGGTCAACAACACGGTCGGCACGACGCCGTACGACAACACCGGCACCGCGGCGGTCAGCGTGCCGCTGCCCGCGCAGGGCCTGCCCGACGGGCGGACCACGCTGATGCTGGTCGGCCCGGAGACGGGCACCGAGGTCCCGGTGGAGATCACCGTCGACGACGGCGAGCAGGTCGTGCAGGTCCTGGCGACCAACGACTTCCACGGCCGGATCCCGCAGACCGCCTCCAACGGCGAGGCCGGTGCCGCCGTCCTCGCCGGTGCGGTCAAGCAGCTGCGCGCGCAGAACCCGGACACGGTCTTCGCGGCCGCGGGCGACCTGATCGGCGCCTCCACGTTCGACTCGTTCGTGCAGCGCGACAAGCCCACCATCGACGCCCTCAACGAGGCCGGTCTCGACGTCTCGGCCGTGGGCAACCACGAGCTCGACGGCGGGTACGCCGACCTCATGGAGCGCGTGCTGGCCGACTACGACGCCGAGGACAACCCGCTCGGCGGGGCCGAGTGGCAGTACATCGCCGCCAACCTGAAGATGAAGGCCACCGGCGACGACGCCGTGCCCGCGACCTTCCTGCAGGAGTTCGGCAACGTCCAGATCGGGTTCGTCGGGGCCGTCACCGAGGACCTGCCGAGCCTGGTGAACCCCGACGGGATCGCCGAGCTCGACGTCCGCGACATCGTCGAGTCGGTCAACGCCGAGGCGACGGAGCTGAAGGCCGACGGTGCCGACGCGGTGATCATGCTGGTCCACGAGGGTGCCCCGAGCACCGCGTGCGCCCCGCAGAACCAGCCGGGCACGACCTGGGGCGACATCGTGACCGGCGTCAACGCCGACGTCGACGCGATCGTCTCGGGCCACACCCACCTCGCCTACGACTGCAGGTTCCCGGTCGCGGCGTGGGCGGACCGCCCCGTCAAGGAGCGCCCGGTGGTCTCGGCCGGCCAGTACGGCATGAACCTGAACCAGCTGAAGCTCACCTTCGACAACGACGCCGAGCTGCAGTCGATCCAGCAGGCGCTGCTGCCGCTCATGGGTCCGGACCCCGACGGCTCCGGCCCCGGCCTGCCGCCGGCGCTCTACCCGGTCGACCCGGCGACCAAGTCGATCGTCGACGCGGCCGTCACGGCCGCCGGACCGATCGGCGACCAGGTGCTCGGTCAGATCGCGGCGCCGTTCAGCCGGGCCAAGTACAGCAACGGCACGGAGAACCGCGGCAGCTCGTCGACGGCGGGCAACCTGATCGCCGAGGTCCAGCGCTGGGCGACCCCGGAGCGGCTGGGTGCCCAGATCGCCTTCATGAACCCCGGTGGCATCCGTGGCGACATGGTCGGCAGCGGGTCGGGCGCGTTCCCGCGCGACCTGACCTACCGGCAGGCCGCCAACGTCCAGTCGTTCGCCAACTCGCTGATCAACATGCGGCTCACCGGTGACCAGATCAAGGCCGCCCTCGAGCAGCAGTGGCAGCGGACGGCGGCGGGCGCCGTACCGACCCGGGCGTTCCTGCGCCTCGGTGTCTCGGAGGGCTTCACCTACACCTACGAGGAGATCGACGACCCGGCCATCGCGGGCGCCAAGAAGGGCGTCGTGACGGGGATGTGGCTCGACGGTGAGCCGATCGACCCGGCCGCGACGTACTCCGTGACGGTCAACTCCTTCCTCTCGCCGGGCGGAGACAACTTCCGCGCCTTCGCCGGGGGAACCCAGAAGACCGACTGGGGCATGACCGACCTGCAGTCGATGGTCGACTACTTCGACGAGTTCGGCTCCGGCACGGAGTCGATCGAGCCGGCGTACGACCAGCGGGCCGTGCAGGTGCAGTTCCCGGCCGATGCTCCGGCGTCGTACGAGCCGGGCGGCACGGTGTCCTTCGACCTGGCGGCGCTCGCGATGACGGGCTCGGCGGCCGGTGTCGCGGACAAGAAGGACGCCACGGTCGAGGTGTTCCTCGGGGAGGAGTCGCTCGGCACCGCCACCGTGGACAACTCGACCGGCGAGGCGCCCGACAACAACACCACGGTGAAGGACGCCGGCAAGGCGAGCGTCACGGTCGACCTGCCCGACGACCTCCCGCCCGGCCCGGTCACCCTCACGGTCCGGGGCGCCACGACCGGCACCGAGATCCCGGTGGTCGTCGAGGTCGCCGAGGTCGCGGCGGCGGCGACGGTCGCCGCCGAGGGCGACTCGGTCACCTGGGGTCAGGCGGCCTCGATCGACGTCACCGTCAGCGGCAACCGGGGCACGCCGACCGGCACGGTCGAGGTCCGGGACGGCGCGACCGTCCTGGGGTCCGCCCCGCTGGTCGACGGGGCGGCCACGGTCGCCATCGCGGCCCGGTCGGTCGAGCCGGGCGAGCACGACCTGTCGGTCGTCTACTCCGGCGACGACATCTACGACGAGGTGTCCGAGGACGTCGTCCTGACGGTCGCGAAGGCGACCAGCCCGATCGCGGCCGACAACGTGTCGTTCCGCTACGGCAAGGCAGCCACGGTCCGGGTCCGGCTGGACCCGAGTGCCACCGGGAGCGTCTCGGTCCGGGCCGGGAACCGGGTGCTCGGCTCGGCTGCGGTCGCCGCCGGGGTGGCCGTGGTGACCCTGCCGGCGAAGTCGCTGACGCCGGGGACCACGACGCTGACGGCGTCGTACTCCGGGGACGGCCGGTTCGGTCCGGGGTCGGCCACGCTGACCGCGCGGATCGCCAAGGCGACCTCGAGGACCCGAGGCACGGTCACGCCGAAGAAGATCGTGGTCAGGAAGACCCGGGCCACCGTGCGCGTCGTGGTCACCGGTGCGGACGGCGTGCGGGCCACCGGCAAGGTGAGGATCACCGTTGCGGGTCAACGAACGAAGACGGTCACGGTCCGCAACGGCCGGGCGGCGCTGAGGCTGGCGCCGTTCACCAGCACGGGCCGGAAGAGCGTCACCGTGCGTTACCTCGGCAGTGACCTGCTGGAGCCGAGCAACGACCGGCTGTCCCTGACGGTGCGCCGCAAGCGGTAGCCCGGGACGGAGCTCGGCGGGAGTCGGTCCTCAGGACCGGCTCCCGCCGGCCGATTTCGGCAGGGTGATTGCGTCGCATCCGGCCCGGATACCCTGCGGCCATGCGCGCACGCGATCGTCAGGAGCAGGCGACCCGCACCCATCTCCTCCTGCGGTCCGGCGGCTTCACCGTCGCGACCGCGGAGTCCCTCACCGGCGGCAAGCTGGCGGTGCGGTTCACCGAGACCCCCGGGGCGTCGGAGACCTATCTCGGAGGCGTGGTCACCTATGCGACGGCCCTGAAGCAGACCCTGCTCGACGTGTCCGACGAGGTGGTCGAGCAGTACGGCGTCGTCTCCGCGGAGTGCGCCCGGGCGATGGCCTCGGGCATCCGGGCCCGGACCGGCGCGAGCTTCGGGATCGCCACGACGGGGGTCGCGGGGCCGGCCGAGCAGGAGGGCAAGCCTCCCGGCACGGTCTACGTGGGCCTCGCCGGCCCCGGCCTGCTGGAGGCGGTGGCGCTCGACCTGTCGGGCGACCGGGCGGAGATCACGGATCGCACCTGCGACGAGGCGCTGTCGGCGCTGGCTGCCATCCTGCAGAGGGAAGAAGTAGGTCTCGGGTAGCGTTGGGCCACACAGGCCAGGAAGGAGACCCGCATGGTGCTGTTCCGTCGACAGCTCGGCGACGTTCTGCGCGCCCAACGCATGGAGCGTGGGATGACGCTGCGTGAGGTCTCGGCCGAGGCCCGGGTGAGCCTGGGCTACATCTCCGAGATCGAGCGCGGGCAGAAGGAGGCCTCCTCCGAGCTGCTCGCCTCCCTGTGCACGGCGCTCGAGGTCACCCTGTCCGACGTGCTGCGCGAGGTCTCCGACGCGGTGGCCGTCGAGGAGGCCGCCCTGACGGCGACGCCGATCGGCGTCGGCGCGCGCGTGGGCGCTCCCGACGTGGTCGCCTCCGCCGCCTGACCCTCGCTCCTCAGGTCGCCGGCGCCGGCTGGCACGCCGGGCACCAGTACGACGCCCGCTCCCGGCCGGCCGGTCCGCGCTGCGCGACCACGATCGGCGTGCCGCAGCGTCGGCAGGGCGACCGGTCGCGGCGGTAGACCCACATTCGCTCCCGCTCGCGCAGGTCGCCGGTCGTCGACTGCACGGCCCGCTCCTTGTTGAGGTCGAGCATCTGCCGGGCGCGCCGGACCAGGCGGGGGAGCCCCGCCACGTCGCCGACGGGGGTCGCGGGGTGGACGCCGGCGACGAAGCAGAGCTCGGCGGCATACATGTTGCCGATCCCGGCGAGCCGGGTCTGGTCCAGCAGCGCCTCGACGATCGGCCGGGCCGGGTCCTCGGTCAGCCGGCGCAGCGCCTCGTCCTCGTCCCAGTCCGGGCCGAGCAGGTCCGGCCCGAGGTGACCCACGACGTCGTCCTCGCCGTCGGTCGGGATCAGCTCGACGATGCCGAGCGAGAACCCGACGGCCACGGCGCCCTCGGTGCGCAGCACCACGCGGGCCTGGTGGGCCGGCCGGCGCCAGGGACGGCCCGGCTCGTAGACCCGCCAGCTGCCCTCCATCTTCAGGTGGGTGTGCAGCGTCCAGCGCTCGGCGTCGGGGCCGGCGATCCGGGTCAGCAGGTGCTTGCCGCGGCTGACGGTCTGGACGACGGTCGCGCCGGTGAGGTCGGCCGTCGCATGCTGCGGCACTCGGAAGTCGGTGGCGGTGAGGCGGTGCCCGGAGAGGGACCGGTCGAGCAGCCGGGCCGCGCGGTAGACGGTGTCGCCCTCGGGCACCTCAGGACCGCCCCAGCCGGAGGCCCTTGGGGGTCACGACGAATCCGGCGGCCTGCAGGGCCTCGCGCAGCGGGGTGCCGCCCGAGCCGAGCAGCTGCGTGCCGTCGGCGCGCTCGACCGTGAGCCGTCCGAGCGCCCCGCGCCGGGCGGACTCCGCGAGGGACGCGGCGGCGGGCGTGAGCAGGTCGACGTCGTCCGACCAGGTGAGCAGGGTCCGGCCGCCGCGCTCGACGTACAGGACCAGGCGGCCGTCGACCAGGACGACCAGCGCGCCGGCCTTCCGGCCCGGGCGGTGCCCGGAGCCCTCGCCCTTCTCGCCCGCGGCGGTCGTCGAGGCGGGCCAGGGGAGGGCAGCGCCGTACGGGTTGGCCGGGTCGGTGGCGGCCAGCGCGACGGCCGTCGGCTTGGCGTCGCCGCCGGTGGTCGAGGTCGTCGACGTCTCGCTGAAGGTCCGCAGCCGGTCGATCGCGCCCGCGGTGCCGAACTGGGCGGCACCGAGCCCGTTGACGAAGTAGCCCCGTCGGCAACGCCCGGACTCCTCGAAGGCGGACAGCACCTTGTAGGTCGCCGCGAACCCGCCCGGGACGCGCTCGCTCAGCACCGCGCCGCGGATCACCACGCCGTGACGGTCGAGGAGGTGCTCGGCGCTCGCGTGGGCGCGCCGGGTCGGGTCGGTGTCGAGCTCGGGCAGCAGCGCCCACCGCCCGGCCGTCTCGGGCGGACCCGTGCGGGCGGGCATCCGCCCGCGCCCGGTGGTCGAGGACATCCGCGGGCGCGCCGGGGGTCGCTTCGTCCGGTGGCTGGCGGTGCCGGCGCGGGTCAGTGCTCGGAGCGGGGTGAGGGTGTCGTTGCTGATCCGGCCGGACCACACGAGCGACCACAGGGCGGCGGAGAGGGCCTGGTCGTCGGTGCTGCCGACGCTGGTCGCGAGCTGGCGGAAGAACCAGGCGCCGCCCGGGGCGAGGGCGTCGAGGACAGCCTGGGCGAGCTCCGTGCCCGCCTGGTCGCCGCCCTCGGGTCCCGGTGCCGGTTCGGGCAGGGTGAGCGGTGCCTGGTCGGCGAGGTGCAGGCTGACCCAGCCGTCGGAGCCGGGGAGGGCGGCGTGACCGGCCCAGATCACCTCGCCGGAGGCCGTCAGCTCGTCGAGGTACGACGGCTCGTAGTCGCGCACCCGGGAGCCGAGCACCAGCGGCTCGAGCGCGCTCGCGGGCACCGGGCACCCGGCGAGCTGGTCGATCACCGTGAGCACGCCGTCGACGCCGCGGGGTCCGCCGCGGCCGCCGGTGTCGACGTGCTGCCAGGCGGCGAGGAAGCGGCCCAGCGCCTCGGGCTCGACGGGCTCGACCTCCTGGCGCAGCCGCGCCAGCGAGCGCCGTCGGAGCTTGCGCAGGACCTCGGCGTCGCACCACTCCGGGCCCGCGCCGGCGGGGCGGAACTCGCCGTCGAGGACCCGTCCCTGGGCGCCCAGTCGCTGCAGCGTGTGGCGCACGACGGCGGCGCCCAGCCCGAGCCGGGCGGCGACCTGGTCGGTGGTGAAGGGGCCGTGGGTGCGCGCGAAGCGGGCCACGAGGTCGCCGAGCGGGTCCTCGACCGGGTCGGTGAACGCGTCGGGGGTGCCGGGCGGGACGGGGACCCCGAGGCCGTCGCGCAGCCGGCCGACGTCCTCGACGACCGCCCAGCGCTCCTCGCCGGCCATCCGCACCTCGACGATGCGCCGGGCCGCGGCCAGCTCGCCCAGCCAGGCTCCGGCGGGCGCGCCCTCGACGCAGCGCAGGGCGGCCTCCTCGGTGGTCAGCGGGCCGAGCAGCCGCAGCGTGTCGACCAGCGCCTCGGCGCTGCGGGCGCGACGGTCGGGGGCGAGGCGCTGCAGCTCGGCCTCGACCTCGGCCAGCACCTCGGGGTCCAGCAGCTCGCGCAGCTCGGCGCGGCCGAGCAGCTCGGCGAGCAGCCCCTGGTCGAGCGAGAGGGCGGCGGCCCGGCGCTCGGCGATGGGGGAGTCGCCCTCGTACATGAACTGGGCGACGTAGCCGAACAGCAGGCTGCGCGCGAACGGGGAGGGCGCGTGCGTGGACACGTCGGCGACCTGCACCTCGCGGCGGTCGACGCGCCGCATCAGCGTCACCAGGGACGGCAGGTCGTAGACGTCCTGGAGGCACTCGCGCACCGCCTCCAGGACGATCGGGAACGACGGGTAGCGCGAGGCCACCTCGAGCAGGGCCGCCGAACGCTGCCGCTGCTGCCACAGGGGCGAGCGCCGGCCCGGATCGCGCCGGGGCAGCAGCAGGGCGCGGGCGGCGCACTCGCGGAACCGGGCCGCGAACAGCGCCGAGCCGCCGACCTCGGCGGTGACGAGGTCCTCGATCTCGTCGGGCTCGAACACCAGCAGCTCGCCGCCGGGAGCCTCGGTGTCGGTGTCGGGGATCCGGATCACGATGCCGTCGTCGGAGGCCACGGCCTGGCCGTCGACGCCGTAGCGCTCCCGGAGCCGGGCGTTGATCGCGAGCGCCCAGGGCGCGTGCACGGGGGTGCCGTACGGCGAGTGCACGACCAGACGCCAGTCGCCGAGCTCGTCGCGGAAGCGCTCCACCAGCAGGGTGGTGTCGCTGGGCAGCACGTTGGTCGCGTCGAGCTGCTCGTGCAGGTAGGTGACGAGGTTGCCGGCCGCCCACGCGTCGAGACCGCCCTCCCGGGCGCGGGCCTCGGCGGCCGGCTTCGGCAGGGCGGCCAGCTCGCGGGTGAACGCGCCGATGGCCGCGCCGAGCTCGGCGGGGCGACCGAGGGCGTCGCCCTTCCAGAACGGCAGCCGGCCGGGGATGCCGGGCGCCGGGGTGACCAGCACCCGGTCGTGCGTGATGTCCTCGATCCGCCAGCTGGTCGCGCCGAGCGCGAAGATGTCGCCGACGCGCGACTCGTAGACCATCTCCTCGTCGAGCTCGCCCACCCGGCGGCCGCTGCCGTCGCCGACCAGGAAGACGCCGAACAGGCCGCGGTCGGGGATGGTGCCGCCGCTGGTGACCGCGAGCCGCTGCGCCCCGGGACGGCCGGTCAGCTCGCCGGTCACCCGGTCCCACACGATGCGCGGACGGAGCTCGGCGAACTCGTCGGAGGGATAGCGACCGCTGAGCAGGTCGAGGGTGGCGTCGTACGCCGGGCGGGGGAGCTGGCTGAAGGAGGCGGTGCGCCTCATCAGCGCGAACAGCTCGTCGACGTCCCAGGACTCGAGGGCGGTCGCGGCGACGATCTGCTGGGCGAGCACGTCGAGCGGGTTGGCCGGCACCCGCAGCGACTCGATCGCCCCGCTGCGCATCCGCTCGACCGCGACCGCGGTCTGGGCCAGGTCGCCGCGGTGCTTGGGGAACAGCACGCCGCGGGAGACCTCGCCGACCTGGTGGCCGGCGCGGCCGACGCGCTGCAGCGCGCTCGCCACGCTCGGCGGCGACTCGATCTGGACGACCAGGTCGACCGAGCCCATGTCGATGCCGAGCTCGAGGCTGCTGGTCGCGACCACGGCCGGCAGCCGGCCGCGCTTGAGGTCGTCCTCGATGAGCGCGCGCTGCTCCTTCGAGACCGAGCCGTGGTGGGCCTTGGCGATGACCGTCTCGGCCCCCTGCGACTGCCCGGACTGCGCCATCACCTCGGCCGGCACGGCGTCGTCGGGGAACTCCCCGCCGGCGCGCTCGGTGGCGATCTCGTTGAGCCGCGCCGTCAGCCGCTCGGCGAGCCGGCGTGAGTTCGCGAACACGATCGTCGAGCGGTGCTGCTCGATCAGGTCGACGACCCGCTCCTCGACGTGCGGCCAGATCGACTGGGCGCGGGCCGGCTCGTCGCCGTCCTCCTCGAACTCTCCGGGAGCGGTCATGTCCTCGACCGGGACGACGACCTTCAGGTCCCACTCCTTGGCCGAGGGTGGCGCGACGATGTCGACGGGGGCGGTGCCGCCGAGGTAGCGGGCCACCTCCTCCAGCGGGCGGACGGTCGCCGACAGGCCGATGCGCTGGGCCGGGCGATCGAGCAGGGCGTCGAGACGCTCCAGGGAGACCGCGAGGTGGGCGCCGCGCTTGGTGCCGGCGACGGCGTGCACCTCGTCGACGATCACCGTCTCGACGCCGCGCAGCGACTCGCGGGCCTGGGAGGTGAGCATCAGGAACAGCGACTCGGGCGTCGTGATCATGATGTCCGGCGGGGCCGTCACCAGCTTGCGGCGCTCGGCCGCGGGGGTGTCACCGGAGCGGACGCCGACCCGCACCTCGGAGACCGGCTCTCCGAGTCGGTCCGCGGTGTGGCGGATACCGGTCAGCGGCGCGCGGAGGTTGCGCTCGACGTCGACCGCCAGGGCCTTGAGTGGGGAGACGTAGAGGACGCGACAGCGCCGCTGCCTGTCCTCGGGAGCCGGAGCGGAGAGCAGCCGGTCGAGGCTCCACAGGAACGCGCTGAGCGTCTTGCCCGAGCCGGTCGGGGCCACCACCAGCGCGTGCCGACCGGCACCGATCGCGTCCCACGCGCCCGCCTGGGCGGGGGTGGGCGCGGCGAACGCCGCCTCGAACCAGGTGCGGGTCGGGGCGGTGAACCGGGCGAGCACGTCGGACACGCCGACCAGTCTTGCTCACGCCACCGACAACACGGCCGACAGCAAGGCCGACGGCGGCACTCGCCGACCACGACCGGAGATGGGTGGTGGACCCCATAGCGCCGACTTGGGCCGACGAGGCAGGATGAAGGCGGGCACCCGAGACCCTGGAAGGTTCCATCCTGTTGCTGTTCGCGGTCGTCGCGCTGTTCGTCCTCGCGGCGGTCGCGCCTTGGTTGGTGCTCCGGTTCGGGCGCCGAGCCTTCTCACTGATCTCCCTCGGGCCGCTCGCCGGCACGGTCTGGGTCGCTGCCCAGGGTCCTGCCGTCCTCGACGGCGACGCGCTCGTCGAGGTGCACCCGTGGGTCGGAGCCATCGGGATGGAGCTCGCGTTCCGGCTCGGCCCGCTGCAGTGGCTGCTGGCCCTGGTGGTGCTCGGCGTCGGGGCGATCGTGCTCGCGTACTGCGGGTGGTACTTCCACGAGGACAGCCTCGGCGTCGCGCGTTTCGCCGGTGTCCTGACGGCGTTCGTGGCAGCCATGCTGGGACTGGTCATCGCCGACGACCTGCTGCTGCTCTACGTCTTCTGGGAGCTGACCACCGTCTTCTCCTTCCTGCTCATCGGTCACGACCCCGCCCGCCGGGCGAACCGGCAGGCCGCCATCCAGGCCCTGGTCGTCACTACGCTGGGCGGGCTGGCGATGCTGGTGGGCGCCCTGATGCTCGGGCACGAGGCCGGCACCCACCGGATCAGCGCGATCCTGGCCGACCCGCCCACCGGCACCGCCGTGGTGGTCGCGGTGCACCTGCTGCTCGTCGGTGCCATCAGCAAGTCGGCGCTGGTGCCCTTCCACTTCTGGCTCCCCGCCGCGATGGCCGCGCCCACCCCGGTCAGCGCCTACCTGCATGCCGCCTCGATGGTGAAGGCCGGCGTCTACCTCGTCGCGCTGCTCGCCCCGGCGTTCGCCGGCGTCGCGGGCTGGCACGCGGTGCTGCTGGTGCTCGGCCTGGTCACGATGCTCCTCGGCGGGCTGCGGGCACTGCGCCAGCACGACCTCAAGCTGCTGCTGGCCTACGGCACGGTCAGCCAGCTCGGCTTCCTCATCCTGGTGCTGGGCCTCGGCTCCCGCAGCGCGCTGGTGGCCGGGCTCGGCCTCCTGCTCGCGCACGCCCTGTTCAAGGCGGCCCTGTTCCTCATCGTCGGCGTCATCGACCGCTGCGCCGGCACCCGCGACCTGCGCCGGCTGACCGGTCTGCGGCACCGGATGCCCGTGATCGCGGTGGCGGCGGCGATCGCCGCCGCCTCGATGGCGGGACTGCCGCCGACGCTCGGGTTCCTCGCCAAGGAGAGCGTGTTCGTCGCGCTCGTCGACGTGGCCCGGACGGGCGATGGCACCGGCCTCCAGGGCGTCCCGGGCTGGCTGCTGTTCGCCGGGGTGGTGCTCGGCTCGGCGCTCACCGTCGCCTACTCCGCGCGATTCGTCTGGGGCGCCTTCGCCGACCGCGCGGTCGAGGAGGAGCTCGTCGTACGCCCGGTCCGACCGGGGTTTGCGATCGGGCCCGTCGTGCTGGCGGCCGGTTCCCTGGCGACGGGCTTCCTCGGTGGCGCGGTGACCAGCGCGGTCGCGGCGTACGCCGACGTCGTGCCGCCGGGTGCCCACGAGCCCGCCCTGGAGCTGTGGCACGGGGTGGGCCTGCCGCTGGCGGCCACGGTCGCGGCCGTGCTCGTGGGCGGGCTGCTCTTCGTGGCGCGCGCGCCGGTCGAGCGGCTCCAGGCGAGCCTGTCGAACGACCTCTCGCTGGAGAACGCCTACCGCAGCGGCGTGCGCATGCTGGACCGGACCGCCGTGGAGGTCACGGCCGTCGTCCAGCGGGGCTCCGCGGCGGCGTACCTCGGGATCATCCTGCTGGTCGTCGTCCTGCTGCCGGGCTCGACGCTGATCGGAGCCTGGGACCGGGTCTCGGTCCGCGCCTGGGACGTCCCGGCACAGGCCCTCGTCGGCGTGATCATCGTGGCGGCCGCCGTGATGGCGGTCCGGTCCCGTCGACGGCTGCGTGCGGTCCTGCTCGCCGGGGCCACCGGCTACGGCACCGCGCTGATCTTCGTGCTGCACGGCGCCCCCGACCTGGCGCTCACCCAGGTGCTGGTCGAGACGCTGACCGTCGTCGTGTTCGTGCTGGCCCTGCGGCGGATGCCGGAGTACTTCACCGACCGCCCGCTCAACCGGCAGCGGTACTGGCGGATGGGCCTCGGTCTCGGAGTCGCCGTGGCGGCCGCGGGCTTCATGCTGGTCGGCGCGTCCTCGCGCACCGCGGAGCCGGTCTCGACCGCGCTCCCCGCCGAGGCCGTGGAGTACGGCGGCGGCTACAACATCGTCAACGTCATCCTGGTCGACGTCCGGGCCTGGGACACCCTGGGCGAGATCTCCGTGCTGGTCGCGGCGGCGACCGGCGTCGCCAGCCTGATCTTCATCGACGCCCGCGGCGCGGACATCCGCCGGGTCAACCAGATCCCGTTCCCCGCCGGGGTGCGCAAGCAGTCGACCGGCCCCGGCCGCCGGGCCTGGCTGCCCGCGCCCCGCACCCTGCCCCCGGAGAAGCGCTCGATCGTCTTCGAGGTGATCACCCGGATGATCTTCCACACGGTGATGATCTTCTCGGTCTACCTGCTGATCGCCGGTCACAACGACCCGGGCGGCGGGTTCGCCGGCGGGATGGTCGCCGGCCTGGCCCTCGTGATCCGCTACCTGGCCGGCGGGCGCTACGAGCTCGACGAGGCGGCGCCGGTCGACGCGGGCCGGCTGATCGGCACCGGGCTCGCCGTGGCGGCGGTGGCGGCCGTGGCGCCGCTCGCCTTCGGGGGCTCGGTCCTGCAGAGCGCCGTCGTCGACGTGCACGTCCCGCTGGTCGGCGACCTGCACCTGGTCAGTTCGGTGCTCTTCGACATCGGCGTCTACCTCGTCGTGGTCGGCCTCGTCCTCGACCTGCTCCGCGCCCTCGGCTCGCACATCGACCGTCAGGTGCTGCGCGAGCGGCGTGCCGCCGACGCGGCGGACTCGGAGGTGTCCGCATGACCGACGTGAACCTCACCCTGGTCCTGGTCTCCGCGGCCCTGCTCGGCTGCGGGGTCTACCTGCTGCTCGAGCGCAGCCTGTCGCGGGTGCTCGTCGGGCTGGTGATGATGGGCAACGGCGTCAGCATCGCGTTCCTGGTCGCCGGCGGCCCGGCCGGCGCACCCCCGATCGTGGGGGAGACGGAGGGCGAACCGATGGCCGACCCGTTGCCGCAGGCGATGGTGCTGACCGCGATCGTAATCACCCTGGCGACCGTGTCGTTCGTGCTGGCGATGGCCTACCGCAGCTGGCAGCTGAACTCCCACGACGACGTCCAGGACGACGTCGAGGACGCCCGGATCCGCCGGTTGGCGACGGCCGACGTGACCTCCGAGGCGTACGGCGCCGTCACCGACTCGCCCGGACCCGACGACCCGCGCGAGGAGCCGACCGCGGAGGATCTCGGCCCTCCGCGCGAGCCCGACGAGCCGGCGAAGCCGGTCGAGCACACCGATCCCGAGGAGCGCCCGTGAACGCCCTCGTCCCGCTCCCGGTCGTGCTGCCCCTGCTGGGGGCCGGCATCTCCCTGGTCCTCGGCCGCTACCCGCGCATCCAGCGCTGGGTCAGCATCGTCGTGCTCGTCGGCATCGTCGCCGTCGCCGCCGTCCTCATGGTGCAGGCCGACACGTCCGGCCCGCAGACGCAGTGGGTCGGCGGCTGGCCGGAGACCCTCGGCATCGTCCTCGTGGCGGACCGGCTGGCCGCTCTGATGCTGCTGGTCAGCGCCCTGGTCACGCTCGCCGTCCTCGGCTACTCCATCGGCCAGGGCATGACCGAGGACGAGGAGGGCGCGCCGCTCTCGATCTACCACCCGACCTTCCTGGTGCTGGTGGCCGGCGTCGCCAACGCGTTCCTGGCCGGCGACCTGTTCAACCTGTTCGTCAGCTTCGAGATGCTGCTCTTCTCCAGCTACGTGCTGCTCACCCTGGGCGGCACCGCCACCCGGATCCGCGCCGGCACCATCTACGTGCTGGTCAACCTGCTGTCCTCGACGCTGTTCCTGATCTCCATCGCGGTCGTGTACGCCGCCACGGGCACGCTCACCCTGGCGCACCTCGCCGAGCGGATAGCCGACCTGCCCGACCACGTCGCGCTGATGCTGCAGCTGCTGCTGCTGACCACCTTCGCGATCAAGGCGGCCGTCTTCCCGCTGTCGTTCTGGCTGCCCGACAGCTACCCGACCGCTCCGGCGCCGGTGACGGCGGTGTTCGCGGGCCTGCTGACCAAGGTCGGCGTCTACGCGATCCTGCGGATGCAGACGCTGCTCTTCCCCGACAGCCCGCTGACCGACCTGCTGCTGTGGGCGGCCCTGCTCACGATGGTCATCGGGATCCTGGGCGCGATCGCGCAGTCCGACATCAAGCGGATGCTGTCCTTCACCCTGGTCAGCCACATCGGCTACCTCGTGCTCGGGATCGCGCTCGCCAACCGCGCGGGCGTCTCCGGCACGATCTTCTACATCGTCCACCACATCACCGTGCAGACGGCGCTGTTCCTCATCGTCGGGCTGGTCGAGCGCCGGGCCGGGAGCACCTCGCTGCTGCGGATGGGCGGCCTGGCCCGGATCGCCCCGATGCTGGCCGTGCTCTTCTTCGTCCCGGCGATGAACCTCGCCGGGATCCCGCCGTTCTCCGGCTTCATCGGCAAGGTCGGCCTGCTGCAGGCCGCCCAGCAGAACGGCAGCGCCCTGGCCTGGGTGCTGGTCGTGGGCGGCGTGCTGACGAGCCTGCTCACCCTGTACGCCGTCGCCAAGACCTGGGCGGTCGCCTTCTGGCGTACGCCGGAGGAGGCCCACGACGCGCTCGCCGCCCTCGGGCGCGAGGACGACCCGTCCCCGGAGGGCGGCGACCTGCCGATCCGGCACCGCGGCCACCTGCACACCGCCACCGGGGTGGTCTCGGCGCAGGACGTCGCGGACGCCCGCCGGCTCGGCGACGACGAGCAGCCCGACCGCGACCTCCACCAGCTGATCCAGGCGGGCGACGACAACCGCCGGCTCCCGGCGAGCATGGTGGTCCCGGCGGCGTCGCTGGTCGTGCTGAGCGTCGCCCTCACGGCGGTCGCCGGCCCGCTGTTCGCCTACTCCGACCGCGCGGCCGAGGACCTGCTCGACCCGACGACGTACATCGGGGTCGTGCTGCCGGACGGTCCCCCCGAGGAGCGCCCATGAGCCCGCAGACCCGTACCCGCCGCGACGGCACGACCCGCCCGTCCCGGCACCGGGCCGTGCAGCCGGTCCCCGTCGCGTGGCTCGTCCTGGTGTGGACGGCGCTGTGGGGCGACCTCAGCGTCCTGGTGGTCGCCTCCGGGGTCGTCGTGGCGGTCCTGGTCTGCCTGGTCTTCCCGCTCCCGCCCGTCGTGCTGTTCTCCCAGGTCCGGGCCTGGCCGCTCGTCGTGCTCACGGCCGGGTTCATGGTCGACATCGTGCGGGCCAGCGTCCAGGTCTCCCTCGTGGTGCTGCGCCGCCGTCCGGTGCGCAACGCGGTGGTGGCGGTCGACCTCGAGAGCTCCTCCGACTTCGTCCTCACCGGCGTCGCCGCGATGCTGTCGCTGGTGCCCGGGTCGGTGGTCGTGGAGGTACGTCGCTCGACCCACACGCTGTATTTGCACGTCCTCGACACCCCTGACCGCGAGCGGGCGGAGGAGTTCCGGGCCGAGGCCCTCGCGGTCGAGCAGCGCTTCCTCGCGGCGTTCGTCCCGCGCGAGGAGCACGTCGCCGGGAGGCCCGCATGAGCATCGTCGTCATCGTGGTCGCCGCCATGCTGGGTCTGGCGGCAGCTGTGCTCCTGGTGCGGATGACCGTCGGCCCCACCATCCTGGACCGCAGCGTGGCGCTGGACGTGCTGATGGCGGTCACCATCTGCGCCGTCGGTCTGTACGCCGGCCACACCGGCTCGACCACCGTGCTGCCCCTCCTGCTGGGGCTGAGCATGGTGGGCTTCGTGGGCGCCGTCAGCATCGCCCGCTACGCCAGCGGCAGCGACGACGTCGCGGCCGAGGACGACGACGACCAGCGGCAGGGGGAGCGATGAGCTGGACCACGCTCGCCGACGTCCTGGCCGCCGCCTGCCTGCTCGCCGGCGCGGGCTTCGCGCTGGTCGCGGCGATCGGCGTGCTCCGGCTCCCCGACCTTCTCAGCCGCATGCACGCCGCGACCAAGCCCCAGGTGATCGGCCTGATGTTCGTGCTCACCGGGGTCGCGCTGAAGCTGCGCGAGCCGTCGGTGCTGGGGATCCTGGCTCTGGTGGTGGTACTGCAGATGGCGACCAGCGTCGTCGCCAGCCACATGGTCGGCCGGGCCGCGTTCCGGGCCGGCCAGGTCCGCCACGACCTGCTGGTGGTCGACGAACTCGGGGACCGGGCCGACGACTGGGAGGAGCCCCGCGGGGCGCCGTAGACCGTGGCCGGGAAGGGAGCGGGGCCGCCGGGCGTTGTCCAGGGGAACCCCGACCGGAAGGCTTCCCATGCAGATCCCCCTGTCCGTGCTCGACCTCGCCCCGATCACCCGGGGGGAGAGCGTCACCAGCAGCATCGCCGCGAGCGTCGAGCTCGCCCGACGCGCGGAGCAGCACGGCTACGAGCGGGTCTGGTACGCCGAGCACCACAACATGCCGCGGATCGCGTCCTCGGCGACCAGCGTGCTGATCTCCCACGTGGGCGCGCACACCAGCTCCATCCGGCTCGGCGCCGGCGGGGTGATGCTGCCCAACCACGCCCCGCTGACGATCGCCGAGCAGTTCGGCACGCTCGAGGCGATGTACCCCGGGCGGATCGACCTCGGGCTCGGCCGGGCCCCGGGCTCGGACCAGAACACCATGTACGCCCTGCGGCGCGACCCGAGCTCCTCCGACCGGTTCCCCGAGGACGTCCTGGAGCTGCAGGGCTACCTGGCGGGGGAGTCGCGGGTGCCGGGCGTCGAGGCGATCCCGGGCCGGGGATCGCGGGTCCCGCTCTACATCCTCGGCTCGTCGATGTTCGGGGCTCAGCTGGCCGCCCGCCTCGGGCTGCCGTACGCCTTCGCCAGCCACTTCGCCCCGCAGGCGCTCGAGGCCGCGGTGGCGGCGTACCGCCGCGAGTTCCGGCCCTCCGACCAGCTCGACGCGCCGTACGTCATCGCGGGCGTGAACGTCATCGCCGCCGACACCGCCGAGCAGGCCCACGAGCAGCACGCCGCCATGCGGCGGACCCTCGCGATCGGGCTCTTCGCGGGCGGGCGCGAGCTCTCCGACGTCGAGGCCGACGTCCTGCTGCGGCGCGGTGCCGGCCAGCACGTCGACCAGATGTTCACCTACGCCGCCGTGGGTACGCCGCCGGAGGTGGCCGACTACCTGCACGGCTTCCGGGACCGGATCGCCGCCGACGAGCTGATCACCGCCCACCAGGCGCCCACCACCGAGGGCCGGTTGCGCTCGGTCGAGCTGACCGCCGAGGCGCTGGAGCCGACGACCGCCCGCGCCTGAGCACGCCGTGTCGGCGGGCCGCACTAGGGTGCTGGTCGTGCCCGACTTCTCGGTGGATCCGGACTCCATGATCCTGGCGCGCGGCCTGCGCAAGTCCTTCGGTCCGCCGGGCGCGGAGTTCGAGGCCGTCAAGGGCATCGACGTCGACGTACGACGCGGGGAGGCGTTCGGCTTCCTCGGCCCGAACGGTGCCGGCAAGTCCTCGACCATGCGGATGATCGCCGCGGTCTCGCCGGTCAGCGGCGGCGATCTGCGGATCCTCGGCATGGACCCCGCGACCGACGGGCCGGCGATCCGCGGCCGGCTCGGGGTGTGCCCGCAGGAGGACACCCTCGACATCGAGCTCAACGTCCGCGACAACCTCTACATCTACGGCCGCTACTTCGGGATCCCGAAGGCCGAGGTGAGCGACCGGGTCGACGAGCTGCTGGAGTTCGTGCAGCTGACCGAGAAGGCCAAGGCCAAGGTCGAGGACCTCTCGGGCGGCATGAAGCGGCGCCTGACGATCGCCCGCAGCCTGGTCAACCGCCCCGACCTGCTGCTGCTCGACGAGCCGACCACCGGCCTGGACCCGCAGGCGCGCCACGTCCTGTGGGACCGGCTGTTCCGGCTCAAGCAGGCCGGCGTGACGCTGGTGATCACCACCCACTACATGGACGAGGCGGAGCAGCTCTGCGACCGCCTGGTCGTGATGGACAAGGGCGTGATCGTCGCGGAGGGATCGCCGCTGCAGCTGATCCGCGAGCACTCCACCCGTGAGGTCGCCGAGCTCCGGTTCGGGGTCGCGGAGGAGGGCGCGACCCACGAGACCCTCGCCGAGAAGGTCGCCGACCTCGGCGTCCGGGTCGAGGTGCTGCCCGACCGGCTCCTGGTCTACAGCGAGGACGGCGAGGAGGTCGTGGCGAAGGTGCACGAGCGCGCGCTCACCCCCGTCGCGACGCTGGTGCGCCGCTCCTCCCTGGAGGACGTCTTCCTGCGCCTCACCGGCCGCACGCTGGTCGACTGAGTGGGAGGAGCGGTGCCCGATCTCGCCTTCGCCGACGGCGTACGCCGGCAGACCGACTACTGGCTGACGGTCTACAAGCGCACCTGGCGCTCCTCCGTCTTCAGCTCCTTCGTCGCTCCGTTGTTCTACGTCGTCGCGATGGGGGTGCTGCTCGGCGGGTTCGTCGAGTCCGACACCGGTGAGCTGGAGGGCGCGACGTCGTACCTCGCCTTCGTGGTGCCGGGCCTGGTCGCGGCCCACGCCATGCAGACGGCGGTGGGGGAGACGACGTACCCGGTGATGGGGCTGATCAAGTGGCAGCGGGTCTACGACTCGATGCTCGCCACGCCGCTGCAGGTCCAGCACCTCGCCGGCGCGACGCTGTCGTTCGTCTTCTTCCGGGTGGCGACGACCTGCGCCGTCTACATGCTGGTGCTGGCGCCGTTCGGGGTGTTCGAGTCCTGGTGGGGGCCGTTCGTGGCGTACGCCGGGCAGCTGCTGGTCGGCATGGCGTTCGGGGTCTGGGTCTACGGCTTCAGCGCCCGGCTGGAGGACGAGCAGGCCTACGGGCTGCTGTTCCGGATCGGCGTGATCCCGATGTTCCTGTTCTCCGGGGCGTTCTTCCCGGTCGCCAACCTCGGCGAGGTCGGCTCCTGGCTCGCCCGGCTGACGCCGCTGTGGCACGGCGTCAGCCTGTCGCGGATGTTCTGCCTGGACGATATCGACTGGTCGACCGCCGCGGTCAACGTGGTCGTGCTGGTGACGTTGGTGGTCGTCGGCTGGTTCTGGGCGATCGCCGGTCTGCGGAAGCGGCTGGTCTCGTGAGCACCGCGGCCCCGCTGTCGAGCACGCAGGCGATGCGTCTGCTGGTGCTGCGCAACTACCTCGTCTACAAGGACGCCTGGAAGCTCTTCCTGACCGGCTTCCTGGAGCCGGTCCTCTACCTGCTCTCCATCGGCGTCGGCGTCGGTCAGCTCATCGACTCCTTCGAGTTCAACGGCCGCACGGTCCCGTACGCCGTGTTCGTCGCGCCCGCGATGCTCGCCGCGTCGGCCTTCAACGGGGCGCTGCTCGACTCGACCTTCAACGTCTTCTTCAAGCTGAAGTTCATCAAGCTCTACGACCAGCTGCTGGCCACCCCGCTCACGACGGGCGACATCGCGCGCTCGGAGATCCTGTGGGGGCAGCTGCGCGGCGGCAGCTACTCGTTGGCGTTCCTCCTGGTGATGGTCGCGATGGGGCTCGTCGACTCGTGGTGGGCGGTGCTGGCCTTCCCGGCCGCCCTGCTGATCGGCTTCGCCTTCAGCGCCGTGTGCATGGCACTCACGACGTACATGACCTCGTGGCAGGACTTCGACAAGGTCACCCTCGTGCAGCTGCCGCTGTTCCTGTTCTCGGCGACGTTCTTCCCGGTGACCGCGTTCGACGGCTGGTTGCGCTGGGTGGTGGAGTGCACGCCGCTCTACCGCGGGGTGGTGCTGTGCCGCGAGCTGACCACGGGGGCGCTCTCGTGGGACTCCGCCATCTCGGTTGTCTACCTGCTGGTGATGGGGTTGGTCGGCCTGCTCGTGGTGCGCAAGCGGCTCGACACGCTGCTGCTGACCTAGACCTCAGCGCGGATCGACCAGCACCGCGAGCGCCAGCCGGAGACCGCCCAGGTCGCCGATCAGGTCGTGCACCGCCTGGTACGCCGCCCGCATCCCCGGATCCGGCGAGCGCCGGTGGTCCTGCAGCTCCAGCAGTGCCCGGCACGCGTGCGCCGCCGCCACGTCGACGATCCCGTTCAGCCGGTCGACCCCGATCCTGGCCGTGTCCGCCATGTCCACCACCTCCGTCCCTGGTCCCCAGGGTGGGCGGCGCCTCCCCAGATCGGAGAGGCCCGAACGGACTATTGCGCCCTCACCGCTCGGCGAGCGCGAGCTGCCACCACTCGGTGTCGATCCAGCGGTCGTGCTTGAAGCCCACGTCGCGCAGCACGCCGACCGGCTCGAAGCCGCACGCCCGGTGCAGGCCGCGGCTGCCGGGGTTGGGCAGCGCGACGACCGCCACCGCGGTGCGCATGCCGTCCGCGCGCAGGCGGGCCAGCAGCTCGTCGTACAGCGCCCGGCCGAGGCCGCGGCCCAGCGCGGCGGGGTCGACGTACACCGAGGTCTCGCGGGTGTGGCGGTACGCCGGCCGTGGGCGGTACGCCGACGAGTAGGCATAGCCGAGCACCACGCCCTCCTCGTCGGCGACGAGCACGTGGTCGCCGGGCTCGGTGCTCCCGAGCCGGGCCTCCCAGTAGGCGAGCGGCGGGGGCTCGAGATCGAAGGTCGCGACGCCGTCGCGGACCTGGACGTCGTAGATCGTCTTGATCGCGGGCAGGTCGGCCGAGGTGGCGGAGCGCACGAGCATGGCGCCATCTTCGCGGAGGTTGGCAGGAAGTCCGTGGCCCGGGGGCGCGGCACCCGCGAGGATCGCCTCATGAGCGCGATCGAGCCCGACACCAAGGACTGGACCTGGGTCCTGCACGAGCCCTGTCCCGAGTGCGGGTTCGTCGCGGAGGCGCCGACCCGCGCCGAGCTGGGGGCGGTGGTGCGCACCAACGCCGCACTCTGGCCGCCGCTGCTCGCCGCGCCAGGCGCCGCCGTACGCCCGGCGCCGTCGGTGTGGTCCGTGCTGGAGTACGCCTGCCACGTGCGCGACGTGCACCGGATCTTCGGCGAGCGGGTCGGGCTGATGCTCGACCAGGACGACCCCGTCTTCGCGAACTGGGACCAGGACGAGACCGCCGTCGCCGAACGCTACGACCGCCAGGACCCCGCGGTCGTCGCCGACGAGCTGGTCGCGGCCGCCGAGGCCGTCGCGGCGGCGTACGACGCGGTGCCGGCGGACGCCTGGGAGCGGACCGGGCGGCGCAGCAACGGCAGCGAGTTCACCGTCGACAGCCTCGGTCGCTACCACCTGCACGACATCGTCCACCACGCCTACGACGTGCGGAACGCGGTGACCGGGGAGGGCTGATCCCGCGGCTGGGGTGGGGTCGTACGCTTCGTCGGCGTGAGGCACACCGAGTTCTGGTCGCGGATGGACGACGCGCTCGGGTCGGCGTACGCCCCGACCTGGGCGAGCCAGCACGTGATGGGTGCGCTCGACGGCCGGACGGCCCAGGAGGCCCTGGACGCCGGCGTACCGCCGAAGGAGGTCTGGGCCGCGGTGTGGCAGGCGCTCGGGCTGCCTGAGACCGAGCGCTGAGCCCACCGGACCGCGACATGCGCGTGTCGATGGTGTGATCGAACACCTGTTCGGGCTAGGTTGGGTCCACAGGCATGACGTCGGGGCGGGTTCTCCACAGGCACGACGGCGCTGATCAGGCGCTGTCGGTGGTCCGCTCTAGCGTCGTCGACGTGCCTGACACCCGACGAGCGAAGAAAGAAGGTCCGGCCATGGCTGGAGATCGCGACAAGGCCCTCGACGCCGCCCTGCTGAACATCGAGAAGCAGTTCGGCAAGGGCTCGGTGATGCGCCTCGGTGACGAGACGCGCGCCCCCCTGGAGGTCATCCCCACCGGATCGATCGCGCTCGACGTCGCGCTGGGCCTGGGCGGCCTGCCGCGCGGCCGGGTGGTCGAGGTCTACGGCCCGGAGTCCTCCGGCAAGACGACCGTCGCCCTGCACGCGGTGGCCAACGCCCAGGCGGCCGGCGGCATCGTCGCCTTCATCGACGCCGAGCACGCGCTCGACCCGGAGTACGCCAAGGCGCTCGGCGTCGACACCGACGCGCTGCTGGTCTCCCAGCCCGACTCCGGTGAGCAGGCGCTGGAGATCGCTGACATGCTGATCCGCTCGGGCGCGCTCGACCTGATCGTCATCGACTCCGTGGCGGCCCTGGTGCCCCGCGCCGAGATCGAGGGCGAGATGGGGGACAGCCACGTCGGTCTCCAGGCCCGCCTGATGAGCCAGGCGCTGCGCAAGATGACCGGTGCGCTCAACAACTCCAAGACCACCGCGATCTTCATCAACCAGCTGCGCGAGAAGATCGGCGTGATGTTCGGCTCGCCCGAGACCACCACCGGTGGTCGCGCGCTGAAGTTCTACTCCTCGGTCCGCCTCGACGTGCGTCGCATCGAGACTCTCAAGGACGGCACCGACATGGTCGGCAACCGGACCCGGGTCAAGGTCGTCAAGAACAAGGTCGCCCCGCCGTTCAAGCAGGCCGAGTTCGACATCATGTACGGCAAGGGCATCAGCCGCGAGGGCGGTCTAATCGACGTCGGCGTCGAGGCGGGCATCGTCCGCAAGGCCGGCGCCTGGTACACCTACGAGGGCGACCAGCTCGGCCAGGGCAAGGAGAACTCCCGCAAGTTCCTCCGGGACAACCCCGACCTGGCCAACGAGCTGGAGAAGCGGATCCTCGAGAAGCTCGGGGTCGGCCCCCAGGCCGACGCCCCCGCCGAGGTGGCCGACCCCGTCGGCGTCGACGACTTCTGAGCCACCCGCTGGTTGAGGTGTGAAGGCCGCCAGGCCTGAGCCTCGAAACCCGGTGACCCGACAGGAGACGCCGTCGCGGGGGTCTCGATACACCGTCGCTCGTCCCTCGCGACGGCACTCGACCACCGAGAGCGCACGTTGGTCGAGTAGCGAGCGCCAGCGAGCGTATCGAGACCCAGGAACCCGGAGGTGCCGACCATGATCGACGACGACCGCCCCGCGCCCTCCTGGGCCGGTGACGTCTCGGCCGGGGTCGACGCCTGGACGCGACGTGCGTCCGGGCCGGCCCCGGTGGTGCCCGAGAGGCCCCGGACGGCGCGGCGGTCCGGACGCCGTCAGGCGGCGCCGCCGCCCGACCGCCGCACCGAGGTGCCCGAGGCGGACCCGGAGTCGGTGGCCCGCAAGATCCTGCTCGACCAGCTGACCGGGCAGGCCCGCAGCCGCCAGCAGCTGAGCGACAAGCTCGCCGAGAAGAACGTCCCCACCGACATCGCCACCCGCCTCCTCGACCGGTTCGAGGAGGTCGGGCTGGTCGACGACGGCGCGTTCGCCCGGTCCTGGGTCGCCAGCCGGGGCGCCGGGGGCGGCCGGGCGCTGGCCAAGCGGGCGCTGGCCCAGGAGCTGCGCCGCAAGGGCATCGACGATGAGGTCGCGCGCGAGGCGCTCGACGAGATCGACCCCGACGACGAGGAGCAGGCGGCCCGCGCCCTGGTCCGCAAGAAGCTGCGCACCCTCACCCGGGTCGACGACACGGTCGCCACGCGCCGGCTGGTCGGCATGCTGGCCCGCAAGGGCTACGGATCGGGGCTGGCCTTCGCGGTGGTTCGCGACGAGTTGGCCGTGGCGGGACGGTCGTCACTGGACGACTGACCCGGTCGGGAGGAAAGAATGCCCTCGTGGCCGACGAGCGCGAGATCCTGACCTACGACCTGTTCGGCACCGCCGTCCGAGACCTGGCCCAGCAGGTGGTCGACTCCGGCTACGAGCCCGACCTGGTGCTCTCCATCGCCCGCGGCGGCCTCGGCCTGGGCATGGGACTGGGCTACGCCCTGGACGTGAAGAACCTGTCCGCGGTGAACGTCGAGTTCTACACCGGCGTCGACGAGCGACTCGACGTCCCCATCATGCTGCCGCCGACCCCGCAGGCCGTCGACCTGTCGGGACTGAGGGTGCTGATCGCCGACGACGTCGCCGACTCGGGGCGGACCCTGGAGATCGTCCAGGAGTTCTGCGCCGACCACGTCGCCGAGGCCCGCACCGCGGTCATCTACGAGAAGCCGCACACGGTCGTGCGCGCCGACTACGTCTGGCGACGTACCGACCTGTGGATCAACTTCCCGTGGTCCTCCGAACCGCCGCTGGTCGACCGCCGGGGCGGAAGGGCGCACTGATGGTCGCCGAGCTGCTGCGCGTCCCGGCCGGTCCGGTGGACCTGCGCGCGATCCCGAGCGACGCGACGCCGGGCTTCGAGGGCGACAAGGCGGCGGGTCGCGAAGCCCTGGCCGCGCTGGGTGAGGAGCTGGCCGACCTGCAGGAGCGGCTGTGGGCCGAGGGACAGGCGGGGTCGCCGCGGCGTCTGCTGCTGGTGCTCCAGGGCATGGACACCTCGGGCAAGGGCGGCACGCTCAAGCGCACCGTCGGGCTCGTGGACCCGCAGGGCGTCCGGATCACCTCGTTCAAGGCACCGACAGAGGAGGAGCGTGCGCAGGACTTCCTGTGGCGCATCGAGCGAGCGCTCCCGGCGCCGGGCTACCTCGGCGTGTTCGACCGCTCGCACTACGAGGACGTGCTGATCGCTCGGGTCCGGGGCCTGGCGAGCGCCGAGGAGATCGAGCGCCGGTACGCCGCGATCGTCGACTTCGAGCGCCGCCTGGTCGAGTCCGGAACGTCCATCGTGAAGGTGATGCTGCACATCTCCGCCGCCGAGCAGAAGGAGCGGCTGCTGGCCCGGCTCGACGACCCGACGAAGCACTGGAAGTTCAACCCCGGCGACATCGACGAGCGCGTCCACTGGGCGGCGTACCGGGAGGCGTACGAGATCGCCCTCGAGCGCACCGGCACCGACGCGGCGCCGTGGCACGTCGTACCCGCCGACCGGAAGTGGTACCGCGACCTGGCGATCGCGCAGTTGCTCCTGGAGACGCTGCGCGGCCTGGACCCGCAGTGGCCAGCCGCCGACTTCGACGTGACGCACGAACGGGCCAGGCTGACCGGCGAGGAGCCGATCGCCTGACCCGTTGCGTGGTCAGTCTGGTGCGAAGCCGATCAGAACGACTTGTAGGTGTAGCCCTTCCACACGGTCTTGCTGTAGCCCTTGCTGCCGGCGAAGGTGATCTTCCAGTAGGAGCGGCCCGAGCGCGGCGCCGGCAGGATGATCTTGAAGCTGCCCTTGCGGTTGGTGCGCAGCGTCTTGAACTTCTTGTACTTCTTGCCGACCTTCTTCTGGACGATGATCTTCACCTTGGCGGCGGGCTTGACGTTGCCCTTCAGGCCGGCCTGCTTGCCGCGGATGCTCTTCGTCTTGACCTTGCGGCCGACGTTGATCTTGATCGTCGGGGTCCACGACGGGGTGAAGTTGGCGCTGCCGGTGTAGTAGACGCGGTAGTTCGCGTTGCGAACGGCCTTGCTGGTCGCGATGACCGAGCTGGTCGTGCCGACGGCGATGTTGCTCCACGTCGCCTCGCCGGCGAGCTGACGCTGGAGGTAGACGGTGCCCTCGGTGACCCGGCGGCCGGCGCCGTCCAGGGCGTAGCCGGCGGCGTAGACGTTGTCACCGGTGGTGGCGGGCTTGCGGCTCGCGTACACGGCGGGCTGGTTGGAGTAACCGGAGACCACCCGGGTGGCGGTCGCGGCGGAGGCAGGGGCCGTGGAGGAGGCCACGACGACCGCGGTGGGAGCGATCAGGCCGGTCGTGACGACGGCGGCCAGGAGGCGGCGTGCGCGCAAGGCGGGAGTCCATTCTTCGAGTGCGGGAGGGAGTGGCGGCCCGAGCCGCTGGACGTTCTTTACCTCCGCAAGAGCGGTCCTAAACGGACCTGTGACACAGATAGGGTTGCCCGGTGATTCCGACCGTTCCGGTGACCCGCTACGTCACCCCGCTCCGGGAGGGCGGCAGCCTTCCCGGCATCGTCGAGGCGGCCGATCTCGGCACCTACGTGTGCAAGTTCCGCGGAGCCGGGCAGGGGGTGCGGGTGCTGGTCGCCGAGACGATCGTCGCCGAGCTGGCCCGCCGTATCGGGCTGCGTACGCCGCGGCTCGTCGCGCTCGACCTGGGCGCGGAGATCGCCCGCTACGAGGCCGACGAGGAGGTCCAGGACCTGCTGCGGGCGAGCATCGGGCTCAACCTCGGGGTCGACTTCCTCCCCGGCTCGTTCGGGTACGACGGCGAGGTGCCCACGGGCGCGGACGTCGCCGCGCGGGTGCTGTGGCTGGACGCGTTCTGCGCCAACGTCGACCGGTCCTGGCGCAACCCCAACCTGCTGGTCTGGCACGGCGACCTGTGGGTCATCGACCACGGCGCCTCCCTGTACTTCCACCACGCGTGGCCCGGAGGCTCGCTGACCAAGGAGGGAGCGGCCGAGAGGTTCGCGGCCCAGCCCTGGGACCTGACCGACCACGTCCTGGAGCGGTACGCCGACGCGTTGCCCGCGGCGGACGATGCCGTGCGCGAGCTGCTGTCCGCCGACGACCTCCCCGAGGTGCTGTCGCTGGTGCCGGACGCCTGGCTGGAGCCGGTCCCGGGTGCGGAGACGCCCGACGCCGTACGGGCGGCGTACGTCGCCTTCCTGACGGCGCGGCTCGCGACCCGGCAGTGGCTGCCCGAGGTGGTCCGATGACCTCGCTGTCCTACCAGTACGTCGTCCTGCGCTGCGTCCCGCGCGTCGACCGCGAGGAGTTCCTCAACGTCGGCGTGGTGCTCTACTGCCAGGCGACCGACTACCTCGACGTCTCCTGGGACGTCGACCGCGACCGCCTCGCGGCCTTCGCCCCGCGGCTCGACCTCGACCAGGTCTGCGATGGGCTGGGGTTCGTCGAGGGTGTCTGCTCCGGCGACCGGCGCGGGGGAGCAGCGGCCGGCCACCCGATCGGCCAGCGCTTCGGCTTCCTCAAAGCACCGAAGAGCACGGTCCTGCAGCCTGGCCCCGTGCACGGTGGCGTCACCGACGACCCGGCTGCCGAGCTGACCCGCCTCCGCGAGCGCCTCGTCAACTGACCCCATCGCCGACCCGGCGCGAGTTCGCGCCGGGTCGGCGACAAACTCACGCCGGGTCGGCGGTCAGACGGGGACGAGCTCGACGGCGCCGACGGCGTACCGGGCCAGGATGGTCCGGGCGACCTCGGGGTGGGCGCCGAGCGGGGCGGAGACAGCGATAGCGCCCGCCTCCAGGGCGAGCTCGGCGGCCCGGTCGGGGAGGAACCCAGGGGCCAGGAACAGCGAGGCGACCGCGATGTGGCGGCGGCCCTCGGCCCGGAAGGCGCGCACGGCCTCGCCGGTGGCGGGCGGCGAGCTGGATGCGAACGCAGCCGTGACCGGGAGCTTGTGGTGCGCTCCCCAGACGCGAGCGAGCCGGGCGACGGCCTGGTTGGCGAGCGCGTCGCTGGAGCCGGCCGCGGCCAGCACCAGGGCGTCGAGCTCGCGGACCCGGGCCGCGCTCAGCGCCTCGCGCATCCGGACGTCGAGGACCTCCAGGAAGCACGCCTCGAGACCGAGGATCGAGGTGGCGCGGATCCGCAGCCCCTCGTGGCGCGCGGCGGCCTCGGCCACGGCCGACGGGACGTCGACCTTGGCGTGGTAGGCCTCCGTGAGCAGCAGCGGGACGACGACGATCTCGTCGTGGCCCGCCTTGACGAGCCGGTCGACGACCGTCTGGAACGACGGCTTCGACAGCTCCAGGAACGCCTGCTCGACGCGCAGGTCGGGCCGCATGCCGCGGACCTCGTCGACCAGGGTGGTGATGGTGCGGGCGGAACGCGGGTCACGGGAACCGTGAGCCAGGGCCACCAGGGCAGGAGCAGCCATCAGCGCGGCCTCCTCGGGGGTGCAGGGGTACGACGGACCACGTTGTCCGTGTGGATGGGGTTCGGCGAGGCGGTCACGAGTGGATCCCGCACTCGGTCTTGTTGGTACCGGCCCAGCGGCCCGAGCGCGGGTCCTCTCCCGGCGCGACCCGGCGGGTGCAGGGCGCGCAGCCGATGGAGGGGTAGCCGTCGTACACGAGCGGGTTGACCAGCACGCCGTTCTCGGCGATGTAGCGCTCCATCTGCTCGTCGGACCAGCGCGCCAGCGGCGAGACCTTGACCTTGCCCTTCTTGGCGTCCCAGCCGATGACCGGAGCGATCACCCGGTTGTGGGTCTCGGCGCGCCGCAGCCCGGTCGCCCAGGCGTCGTACTTGTCGAGCGTGCCGGCCAGCGGCTGCACCTTGCGCAGCTTGCAGCACAGGTCGGGGTCGGTCTTGTAGAGGTCCTTGCCGTACGCCGCGTCCTGCTCGGCCACGCTCTGCACGGGCGTGATCGAGAGCAGGTTGACGTTCATCGTGGCCTGGACCGCGTCGCGGGTGCCGATGGTCTCGATGAAGTGGTAGCCGGTGTCGAGGAAGACGACGTCGACGTCGGGGACGACCTTCGAGACCAGGTGTGCGAGGGCGGCGTCGCCCATCGAGGAGGTCACGCAGAACCGCTCGCCGAAGGTGGCGGCGGCCCACTCGACGATCACCTCGGCGGGGGCGAGCTCGAGCTCGGCGCCCCAGTGGGACACCAGCTCGCGCAGCTCCTCGGGGGAGCGGCCCTCGGTCTGCACCCCGCGGGCGTTGCGGGCGGCGGTCGTGGTGGTCACGGCGGTCATGACGTGGCTTCCTCTCGTGCGGAGGACGGTCGGACCAGTCCGAGCATCCGCAGGGAGAAGGCCCGCAGGCAGCCTCGGCATTCCCAGGCGCCGTGGGGGGACGTGACCTCGCCGGACTCGGAGACGACTTCGTGCGGGCGCAGGTCCTCCTCCCCGCAGAACGGGCAGTGGAAGGGGACGGCGCGCTCGCTCATGAGGGCACGCTCTCCAGGGCGCGTTCGCCGCGCAGCAGCTCCTCGTCGGCGCGCTGGACCCAGTCGACGAAGGTCTCGCCCTCGGTGCGGTCGGCCAGGAACGCCGTGACGACGTTGGTGACGTAGTCGTCGAGGCCGGCGCTGGTGACCTTGTGGGCGCGCAGCTTGCGGCCGAAGTTGGCCTGCAGGCCGGTGGCGCCGCCGAGGTGCACCTGGAAGCCCTCGACCTGCTGGCCGTCGCTCATCACGAGCTGGCCCTTCAGGCCGATGTCGGCGACCTGGGTGCGGGCGCAGGCGTTGGGGCAGCCGTTGACGTTGACCGTGATCGGCACGTCGAGGTCGGGGAAGCGGCGCTCGAGCTCGGCCACCAGGTCGCGGGCGCGCTCCTTGGTGTCGACGATGGCGAGCTTGCAGAACTCGATGCCGGTGCAGGCCATCGTGTTGCGGCGCCAGTTCGACGGGCGGGCCGAGAGACCGATCTCGTCGAGGCGGGCGACCAGCTCCTCGACGCGGTCGCCCTCGACGCCGATCAGCACGATCTTCTGGTACGGCGTGAGCCGGGCGCCGGCGACGCCGTACTCCTCGATCAGGTCGGCGAGCTGGATCAGCAGCGTGCCGGAGACGCGGCCGGCGGTCGGCGCGACGCCGACGTAGAACCTGCCGTCCTTCTGCTCGTGCACGCCGATGTGGTCGCGGTGACCGACGGGGGAGGCGGGGGACTCGCAGGAGACCAGCTCGCGGCCGAGGTACTCCTTCTCCAGCACCTCGCGGAACTTCTCGACGCCCCAGTCCTGGACCAGGAACTTCAGCCGGGCCCGCGAGCGCAGCCGGCGGTAGCCGTAGTCGCGGAAGATGCCGGCGACGCCGGACCAGGCGTCGGCCACCTCGTCGAGCGGGATCCAGACGCCGAGCTTCTTGGCGAGCATCGGGTTGGTGGACAGGCCGCCGCCGACCCACAGGTCGAAGCCGGGGCCGTGCTCGGGGTGGACGGTGCCGACGAAGGAGACGTCGTTGGTCTCGGGGGAGACGTCGTGGCCCGGGTGCCCGGTCAGCGCGGTCTTGAACTTGCGCGGGAAGTTCGAGAACTCGGGGTTGCCGATGTAGCGGCGGTAGATCTCGTCGAGCGCGGAGCTGCCGTCGATGATCTCGTCCTTCGCGACGCCGGCGACCGGCGAGCCGAGGAAGGGCCGCGGCGAGTCGCCGCAGGCCTCGAGCGTGCTCAGCCCGGCGCTCTCGAGGGTCTCCCAGATCGCGGGGACGTCCTCGATGCGGATCCAGTGGTACTGGATGTTCTCGCGGTCGGTGACGTCGGCGGTGTCCCGGGCGTAGTCGCGGCCGATGGTGCCGAGCGCACGCACGGTGGCGGCGTTCAGCAGCTTGCCGTCGGAGCGGACCCGCATCATGAAGTAGCGGTCGTCGAGCTCCTCCTCCTCGAGCAGCGCGGTCTTGCCGCCGTCGAAGCCCGGGGCGCGCTGGGTGTAGAGGCCCATCCAGCGGAACCGGCCGCGCAGGTCGGCCGGGTCGATCGAGTCGAAGCCGCGCTTGGAGTAGATGTGCAGGATGCGCGCCTGCACGTTCAGCGGGTCGTCGTCCTTCTTGGACTGCTCGTTCTTGTTCAGCGGCTCGGTGTACCCGAGCGCCCACTGACCCTCGCCCTTCTTGGTGCGCGGGATCTCGGTGTGCGCGGGGGGCTGGGACTTGAACCGGAGGTCGGGCATGAGGGAGTGCGTCCTTACGCTGAGGAGTGCGCGCGGAGACTGCGCGAGGGCTGCTGGAGAAGGGCCGGGCTCAGCGAGGCCAACACATGGAGCTGCGCGTGCGGCCCAGGTCCACGTGGCGACGTACCACGAGGAAGACATGGGTGGCAGCGGAGATCATGTCAAGGAGTCTCAGCCACCGGACCCCCTCGCCACAAACGCCGATCTCATGATGTGGGATCGATGGCCACGATGTGAGACAGGCCGCATCGCCCGAGTGTCTGCCCGGGGCCGCGGAGCCGTAGGCTGAGGGCCATGAGTGACCTCGACGCCCTCACCAGCAGCGCCTACTCCCAAGCACTCGAGGTCATCGCCTCGGTGGAGCCCCGGATCGCCGCCGCGACCCGCCAGGAGCTCGCGGACCAGCGCGGCTCGCTGAAGCTGATCGCCAGCGAGAACTACGCCTCGCCCGCCGTGCTGCTGACGATGGGCACCTGGTTCAGCGACAAGTACGCCGAGGGCACCGTGGGCCACCGCTTCTACGCGGGCTGCCAGAACGTCGACACCGTGGAGTCGCTCGCGGCCGAGCACGCCCGGGAGCTGTTCGGCGCCGAGTACGCCTACGTCCAGCCGCACTCCGGCATCGACGCCAACCTCACGGCGTACTGGTCGATCCTGGCCCACCGGGTCGAGGTTCCGTGGCTGCAGGACGCGGGCGTCAAGAACATGAACGACCTCTCCGAGGCCGACTGGGAGAAGCTGCGCAACGAACTGGGCAACCAGCGCCTGCTCGGCATGTCGCTCGACGCGGGCGGCCACCTGACCCACGGCTTCCGCCCCAACATCAGCGGCAAGATGTTCCACCAGCAGCAGTACGGCACGGACCCGGAGACCGGGCTGCTCGACTACGACGCCGTGCGCGCCAAGGCGCAGGAGTTCAAGCCGCTCGTCCTCGTTGCGGGCTACTCGGCGTACCCCCGGCGGGTGAACTTCGCCACGATGCGCGAGATCGCCGACGAGGTGGGCGCGACCCTGATGGTCGACATGGCCCACTTCGCCGGGCTCGTGGCCGGCAAGGTCTTCACCGGTGACTTCGACCCGGTGCCACACGCTCACGTCGTGACAACCACCACGCACAAGTCGCTACGCGGGCCGCGCGGTGGCAT
>NZ_DATJTA010000067.1:0-56082 GCF_035503875.1 Nocardioides sp.
CAACCGCATCGCCTTCGGCATCAAAGACCCCGACGCCCTCATCAGCCTCCTCATGCTGACCCTCAGCGGCCACACCCCCGCCCTCCCAGGCCGAGCCTGACCCACACATTCAGCACAAGAGCCCGACTCGGCGATTTCGGGGGAGGCAGACCCGGGGGTCCTCGGGCGTACAGTCGTGAGGACCTGCGGGGAGGTGGGATGCGCGTCGACATCACCCTGCTGGGAGCCTTCGCGGTGGTCGTGGACGACCGGCCGGTGGCGGCCCAGGACTGGACCCGGCGGCACGCGGCGGCGCTGGTCAAGCTGCTCGCCCTGCGCCCGGGCCGGCGACTGCCGCGGGAGCAGGTGATCGACCTGCTGTGGCCGGACCTGCTGCTGGAGCAGGCGGCGCCGCGACTGCACAAGGCCGCGCACTACGCGCGCTCGGCGCTCGGCGTCCCGACCGCGGTGGTGCTGTCCGGCGACGTGGTGACGCTGCTCCCCGACGCGGACGTGTCGGTCGACGTCGAGCGCTTCGAGCGCGCGGTCTCCGCCCACCAGTCGGGCGCCGACCCGGCCGCAGCGGCCGCCGCCATCGAGGTGTACGCCGGCGACCTGCTGCCCGAGGACCTCTACGAGCAGTGGGCCGACGCCGAGCGCGAGCGGCTCCGGCTCTGCTACCTCTCCCTGCTCCGCTCGGCCGGTCGCTGGCGGGAGCTCCTGGCCGCGGACCCGCTCGACGAGGAGGCGCACCTGCGCCTCGTGCATCAGTACGTCGAGGACGGCGATCGTGGTCAGGCCCTGCGCCACCTCGACGCCATGGCGCAGCTGTGGCGCGACGAGCTCGGCGCGGAGCCCGCCGGTGCGGCGCGGAGACTCCGCGCCCAGGTCGAGGCGATGCCGGCGCTCGGCCCCGACCGGCTCGTGCCGAACCGGAGCGCGACCCGGGTGCCCCGGCCCGCGACACCGACCGTCGGCCGCGACGACGACATCGCGCGGGTCCTCGACCTGCTCGACCGGCACCGCCTGGTGACCCTGCTCGGCGTCGGCGGGGTCGGCAAGACCCGGCTCGCCGCGGAGGTCGCCCACCGCTTCAGCGAGTCGGCCCCGGAGCGCGCCTGCTACGTCGACCTCACCAAGGTGCGCGACGCCGACCTGGTGGCCGAGCTGATCGTGCGCGAGCTCGGCATCCGCGCCGGCGAGAACCAGAACGTCGCCCAGATGCTCGAGGAGGCGCTGCGGCGGCAGTCCCTGCTGCTGGTGCTGGACAACTTCGAGCACGTCGTCGACGCCGCGGAGCTGGTCGGGGAGATGGTCGGCTGGTCGCCCGACCTGCGCCTGCTCGTGACCAGTCGCGCACGCCTGAGGGTCGCCGGCGAGCGGGTGGTCGAGGTGCATCCCCTCCCCGTCGACCCCGAGCCCGGCTCGGCGGGTCTCCCCCGGGCCGTGGCCCTCTTCGAGCAGGCCGCGACCGCCGTCGACCCGCACTTCCGCCTGGAGCACCACCGCGCGGACGTCGAGGCGATCTGCCGCTCCGTGGACGGTCTCCCGCTCGCGATCGAGATCGCCGTCGGCCACCTCCGGACGCTGCCGCCGTCGCTGCTGCGACAGCGGCTCGCCGGCCGGCTGGGCTCGGCCGCGGCCGCGGGCCGGGACCTGCCGGACCGCCAGCAGACCATCCCGGCCACGATCGACTGGAGCCTGCAGCTGCTCGGGCCGCCGGAGCGCCGGCTGTTCGCCCGGCTGTCGGTCTTCCACGTTCCCGTGCCGCTCGAGGCCGTCGAGGCGATCTGGGACGACGGCGACGTGCTCGACCCGCTCGGGGTGCTGGTGGACCAGAGCCTCGTCCGGCGTACGACGGGCAACCGGCACGAGCCGCGCTTCGGGATGCTCGCCCTCGTCCGCGAGCACGCGGCCCGACTCCTCGACGACCCGGACGAGGACGTCGCGGCCGCGCACGCGGCGTACGTCGCGGACTTCGTCGAGGACCTCTTCGCCCGTCGCTGGACCGACACGGCCGGCACCTGGCTCGACGACGTCAGCGAGATGCTCGCCGAGGTGCGCTTCGCCCACGACTGGGCGTGGCAGCGCGGAGACCTCGTGCTCACCGCCCGGATCGTGGCGGCCCTGGGCGGCTACTGGTTCCTCGAAGGTCATCATGCCGAGGGGCAGCGCTGGGTGAGCGAGATGCTCGTCCGGGAGGGCGAGCTGGAGCCAGCGGCCGTGTCCCGGCTGCACCTGGCCGCGGGGCTGCTGGCGTTCCCCACCAGCCAGCCCGAGGCGCGCGCACACTGCGAGCGCGCGGTCGAGCTGTTCCGTGCCCTGGGCGAGACCCGGCTCCTGGCGTACACGCTCGCCGTCGACTCGGCGACGTACCTCGGCGAGCCCGACCGGTACGCCGCCGCGATGCGGATCAACGACGAGGCGCTCCAGCTCGCCCGCCGCGTCGGCGCGCCCGCCCTGATCGCCCAGGTGCTCAACGTCCGCGGCGAGCTGACCCGCGTCGCCGGCGAGGACGACCTCGCGCGGGCGGCGTACGACGAGGGCCTGCTGATCTCACGCGAGATCGAGGACGACAACTACGTCAGCGTGTTCCTCTCCAACCTCAGCTACCTGGCCGACCACCGCGGCGACTACGCCGAGGCGCTGCGGCTGACCCACGAGGCGCTGCGGATCTGCTGGTCGCTGGGCCGGCGCCTGATGGCGGCGTGGACGATCTCGCAGCTCGCCGGGCCCGAGCACGGGCTCGGCCGATCGGAGCGCGCGGCCGTCCTGGTCGGCGCGGCGGACGAGGCGCTGCGCGTGCTGGGCGCCCGCCGCCACCCCGGCGACCTCCCCGAGCACGAGCGTGTCGTGGATGGGGTCCGCTCGGCCTTGGGCGCCGCGCGGTTCGAGGACCTGCGGGCGCAGGGCGCGCGGATGTCCCTGGACGAGACCCTCGCCTATGTGCTGGCCGACGACTGAGGGGCCTCAGCCGTAGGTGTCGGCGGGCGTCGGGATCGGTCGTACCGACTCCGCGTCGAGGATCGCCTCGCTGCCCGGCTCGGCTCCCGTCCCGTCGCGCCAGGTGCCAGTGACGGCGACCCAGCTGTTCCGCGCGGGCCGGTCGGCGCCCTCGACGCGCACCCGGACCACGGCCGCGTCCGCGGCGCAGCACCCGATGACCATCCGGGTCGCGAACCACCGGCCGTCCTCGCCGTGGCTGACGAACCCCTCGACCTCGACGCTGCGACCGGCGAGGGTCGCGTTCTCGTCCAGGGCGCGCCAGAGCAGCTCCTCGACCTCGAGCGGTACGGCGCCGGGGGCGTCCGGCAGCGGCGCGAAGCTCGCGACGGGCGCCGCGGGCGGCGCCTCGTCGGCCCGCCGCTCGGCGAGGTAGGCGCCGAGGGGCTGCGGGCTGACCAGGAAGACCACGAGCGCGGGCAGCAGCAGGAGCCAGGTCGCCGCCGGCACCGGGTGCTCCTCGCGCTCGCCGCCCCCGACGATCGGCCGTACGGCGAGCAGCACCAGCACCACGCCGGTGACCAGCAGCGGCCAGCGCATCCAGCCGGTGACGAAGTGCAGGTAGGCGCCCTCCCAGGACAGCCGCACCAGCACCGCACCCAGGAACGCGAGGACCAGGCCCTGCGTCGTCGTCCTCACAGCAGCCACCAGCCGATCAGCGAGGCGGACAGCACCGCGGTCACGACGACCACCGGCACGAACCGGACGGCGAAGGCCTTCCCGAACTGGCCCGCCTCCATCGCCGCGAGCTTGACGTCCATCGCGGGGCCGACGACCAGGAAGGCCAGCTGCGCGGTGCTCGAGAAGGCGGTCAGGCTGGCCGCCACGAACGCGTCGGACTCCGAGCACAGGGCGACCACGAAGGCGAGGAGGGCGAGGGTGAGTACGCCGACGACCGCCTGCCCGGCGACCGTGTCGACCACGGACCGCGGGACGAAGGTGTTCACGGCCGCGGCGATCATGGCGCCGATCACCAGGAACCCGGAGGCGTGCAGGAAGTCGTGCCGCACAGTGGCGGTGAACCGCCCCGGACCGTGCAGGTGCGGCGGGTCCGGACGGCGGCGGAGCCGCATCCGGTCACCCCGGTTCAGGCAGAACCAGCCGACCGCGACGGCCGTGAGCAGTGAGGCGACGAAGCGGGCCACCACCATCTCGGGCTGACCCGGGAACGCGACGGCCGTCGAGACGAGGACCGCGGGGTTCACGGCGGGCGCGGCGAGCAGGAAGGTCAGGGCGACCGCGGGAGCGATGCCGCGGCGCATCAGGCTGCCCGCGACGGGGACCGCGGCGCACTCGCAGCCGGGGAGCCCGATCCCCGCCACGCCCGCCACGGGTACGGCGAGCACCGGGTTCTTCGGTACGACGCGCTGCAGCACGCGTTCGGACAGCAGCACCGAGATCGCCGCCGACAGGATGACCCCGCCCAGCAGGAACGGCGCCGACTGGACGACCACCGCGACGAAGATCGTGCACCAGGTGCCGAGCGCCTCGGAGTCGAGCGTGCTCGACAGCTTCCCCTGCGCGAGCAGGGCGAGCAGCAGGAGCACGCCCACGATCTCGGGTTGGCCGATCGCCCGACGGGCCGGGGACGGGGTCGGGGTGGGCGTGGTGGTCGGATCCGCGCTCGTCACGCGGATGATTATCACTCTCAATAAGGACGGAGGATGACACCGCCCCCGGCGCGCCGCCTACTGGGACGCGCGACACTCCGGGCAGAGGCCGAAGAGCTCCAGCGTGTGGTTGACGTCGACGTACCCGTGGTCCTCGGCCACCTTGGCCGCCCACCGCTCGACGGCCGGCCCGGTGATCTCGACCGTCCGGCCGCACTGCCGGCACACGAGGTGGTGGTGGTGCTGGCTGCTGCAGAGCCGGAACGCGCTCTCGCCGCCGTCGGCCTTGACCGTATCGACCTCGCCGGCCTCGACGAGGGCCTGCAGGGAGCGGTAGACGGTCGCCAGCCCCACGGACTCGCCCTGCTCGCGGAGAGCGGCGTGCAGCTCCTGCGCCGTGCGGAAGCCGTCGGTGGCACTGAGCTCGGCCATCAGGGCGCGCCGCTGGCGGGTGTTCCGCAGCGGAGCGGCGGGCGAGGTCGCGTCGGGCACGGGGCCACCCTACTCGGACGAAGATCGGGTGAACTTCCGCGCCGGCAGCCCCGGGCGAGGCGCCCGGGACCGCCGGTCGGGGACCCGTCAGCGGCGGGCGACCCGCAGCTTCCGTACGGCGCTGGCGGCCGCCGCGTGGTGCCGGTCCCCGGCGAACCGGACCCGGACGTCGTGCCGCCCGGCGCGCAGCCGGGGCAGCCGGACGACGACCCGCCCGTTGCGGAGGGCAGCGGTCCCGACCCTCTTCCCGTCGACGAGCACGCGGACCTTGCCGGTCGGCGTGCCCACGCCGGCCACCCGGACGACGGCCCGGCCCCGTGCGGGAGCCTGGACGCGCGGCTTCGCGAGCCGCAGCGCGACCCGCGCCCGCGCCTTGGCGACGGTGACGCGGGCAGGCGCCGACGAGGACGCGGCCTGCGCGGAGGCGTCCGCGGGGACGAATCGGGCGACCACCTGGTGCGCACCGGGCGCCAGGCGGGCCGGCAGCGCGACGCTCGCGCGGCCCCGACCGTCGAGGGCGTGCGTCCCGAGGTCCCGGCCGCCGGCGGAGACCGACACCCGGCCGGCACCGGCGCCGGACGCGGTCGAGACGGCGACGTCGGCCCGCCCGGGGGCGGCGCCGTACCGCTGGCTCGTCCTGGTGAGCCGCACGGTCGTGGTCGTCGCAGCCGCGGCCGCCGGGCCGACGGTCAGGACGATCGGCGCGGACTCGGCGAGGACCGCGTGGTCGCCGTCGAACAGGCGGACGACGACCTCGGCACCCTGCAGGTCGGCCGTGATCGGCAGCGTGGCGTCGGCGGCGCGGGTGCCGTCGATCCAGGTGTAGAACTCCTCACCGGGCTTGCGGACGTACCAGTGGTAGTGGTCGTCGGCCGTCTGCGGGCTCTGGGCCGAGGTGAGGACCGCCGTCTGCCCGATCTGGTACGCCGCCCGGTCGGCCTGCGCCGTGAGCACGGTCGTGGGCTCCAGCGTGTCGACCGCGAGGGTGATCGGCTCGGACTCGGCCACCACCTCGTGGTCGTGCCCGTAGAGCTTGGCGACGACCTGGGCGCCGTCCCAGACGGTCGAGGTCGGCAGCTTCAGCTCGCGGGTCCCCGAGCGGTTGCTGACGACGTACTCCGTCTGTCCGGCGCCCTTGATGAACCAGTGGTAGTGGTCGAGGTCCGTGGCCGCGTCCGGGGTCGCGGTGAGGGTGATGCCCTGGCCGTAGAGGTACTCGGCGTTCGGCCGGTTGGCGGCGACGTCGAGTCCCAGGCCGGGCGCGACCACGGGGTCGCCGACCCGGACGTGGTACGTCGCCGCGTCGCCGCTCAGCGTGCCGCCCGTCGCGGTGGTGGCCGTGGGCGTGACGGTGAAGGTGTACTCGCCGAGCGCCGAGAAGGACCACTCCGTGTGGACGTGGGCGTTGCGGCTGATCGGGATGGTGTCCGGGCCGGCGTCGCGGGTGTCGACGTAGTGGTTGATCGGCGAGCCGAAGGCGTTCGACTGGTAGGCGTGCACCTGCCCCGGGCCCTCCACCGCGACGCTCAGCCGGACGGCGTCGGCTGCGGTCGAGACCTCGGTGCCGGCGGGCAGGGAGCCCATCAGGCGCTCGGTGCTCCACCCCGGCCAGGGCAGGTCGGGGTTCTGGCTGAACGGGAGCAGGTAGACCGTGTCCCCCGGCGCGCCGAGGAACGAGTACGCCGGGAGGTCCGGCACGGCGGTGGCGGCGAGGTCCTCGTCGACGGCGATGGTGACCGTGCTCGGGTCGCGGAAGACCTTCTGGGCGCCGGTGTCGTCGCCGACGGCGAGCCGCAGCCGGCCGGCGGCCGGGTCGTACGTCACGTCGAAGAGGTCGATGTGGCCCTGGGTCAGTACGACCTCGCGGTCGGCCGCCGAGGCGGCCGGGCCGGTGGCCGCGAGCACCGCGGCCACCCCGACCGCGCTGGCCAGGGAGGTGATGAGCAGACGCTTCACGGATGTCCTTTCTCGGGAGAGGTGCCCACCTCACCATTTTTGAGAATGATTTTCAATCTCATGAAGCCGTGCGGACGAGATGCGTCAGCGCCCCGTGCCGGGGCGCGAGCAGCCAGGCGGCCAGGAAGGCGCCGGTGAGGACGAGGACGACGGTCGCGCCGACGGGGAGGTCCCAGGACCAGGAGAGGTAGAGCCCGATCAGCGCGGCGAGGCTGCCGATGACCGGCGCCAGGCCCATCATCACGGCGAGCCGGTCGGTGAGCAGCCGCGCGGTGGCCGCCGGGGCGACGAGCAGCGCCAGGACCAGGACGTTGCCGATGGTCTGCACGGAGATGACGACGGCGAGGGTCACCAGCACGTAGAGCGTCAGGTCGTACCAGAAGACGCGCAGGCCGAGCGCGCGCGCCGACTCGCGGTCGAGGGTGACGGCGACGAGCTGCGGGTGCAGCGCCAGGACGACGGCCAGCACGCCGAGCCCGGCGACGGCGACGACCACCAGGTCCCGGTCGGGGATGCCGGCGATGGAGCCGAAGAGGAACTGCTCGAGCGACCCGGCGTACCCGGGCGCGCGGGAGATGATCACGACACCCAGCGCGAACGCTCCGACGAAGAAGATCCCGATGACGGAGTCCTCCCGCAGCCGCCGCGTCTGGGAGAACACGGCGATGAGCACGGCCGTCACGACGCCGGCCACGGTCCCGCCGACGATCAGGTTGCCCGACACGACGAAGGCCACGGCGAGGCCCGGGAAGACGGCGTGCGCGACGGCGTCGCCGATGAACGCCATGCCGCGCAGGACGACATAGCAGCCCACCACCCCGCAGACGATCGACGACATGACGGCGACGGCCAGCGCCTTGGGCAGGAACCGCAGGTCGGGGTTGAGCAGGTCGGCGAGGAAGTCCTGGATCGGCATCAGGCCGCCCCCAGGACCCGCATCAGGGGACTGCCCTCGGCCACGCCGAAGGTGCGGGTCCACAGTGCCGGGTCGCGCAGCTCGGACGCCGGTCCGGCGGCGACGACGCGCCGGTTGAGCAGCGCCACCCGGTCGCAGGAGTAGAGCGCGGAGACGATGTCGTGGGTGGTCATCAGCACCGCCCGGTCCTGGCGCGCCAGGCCGGTGAACAGCTCGAGGAGGATGTCCTGGGTCGGGATGTCGAGACCCGTGAACGGCTCGTCGAGCAGGAGCACGCTCGGGTCGAGCACGAGCGCCCGGGCGACGAGCACCCGCTGCCGCTGCCCGCCGGAGAGCTCGCCGACCGGGCGGGCGCGCAGGTCGGTCATCCGGACCAGGTCGAGCGCGCGGCCGACGGCCCGCCAGGCGTCGACCCCGGGCCGGCGCAGCAGGCCGTGACGGGCGACCAGGCCGGTCATCACCACCTGCTCGACCGAGATCGGGAAGTCCCAGGCGAACTCGGTGCGCTGCGGCACGTAGCCGATCCCCGCCCGCCGCGGCCGGACGACGTGCCCGTCGACGCGGACCGTCCCGGCGCGCGGTCGCAGCAGGCCGAGCACGCTCCGCACCAGGGTCGTCTTGCCGGCGCCGTTGGGCCCGATCAGGCCGACGAGCTCGCCCCGCTCGACGTCCAGGTCGACGCCGTCGAGCACCGGGCGGCCGCCGAGGTCGACGTGCAGACCGTGGATCGCGAGCGCGACCGGACGGGCGCTCACCGCTCCCCCGGCTCGGCCAACGCACGCCGGCGCACCGAGCGGCCGCGGACCACGACCAGCGCGCCGGCCAGGACCAGCCCGCCGGCGACCCCGGCCAGCGCGACCGGCATCGCCCAGCCCTCGTCCTCGCTCGCCGCGACGTCGTCGGTGCCCGTGGGCGTGGCGGCGGCCGAGGTCGGGGCAGCCGCCGCCGGGACGGCGTCGTACGCCTGCTCGGCCGGTACGTCGTCGCCGACCGCCAGCCGGATGGTGCCGGTGGCGGACGCCGTCGTGCCGTCGACCAGGTCCGCGCGGGCCTCCACCGTCACGAGGTAGACGCCGGGTCGGGTGAAGACCCAGTTGGCGTGGGTGTGGGTGTTGACGTCGACCCACAGCGGCTGCGCCTCGGCGACGGTCGAGTCCCAGAGCACGTCGGGCTCGCCGAAGCCGCCGTCCTGGAGGTAGACCACCAGCTCGCCCGGCCCCTCGGCGGCCACGAGGCTGAGGGTCACGCCCCGGTCGACGGTCTCCATGACGCGCGGGTCCTGGGTGTTCCAGCCGATCCAGACCACTTCCTGGTCCTGGGTCTGCGGGACGACGTACACCTCCTGGCCGGGCGCGGCGCCCAGGAAGGAGTACGCCGGGTCGTCCGGCACCTGCTGGACCGCCGCGTCGTGGACCCGCAGCACCGTGCGGTCGAGGTCGCGCCAGACCGAGCCGGCGGTCGCGGTGTCGTCGTGCACCATCAGCGACCACGCGCCGTCCTCGTCGTACCTCGGCCCGAGGTCGACGTGGCCGGTCCCGAGCTCGGTGCGCTCGGTGGCGACCTGCTGGTCCTCCTCGATCCGCTGGTCGAGGTCGGTGGCGGAGGCGGGCGCGGGCAGGGCCAGCAGGAGCGCGGCGGTGACGGCGGCGCCGGTGATGCGTCTCATGTGTCGGTTCCTCAGGTCGTCAGGCAGTCGTGGAGCGAGTCGGCGTTGAAGGTCATCAGCTCGACGTAGGTGCGCACGGCGTCGTCGAAGACGTCGCCGTAGATGGCGCAGACCTCGACGCCCTCCTCGTCGGCGACCTGGGTCAGGGTCGAGGAGCGCGTGCGGAGGTTGGGTTCGAGGAACACCGCGGGCACCTCGAGCGAGCGGATGGTCTCGGTGAGCTTGCGCCGGTCGGCCAGGGACGGCTCGACGGCCGGGTTCGGGGAGACGAACCCCGCGACCTGGAGGTCGTAGGCCTTCGCGAGGTAGGCGAAGGCGTCGTGGGTCGTGATCAGGTGGCGGCGCCCCTCGGGGATCGCCGCCAGCCGTGCGCGGACCCGGTCGTCGAGGTCCTGCAGCTCGGCCAGGTAGCGCTCCGCGCGCTCGCGGTAGTCGAGGGCGTGCTCGGGGTCGGCGTCGACGAGGGTGTCGCGGATCAGCTCGACGTACGCCATCGCGTTGCCGACGTCCTGCCACAGGTGGGGGTCGATCTCCCCGTGGACGTGCTTGCCCAGGACCGCCTGGGGCAGCTGGTGGATCGGCGTGCCGGGGCGGCCCAGGAACCCGAGGCGCCGGTCGTTCGGCACCTCGGCGAGAGCCTTCGCGGGGACGTCGATCACGACGTCCTCCGCCGCGAGCGCGCGCTGGGCGTGCTCGCCGCCGCCCTCCGGGTCGTGGAGCAGGCCGACGGTGCCGGCGTCGAGGTCGACGGTGATGTCGGCGTGTCCCTCGTCGAGGACCTCGCGGTCGGCTCCGGCGACCTGGGCCGCGGGGACGCCGACCGCGAAGGTGAAGGTGGCCTCGCCCATCGGCACCGACGCCGACTCGCCGTCGGCCTGCAGCCGCGCGGCCATGGTGAGCGTGTAGACGCCCGGCTCGCTGAACGCCCAGGACATGTGGGTGTGCGCGTCGACGGGCAGCACGGCCGTGTCGTCGCGGTAGCCGGTCGCGGCGTCGAAGCCGTCGGTGCTGTCGACGTAGATCTCGGGGTCGCCGAAGGAGCCGGTGAGGTAGCCGTGCAGGTCGCCCGGGCCGGTCATCGCCGTCGCGCTGAGCAGTACGTCGGAGGCGCGGTCCGCGCCGTACTGCTCGCCGTCGCCGCGCGCCCGCAGGCCGAGCCAGATCGTGTCGAGGTTGACGTTCTCGACGAGCGGGATGACCTCGGCGGCGTACTTCACGGCGTCCTCGGCGAGCGAGATGTTCACGGCGTCGTCGGGGAGGTTGGCGTCGAGCGCCTTGATGATGCCGTGCTGCTCCAGCAGCATGTAGTTGCTGAACGCGACGTCGGCGTAGACCACGTCGCGCACCCGCCTCAGCGTCGGCTCGTAGCTGTGCGGATCGGCCCCGTCGGGCACCAGGGAGGTGACGTTGACGTGCGGGCCGCCGACGTTCTCGACGAGGTCGCGCAGCAGGCCGGTCGTGGTGATCACCTGGAGCCGGTCGTCGCCCTCCGACAGCCCGGCCGGGCTCGCGCACCCCGCGACGGACAGGGCGAGCGCGACGACGACCGGGGCCGCCCTACGCACGGCGGCGGGACCGCATCAGCACCGTCGACCCGGCCAGGACCAGCAGGCCACCCAGCGCGAGCAGCGGTACGGCGTGCCGGGGCGCACCCGTGTTCGGAAGCACGCAGTCCGCGCTCGCCGCCGGTTCGGCCGGCTCGCGCGGTGCGGCCGTGGCGAGCCCCGGGGCGACCCGCGGCAGCACCCGGGCGGCTCCGTCCCCACCCACGGTGAACGCGAGCGTGGCGGTGTCGGAGACCGAGGCGCCGGAGGTCAGCGTCGCGGACTGCGTGATGGTGACGGCGTACGTGCCCGGGGCGGTGAAGACCCAGTTGCCGTGGGCGTGCACGTTGACCGGCACGTCGAAGGACGACGGGAAGCCGGGGGCGGTGCCGAACTTCCGCTCGCCGATGCCGCCGAAGGAGTCGGTGAGGTAGACGGCCAGCTTCCCGGGACCGGACACCTCGTCGAGCGTGAAGCGGACCGAGCCCGCGACCTGCGAGCGGACGGACTCGTCCTGGGTGTTCCAGCCCAGCCACGGCACGCCCGGCACCTGGGTCTGCGGCATCATCCAGACGGTGTCGCCCTCGTCGCCCATGAAGGAGTACGACGAGCCTGCCGGCACCTGCTGCTCCGCGGTCTTCCCGAGGACCAGGCGCACGCTCGCGGGGTCGACCCAGGCGGGCGGCTGGCTGCGGTCGTCCTTGACCTTCGCCACGAGCGCGCCGTCGACGACGTGGGAGCCGAAGTCGAGGTGGCCGTCGGTCACGGGCTCGGCGGCCGTCGCGGGCGCCGGGGCCTGCGGGACCGGCGTGGTCCCGCCGGGCGGGCTCGGCGCCGGGGTGCACTCGGGCGCGCGGCGCAGCGGCGTACCGTCCGCGCCGCTGAGGCCCGGGCTGGCTGCCGCCGGGGCGGGCTCGCCCCCGTTCCCCGCGTCGGGCTCGTTCTCCGACTCGGCGGGCTTCGGGTCGCGCTCGTTGGCGGCGGCGGTCACGACGACGGGTGCCCAGCCCTGGACGGCGCCGCTCGCGTCGTAGACCGCGATCCGGTGCCGACCCGCGGCGATCCGGCCGGGGAGCGTGACCGTCGCGAGCTGACGGGTCGCCGTCACCTGCGACCAGCCCAGCTGCCGGGGCGTCGAGTAGGTGACCGGCATCAGCCAGGAGCCGGGCTGCTGGTTCGGCACCCGGACGCTGACGGTGGCCCCTGCCGTCGTACGACGGGGCTCGACGGTGACGCCGCGCCGGGGTGTCACCGCGACGTCGGCGTCGGTTAGCAGCCGGCCGGACGCCAGCGGCGAGGTCGGCTTCGGATCGGCTCCGGCGCACGGCCCGACCTGGACCAGCAGCGTCGCGGTGCTGGTGGCCCGGTGTCCCGACGTCAGCGTCGCGGCATGGGTGGTGGTGATCCGGTAGGTGCCCGGCCGGGTGAAGGACCAGTTCCCGTGCCCGTGCACGTTGGCGGGGATCCGGAGCGAGCGGGGCCAGCCGTCGGCGGTGCCGAACACGCGGGTCAGCGCGCCGAAGGAGCCGGTCTGGTAGACGAACACGTCACCGGGACCGTCCACCGCGTCGAGCGTCCAGGTCGTCGGGCCGTCGATGGAGCGGACGGCCGTCGGGTGCTGGGTGTTCCAGCCCAGCCACGGGACGTCGTCCTGCTGGGTCTGCCCGATGGTCCACACCGAGGCGCCGGGACGGCCGAGGAAGCGGTACGCGTCGCCCTCCGGGACGCTCGTCCGGGCGGTGTCGCCGAGCTGGAAGAGCACCGCGGACGGGTCGCGCCAGGTGGCGGGCGAGGTCTGGTCGTCCTTCACCCGCGAGCGGAGCGTGCTCCCGTCCACCTGCACCCCGAAGTCGAAGTGCCCGGCCGCGGCGGTGATCGCCCCGGCGGCCAGGCCCGGGATGGCGCAGCGGTCCGCCGCGGGAGTCGGGGTCGTCTCGAGGACCGGCGCCTGCGCGGGGGCCGGAGTGGGCGTCGGAGTGGGCGTCGGAGTGGGCGTCGGAGTAGGCGTCGGGACCGGGGCGGGTGTCGGCGTCGGCGCCGGCGGCTCGCTGACCTCCAGCCGGTACGACGCGGTCGGCCCCTCGGTCGACGTCCCGTCGGGCGCCGTGAGGGTCGGGGTCGCGGCGAGCGTGTAGGTCCCGGGCCGGTCGACGATCCAGGTGGGGGTGGCGACCGAGCCGGCGGGCAGCTCGATCGTCGCCGGACCGGGGTCGGCGCTGTCCAGGTGCACCTCGACGGCGGCCCCCTCGCCGTGGTCGGTCAACGCCAGCACCCGCCCCGGCCCGGTGGCGCTGAGGTGGAGCGCGGCCGCCGTGCCGTCCTCCGACGCAGGCGCGCCCCAGCCCAGGCTGGGCAGCCCGGGCGTGGACGTGCCCGGCAGCTCGTAAACCGTGGCGCCGGGGGTCAGGAGGCCGTCGTACCGAAGTGGCACCGACGACGGCAGCGTCAGCGCCGCCCGCCCCCCGTCCGCGTGGAGTACGACGTCGGCGGGGTCCCAGACCTGCTCCCCCTGGCGCACCTGCAGGACGGGCGATCCGTCCTCGAGCGTCAGGTCGAAGGCCGTGACCGGACCGGGGCCGGGTCCCGCACCCGTCGTACCGGCGGCCGCGCCCGGGGCGGTGAGCGCGACCCCGAGGAGGGCGACGGCCAGCGGGGCGGCGAGAGCGGGACGGAACCTCATGCGGACGGACCTCCGGTCGGGAACGAGAGCCCTCGCACCCTATACTGAAAATGAGAACCATTCCTAACGAGCCGGCTCGTGACAGGCTAAAGACCATTCGGATTCCACAACGAACCATTTAGTTCGTAGACTGGATCCATGACCTCGTCAGCCCTCCCCACCACCAGCACGTCCGACCCCGCCGGGCCGCTCGCCGGGCGCCGCGAGTGGGCGGCTCTCGCCGTCCTGGTGCTCGTCGTGCTGCTGCTGGCGATCGACGGCACGGTCCTCTACCTCGCGGTCCCGTCCCTCACCGCGGATCTCGCGCCGTCGGCGACCCAGATCCTGTGGATCGGCGACATCTACGCCTTCGTGCTCGCGGGCCTGCTGATCACCATGGGCAACCTCGCCGACCGGGTCGGCCGCAAGCGGCTGCTGCTCATCGGCACCTTCGGGTTCGGCGCGGCCTCCCTCCTGGCGGCGTTCGCGCCCTCGGCCGAGATGCTGATCCTCGCCCGCGCCCTGCTCGGCCTCGCCGGGGCGACGCTGATGCCGTCGACCCTGTCGATCGTGCGCGCGATGTTCGTCGACCGTGCGCAGCGCGCCCGGGCGATCGCCCTGTGGTCGGTCGGGGCGACCGCGGGTGCCGCACTCGGACCGCTCGTCGGAGGGCTGCTCCTGGAGAGCTTCTGGTGGGGCTCGGTCTTCCTGATCAACCTGCCGGTGATGGCCCTGGCGCTGGTCGCCGGGTGGCTGTTGCTGCCGGAGTCGAAGGGGGAGGCGTCCCCGACGATCGACTGGACGTCGTCGGCGCTGTCCATCCTCGCGATCGTCCCGCTCGTGTTCGCCATCAAGCACGTCATCTCCGACGGCGTCGACGAGCTCACCGTCGGCGCGCTGCTGCTCGGCCTCGTGGCGGGGTGGCTCTTCGTGCGTCGCCAGACCCGGCTCGCCGTACCGCTGCTGGACGTCAGCCTCTTCCGGCTGCCCGCGTTCTCCGGCGCCCTGGCCGCCAACGTCCTGGCGCTCTTCGGGTTCCTCGGGCTCCTCTTCTTCTTCTCCCAGTACCTCCAGCTGGTGCGCGGCTACGGCCCGCTCCGGGCCGGCCTGGCGGAGATGCCCGCCACGATCGCCTCCGTCGTCGTGGTGGCCCTGGTCGGGCTGCTCCTCGCGAGGCTGGGCGCCGGCCGGGCCATCGGCCTCGGCCTGGGGGTGGCGGCCGCGGGCCTGGCGGTGATGGCCGGCACCACCCACTGGGAGTCCTACTGGGGCCTCGGCATCGGCCTCGCGATCATCGGGCTCGGCGTGGGCGTGGCCATGACGCTGTCGGTCGACGCCGTCGTCGGGGCCGTCCCGGCTCGGCGCGCCGGTGCCGCCTCGGCGGTCTCGGAGACGGCGTACGAGCTCGGCGGCGCCCTCGGCATCGCGATCCTGGGCTCGCTCAACGGCCTGCTGTACCGGCGCGCCCTCGAGCTGCCCGAGGGGGCGAGCGCCGCGGACGCCGCGCTCGCCGAGGACTCGCTGGCCGCGACGGCGTACGGCGCGGAGGCCGAGGAGGTGCTCGCCGCCGCGCAGGCGGCGTTCGCGGAGGCGATGCAGTCGACCGCGGCGGTGGCGGCCGTCATCCTCCTCGCCGCGGCTGTCGTAGCGTGGCGCCTCATCCCCTCGCTCCCCCTGACGAAGGAGTCGGCGCGTGTCGAGCACTGATCGATCGGGCGAGCGCGTCCGCGACGCGGAGCGGACCCGGCGCGCCGTACTGGAGGCAGCGCACCGCCTCGTGACGACCCGCGGCGCCGGGGTCAGCATGGCCGACGTCGCCGAGGCGGCCGGCGTCACGAAGGGCGGCCTGACCCACCACTTCAAGTCCCGCGACGAGCTCCTCGCCGCCCTCGTGGCCCACGTCGTCGAGCGCAGCTGGGAGGAGCTGATGGCGCACGTCGACATCACCGAGAACGGTCCCGGGAAGTTCGCCCGCGCGTACGTGCGGGCGCTCACCGGCGGCAGCGCCGCCGCCGCGGACGTGTACAGCACGACCGGCCTCATCGCCCACCTCGGCGCGGAGGTGGGCCTCGAGCACCTCGAGTCGCTGGCCCCCGACGACTCCCAGCGCCTGAACGCCGCCTTCGAGGCCGACGGCCTCCCGCTCCCCGTCGCCTGGGTGGTCCGGTACGCCGCCGAGGGGCTGGCCCTCAGCCTGGGAACGAACTACCTCACCGAGACCCAGCTCGACGTCGCCCGCGAGGAGCTCCTGGCCCTCACCCGTCTCGACTGACCGGAGGACGAATCAGCCGGAGACCTCGATGACCTCGGGATCGCGGCGGTAGGCGACGATGCTGCACGCCACTGCGGCGAGACCGAGCGCGACCCCTCCCGAGGCGGAGCCGACGGCCAAGGCGAATCGCTCCTCTCCCGCCTCGCGACACAGAGCCGCGGCCTGTGCGCCGTCGGGCATGGCCTCACCCTGCGGATCGGCGTCGGCCTCGTTCACGACGAGGTCCCACGGCGCGAGGCAGGTGTAGTCACCGCGACTGGTCTCCGCGATCGTCGGGGCGTCGTACGACAGCCACATGGCAGTGCAGATCAGGACGACGCCGGCGGCGACCAGGACCGTCACCATCCTCCGCAACCTCGACGGCCCCCGCTCCCGATCCTCCACAGCACCGGAGCCTGGCACGACCGGCCGGTCACCGCTGCCCACTTCGGCAGCCGACCGTCGTGGGACGCTGCGTCGGTCGGCCGCCGAGTCGAGGTCGGGGTCAGCCCGCCACCACGCCCAGCCCGTCGAGACGCACCTGTCGCCCGCCGGCCACGACGATCCGCAGCTTGCCGCTGAAGGGCTTGGCCAGCGTGGCGACCGGGACCAGCCGAGGGGTCCGGGAGGTCGGCAGCGTGACGGTACGCAGGCGACGCTTGCCGGCGAGGACGGTGACCTTGCCGCTCCCCTTCCCGGGCCCGGCCACGAGGATCAGGCTCCGGGCGCCCCGGACCTTGACGCTCACCGACGCGCCCCTCCTGGACGCCCGCAGGAAGGAGCCGCCGTACGCCGATGCGGAGCGGACGCGCTTCCAACCCCGAGCCTTGCGCAGCGCCCGGTCGTCGAGAGGGACCGTCCAGGTCCGGGCGGCGGGGGTGGCGTCGGCATTGCCGGCCGCGTCGACCCCCGTCGCCGTCACCCGGTGCGTGCCGGGCCGAAGCCGTGCGAGCGCGAGCGAGGCGCCGCACGGCACGCTCGCGCCGTCGAGGGTGCAGGCCACCCGCTCGGCGTCCGCGGCGTGGATGCCGAGGGTGATCGACGAGCGCAGGTCGACCGAGCCCTCGGCCGGGCCGGAGGTGAACCGCGTCTGCGGCGCGGTCGTGTCGACGACCCACTCGTGCACCGCCGGCACCTGCGTCACGTTGCCCGAGCCGTCGGTGGCCCGGACCTCGAAGCGGTGCCGGCCGTCGGCGAGCCCGACGTACGACGTGGGCGAGGTGCACACCGTCCAGGCGCCGCCGTCGAGGCGGCAGGAGTACGACGCGGCGCCGGGTGCCGCGAACGTGAGGGTCGCCCGGTCGCGGACGTGCTTGCCGGTGAGGGTGATGACCGGCACGGTGCTGTCGCTGACCCACTCGTGCACGACCGGCACGGCCTCGGTGTTGCCGAGGTCGTCGACCGAGCGGACCTCGAAGCGGTGCTGTCCGTCGGCGAGCCCGACGTACGTCGCCGGCGAGGTGCACGGGCCCCAGCTGCCGCCGTCGAGCCGGCACTCCGACAGCGCGGCGCCGGGAGCCGTGAACGCGATCGAGGCGGTGTCGCGGACGTGGGTCGTGGTCCCGATCGTCGTGACCGGGGCCGTGGTGTCGACGGTCCAGGTGTGCTCGACCGGGAACAGGTCCAGCCAGGTACCGACCTTCGCGCGAGCCCGCAGGGTGTGCTGCCCGTCGGCGAGACCGGCCAGGTCGACCACGACGTTCCTGCCCGACGCGCACCCGGACCACGCCGCGCCGTCGAGCGAGCAGTCGAAGGCGTTCCCGGCGCCCGTGCGCAGGTTGAACCGCGCCGTGCTCGACGCGACGCGGGCCGCGGGACCCGAGATGACCTCGGTGTCGACGACCGTGACCTCGTGGCTCTGGAAGGCGCTGGTGTTGCCCGACGCGTCGACCGCTCGCACGCTGAAGCGGTGCGAGCCCTCGTCCCAGGGCACGACCTTCGGCGAGGAGCAGGCCATGAACGACAGGCTCTCGTAGGCGCACTCCAGGTCGCCGTGGTCGGCGGCCCAGGCGTAGGTCCAGGTGCCCGGGGCGCTGGTGTCGCGGACCTGGGTGAAGGACGTCAGCGTGGGCGAGCGTACGTCGCTGAAGTTGGCGGTCACCGTCTTCTCGACGCTGCCGAACGCCCCCGAGTGCACGGCGCACTCGAAGGTCTCGCCGACCTTCCGCACGTCGTCGCACCCGTCCCAGTTGGTCACGACCCACTCCCCGGCGGGCTCGGGAGCGGGGACGGCGCGCAGCCAGATCCAGGCCTCGAAGGGCTCCTCGTTGCGGATCCGGCCGCAGTCCTGGACGACGCGGTCGTCCAGGTTGGCGGTCCGGTCGCAGCTGGTCCAGCCGCCGTCCTCGATGGAGCCCTCGACGACCTGCACCGTGCCGGCGCCGCGGATCTTCAGGGTCAGGCCGACCTGGCCGGCGCTCGCGGGGGGCGCGGTCACGGCCAGGCCGGAGAGCAGGAGTGTTGTCCCGGCGGCGAGTGCGAGCACACGGCGCCAGGCGCGATGGGGGCGATGGGGGTGGGGCACGGTCGTTCCTTCGTGGGAGGGATGCCCGCCGTCCCGGCGGGCATCCCCAGTCCCTCACCCCGCCCTTGCAGCCTCCTTGGCGCGACCTTGCGGGTCCCTTTCTTAGCCTTGCGCGGCCAACCCCTGATCAGGTTCATCGAGTCCGGAGGCGCGGGTTGCTGCACGAGCGGTCACATGACGGCCTGCCAACGATCAGTGCATCAGGAGCCGCCACCCGGCACGACGGTCTCGGAGTTACCGTCGCACCGCACCATCATCAACTCACCCGTCATGACGATGCGCACCAACCTCGCGACATTCGAGGGGTCGTACTGATGCGCGACCGGCTCCCGGGCCATCAGCCAGCACGGTGGAGCCGGCTGATGGCCCGGTCATGCTGCACTGCCGTTCCAGACGAAGAGCGGCATTCCCTTCGGGGCTTCAGGCCCGTCGTCGGAGTCAGTCTCGCGGAGGTGTTCCACCCACCCGGGCTGCTGGCGCCAGAATGCCTCGGCACTCTCGTTCTTAGCCAACGCGATGACGGGCGGGCCATAGGCCGCAACCAGCAGGTGCACTGCCTCGGTCCCGAGGCCGGACCCGCGGGCGGTGTCGCGCACCTCGATGAGGTCGATCTCCGTGACGCCGCCCTCGGGCCGATCCCAGGTCGGGTACGCCAGCCCGGTCAGGGCCTCCAGCTTGATCTGCGCCCGCGCCACCTCGACCCCGAACTCGTCAGTGAACGAGGCGAACGCAACCTGACCATGACATTGCCCGGTCCACCACCCCACCCTGAAGCCGGGAAGGTCCAGGTAGGGCTTCGATACGCACGCGTGCTCTGACTCGAGGGCCTTGACGAAGGTCAACGTTAACGTCACCCTCAGATGCTCCCAACACGCCCAGAACCACGACACAGGGCCTGCCCGCCGCGCGCCACCGACCCCACGGCAGCACGGGCCAGACTGGCCCGCAGGCCGGTTCCTCGCCGAGCAGCACGACGTCAACGCCAGCGACGTGCTCGACGGGCAGCACCTACCTGCGGACGCATGGGCGACTCGAAACGCTGCCGATGCGACCTGCCCTTGAGGCAGGCACCGGCCCTTGGGTTGAGTACGCCACGGGTCGCCTACTTGACTGGCGGGCGCATCTCGGAGCACTCGTGCCGCGCTGAGTACGGCAAGGGGCGTCCAGGACCCAGACGCAGTGATTGGCACGGCAGCCCGGGACCGCCTCTCGCGGTTGGTTCAATCTCCTGGTGTCGAGCGAACAAGAACACGCGTCACCCGACCACCTCGAAGTCACCGTTGACGGCATGACCTTCTCCGTCGTCTACGACCCTTCGCAGCCGGGCACGTACCACTACACCCGGCTTCCCGGAGAGTCTGGAGGGCCTGCGGTGGGCTACGGCTTGAGCAGCCGACGCTCCGATCATCAACGAGAGACGATCGCCGGGCATGCCGACGCCATCCGAGATTTCATCGCAATGGTTGACCCCGTCACCGGATACATCGAGGACGATGACGACGGGGACACCGAGTAGCTGGGTGGAGTCCACGAGCCCACAAGATCGCCCGCTCCTGCCGCTGGTCGGGTGCGTCCACGAGTGACCCGAACTTCGATCACCGACTGCGCCGTCTGGCAGCTTGAGCAGGCCGTGGCTGGAGTCCTGTTGCTGTTCATCGCCGGCTTCGTCCGCAGAGGTGACAGGAGCAGCGCGGACCCAGAACCGGTGCTCTATGGCGACCGACCCTGGTCAGCACGCTCGACCGATCTTCGCTGAGACATCGTCATCTCGGGCCGAACGTTGCGTTTCGCCTGCGTGGCGACAGGACTGCTCGAACCCGTCGCGGCCGTGCTTGCTCAGCTGGTCGCTGCACGGAGACGAGCAATGTCGGCGCGAGCGTGCTCGACCTCGGTGCTCTCGGCGCCCTTGGCGTGGACGAGTTCGTCGACGAGGTCGCGGATCGCCTCCAGGGTGTGCTTTCGACGGACTCGCTGCTGACGGTCATGACCGTGCCCGCCGGCGCCGTGGAGGTAGGACTTGCGGCTCTTCCGGTCGAGCAGCGCCTCGACCTCCTCGTCGGTGACCACGCCCGTGCTGACCTCGGGGGCGAGGATCGCCTTCACGTACCGCCCCTGGGCGGGTGCGGCCGTCTTGAAGGCGTACCACAGCATCCCCAGCCCGATGAGGGCCGAGCTGAGCATCACGGCGAACGTGGCCACGGCGGAGTTGGAGAAGGCGACGACCGAGTCCCACGTGAGGTGAGCGAGTACGCCGGCGGCCACGAGAGCGATCCCCCGGCCGACGCGGCGCGGTTGTGCCGCGGTGCCGATGAGGTACACCAGGCCGGCGCAGCACAGGGCGCTGTAGAGGGGATGAGACAAGAAGCCCGTGGCAACGCGGAGCTCCGCCGTACCGACGGCCCCTCCCACGGGGTCGGTACCGAAGTTCGCGAACGCCGCGTTGACCGCGTACAGGGTGTCCTCGAAGACCTGGAACCCGAGGCCGATGAACGCGCCGAGCAGGAGGCCGTCGTGGACGGTGCGCACCAACCGCGCCGACAGCCCCATCAACAGGAGGAAACCAGCGAACTTGGAGGTCTCCTCGACGAACGGCGCAGTGAGTCCGGCCTGCCAGGCCGAGGCCCACTCCTGTCCGAACAGCTTCGCGTACAGGTTCATCACGGCCGCGTTCCCCTGGATCGCCATCGCGAAGGTCGCCGCGACCCCGCCCCATAGGAACGCGGTGACGATGAGCGAGAACGGCTGGTGCTCCCATCGGTCGATGTGGCGGAACCACAGCCACCACACCAACCCCAGGACACCGTTGACGACGATCCCGACCGCGAGCGCGTCGCCGTAGTACCCGATCACCGGCGAGAAGCTGGTGAAGATGTGATGGACGCCGATCGCCATCAGCACGACGTAGACCCAGAAGCACAGGTTGCGCGGTTGGACCAGGTGGAACCGCTCACCCCAGGCGGACTCCTCCAACGCCTGGGCTCGGGCTTGGATCAGGTCGTCCGGCGCGGCGGCGGACCCGGGCACGGCGTCGGTCGGGTAGGTGCTCATGATGCGGATCCCGTCTCGTCGAGCCGGCGGATGGTCGCGACCATGGAGACGATCTCGTCGGAGACCGCGCTCAGCTGCTCGGGCGGTCCGACGATCTGGATCTCGACGCCGGTGCCGTCGAGGACGAGCGCGGCGATCGACCCCGCGGCACGCGCGCTGGTGAACGCCTCGGCGACGCCGACGTCGCCGGCATCGGTGGTGAGGCTCACCCGCTCGTTGCTGACCGAGAACCCCTCGCCGTTGTCGGTGAGGGTGGTGACCTTGTCGATCTGGTCGAGCAGGGCGTCCGGGGTGCCGTCGAAGTCGCCGCTCTGGACGGCGAAGGTCACGCCGTTCTTCACCAAGACGACCTGTTCGGCGCTCGCCGGGCGGTCCGGGTCGTACCGGAGCCCGCTGTCGACCTGCCAGCCCGCCGTCGGGGTGAACACGATGCCGTCGGCGATCAGGAAGCGCTCCCCAGCCGACACCTGGTCGTCGTACGCCACGGCGTCGTCGATGCGAGGAACGACCACGGTCCACAGTGCGAAGATCGCGAGCGCGACGAGCGCGTACGGGATGGACCGCTTGTCCAGGCCCATCCACCGGCGCTCGACCGGAACCCGGGGCCGCCGGGACCCCGTCCCCGCAGGTGCTGATGACATCACGAGTCCTCCTCGGGCGCCCGCCTGACCCCGTGCTCGGCGACGGCGCGTTCAACCTAGGGCTTTACTCCGCAGTAGGGAATCGTCTTGTGACGACGTGCACTCTCGCCGTGCACGTGCAGCTAGTCCGAATCAACCGCCGCCGCGCGTCTTGTGCAGAACGACGTCGTCGAGTCGCCCGGAGCACCAGACCGCTCACGGTTGTCGCGATCCTCCGGAGGATGGGTGCCGTTCGGGACACCCGGGGCACGGTCGGGTGCGTGGAGAGCACTGGAGGACTGTTAACTTCTTCCGGGAGCGAGACGGATGAGCGTCCCCATCTCCCGGGCCCCTAGCTCAATTGGCAGAGCAGAGGACTTTTAATCCTTGGGTTGTGGGTTCGAGTCCCACGGGGCCTACCGGCTGTCGTCGTCCTCGGTCCGGCGCGAGCGGCGCAGCATCTCGCCGATCAGGTCGACGACGCCGTCGACGTCGCCGCGCTGGACGCCGTCGGCGGACTCGATGCGGGCGAGGGCCAGGTCCTCGGGGAGCCGGACGCCGGTCCGGACGACGTAGACCGTGTCCTCCGAGGTGAAGGCGATGTCGGTGACGGCGGCGGCGTGGTACTCGCCGTCGGCGTCGAGGATGACCAGCTCCTCCCCGGGCTCGAGGCCGCGGGTGAGCTTCGTGCGGGAGTGGTGGAGCGGGAACGTGCTGGTAGCACCGACCACGAGTCGGGTCGGCAGCGCGACCTCAACCAGCTCCACTTCCAGACCCCCCGCGATGGTTCGACTCGTTCATCGTTCCCCATCGGGGCCGCATTTAGCGACTTCGGCGGCTGCCGGTCAAGACCGGGCCTCGGCCCGCACCTTGGGCGGGCGGCCGCGGCGCGGCTTGCGCGGGATCACCTGGCCGGCGCTGAAGAGCTCGCCTCCCCAGACCCCCCACGGCTCCCCGCGGTCGACGGCGGCCGACAGGCAGGCGGGGCGGATCGGGCACGGGAGGCAGGCCGACTTGGCCTTCATCGCGCCGTCGTTGTCCTTGGCGAACCACAGGTCGGGGTCGGCGTGGCAGGGCAGGACGTCCGGACGGACGGGGGCCGCGGTCGCGGACGGGGTCTCGGCGAGAGTCTGGGTGAGGGTCGCTGTGCTCATGGGACATGAGTACGCGCGCCCGCTTGCAGGAGACTGGGAGCGGACTGGAGGTCCACTTGAGCCGCGGTCAGGTCGTGGCCGCGACGCGTACCTCGTGGACCGGGCGCCATCGGTCGTGCAGCGTGGTGATCAGGCTGATCAGCGACAGGAAGAACATCGTGTCGAAGCCGTCCAGGCTGGCCTCCCCGCCCGGCAGCACCTCGTCCGCGAGCACCACGAGTACGACGTTGACGGCCAGCCGGATGAGGAACGTGACGGCCAGCGAGCCCACCGTCCAGTGGCGCCGGGCCGCGACCAGCGTGATGGCGGCGTTGAGGACGACGACCACCGCGACGCCCACGAACAGCTCGGTCGAGGAGCCGGTGAAATCCGGCAGCATCTGCGCGAACACGACTGCGAGCAGCCCGACCAGCACGATCTTCTCGACCGTCCCCCAGGACAGGACCCGGTCGTTCTCGGCGCGCCACGCGATCTGCTCGTGCGCCTCGTCGATCTCCTCGGGCAGCGGCTCCGGGCTCAGCCGCCAGTCCCAGTCCGGCGCGGGCAGCCGCGGGGTGACGACGTACCGGACCACCACGACCGCCCCGGCGACGAGGACGAAGAGCAGCAGCAGGACCCACCGGTGTGCCGCGATCTCGTCGGTCACGTCGAGCTTCGCGATGTGGATCCACCACTCCTGGGGGAGCTTGACGAAGACCCACAGCAGGGCGGCGGCACTCAGCCACCAGCTCAGCGCCAGCGCGATCGGGGACCACCGGGCGCGCACCGTCTCGTAGGCGATGAAGAAGTACTCGAAGGTGTTCGGGAAGATCAGCAGCAGCGGCCGCGCGTGGGACAGCTCGAAGGCCACCACGCCGATCAGCCGGTAGAAGTAGAGGAACCAGCCGATCCGGAAGGCCGGGACGCTGACCCAGTTGCGCAGCATCGCGAGGTAGGCGATCGCCAGGTAGTAGACGTCCATCGCCTTGTCGTAGGCCTGGTAGCCCGGCGGGTCGTAGCCGAAGAGCTGGAAGATCGTCTGGTCGACCCCGTCGAGCACGAGGCAGGCGACCACGGCCGGGAGCGGCCAGTACGGGATCGCCAGCGGCAGCAGGAAGCGCGCGCCGACGACGGCGACGAAGACGAGCGTCACGCCCAGGTCCATGGCGAGCATCATGGCAGTTTGAACATGTTCAAAATGGCGTCTAGGGTCGCGACATGCGCATCGTGATCCCCGGGGGCACCGGACAGGTCGGCGGCATCCTCCGACGCTCGCTCGCCGCACGCGGACACGACGTCGTCGTCCTGAGCCGGCGTGTCGCGCCGCTGGAGCCCGGCGTCCGGCACCTGCTCTGGGACGGGCGCACCGTCGGCGACTGGGCCGCGGAGCTCGACGGCGCGGCCGCCGTCGTCAACCTCGCCGGACGCTCGGTCAGCTGCCGCTACACCGACGAGAACCTGCGCCAGATGATGGCGTCGCGGGTCGAGTCCACCCGTGCGGTCGGCCGGGCGCTGGAGCAGGTCGGCCGGCCGCCCGCCGTGTGGCTGCAGATGAGCACCGCCACGATCTACGCCGACCGCCGCGACGCACCGAACGACGAGGAGACCGGGATCATCGGGGGCGACGAGCCCGGCGTCCCGCCGTACTGGGAGTACAGCGTGCGGATCGCCCGCCGCTGGGAGGCGGCCCAGCAGGAGGCGACCCTGCCGCACACGCGGCGGGTGGCGATGCGCGCCGCGATGGTGATGAGCCCCGACCGCGGCGGGGTCCTCGACTATCTCCTGCGGATGGCGCGGCTAGGCCTCGGCGGACCGGTCGCCGGCGGTGGGCAGTACGTCTCCTGGATCCACGACCGCGACCTGGTCCGGGCCGTCGACCTGCTCCTGGCCCGCGACGACCTCGACGGCCCGGTGAACCTCGCCGCGCCCGGTCCGCTCCCCCAGCGCGAGCTGATGCGCGACCTGCGCCGGGCCTGGGGCCGGCGCCCGGGGCTGCCCGCGACCCGCGCGATGGCCGAGGTCGGCGCCTGGGCGCTGGGCACCGACACCGAGCTCCTGCTGAAGAGCCGCCGCGTCGTACCGACCAGGCTGCTGGAGGCCGGGTTCGAGTTCGAGCACCCCGCGTGGCCGGGCGCCGCCGCCGACCTCGTCGCCCGGGTCCGCGGGCGGTGAGGTGACCCGCGCCACCGCGGGGCATGCTGGTTCCGACGCCGAACCGAGAGGAAGAACCGTGAGCGCTCGTCGTGTGCTGCCGTCCGAGGAGGCCGTCGACCTGGTCCGGCTGGTACGCCGGATCGCGGCCGACGAGCTCGCGCCCCGCGCCGCCGCGGCCGAGGCCGCCGGCGAGTTCCCCCGCGACGTGTTCCGGATGCTCGGCCGCACCGGCCTGCTGGGCCTCCCCTACCCCGAGGAGTACGGCGGTGGCGGTCTGCCGTACGAGGTCTACCTGCAGGTGCTGGAGGAGATCGGGGCGGTGTGGGCCAGCGTCGGCGTCGGCACTTCCGTGCACGCCCTGTCGTGCTTCGGGCTCGTGACGCGCGGCACCGACGAGCAGCGGCAGCGCTGGCTGCCCGACATGCTCGGCGGCGACCTGCTCGGCGCCTACTGCCTCTCCGAGCCGCACGCGGGGTCGGATCCCGCCGCGATGACCACGACCGCCCGCCTGATGGGCGACGAGTACGTCATCTCCGGCGCCAAGGCCTGGACCACCCACGGCGGCGAGGCCGACTTCTACAAGGTCATGGCCCGCACCTCCGAGAGCCCGGGCGGGCGCGACGGCATCTCCTGCTTCCTCGTGCCCGGCGACAGCCCCGGCCTGACCGCCGACAAGCCCGAGGACAAGATGGGGCTGACCGGCTCCACGACCGCCACCATGCGCTTCGACGGCGTACGCGTCCCGGTCGAGCGGCGCCTCGGCGCCGAGGGCGAGGGCCTCCGGATCGCCCTGGCGGGTCTCGACTCCGGCAGGCTCGGCATCGCCGCGGTCGCCACCGGCCTCGCGCAGGGCGCGCTGGACGCGGCGGTCGCCTACGCGCAGCAGCGCACCACCTTCGGCCGGCGCATCATCGACCACCAGGGGCTGTCCTTCCTGCTGGCCGACATGGAGGCGGCGGTCGCCTCGGCCCGGGCGACCACGCTGCACGCCGCCCGCCTCAAGGACGCGGGGCTGCCGTTCTCCCGCGAGGCCTCGGTCGCCAAGCTGGTCGCGACCGACCAGGCCATGCGGGTCACCACGGACGCCGTCCAGGTTCTCGGCGGCGCGGGCTACACGAAGGACTTCCCCGTCGAGCGCTACATGCGCGAGGCCAAGGTGATGCAGATCTTCGAGGGCACCAACCAGATCCAGCGCCTGGTCATCGCCCGCGGCCTGGACACCACCGACCAGGGCGCGGTCGTCAGCCTGCCGGACTGACGCCCGGTCCGGCGCCCGGACTGACCCTGATCGCCAGCACCGTCGTGTCGTCGTCGCGGGCGCCGGGGACGGCGAGCAGCATGCCGTCCACCCAGTCCTCCATGCCGGCGGGTCCGGGGCCCGTGCCGGCGATGTCGGCGAGCCCCGCCAGCGACGTCCCGAGGTCGACGCCGCGCCGCTCGACGAGGCCGTCGGTGTAGAGCAGCAGTGTCGAGCCGCGGGTGAGGACGAACTCGGTCTCGCCGGCCTCGGAGACGCCGAGCCCCAGCACCGGTCGGGTGGCGACGTGCAGCTCGCTCACCACCCCGTCCTCGATCAGCAGGGGCGGCGGGTGCCCGGCGGCGGACAGCACCACGCGGCCCGTCGCCGGCTCGACGGTGCCGACGACCACGGTGGCGATGAGCTGCTCGAACAGCCCGTCCATGAAGCGGTCGGTGCGGTCCAGGACGACCGCCGGCGACTCGTCGCCGAACAGGTGGGCACGGACCGCGGCCCGCAGCTGGGTCATCGTCGTCGCGGCCGCGACGCCGTGGCCGGCGACGTCCCCGACCACGAACGCCATCCGGCCCCCGGGCAGCTCGAACGCGTCCCACCAGTCCCCGCCCAGCTGGAACGTGGCCGCCGGGAGGTAGCGGGCCGCGATCTCCAGGCCGGCGACCCGGGGCGTCTCGGACGGGATGACGCTGCGCTGGAGCGCCTCGGCCATGTCCACCTGCTCGCGGGAGTTGGCGTAGAGCAGGCTGGCCAGGTGGCTCGCGAGCGCGGTGGCGTGGTCGAGGTGCCACGGTCGCCAGCCCTCGCTGTGACCGCGCACCACCTGCTGCCACTTCTCGAACGACTTGCGGGGGCTCAGCCGCACCTGCGGATCCTCGGCGAGCGCGAGCTGCTTGTTGGTGGGGTCCCCGCCCCAGTCGACGACCTCGGGGAGCTCGGGACGCACCCAGCACAGCCACCGGTCCGGGGCGGACCCGATCACCAGCGCACCGGCCGCCGTGTCGGCCACCGCCTCCAGGGCCGGGTCGAGCGCCGCGAGGTGCGAGCTGGACCCCGGGTGGCTCTCCGGCCGGCGCAGCAGCTCCGCGATCCGCCGGATCGACGCCTCGTCCGGCACCGTGCCCAGGGTGGTCACCCGCCCGTCGAAGCAGAGCGCCACGCCTCCGGCGCCCATCAGCTCCGTCAGCGCCGGGCTCTCCATCAGCGTCTCCAGGGGCGCCCGGGCGGCCGAGGTCGCGGCCTGCACCTCCGCGAGCAGCTCCTCGGCCCGGTGCACCTCGTCGCGGTCGTCGGCCCGCTCGCGCTCGGCCACCAGCTGCGAGGCGACCTGGCCGAGGAACTCGGACGCCGCACGGACGTCGAGGCTCAGGACGTGCGGCCCCGAGTAGTGATGGCAGGCGACCAGCCCCCACAGCTCGCCGTCGACCACCAGGGATACCGACATCGAGGCGGTCACCCCCATGTTGGAGAGGTACTCGACGTGGATCGGGGAGACGCTGCGCAACGTCGAGTGGGACAGGTCGAGCGGGCTGCCCGTCGCCGGGTCGAGCACCGGCACGATCGGGACCGGGGTGTAGGAGATGTCGGCGATCAGCCTGATCCAGTTGACCGTGTAGAGCCGGCGCGCCTGGGCCGGGATGTCGGTCGCCGGGTAGTGCAGGCCGACGAACGGGTTGAGGTCCGGACGCCGGCGCTCGGCGATCACCTCGCCGTTCCAGTCCTCGTCGAAGCGGTAGACCATCACCCGGTCGAAGCCGGTCAGGTCGGCGATCTCGTTCACCAGGCCCTCGGAGAGCCCGACGACCGAGGTGGTGCGGGCCAGGCGCTGCATCGCGCCCCGCGCGACGCGGTAGCTCAGCAGAGCGGCGTCCGGTCCGTCGGCGGGCTCCAGCTCGACGACCACCCGGTCGCCGGAGCGGTGCACGGCGGCGTCGACGTACGCCGGCAGGCCCGCGTCACGGGTCGTGAGCTCCTCGACGTACAGGTGCAGCACCTCGGCGCGCTCGCCCTCGACCGACGCCCGGATCGACTCCGTCACCCCGGCCCCCAGCAGCGAGGACAGCGGCGTCCTCAGGACCGACTCCAGGTCCACGCCGAGCATCGCCGCGACGTTGTCCGACGCCATCACGACCCGCCAGTCCTCGGCGTCCACCGCCAGGAGGACGCCGTGCGGCTGGATCGCGCCGGGGATGTGGATCGGCTCGCGATCGCAGTTGGTCAGGTCCGCGGCCGCATAGGCGGGCGTGTGTGCGGACACGGCCTGCTCGGTCAAGGGCACTCCGGAAGGATCGGGGTCGGGACGGTCCCGTACGACGGGGATGCGCTACGTCCTGGCCCATCCAATCAGGTCGGATGCGACCGCGTCCGCTCTCGGGCCGACTTCGGCCCGGGCGGGCCTACTTCCGAGCGGCGCGCAGCTGGCGCCGCAGGCGCAGCTCCCGCAGGAGCATCCGGATGTCGTCGACCTCCCGGTCGGCTCCGCTCGCCGGCTCCGAGGGTCGCGGCGCGTCCGTGGCCACCGCCTCCGGCACTTGCCGGCGCGAGCCCGCTGCGTTCCCCAATTCCAGTTCCCTCCGCCACCGCATGTCGGTGGGCGAGTCTAGGGAATCCGAGGCATCCGCGGAGCGGAATCCGTCGACATCGGCCCGCTCGACCTCCGGATGTGCGCCTGAGCGCACGAACACCTTCGGAATCCGATCTAACTGAAACGTGTTCTAGACTCCTGCCCGTGAGCGGCTACGTGCAGGACGACATCTCCGAGGACGAGCTCGAGCGCCAGCGCTCGCTCTACGGCCCCTTCACCCAGTCGGTGCGGGAGCTGGTCGACGTCACGATCCGCACCCTGGTCGACGACGACGAGATCCGGCGCGCCCAAGCCGAGATCGAGGCGATCACCGCGCGCCTGCGCGAGCACCAGCTCGACGGGCCGTACGGCGTCCGCTTCAGCCGGACCGGTCGGGGCCGTCCGTGGGGCAACACGGTGGTGGGCCTGCGGAACCCGGCCGCGCCGCCGCTGGTGATCGAGCACGATCCCTCCGGACGGGCGTGGTCGGACTTCCACCTCGGCGCGGCGTACGAGGGACCGCCCAGCCTGGTGCACGGAGGCGTCTCCGCGCTCATCCTCGACCAGCTGCTCGGCGAGGCCGCGGGCGCCGGCGGCAAGCCGGGCATGACCGGCACGCTGACCCTGACCTACCGGCAGGGCACCCCGCTCGGCGACCTGCGCGCCGAGGCCTGGATCGATCGCGTCGAGGGCGTGAAGACCTGGGCCAAGGGACACATCCTCGGCCCCGACGGCGTCACCGTCGAGGCCGAGGGCGTCTTCATCCTGCCGCGCTGGGCACGCGAGGCGATCGAGGCCCAGGACGACGACGGCAAGCCGACGCCGTCGTACTTCGAGTAGCTAGGTCAGCCGGCGCGCTCGCCGAGGTGGGCGCCGCGCTGGCCGGAGTCGGTGAGCCGGGCCTCCTCGGCCGCCTGCGCCTCCAGCTCCTCGCGTCGCGAGGTCTCCAGCAGCTCGCGCGCGGCGTCGTACGCCCCCGGCTGGGAGACGAGGTCGGTCGCGCCGCCCTTGAGTCTCGCCAGCGCGCTGCGCGCGAAGATCTGCTGCTCGGTGGTGGTGCGCTCGGACCGGCCGCGACCGATGAACGAGACGGCCCAGCGGATCAGCGCCGTCACCCGGCTCTTGAAGCCGGTGATGTAGACGAGGTGCAGACCGAGCCACATCAGCCAGGCGACCAGGCCGGAGATGCGCAGCTTGCCGACCATGGCCACCGCGCGGAAGCGGCTGATGATCGCCATCGAGCCCTTGTCGAAGTACTTGAACGGCGGCAGCGGCGCCTTGCCCTTCACCCGGCCGTCGATGACCTTGGCGGCGTACTTGGAGCCCTGGATCGCGACCTGCGCCACCCCCGGCAGGTTGTCGAGGGCGATCATGTCGCCGACGACGAAGACCTCGGGGTGCCCCGGCAGCGTGAGGTCGGGGTTGACGCCGATCCGGCCGGCGCGGTCGAGCGGGGCACCGGTCTGCTCCGCCAGGGTCCGGCCGAGCGGGTTCGCCTGGACGCCGGCCGCCCAGATCTTGGTGACGGTGTCGATCCGCTCCGCGCGGCCGTCCTTGAACTTCATCTCGATGCCGCGCTCGTCGACGTCGGTCACCATCGCGCCGAGGACGACTTCGACCCCGAGCTTCTCGAGCTCCTTCTTGGACTTCTCGCCGAGCTTCTGACCGAACGGCGGCAGCACCTGCGGCGCGGCGTCGACGAGGACGACGCGCGCAGTGCGGGTGTTGATCGCCCGAAAGTCGCGCTTGAGCGTGCGGTGCGCGAGCTCGGCGATCTGGCCGGCCATCTCGACACCGGTCGGTCCCGCGCCGACGACCACGAAGGTGAGCAGATGGTCGACGTTCTCCCCGCGCTGCGCGCCGAGCTCGGCCACCTCGAAGGCGCCGAAGATGCGGCCGCGGAGCTCGAGGGCGTCGTCGATGCTCTTCATGCCCGGCGCGAACTCGGCGAAGTGGTCGTTGCCGAAGTACGACTGGCCCGCACCGGCCGCCACGATCAGGGAGTCGTACGGCGTGACGCTCTCGCGCCCGAGCACGTGCGAGGTGACGAGCCGCTTCTCCAGGTCGATGGCGGTGACCGCGCCGAGCAGCACCTGCGCGTTCGCCTGGCCCGAGAGGATCTCGCGGGTCGGTGGCGCGATCTCGCCCTCGGACAGGATGCCGGTCGCGACCTGGTAGAGCAGCGGCTGGAAGAGGTGGTGGGTCGTCTTCGCGATCATGGTGACGTCGACGTCGGAGCGACGCAGCGCCTTGGTCCCGAAGAGGCCGCCGAAGCCGGAGCCGACCACGACGACCCGGTGCCGGCCGGCGTGCTCCTGAGCGTCGCGGGGGTGGTCAGGCGATGCCATCACGAGCCTTCCTGCGTGTCGGTCGAGGATCGAGCCCAGCCGGGCCCGATCCGGTGCTGCCATTGTCCCGCTCCCCTGCCGGGTACCCCAACCCCCTGCCCCGTCGGGTGGGCTCGCGAAGTGGGGAGCGTCACACGGCCACCCACGCCGTACCCAATCGATATCGTGGTTCACCATCGGCCCCCGAGTTGAGGACCGCAGAAGTTCCTTGCCAACCTTTGCGTTTGCCTCCCCCCGATCGGGGGTATGCGGGCCGAGAATGGCATGTCCCCGTCCCGTCTCGGCCTGTCCCAGGAGCTCCGCCCGTGCCGCTGAACCGGCCTGCCCTGTCGCTGGGCGCTGGCCCCCGTGGCGTGCAGGACGCGCGGCGCTGGGTCGTCAGCACCTGCCACGACATCGGCCGGTCGGATCTGGTCGAGTGTGCCGAGCTGGGCGTCTCGGAGCTGGTGACCAACGCGCTGCTGCACGCCACCGCGCCGATCCAGGTGCGGGTGCGCGGCACCCGGGAGCACCCGCGCGTCGAGGTCCGTGACGGCTCGCGGGAGCGGCCCCTGCTGCCGACGAGTGCTCCCGACGAGGAGGACGACCTGCTGCTGACCTTCGGGCGGGGTCTGAGCATCGTCGCCCGCTGCTCCGACGCCTGGGGCGCGGAGATCGAGGTGGACGGCAAGACCGTCTGGTTCGCCCCCGCGGGCACGTTCGCCGAGGACGACGGCGTGACCGGGCTGATCACCGGCGACGAGGACCCGCTGAACGCGACCCCCGAGGACCCGGTCGGCGTACGGATCCGCGGCGTACCCCTGGATCTGTACGTCGCCTTCCAGCGGCACTTCCGCGAGCTCCGGCGCGAGGTGCGGCTGCTGGCGCTCGCGCACGAGAGCGACTACCCGCTCGCCAAGGACCTCTCGGACCTGTTCGGCTCCCTCGAGCGCCAGCTGCGCGAGGGGATCGGCCCCGACCAGCTCGAGAGCGCGGCCGCCGAGGGTGTCGCCGAGACCGAGGTCGACATGATCACCTCGCGCGAGAGCACCCGGACCATGGAACGGTTCATCGAGATGCTCGACCTGGCCGACGAGTTCTGCCGCCAGGAGCGACTGCTGTCGCTGGCCCGCACCCAGGAGCAGCGCGACTTCCAGCAGTGGTACCTCGGCGAGTTCGTCCGACAGGGCCGGGGCGAGCCGCCGCTCGCCTGGATCGACGCCAGCACCGGCTCGGACCGGCAGAGCACCGCCTCGTGAGCCGCCCCGACCCCCGCGCCGTCGGCGCGGTGGCGATCGGGGGCGCCGTCGGCGCGATGCTGCGCTGGGGGCTCGGCGAGCTGGCCCCCGACGAGTCCGGCTTCCCGTGGACGACCTTCGCGATCAACGTGTCGGGCTCCCTGCTGCTCGCGCTGGTGCTCGGGCTCGGCGCCGTACGCCGCCGCCCGGTACTGCTGGCCGGGCTCGGCCCGGGCCTGCTCGGGGGCTACACGACGCTGTCGACGCTCGCCGAGCAGTCCCGTTCCCTGCTCGCGGACGGCCACGTCGCGACCGCGCTCGCCTACCTGGTCGGGTCGGCGCTGGCGTGTGTCGCCGCCGTCGCCATTGGTCGCCGACTCGCGACAGGCGCATGACCGGCCTGCTGGTCGCCCTGGGCGCCGCCGCCGGCTCGTCGCTGCGCTACGTCGTCGCGCAGCGGTGGGACGGCCGGTTCCCGCGCGGCACGCTCGCGGTCAACGTGCTCGGCTCGCTGCTGCTCGGGCTCCTCGCCGCCCTGTCCGTCTCGGGCCAGCTGGCGGCGCTGCTCGGCACCGGCTTCTGCGGCGGGTTCACGACGTACTCCGCCTTCGCCGTCCAGGCACACGGCCTGGGGCCACGGCGCGGGACGGCGTACGTCGTGGTGACCACGGTGCTCGCCATGGGCGCGTGTGCACTGGGGTTCTGGGTCGGTTCCTAGCGTGGGGTGGGGGTGGGTCTCGTCCCGGGCGCCCCAGGTTCATCATGGTATGCAGACGAGCTCGCACTGACCACGGCGTACCCACCACGGGAAGCGACAGCTCATCTGCATACCGTGATGAGCCGGCAGGCTCGCCGACTCGCCTGCATACCGTGATGAAGCAACAAGCCCGACCGACGCGCCGTCCCTATGCGTAGCCCAGCTCGTGCAGCCGGGCGTCGTCGATGCCGAAGTGGTGCGCGACCTCGTGGACGACGGTGATCCGGACCTCCTCGATCAGCTCCTCCTCGCTCTCGCACATGTCGAGCAGCGGGCCGCGGAAGATGAAGATCCGGGCGGGCAGGTGCATCAGGGTGCCGCTGTCGCGCTCGGTCAGGGCGACGCCGTCGTACAGGCCGAGCAGGTCGTCGGGCTCGCCCTCGGGCGGCTCGTCCTCGACCAGGACCACGACGTTGCGCACCAGCCGGGCGAGCTCGTCGGGGATGTCGTCGAGAGCCGCGTCGACGAGCTCGTCGAAGCGCTCGGGGTCCATCTCGATCGGCACCGCGTCAGTCTGCCCGCCGGCGCCAAGGCAGGGAAATGACAGAAGCCCGGATCATGATGATCCGGGCTTCTGGTCGGCGACCCCGACGGGACTCGAACCCGCGGCCTCCGCCGTGACAGGGCGGCGCGCTAACCAACTGCGCTACGGGGCCAGGTGTGTCTTCGCCAGTCCTGCGCGGCGAAGCGATGGAACTCTAACCCACGGATCTGGAGTCCTCACAATCGGCGACTGATCGGACACGTGAGTGGCACCCCCAACGGGATTCGAACCCGTGCTACCGCCGTGAAAGGGCGGGGTCCTGGGCCGCTAGACGATGGGGGCCTGGACTGCTCGCACAGCATAGGGCGCGGCCGGGGATGATGCTGATTCGGCACCGCCCCGCCGCCCCATGTAAGGTGGCTGTCGCTCGGGCAGGTAGCTCAGTTGGTACGAGCGATCGCCTGAAAAGTGATAGGTCGGCGGTTCGACCCCGCCCCTGCCCACCGAGCAACGCAGGGCTCCGACCTGCGGAAAGGCCCCCGCCGGTAGTCCGGCGGGGGCCTTTCACTTGCCACCCTCATTGCGCTTCACAAGGCGCAGGATCGCGACACGTGCGCACTTCGCCCGCGCAGATGAACCTGGTCCGGGAGCCCGGGCCGGCTCGCTCCGATCATCCGAGCACCTCTCTCTGTTGCCCGGCCGCCGGACTCCAGATATTCTCTGATCTGAGAACTTCCCGACGAAACCTGGACGAGATCCATGACCTCAGAACGCGCCCTCGACGCTGATCAGCAGGCTGTCGTCGACGCCCTGCGCGCGGCGATCAGCTCGAGCGGCCTCACGCAGCGTGACTTCGCCAGGGCCATCGGCACATCACCCTCGCGGATGTCGGCCTACCTGCACGGGGACACGGCGCCCTCGGCTCCACTGCTGATGAAGTGCCAGCGCATCGGGAACGCTCTGTGCGCCGCCCGGGAGGAGAACATCCCCTCCCCTCTTGACTGCGCAGCCTCGCTTCGCTGTTCTCTCGAAACCGCTCAGAGAGCGTCCGGAGTCCTTCGGTTTGCACTCGAGGCGCGCGATCGCCTGCGCGACACTCTGGAGAACCGGCCACACCTGGCGGACGCCTGGGACGCCAAGGCCACTATCGGCGAGAAGCGCTGGGACACGCTGTTCGCAGCGCTCGTCGAACACGAGTTCACCACCGCTGGTCGCCCTGCGCCATCGTGGGCACACGTTGAGCCTCTCGAGGAGGAGTGGATCCCGGCGAAGGGTCGTCAGAGCGAGGACGAGATCCGCGAGACGACGCCTTCGTGGCTCGCCGACAAGGGGATCCTCCTCGCCGAGTCCGCGCTCGCCGTCGCGTGACCCAACCGTGGCAATGTCCTCTGTGCGCGTCGGGTGACTTCCCGGCACCGCGCTGGGCGCCGGGACCGCTGAAGGAACTCGATGCAGGTTCGGTCGTCGATCTGCTCGGCGACCTCGACGCCCGGCTGGCTGCTCGTTCGGCACGGGTGAGCCTCTACGTCGTCGGCGGCTCTGCTCTCCTGCTCGCGCACGGGCGCTCCGTCGCGACCCCGGATGTCGACGTGGCCCGGTCGGTCGTGGCGGCCGACCAGGTCGCACGGGAGATCGCCGTCGAACGCGGCCTGTCGATGACGTGGCTCAACTCGAGTGCCGGATCCTGGGTTCCGCCGCGGCCCGAGTGCGCGTGCGCCGGGCCGGCGCGAGAAGGGCTGACTGTCCATATCGCTCCAGCCCGGCATCTGTTAGCGATGAAGCTGGTCGCCTGGCGACCGAAGGACGAGGACGACCTCGCAGACCTGCTCGTCGCCTGCGACTTGGCCGATGCCAGCGCCGACGAGGTCGCCGATGTCCTCTACGAGGTCTACACGGCCGAAGACTCCCTGGCGGGGCTGCTCAATGTCGGACGCTCCGACCCCGACGAGACGCGCCGCGAGGCGGTCTCCCGAGCGGCGGATGCGCTGGCACTGTTCTAGCGCTCCGACCTGCGACGACACCCCCGCCGGGTTCCGGCGGGGGTGTCGTGCTTCGTGCGGGCGATGGATCCGTCAGATCGGGACGGCGGCTTCGCTCCGGGCAGCGACGTGCTCCGCCGCCAGGAACGCGAGCCCGAGCGCCGTCAGCAGGCCGTTGCCCGCGAGGTAGCCCGAGGCGCCGTGGCCCGAGATCCCGGCGGCCGCGCCACCGGACGCGTAGAGACCGTCGATCGGGTCGCCGTCGGGGCGGAGCACGCGGGCGTGGCCGTCGACGACCAGGCCGCCCTGGGTGTGGAAGAGAGCGGGCACCACGCGGGCCGCGACGTACGGCGGGTCCAGGGGCGCCTCGAAGTGCGTCCGACCCCAGGCGTCCTGAGCCGCGCCCGACGCAGCGTCTCGGGCCGCCGTCAGGGTGGCCGCCAGGGCCGCCTCGGGCATCCGCGTGCGGGAGGCCAGCTCGGCGACGTCGGCCGCGCGCACGAGCGAGCCGACCTCGACGCTCTGGCGGTAGTCCTTGAACGGCAGGCACGCCTCGTGGACCCGCTCGTCGTACACGAGCCAGCCGCCGGCGCCGGGACGCGAGGCGAGGGCGGCGGCGTACTCGGAGTAGCCGACGGTCTCGTCGCCGAACCGGGTCCCGTCGAGGTCGACGAGCACCGCGCCGTGCATCACCGTCGCCCAGCCGACCAGGGTGGCGCCGCGCTCGCTCAGCGCCGCGTGCCCCTGGTAGGCGTCGAGGTACGCCGACGCGGCGCCCAGCCCGTCGCCGATGCGCAGGGCGTCCCCGCGGGAGGTCTCGCTGCCGTGGTAGACCGCGTCGGCGATCTCCGGCAGGTGCCGCGCGACCAGGTCGCGGTCGGCGCCGAACCCGTTGGTGGCCAGCAGGACCGCCCCGGCGCTCACCTGCTCCTCCCCGCCGTCGGGACGGGTCACGGTGACGGTGGCCGAGCGACCGTTGGGCTCCACGCCGCTCACCCGGCCGGGGACCAGCTGGTGGATCCGCGGCTCGGCCGCCGCCGCCCGGACCAGGTGCCCGAGCAGCGTGGAGCCGTGCCGGTCCGGGACCGTGTGGCAGCGGTACGCCGAGTGGCCCGGGTAGCCGAAGTCGGTGACGAGCGAGAGCGGGACGCCGACGTCGTCGGCCAGCCACTCGAGCATCCGCGGACTGGCCTCGGCGAGCGCCCTCGCCAGGGCCAGGTCGCCGGTGCCCTTGGTCTTCGCCTCGACGTCGGCGGCGAAGGTGTCCGGGGAGTCCTCGACCCCCAGCTCGCGCTGCCAGCGGGTGCCGGTGCCGGGGATCATCGCCGTCGACATCGAGGTGTTGTTGCCCTGCCGGTAGTGCTCGCTCGCCTCGACCAGCAGCACCTCGAGTCCCAGGTGGGCGGCCCGGAGCGCTCCGACCAGGCCGCCCCCGGCGCCGGCGACGACCAGGTCGACGTCCGGCGCGCTCAGAGGGACTGCCCGCCGTCCACGAACAGGGTCTGGCCCAGCAGCATCTCGTTGTGCGGGCTGAGCAGGAACGCGGCCGGGAGGACGAACTCCTCGGTGTCCATGATCCGGCCGCCGGGGATGCCCGCGACGACGCCCGCCGTGAACTCCGGGTCCTCGAAGAGGGAGCGGTTGACGTCGGTCAGGGTGGCGGCCGGGGCGAGGGCGTTGACCCGGACGCCCTGGCCCGCCCACTCCTGGGCCAGGGTCTCGACGAGCATGCCCACCGCCGCCTTGCTCGCGTTGTACGGCGACCAGTCGGTGAAGCCGCGCCGGGCGAAGCTGGAGCTGGTGAACACGACCGCTCCCCCGCGGCCCAAGTGGCGGTACGCCGCCCGCGCGGTGATGAACGCGCCGGTGACGTTGGTGTCGAGCACCGACCGGAACGCCGCGATCGGCATGTCGGCGGCGGGCTCCACGTGGGCGATGCCGGCGTTGGCCACGACCGCGTCGAGACCGCCGTGCTGGGCGACGACGTCGGCCATGACCGCGGCCATCGCCTCCTCGTCGGTCACGTCGGCCGCGTGCGCGCTGAAGGTCACGCCCTGCTCGGCGGCCGCGGCGCTCGTCTTCTCCAGGGCTTCGGCGCGGCGCCCGACGCCGGCGACGCGCATGCCGAGCCGGCCCAGGCCGAGGGCGACCGCCTGGCCGATGCCGCTGGTGGCGCCGGTGACGACGACGGTGCGGCCGGCGAGGCCCAGGGCGCTGCCCAGGGCCGAGTGCTGGTCTGCGGGGACGAAGGAGGTCATGGCTGTTCCTCTTCCTGTTTCATCGGGGACGGACTTCCGGCCGGGGCGCGGAGATCGAGGACCGCGGAGTCGGCGCCGGCCGCCTCCGCGAGTCGGGTGCGGTCGGTCTTGCCGCCGTAGTTGCGCGGGAGGTCGGGGCAGGCCACGACCTCCCAGCGCGCGGGCACGGCGGGCAGCGCGGACCGGACCCGGGAGAGCGTCGCGGGGTCGAGCGCGGGCACGGGCAGCACGAGACGCACCGTGGCGTCGTCGGCGCCGGGCAGCACCACGGCCTCGGGCAGGCCGGTCGCGGCGGTCACCGCGAGCTCCAGCTCCCGGGGCACGAGCTCGCGGCCCGCGACCCGGACGACGTCGCGCAGCCGGCCGAGCAGGTCCAGCCCGCCGCGGCCGTCGAAGGCGCCGAGGTCGCCGGTGGGCAGCCACCCGTCGCGGAGCGTCGACACGCTGCGCAGGCTCTCGCCCTCCGGGACCAGGTAGCGCTCCGCGACGGCCGCGCCGCGCACCAGCACCTCGCCCCGGACGCCGCCCTCGACACGGACGTCGAGCAGCGGCTGCGGTACGCCGACGTGGCAGGGACCCGCTCCGTGCCGGGTCGTCGCGGAGGCGACCGCGACGTTGCCGACCTCGGTCAGGCCGTAGATGTTGAGGACGTCGCCCCGCCCGGCCAGGGCCGTCTCGAGCCCGCGGAGCGTGTCGGGGTCGCCGTGCCCACCGGTCATCACGGCGACGCGGAGTCCACGGTCGACCAGCGTCCCGACCGCGCCCTCGGCGAGGGCCGCACGCCAGTCGTGCGGCTGCAGCGCCAAGACCTGGACGCCGCCGCGCGAGGCGTCGACGAGCGAAGCCGGGTCGGTCCGACCGGTGAGCGCCAGCGTCCCGCCGAGCAGGAGGACGCAGCGCAGGGCGCCGATCGCGATGTTGGAGTTGGTGGCGGCGAGCGAGAGCCAGGCGTCCCCCGCTCGGAGCCCCATCGAGAGCACGCGTCCGACCGCGTCGGCGTGCTCGCCGGCCACCGTCCGCACGACGCCCTTGGGCACCCCGGTGCTGCCGGTCGAGAACTGGACGGCGCCCATCTGCCGGTCCGGGCGGGGGTCGACCCGGATCACCGGTGCCGCGTCGAGCGCGAGGAGGTCCTCGGGGGTCAGCACCCGGACGGAGGTCCGCCGCGCGGCATCGGCCAGCTCCGGGCCGACCACCGCCTCGACCACGTCGAGGCCGTCGACGATCGCCGGCACGTGCGGTCCCGCCCCCGGGCCCACCACGACCGGCACCAGACCCGCCGCCTGGGCGGCCAGGTACCCCAGCACCGCGGACGCGCCCTCGAAGACGCCGACCAGGACGCCCTGTCCCGGTCGGCATCCCCGGTCGACGAGGCCGCCCGCGAGGCCCTGGACGAGGCGGTCGAGCTCGGCCCACGTGGTCTCGACGCCGGACGGGTCGACGAGCGCGACCTGGTCCGGACGGCGTACGCCGTGCTCGGCGAGCTTCGCGAGAAGGTCAGGCACGCGGCTCCACCGGCAGGACCAGGCCCGACGGAGCCCGGAGTACGTCGTCGAGCAGCCCGCGCTCGATCGCCTCGGCCCAGATCGAGCCCAGGGCGTCCGCGGCCGCCGTACCGACGCGGTCCTCGTCGAGGGTGAGCACGCGTCCGTCGCGGACCACGGTCTCGCCGTGGACCATGCAGAACCTCACGTCGCGGCCGTTGCCGTAGTAGACCAGCGACTGCACCGGGTCGAGCACCGGCGCGACCGCGGGACCGCGCAGGTCGACGGCGACGAGGTCGGCCAGCGCACCGGGCCGGATCCGCCCGAGGTCGTCGCGGCCGAGCGCGTCGGCATTGGTGGCCGTCGCCGCGTGGAGTACGCCGGCCGCAGTCGGCGAGTCCGTGCGCGCGGTGCCGATCTTGCCCAGCACCGCCGCGAACTTCAGCTCCTCGACCATGTCGCAGCTGAAGCCGTCGGTGCCGAGCCCGACCCGGACCCCGGCCTTCCGGAAGGCGACCGAGGGCGAGACCACGGCCTCCTTGGCCTTGCGCGAGGCGCAGTGCACGACGGTGATACCGGCGCTCGCCGCGAGCTCGAGATCCTCCTCCGGGAGGTACGTGCCGTGGGCCGCGACCAGCCGCTCGTTGGCCAGGCCGACCTTCTCCAGCACCCGGAGCGGGGTGAGGCCGTACCGTCGGTCGGTCTCCGCCAGCTCTCCGGGCGCCTGGCACAGGTGGGTGGTCACCCGGCTGCCGAGCTCGGCCGACAGCTGGGCGACGGCCTCGAGGACCCCGAGGTCGACGGCGTGCACCGCCGCCGGGCCGAGCACCAGGGTGATCCGGTCCGCCCGGCCCTCCCAGCGCTCGGCCAGGTCCCGGAACCCGGCCAGCTGGGCCGCCTGGACGTCGGACGTGGTCGAGTCGTCGCGCCGGGTGGTCCCGGCCTCGAGCCGACCGAGGCGGTGCGCGACGTCCATCGGCACCGTGGGGCCCGCGAAGGTCCGCACCCCGGCGCGCAGCGCGAGCTCGAGGTAGCCCTCGGTGTCGGTCGACGCGTGGTTGAGCACCGTGGTGGTGCCGGTCCGGAGCATGCCGAGCAGGTCCCACTCCACGATCGAGCGGTACCGCTCGACCACGGACTCGTCGTACGCGTGCTGCCACAGCCGCGACAGCGGGACGTAGAAGGGCATCCCGGCCGGCAGGGGGAAGTCCTCCGACACCGCCCGCCCGATCGGTCCCGCCCCGACGTGGGTGTGCAGGTTCACCAGCCCGGGGACGAGGAGGTGACCCGGGAGGTCGACGCGCTCGGCATCGATCCCGTCCGTCGCCGCGGCCGGCAGCACCGCCTCGATCCGCGACCCGACCACCAGGACCGCGGTGTCCGCGGCGACCGAGCCGTCCGGGAGGAGTACCCAGGACGGGCGCAGGAGGACGCGCCCGCCCGGGTGGTCAGACACGGTCGACCAGCGGGGCGCCCAGCACGCGCCGGATCAGGCGCAGCCGCTCGGTGGCCAGCAGCTCGGCGAGCTCCTGGTCGGGGACCAGCTCGTCGACGGTGTCGGCGGCCAGCACGCCCGCGTCCACGACGGCGCGCTCCAGCAGCATCACCCGGTCGCGGAGCACCCAGAGCTCCTCGGTGAGCCCGGTGACCATCCGGGCGAGGTCGTCGGTGCTGGACGCGTGCAGGTACTGGGGGCTCTCCATGGTCGTCTTCCTCTCGTCGGTGCTGCTGTTCGTCGGGGTCATCGCGTCGGCTTCACGCCGCGCGTGACCCACGGGTACGACGCCCCGAACTCCTCGACCTGCTCGAAGCCCGCGTCGCGGACCAGGCCGGGCCGGTCGGCGAGCAGCGAGCCGCGCCAGAACGGCTCCTCGCGGTTCTCGGTCTCCCAGTCCAGGACCATGCAGCGGAACAGCGAGGCCTGGTCCTTGTACGGCGCCACGTCGCCGATCAGCACCTCGCCGCCGGGACGGCAGACGCGGTACGCCTCGGCGAGGATCTGCTTCGCCGCCGGGACGGGGACCTCGTGGAACAGGATGAAGGCGGTGACCAGGTCGAAGCTCTCGTCCTCGAACGGCAGGTTCTCCGCCGCGGCCTGGTGGAGCTCCCACGAGTAGCCGTGCCGGGCGGCGACCAGCTTGGCGTGCTCCAGCTCGGTCTGCCCGAGCTCGACCCCGGTGATCTTGGCGTCGGGGTAGACCTGCTGGATGGACACGGCGGACCGGCCGGTGCCGACGCCGAGCGACAGGATCTCGTCGTAGTGGTCCTTCAGGCCGCCCTGGGCGGTGGTGACCCGGGCGTCGGTGAACTTCTCGCCGGCGCGGACGGCGCCGACGCCGCCGGTGGAGAAGATCAGGTCGTAGACGTAGTCGTGGATCATGAAGCCCATCCGCGGGTGACCCTCCCAGCCGCCGGGGGCCAGGTGGAACTCCGTGTCGGACCAGTACGACGGGGTCTCGACGTCCGGGTTCAGGTGCACGGTGCCGCCCTGGTCGGCGTACTTCTCGTACTCCGCGAGGATCTCCGGCTCGCCGTCCTCGTAGGCCAGCAGGGCCGAGCGGAACTGCTGCTCGGCGCAGAAGCGGGTGTAGAAGCGGTCCCACTGGTAGACCTTCGACTCCGCCTCCATCACCTTGGTGACGGCGCGGATCTGGTGCTGGATGCCCTCGGGGAGCGCGTCGCGCTCGATGAGCCGGTCGAAGTCCTGCTCGGCGGCGCTCTGGAGGCTGGTGCCCGACCAGCGGGCGAGGTCGGCGAGGAAGTTGAAGTCGGCGCGGCCGCGCTGCTTCAGTCCGGTGGCCATGTCGGTGTCCTTTCGAGAAGTGGTGGCGCGGGTCAGTCGCCGTTGGTGACGTTCCAGCGCAGGAGGTAGCGGGACAGCAGCTTCACGAGGCCGTAGAGGGCCATGCCGAGCGCCGACAGGATCACGACGGTGGCGAACATGCCGGCCATGTCGATGCGCGAGTTGAACAGCTGCAGCAAGGTGCCGAGCCCGATCGTGGTGCCGGAGCCGAGGATCTCCGCGACCACGGAGGCGGTGAGGGCGAGGACGAGCGAGACCTCGAAGGAGGCCAGGATGAACGGGAGCGCGGCGTAGAAGCGCACCCGCCGGAAGGTCTCCCAACGGTTCGCGCGGCAGGCCTTCATCAGGTCAAGCTGCTCGGGCCGCACGCTGTTGAGCCCGGCGTAGGTGTTGACCAAAATCGGGAAGAAGACCATCACCACGACCAGCACCACCTTCGAGGTGATGCCGAAGCCGAACCAGATGAGCAGCAGCGGCGCGATGGCGATCTTGGGCATCGCCTGGAACGCCACGATGAACGGGTTGAGGACCCGGTAGAGCACCGGCACCTCGGTCATCAGCACGGCGAGGCCGATGCCGAGCGCCGCGCCGATGGCGAAGCCGTACAGCGTCTCCTGAAGGGTGACCCAGGTGGCGTCCACGACGAACCCGGACTGCATCAGGCTCTTGAGGGAGGAGAAGACCTCTCCCGGTCCGGGCACGACGCGCTCGCTGACGCCGGTGATCCGGACGAGCAGCTCCCACAGGCCGATGGCGATGGCGAACTCCGCGACCACGAAGGCCGCGTGGCCCAGGACGGCGCGGGGGCGGAACCGTCGCCGGCTCGGCGGAGGACCCGGTACGGCGGTGCTGCCGTCGGGGGCCGGTCCCGTGCTGGAGTCCGGCGCGGTGATCTGGCTGGTGGTCATGGCTGGGTCCCTCAGTGTTCGATCAGCGTGCGCAGATGGGCGGTGAGCTCGACGTACCTCGCGTCGCTGCGGGTCGCCTCGCCCCGGGGCCGGGGCAGGTCGACAGCGATGTCGCTGATGACCCGGCCCGGCCGCGGGGACATGGTGAGGACACGGTCGGAGAGGTAGACGGCCTCGCCGATGTCGTGGGTGATGAAGATGACCGTCGCCCCGGTGTGCTCCCAGATGCGGAGCAGCTCGTCGTTCATCACCTCGCGGGTCAGCGCGTCGAGGGCTCCGAAGGGCTCGTCCATGAGGATGATCGGCGGCGAGTTGACCAGCGAGCGCGCGATCGCGACCCGCTGCTGCATCCCGCCGGACAGCTCGGTCGGGTACTTCTTCCCGAACCCGCCGAGCCGCACCATCTCGAGCAGCTCGTCGGCACGCTGGACGATCTCCGCCTTGGAGCGCTGCTTGGCGAGCAGCGCCGGCATCTGCACGTTCTGCTCGACGGTGTACCAGGGCAGCAGCACGGACTGTTGGAAGGCGATGCCGATCTTGGGGCTCGGGCCGTCGACGACGTCGTCGCCGATCAGCACCCGGCCGGTGCTGGCCGAGGTGAGTCCCGCGATGATCCGCATCAGGGTCGACTTGCCGCAGCCGCTCGGCCCGAGCACCGAGACGAAGCTGCCCGCCTCGATCTGGAGGTCCGTGGGGGTGAGCGCGTGGATCCCGGAGCCGTCACGGGTGCGGAAGAACTTGCCCGCCCCGTCGATGGTGATGCTCTCGCCGCGGAGGACCTGGGTCTCGGCCGGCGCCGAGGTCATGGTCAGGCACCTTCCTCGGCGCGCTCGACGACCTCGGCGCGGTCGAAGTCGTTGGCGGCCTCGTTGAACTCGTCGGTGAAGAAGTCGGCGGGGTCGAGCTCCTTGGTCACGAGCCCGACCTGGCGGTTGTACTCGATCTGGCCGGTCCAGGCCTCGGCGTCCTGCACGCCCCAGGTGTGGTCGATCTCGAAGTCGTCGAGCCGCATCGTGTCGATCGTGGCCTGCAGGACGGCCCGGGTGTCGTCGAAGGCCTTGTCCTCGTCGTCACCGGGCAGCGGGGCGCGCTCCGGGTACTCCTCCCAGAACAGCTTCACCGCGGCGTCGGGGTTCTCCTTGAGGAAGACCGTGGAGCGCGCGACCGCGCGGCTCACACCCTCGACGATCTCGGGGTTCGCCTCGATGTACTCGTCGGTCGCGCCGAGGCCGATCCCGTAGTAGTCGTTCTGCCACTCGGGGGCGGGCAGGATGTCGAACTCGTAGCCGGCGTTCTCGAAGGCGGCCCACATGCCGGGCCAGCCCACGAAGGCGTCGATCTCGCCCTTCTCCAGCGACTCGGCCGACGTCGCCCCGAAGCCGGTGGCGACCTGCTTGACGGTCTTGACGTCCGCGCCCGCCTCCTTCATCCGGGTGCTCAGGTAGCCGACGATCGAGTCGGAGATCATCGGGAAGCCGACGACCTTGCCCGCGAGGTCGTCGTCGGCGGCCACGCCCGCGCCCGGCTTGACCGCGATCTCGTACGACGACCGCGGCAGCAGGTTGTGGAAGATCTTGATCGGCAGGCGCTCGGTGTTCGCCGCCGCGATCATCGAGTCGGGGGTCTGGATGGCGATGTCGGCCACGCCGCTCATCACGGCCTGCGCGGTGGTGGTCGAGCCGCCGGTCGTGGTGACCGTGACGTCGAGGCACTCCTCGGCGAAGTAGCCGAGCTCGTCGGCGAGCGAGGCGTACGGCGCGTAGGAGATGTCCATGTCGCTGGTGCCCATCATGATCGTGACCTTCTCGGTCGAGCCGCAGTCCTCCGCGGCCGCCGCGGTCTCGTCGTCGCCACCGCAGGCGGCGAGCAGGACGGGGAGCAGCAGGGCCGACCCGCCGAGTACGGCGGCACGCCGCCTCGCGGTGCTGGTCGAACGGGTACGGCTCGGGGCCGGTGCCTTCTTCATGTCGTCTCCTTCGGGCGTATCGCCCGTGATCGGTGCTGGCGGTGCGGGGTGGCGGAGCATGGTGGGAGAGCCACCGCGTCTCATGGACGGCGGACCCGAGATCGCCCCTCCGGGGAACGGCGTGTGCGAGAAATCAGGTGGAGCTGGGCGGGAGGTCATGAGGGCCGCGGCGGCGCCGGCGCGACCTGCCTCACGTTTGTTGGGGTCAACCGAACACTCCCGAGGGGGGTCCGGGCACTCACGCCGCCCGTGAGTACCGGGAGCCGAGAGTGACGCTTCCCCACAGCGCGCTCACGGTCGCAGTGACGGGAGCGCGGCCGAGCGCTCGTCGCGCGGGGTCGCGACCGTGAAGAAGGCGAGCATCGAGGCGAGCGTCCGGTAGTAGCCCACCAGGGCGACCAGCTCGAGGAGGGTCCGCTCGCCGAGGATCGCCCGGCGGGCGGCGTACTCCTGCTCGTCGGGGACGGCGTCGTCGAGGACGTCGCGGCACACCGCGACGACGGACGCCTCGACCGGGTCCAGGGGCGCGAACGAGCCCGCCGCGAGGTCGGACAGCTCGTCCGCGCTCAGGCCCGCGGCGAGGCCCACCCGGGTGTGCGCGTGCCACTCGAACTCGCTCGACGTCGCCACGGCGACCAGCAGGATCGCGATCTCGCGGTGCCGGTCGGACAGCGACGTCCGGTAGCGGATCGCCGCCCCGAGCTCCTGCAGCGGAACGCCGATCCCGGGCGCGTGCAGCATCAGGCCGAACGGCCCCTCCAGCGCTCCGACCGCATCCGCCAGCGCGAAGTGCTGGGGCCCGCTCGCGCGGGGGCCGCCGGCGATGGCGTCGTACAGCGCGGCCTGCTCGACGTCGAGCTCCCCCGGGACGAGGCGCCGGAGCCGGTCGGTCACCTCGGTACGACGGGCAGCCGCAGCAGGCACCCGCCCTCCGCACCGGCGTGCAGCGTCACCGTGCCGGCGAACGTCCCCTCCGGCCGGTCCTCGGGGTCGTCGTGGAGGAACGGCCCGCACCCGGTCATCTGGTTCTTGAAGTTGGACATGGTGATCGGCGGGAGCGACGTGTCGGCGTAGTCGCGACCGCCCACGAGGAGCTCCAGGCGAGACCCGGCCGGGAGCACCAGGCTGGTCGGCCACAGCTCGACCTGGACGTCGTACGGCGTGCCCGGCTCGACCTCGGCGGCGGCGACATGCGTGTGGACCGGGCGGTACGGCGTGCTCCGCTCGGGGTCGAGCTCGCGGTGCGAGAGCCGCAGCCAGCCCTGGGTGGCGGGGATGTGCGGGTCGACGGCGCCCACGAACGAGCGGTGGTTCCCGTCGGGGTCGATCGCCCGCAGCGTGAGGAACAGGTCGGCGTCGGCGGCGGTCGTGGAGACCCGCAGCTCGGCCGCGACCGGACCCGTGAGCTCGACCTCCTCGGCGAACGGCTCCGTGCGGAACGCGACGCCGGCGGACATGGCGTCGTACGCCAGGCTGCCCGCGGCGGGCTCGGGGACGAGGGTGCCGTTCCCCAGGTCGAGGTGCAGGTCGGTCCACCGGGTCGCGGGGAGCGGCCAGGCCTCCTCCCACCGCTCCTCGTAGGTGTCGTCGATGTGGCGCACCTGGAGCTGGACGGGCGGGCGCTGGTCCCAGCCGTTGTCGAGGCCCTTGATGACGTGGTCGAAGAACTGCAGCTGGATCTCCCGGCCGTAGTCCATGTAGTACGTCGTCCAGTGCTCGAGCCCGTGCATCTCGAGCCACTTGCGCTCGGAGCCGGCCTGCAGGAAGCCCTCGACGTTGCCGCGCAGGTGCAGCCCCTGGCCGCCCCAGTTGCCCGCGGTCAGCAGCGGCACCGTGATCCGGTCCCACTCCGGCGTGCGGTCGCGGTGGTAGTCGTCGATGAACGGGTGTGCCCGGACCTCGGCCCCGAAGTCGACCCGGTTGGCGGCGAGCTCCTCGTCGGTGAGGCTCTCGTCGCCGCAGACCAGCTGCCCCGTGACGGGGTGACGCGGTCCGCGCTCCCCCAGGCCGTACTGGACCGACTTGACCTGCTTGTCGTACCAGTGCTGCCAGAAGGTCGAGAGGATCCCGCCGTGGTGCGAGGCATCGCGGTAGAAGTCGCTCGCGCCCTCCCACACGCAGATCGCCCGGAGGTGGGGCGGCTGGGTGGCGGCGACCAGCCACTGGTTCATGCCGAAGTAGGAGACGCCGGAGAGCCCGACGTTGCCGTCCGACCACGGCTCGGCCGCGGCCCACTCGATGCAGTCGTGGAAGTCCTGGGTCTCGCGCCGCGAGAAGTGGTCGACGATGCCGGGCGAGCGTCCGCAGCCGCGGGAGTCGACGCGCACGATCGCGTAGCCGTGCACGGTCCACTTCTCGGGGTCGACGACCTCCCAGTTCTGGTAGGCGTTGGTGGACCCTTCGACGACGTCGGGGTGCTGGGAGGCCATCGTCTCCCAGGCCGTCGGGTAGCCCTCCTGGAAGGCCAGCCCCTTCGCGTACGGGCCGTAGCTGAGCAGCGTCGGGTAGGCGCCGTCCTCGGCGGGCAGGAAGACGTCGGCGCGCAGCACGTTGCCGTCGTCCATGGTGATCGGGACGTCCCAGAGGATCCGCATCCCGTCGCGGGAGTCGACCGGTACGCCGGAGAGCTCCGGCACGGTGGCGGTCATCGTCCCTCCGGGACGGCCACGACGAGGTCGACGCTGATGTCGCACGCCGGGATCTCCTGCGAGCGGGGCGGCACCTCGAAGAAGCCGCTCGCCGGGAGCCCGTCGGTGAACGGGTCGGCCCACGCCTGGAAGAACGTCGGCAGGTCGACGAAGTCGGAGAGGAACGCGTCGACCTTCACCGTCTGGTCGATCGAGGTCCCGGCGGCCTCGCAGATCGCGGCCACGTCCTCGTGGATGCGTCGTACCTGGTCGTAGATGTGGCGGCGGGCCTGCGGCAGGCCGTCGCGCAGGGCGACCGCCCGCGCCGACAGACCGTGCTCGTCGCGGCCGAGCTGGGTGGAGAGGAAGAGCAGCGGGCCGCTGCGGACGGCCTGGACGCTGTGCCCCAGCGGGGCGAGCGCCCGGTCGGTGTGCACGATGTCGCGCTCGCCGCCCTCGGAGGGACGGGCCACGATGACGTAGATCTCCACGTTGCCGTGCTTGACGCCGCCGATGCCGGAGCACGGTACGACGGCGCGCGCCGGCGGGTTCTCCGGCCACTGCTGTGCCCAGACCTCCTCGACGGCCGGCATGTTCCGGATGCCCTCGGGGGTCAGGTAGAGCACGACCTTGACCACGTCGGACCAGCTCGCGCCGGCCGCCTCCATGGTCACCCGGACCTGCCGGAGGGTCTCCTCGGTCTCCTGGGCGACCTGGTTCCCGTACCAGATGTGCTGGGGGACCCGGGCGTTCGGATGCAGCCCGGACTCGAAGTCGGTGGCGATGAAGCCGGCGCTGAAGACCCACGGCCCGGCCTCGACGCCGACGGAGTAGCCGCCCAGCGGGCTGTGCACGTCGTGGGCGTAGGCCCGCTTGGTGATGCCCGAGTCGTCCAGCAGCGAGACCAGCTGGACCTCGATGTGCTGCTCCGGGGAGATCAGCCGGTCGATCGGCATCAGGCAGCTCGCCGGGCGGTCCGAGAGCAGGAACTCGTCGCGGCTCTGGATGTAGGCGTGGGCGACCCGGCGCCAGTCCTCCCAGAACAGGTCGTAGGGGTCGCGGAGCGGCTCGTGCCGCTCCACCTCGCCGTGGTACGTCGGCTGCCACTGGTTGATCGAGACGCCCCCGTCGAGACGGGAGCCGGCCTTCTCCAGGGCGGCGCCGAGCCGCCGGTAGGTCTCGCGCACCTGCAGCTTGACCGGGTGGCCGCTGGAGTACGGCAGCCCCGGCTGCGGCTTGGCCTCCGGTACGACACCGCCCCGCTCGAAGTCCACGGCGCTCATCGACGCGGTGAACGCGAAGGGGCCGGCCGTGACGACGGAGCTGCTGGGGTACCAGGCCGGGAAGTCGGCGCCGGGGACGTGGTGGACGGTGCGTGCGCTGCTCATGGAACGGGATTCCTCTCGATCGGGCGGTGCGAAGACGTGGATCAGCGGGAGCCGGCGGTGGCGGGCGAGGGGGCTCTCACAGCACCCCGCCGGTGCGTTCGAGGATCTCCCGGGCGCGCTGCTTGGCCAGAGCGGCGTAGGTGAGCACCCCGGTCTGGGCGCGGGCGCGGTCGCCGGCCTCGAGCGCCAGGAGGATCTCGCGCTGGACCTCGACGAAGCGCTGGGACGTGCCGGGCGTCGCGCCGAAGCTGGACGCCATGACCGAGCGCAGGCCGATCTGCTCGAACGCGGCCGACAGGGCCGACGAGCCGGCGAGCGCCACCAGCGCGCGGTGGAAGGCGTCGTTGGCGTCGAGGTAGCCGTCGAAGTCGACGAAGCGGTCGTCGACCAGGAACCGCGCCATGGCGGTGAAGAGCGAGCCCAGCTCGCGCAGCGTCGCCTCCGGCAGCGGCAGGTCGACGAGGTGGAGGGCACCCACCTCGATGGCGCTCCGGGCGTCGAAGGCCTGGTCGGAGTCGGTGACGTCGAACGGCACCACGACGTACCCGCGGCCCTGCTCGCGGCGCAGCATGCCCTCGGAGCTCAGGCGGGTCATCGCGTAGAAGCAGCTGGAACGGGCCAGGTCGAGCTCGAACGCCACCTGGTCGACGTCGAGGGCGCTGTCGGCCTCCCACCGGCGCTGGGTGAGGTGGGTGCGCAGGGTCAGGTAGACCCGCTCGTCCCGCTCCAGCTCGAAGCGGCCGAAGCCGCCGCGGAAGTAGGTCAGCGGCTCCCCGTCGCGGGCGGTCGCGGCGACCACGCGGCCGATGAAGATCGTGTGCGTGCCGCCCGTGATCTGCTCGATCACCTGGCACTCGATGTGCGCGAGCGCGCCGTCGAGCGTGGGGGCCGCGCTCGCGCCGGGGCTGGTCGCCACGCCCGCGAACTTGTCCTCCTGGGCACTCGCGAACCGGTGGGCGAGATGGGCGGACTGGCGGTCGAGCACGTTGACGGCGTACGCCCCCGCCTCGGCCACGGCCTGCGCCGTGGGCATCGCGGAGTTCAGGCAGACGAGCATCAGCGGGGGGTCGAGCGACAGGGAGGTGACCGAGCTGGCGGTCATCCCGAAGCGGGTGCCACTCGTCTGCGTGGTGACGACGGCGACGCCGCTGGCCAGGTGGCCCGCGACGACGCGGAACTCGTCCGAGTCGACCGGGTGCGTCGCGGGGGGCACGGTCGGGGGCGGGGCACCCTGGGTGTCGGTCGTCATCGCTCTCCTGTGTTCGATCACGGCGGGCACGCAGCGGAACACCGAGTGCAGTGACAGCAGTGAAGTCAGAGGGCGCGCCGAGAGCACTGGCGTGATCCGCGAATCTCGCCGGTCCGCGCTAGCAGATCCCGTGAAGACGTCGCGGAGGTAACAGGCGTGTTCCGGGAGCGGTCACGGATCCTGTGAATCCGGTCCGGTGCCCATGCTGGTCGCCGCCAGTGCGGGCGTCCCGGTCGGTGACGTCGGATGGAGCCCGCCGGCGGGCCGTCCGCCGGACTGGTCGCCCCTAGGAGCCCCCTCGTGAGACTCGGCTACTTCGCCATGCCCCTGCACCCGGCCGGACGGACCTGGTCCGAGACCCTGCGGGAGGACCGGGAGGCGGTGATCCTGGCCGACCGGCTGGGCTTCCACGACGCCTTCATCGGCGAGCACCTGACGGACCGCCACGAGAACATCACCAACGCCCTGCTGTTCCTGGCCACCCTGATCCCGGACACCGAGCAGATCCGGCTGGCGACCGGCACCACCAACCTCTCGCACACCCACCCGGCCCTGGTGGCGGCCAACTCCGCCATGTTCGACCACCTGAGCGGCGGCCGGTTCATCCTGGGCGTCAGCCCCGGCGCGCTCGCCTCGGACGCGGAGCTGCTCGGGATCCTCGGCCAGGACCGCAACGCGATGTTCGCCGAGGCGATCGACGTCATCACGGCCCTGTGGACGGAGGAGGCGCCGTACGACATCGGCGGCGAGGGCGCCCGCTGGCCGGTGACCACGCGGTCGTCGTACGACGAGGACCTGGGCGTCGGCATGGTCGGCAAGCCGCTCCAGCAGCCGCGGCCCGAGATCGTCGGCACCGTGGTCGCGCCGTTCTCGAAGGGCGTCATCGCCATGGGTGCCCGGGACTTCCACCCGCTCTCCGCGAACTTCCTGCTGCCGCAGTGGGTGGGCACGCACTGGGGCAACTACGTCCAGGGCAAGGAGTCGGTCGGCCAGGTCGCCGACGTGGCCGACTGGCGGGTCGCCCGGACGATCTTCGTCGCCGACGACAGCGCGACCGCGCGGCGCTACGGCGGCGCCGACGCCGACAGCCCCTACCGCTTCTACTACCAGCAGATGCTGACCAAGATGCGGAAGCTCGGTCGGGTGGACCTGTTCAAGTCCCACCGCGAGCAGCCCGACGAGGAGATCACCCTCGAGTACGTGCTCGACCGCCTGGTCATCGCCGGGACCGCCGAGGAGGTCGCCGAGCGGCTGCTCGCGTTCCGCGAGGAGACCGGACCGTTCGGCGAGCTGGTGTACGCCGGCCTCGACTGGGCCGACGAGCGGCTGGGCCGCCGGTCCATGGAGCTGATGGCCACCGAGGTCATGCCCCGGGTCAACGGCGCGATCGGCGAGTGAGCACGCTCGTCCGGCAGCGCGAGGGCTCCGGCCCGCCGCTCGTGCTGCTGCACCCGCTCGGTGCCGACGCCCGGTTCTTCGAGCCCCTGCTGGAGCACGTCGAGCACGAGGCGTGGACGGCCGACGTGAACCCGACCGAGGCCCGGCCCACCCTGGCCGAGGTGGCCGAGGGCCTGGCGGGCGAGCTCGACGCGGTGCTCGACGGACCTGCGGCGCTCGTCGGCGTCTCCCTCGGCGGGCTGGTCGCCCAGCACCTCGCGGCCGCGCATCCCGCGCTGGTCTCCCACCTGGTCCTCGCCGACACCCTGGTGAGCTACCCCGCGCCGATGCGCGAGATGTGGGCGCAGCGGGCCGCGGACGTCCGTGCCCACGGCACGGAGTCGATCCTCGGCGCCACGCTCGCGACCTGGTACGGCGCCGACGCGGCTCCCCCCGCGGAACTCGAGCAGGTCTGTCGACAGCAGGTGCTGGCGACCGGCCCGGCGACGTACGCCCGGGCCTGCCTCGCGCTGCGCGACGCCGACACCTCGACCCTGCTCGACCGGATCCAGGCGCCGACCCTGGTGCTGTGCGGCGACCGCGACGCGCCGCCCTTCCTGAGCGGCAGCACGCTGCTGGCCGAGCGCCTCGCGCCCGACGCAGGCGTCACCTGGCTGGGCGGGGGGCACCACGCCGCCCTGCTCGAGCAGCCCCAGGCGGCCGCGGTCGCCATCACCGCGCACGTGCGGACCGGCGCGTGCTGAGCCCGTCGTACGCCGTCGGCTTCGTGGGGCTGGGCGCCATGGGCTCCCAGCTCAGCCGGCACGCGCTCGAGGCGGGCCTGGAGGTCTGGGTCCACGATCTCGACCCGGCACGGGTCGCGGCGCTCTCGGACCAGGGTGCCCACGCCGCCGCCGAACTCGCGGACCTCGCGCGGCGGTGCCGATGGATCGTCACCTCCCTGCCGACCGCGAGCGCCCTGCACGGCGTGGTCGACCAGGTCGCCGGCGCACCCGGCCCGGAGCGGGGCGGCCTCATCGAGACCAGCACCCTCTCGGTCGAGGACAAGGAGCGCGCGGCCGCGACCCTGGGCGCCGCCGGCCTCGGCATGGTCGACGCCCCGCTGTCCGGGACCAGCCAGCAGGCCGCCACCCGCGACCTGATCGCCTACGTCAGCGGGTCGCCCGAGGACTGCGCCGCCGCGCTCCCGGTCATCCGCACCTTCACCCGGGCGCAGTACCAGCTGGGACGCCTCGGCAACGGGACCCGGATGAAGCTGGTCGCCAACCACCTCGTGGCGATCCACAACGTGGCGGCGGCCGAGGCGCTGCTGCTGGCCGCGCGGGCGGGGCTGGACCTGCCGGCCGTGATCGAGGCCGTGAGCGACGGGGCGGGCGGCTCGCGGATGCTGCAGGTGCGCGGTCCCCTGATGGCCAGCGGCGAGTACGCCGCCACGATGCGGGTCGACAACTTCGTCAAGGACATCGACATCATCGAGCAGCACGCCGGCAGCCTCGGCTCCCCGGTGCCGCTGCTCGCCGAGTGCGCCCGGCTGTACCGGACGATGCTCGAGAGCGGCCGCGGCGACCTCGACACCGCCGCCGTCTTCGACGAGCTGCTCCGAGGGTCAGAGCAGGCGCGCGAGGCGTAGCGCCACCTGCACCTCGGTGCTGCGCTGGGTGAGGGGGTGCTCCAGCACCTCCTCGACCTTGCGCAGCCGGTTGCGGACCGTGTGCTCGTGGACGTGCAGGTGCGCGGCGGTCGCCACGTGGCTGCCGAGGCGGTACGACGTCTCGAGCGTCTCGCGCAGCCGGGCGGCCTCCTGGGTGTCGCCGGCCAGCGCGCCCAGCTCGTCGCGGACGAAGCGCCGGGCGCGGTCGCGGTCGCGCATCAGCAGGATCTCCAGGCCGACCTCGGCGTGCTCGAGGACGGGCGAGTCGAGCGTCGTACCCGCCGCCTTGCGGATGGCCTCCGCCTCCTCGGCCTGGGCCAGGCTCGCGCGGAAGCCCTCGATCCCGCGCCCGGGCTCCCCCAGCGTCGCCGTCGCGCCGACCGCCTCCAGGCAGGCGCGGACCGCCTGGCGGGCCTCGGTCGACCAGGCGGTCGCCCGGCCGAGCCAGACGACGCTGGCGCTCAGCTCGCGGGGCAGGGTCAGCGAGTGCCGGGTGCCGGCGGCGTCGGCCATCCCGACCGCGAACCGGCTGGCCGCCCCCTCCGCCATGGCCGGCAGCAGCACCGCGAGGTGGTGCAGGTCCAGGGAGTAGCCGATCGTCGTGAGGTCCGCGGGAGACAGCAGGGTGCCCGGGTCGGCGAGGATGTCCTCGATGAGCCGGTGGCGCACGTGCGCCCGGGACATGTTGAGCGCCTGTTCCTCGGCGCTGAGCCGGTCGGCGACCTGGATGGCGACGTGGTCCTGGTAGTCCAGGATCAGCCGCGTCAGCTCCACAACCTGGCTGGACAGGTCCGGGACGGCGTCCGCCGGAGCCCCGTCGAGGAGCGCCGCCACCCAGGTGTCCCACATGACCCGGAACCCGACCCGGTAGGAGCGCTGCATCGCCGCCTGCGGGATCCGCAGCTGCGCCTGGAGCGCACCGAGGACCAGCGGCTGGTGCAGCCGCACGTCCTCGAGCTGGAGCGAGCCGTTCAGCACGGCGCGCAGCAGCGAGAGGTTCTCCTCGACGCTGGCGCGGAGGGTGGAGATGAACGGCTCGGTGCCGGCCCGGTCGGGGAACGCCGCCTCGACGTCGCTGTGCACGACGCGCTCGCGCAGCGCCTCCAGATCGACCTGATCCGTGATCTCGACCGCCCAGGGCGCGAGCATGCCGACCTCCTCCGCTGCGGGGGCCAGGCTACCGGGCGTCTCGGGCCGGACTCGACCGGCACTCGGTCGCGGGCCGCCTGGGTACCGTCGGGGCTGCCCACCCCCGACGGACCACCGGAGGTCCCGTGCCCGAGCTCCGCCCGCCCCGCAGTCTCAGCCGACCGGTGCAGCGAGGCCGCGACCGGCTGGTGGGGCTGTGGCAGCACCGCTACCCGACCGTCGCCGTCACCGGGATGACCGGCGCCGGCAAGACCGAGCTGGTCGACCACCTGTGCGGGCGGGGCGACACGGGCGCCACGGTCGAGTCGGGGTCGGCCGTGATGGAGCGCCGGGTCCGCCGCGACCGGCGGCTGCGCGGGTTCCGCTTCCGCGTCGTACCCGGGGAGAACGCCGCGACCCGCCTCGGCGCCCTCGACGAGGTCTTCCACGACGACCCGGTCGACGGCGTACTGCACGTGGTGGCCAACGGCCTGGCGACCGGCCGCCGACCCGCGGGGACCACGGGTTCCGCCGTCGTCGACCGCGAGGAGCAGCTGGCCCGCGAGCTGGAGGACTGGACGGTCACCGCCCACCGGATCGCCTCGATGGCGGTCCGCCGCGACCGGCCGACCTGGCTGGTGATCGTGGTGACCAAGGCCGACCTGTACGCCGAGTCCGTGGACGAGGTCGTCCGGTCGTACTCGCCCGGCAGCGGCACCCCGTTCGGCGACCGCGTCGACGAGCTGCGCGCCCTGGCCGGCGCCGCCAAGCTCTCGGTCGACGTCCTGCCCGCCTGCAGCCACCTCGAGGAGGCCAGCGGCGTCGACCGCGCCACCCGTGACGCGTACCTGGCCAAGCTCGAGGCCCGGATGGCCCAGCTCTCCGGCCACGTCTAGCCCCCCACCCGCCCCACCCCGCCGAGTCGGCAGAACTTGCGCGCCGAGTCGGCAGAACTTGCGCGCCGAGTCGGCAGAACTTGCGCGCCGAGTCGGCAGAACTTGCGCGCCGAGTCGGCAGAACTTGCGCGCCGAGTCGGCAGAACTTGCGCGCCGAGTCGGCAGAACTTG
>NZ_DATJTA010000068.1:0-74595 GCF_035503875.1 Nocardioides sp.
CGGGTGGGGGGCGGTGGATGCCACCGTGGCATCCACCGCCCCCGGTCCGGAGAGCTCGTCCACAGGCCCGCGCGGACCCGTCCCGACTAGGCCTTGATCTTGAGCTTGACCTTGCCCTTGGCGACGTTCGGGCCGCCGCCGTAGCTGACGGTCAGCTTGTGCGTGCCCTTCTTCAGCTTCTTCAGCTTGATGACGGCCTTGCCCTTGCTCCTGGCCTTCAGCGTGGCCTTGCCGACCTTCTTCCGCCCGTCGAGTACGACGATGGAGCCGGTCGGCTTCTTCAGTCCCGCGACCTTGACCACGACCGTGAGCTTGCCCTTCTTGTAGCTCGCGACGAGCTTGGGCTTGGCCTTCGGGATGCTGACCGGCTTGCTGGTGTAGACGGCGGGCGCGTAGTAGCCGTCCTCGGACGGGTCGTCGATGGTGATCCGGTAGCTCAGCTTCCGGCCGCCGGCCGCGGCGGGGATCGTGTACTTCTCGTACATGCTGCCGTAGCTGTCGTCGTCCGCCGGCCGGCCGTCGATGAACCACTCGATGTTCACCGAGTCGCGCCACTCCGGGTACTGCTCGACGTTCGGGCTCCAGCGGCCGATCGTGGTCGAGATCTTCTGCCCGACCTGGAGTTTGCCGCTCAGCCGGGGCGCCGTGACCAGCACCCGCGGCAGCAGCAGCTGGACGTCCTCGATGACGCCCGCCTCGAACGTCACGCCCGGTGCGGAGATCGCGCCACCGGGGGCGACGGTCAGGATCGCGGGCTCGTCGTACTCGGCCTCGGAGTCGGCGTTGAGCAGCCAGGCGGTGACCTTGCCGGCCTTCTCGAAGCGCAGGGAGTACCGGCCGACCGGGACCTCGACGGCGTACCTGCCCTCGGCGTCGCTGCCGGCCGCCGCGACCTGGCTCGCCGTACCGGCGCGGAAGGCCCGGACGGTCGCGCCCGCGAGCGGCTCGCCCCGCTCGTCGCTCACGGTGCCGCGGAGCAGGTAGCGCCCGGTGCCCGCCTTCAGGCTGACGTCGGCGAGCCTGGCGACCGACTCGGTGCTGCCGTCGACGTACAGGCGGCCGCCGGTGGCGACCTTGATCACCGACGGGGCGTCGGCAGGGCCGTAGAACGTGCCGTCCCAGATCGTGCCGCCGACCGAGCGGCCGACGATCTCGACCTGGTAGAGGCCGACGAGCGCCGGGAGCGAGTAGCCGCCGTCGGCACCGGTGGTCGTCGAGATGGCCGGGAGGTCGGTGTCCTGCGGGATCGCCCTGACCGTGACGCCGGCGAGGGGCGCGCTGCCGCCGAGGACCTTGCCCGCCAGCGGGTGCGTGGCGGTGCTGCGCAGCGTGAACGCCTCGAGGGTGCGGTCCACGGGGTGCTCGGTCTCGCCCTGGATGGTGACGCCGGTCGGGCTCACGACGACCTGGGCCCGGGTCTCGAGCGAGTTGAGGTAGTAGCCGGTCGTCCAGCCTGTCCGGCCGAACTCGACCTCGTACACACCGGCCTTCAACTGGAGTGTGTACGCGCCCTCGCCGTCGGTGGTCGTGTCCGCGGTGGCCGCACTCGCGCTCCTGGCGATCGCCTTCACCGTGACGCCGGGGAGCGGGTCGCCGGCGGCGTCCTCGACCTCGCCCTTCAGCGGGTAGAGGGTGTCCTGGGTCGCCTTCGGCATCGGGGTGGTCCCGAGGGCGCCGCCGGCCACCTGGGACTCGCCGGCGTAGACCTTGACGCCCTGGCGGACCGCGACCGGCGTGGACTGCGCCAGCTCGGTCGCGCCGCCGAGGTAGGTCTGGACGTGGGCTCCGGTGCCGTCGGTGAACCGCACGGTGTACTCGCCGATCCGCAGCCCGCTGATGGACCACGTGCCGGTGCCGGAGGTCGACGTGCTCGTGACCCGGCTGCCCGGGTCGAGGTCGCCCTCCGGGAAGACCTCCACGCTGACGCCGTTGAGGCCCGTGCCGTTGTCCCCCGAGGTGACCTTCCCCGAGACGGTCGCGCGCCCGGTGGTCTCGGCGAGCGTCACCGCGTCGAGCGGGCTCGGCGTGACGACGCCGCCCGGTGCGACGACGACCGGGACCGGGGTCTCGCCGGCGCCCGGGTAGCTCACGCCTGGAGCGAACCCGGAGGCAACGTAGTCGAGCCGGTAGGTCCCGGGCTTCAGCTTCAGCACGTAGCGGCCGTCGGTGCCCGTGCCCGCGGTCGCCAGGGTGCCCGACCCCTGCGGTACGGCGGTGACCGTGGCGCCAGTGATCGGGTCGTCGGCCTCGTCGAGCAGCACTCCGGCGACGTCGTACGTCGTCGTGTCGTCGGCCTTCGCGATCGTGGTGGTGCCCAGGGCGCCGTTCGGGGCGGTGGGCGTGGTGTCGAGCCAGACCCGATCGCCCTGGGCGACCCTGACCGGCGTCGCGGTCGCGAGCTCGCTCCCGCCGACGTACGTCTGGATGTAGGTCGTGGCGTCGTTGGCGTTGTCGGTGAACCGGACGACGTACGTGCCGATCCGCAGGCCGCCGACGGACCAGGCGCCGGTGCCGGCGGTCGTGGCGGTGCCGGCGCGGGCCTCCTCGGTGAGGTCGCCGCCCGCGGGGAAGACCTCGACGGTGATCCCGCCGACGCCGTCGCTGTCGTGGGCGAGCACGCCGGAGATCGTCGCGTCGCCGGTGGCGTCGACGAGCGAGACCTGCTCCAGCTCCTCGACCGGACCTGCGCCGCCGACCCGGACCGTGCCGTCGAGGTCGACGACGACGTCGACCTCGCTCAGCCCGGTGCCGGGGTAGGTCGCGGGGGTGAAGCCGGCGAGCGCGAAGGTGACCCGGTAGGTCCCCGCCCGGAGCATCAGCCGGTAGCGGCCGTCGGCACCGGTGGTGGCGGTGCCGTCCGGCCCGCTGCCCTGGTGGTCGCCGGTGACCTCGACGCCGGCGATCGGCTCGTCGTTGGCGTCGACGACCTGGCCGACGACCGGGTGGGTCTTGGTCGCTGACGACTCGCTCATGACGACGGCCGGGGTGAGCGTGTTGCCGGGCACGAGCGTGCCGCCGACCCGGACCGTGCCGCCCTGGGCCATCTCGACCGGGGTGGCGGTGGCGCCGCCGACGAAGGTCCGGTCGTAGGTCTTGCCGTTCGACGTCCCGGTGAGCTCGACGACGTAGGAGCCGACCACGAGCCCGTTCGGGTCGGTCAGCGTCCAGGCGCCGCCGGCGCCCGCGGTGGTGGTCGCGACCGGGGCCGTCAGGTCGTCGTCGGCGTACGCCTTGACGGTGATGCCGGGCAGGCCGGTCGTGCCGTCGGTCACGGTGCCGCTCAGCGGGTACTCCGTGCTGCCCAGCACCTCGGTGTCGCCCAGGTCGCGTCCGACGATGCCGGTGCCGTTGACCGCGAGCGAGCCGTTCGGGGCCACGGTGACCAGCGCGGTGCCGGCCCCACCGTTGGTGAAGGTCGCGTCCTTCCAGTCGGCGCCGCCGGCCACGCTGATGGTGTAGTCGCCGGGCCGGAGCATCAGCCGGTAGCGGCCGTGCGCGCCGGGTACGCCGTCGGAGCCCGTCACGGTGTTGTCACCACCGGTGCCGGAGGCCGGCTGCGCCGTGACGGTGAGCCCGTCGACGTCGGCGCCGTTGACGTCGACGACCGAGCCGAGGACGGAGTGCAGGGTGTCGCCACCGGAGGTCGACATGGTGACCGTGGCCAGCTCCGCGACGGGCTCCCCGCCCACCCGCAGGGAGCCGCCCTGGAGGACCTGGACGTCCGCGAGCGTGGTCGAGGCGTACGTCGGCGCGGCCGGGTCGTCGTCGACGAACTCGAGGTCGTAGCCGCCCACCGGCAGGTTGAGCGTGTACGACCCGGCGCCGCCGGTCGTGGCGGTGTCGACGATCTCCGTCGGGTCGGTGGAGCTCTCCGGGAACGCGCGGACGGTGATGCCGGGGATCGCGGCGCCGCCGGCGGTCTGGACCTCGGCGGTCACGGCGTACGGGTCGCTGGCCAGGACGTGGTCGCCGAGCCGGTTGCCGGAGAGCGGCTCGGCCGGGGCGACGGTGAGGGTGCCCGCGTTGCCGACGGTGACGGTCGCGGTGGTCGCGCCGCCGTACGTCGAGGTGACCCAGCCGGTCCTGGCGAAGCTCAGCTGGTAGGTGCCGGGCTCCACCTCGACGCTGTAGAGGCCGCCGTCCTCGCCGACGGTCTCGGTCAGGTCGGTGCCGGAGTCAGTGCTGCCGCCCACGCCCGTCACGGTGACCTGCACGCCGTCGACCGGGTCGCCGTTCGCGTCCTCGACCCGCCCGGCGATCGGGAACTCCTGGCCCGCGGTCGGCTCGCTCAGCTGCACCGTCTCGAGGGCGGCGTCGTCCACCACCGTGACGGTCACGGTCTCGGTGCCGTCGTACCAGGTGGTGACGTAGGTCTGGGTCGGGTCGGTGTAGCGGAGGTCGTAGCGGCCCAGGGGCAGGTCGAGCGCGTACGCGCCGGCGCCGTCGGTGGTGGCCGAGGACACGGGCGACTCGTCGTCGCCCGCGACGAAGGCGTCCACGGCGATCCCGGACACCGGGGTGCTCCCGCTGCGCACCAGGCCGGTGAGCCGGTGCAGGTCGGTGCTGCTCAGCGTCACCTCGTCGAGCTCGTTGTCCTCGACGACCACGTCGTCGACCAGGACCCGACCCTCGGCGTCGACGACGACCTCGACCGGGGTGCCGCCGCCGTAGAAGGTCGTCTGGTGGGCCGCCTCGGCGAACTGGATCCGGTAGCTGCCCGCGGACGCGGGCAGGGTCAGCGCGTAGCCGCCACCCGCCTCGGTCGTGACCTCGTCGGCCTCCTCGGTCCACGCCGCGCCGGTCAGCGCGGTGACCGTCACCCCGTCCAGGCCGTCGCCGAGACCGTCGACCACGGTGCCGGTCACGGTGATCTCGGGAGCGGCGTACGCGGGCGCGGCGACCGTCAGGGCCGTCGCGGGGATCGCGAGGACGATCGCCAGCAACAGCAGGAGGGGGCGGAGGGCGCGGGGCGACGCGGGCATGGGTTCTCCAGGAGGGGGGAGGCACGGGCATGGGCCATGCTGGGGGCGTGGGCGAGCGCCCGAGACCATCCTCGGAGACTTGGACGGCGAGGTCTAGACCGTTGCCGAACCGGCTGGCGGAATGGTCCGGGGGCGGCACGCGCTACCGTGACTGGCCGTGAGCCCCCTGCGACGGGGGTCCGAGGACGTACGAGGAAAGAGCAGCAGTGGCACACAAGTTGGTGATCGTCGAGTCTCCGGCGAAGGCCCGCACGATCGGCGGGTACCTCGGCCAGGGGTACGTCGTCGAGTCCTCCATCGGCCACATCCGTGACCTTCCGCAGAGTGCGGCGGACACGCCGGCGAAGATCAAGGACAAGCCGTGGGGTCGACTCGGGGTCGACGTCGACAACGGCTTCGAGCCCTACTACGTCGTGCCGCGGGACAAGAAGTCCCACATCTCCAAGCTGAAGACCCTGCTCAAGGACGCCGACGAGCTCTACCTCGCCACCGATGAGGACCGTGAGGGCGAGGCGATCGCCTGGCACCTGCTCGACGAGCTGAAGCCGAAGAAGGGCGTCCCGGTCCACCGGATGGTCTTCCACGAGATCACCAAGCCGGCGATCCTCGCCGCGGTCGAGAGCCCGCGCCAGATCAACGACGACCTCGTCGAGGCCCAGGAGGCGCGCCGCATCCTCGACCGCCTCTACGGCTACGAGGTCTCACCGGTGCTGTGGAAGAAGGTCATGTCCGGCCTCTCCGCCGGCCGCGTGCAGTCCGTCGCGACCCGCCTCGTCGTCGACAAGGAGCGCGAGCGGATGGCGTTCCGCGTCGCGTCGTACTGGGACCTCGAGGGCACCTTCGACGCCGGCAGCAAGCACGAGCAGCGGATGTTCCCGGCCAAGCTGTACTCCGTCGACGCCGTGCGCGTGGCCCGCGGCTCCGACTTCGGCCAGGACGGGCAGCTCAAGGCCGGCGCGAACGTCGTCCACCTCGACCGCGCCCGCGCCGAGGCGCTCGCCGAGGGTCTCGCCGACACGACGTACGACGTCCGCTCGGTCGAGTCGAAGCCCTACAAGCGCTCGCCGTACGCGCCGTTCCGCACCACCACGCTGCAGCAGGAGGCCGGCCGCAAGCTCGGCATGAGCGCCTCCGTGGCGATGTCGGTGGCGCAGCGGCTGTACGAGAACGGCTTCATCACCTACATGCGTACCGACTCCACCACGCTGTCGGACGCAGCCGTGGGGGCGGCGCGCGCCCAGGTGCAGGAGCTGTACGGCGCCGAGTACCTCCCCGACAGCCCGCGCGTCTACGCCTCGAAGGTCAAGAACGCCCAGGAGGCGCACGAGGCGATCCGCCCGGCGGGCGACTCGTTCCGCACGCCGGCGCAGACCGGCCTGACCGGTGACCAGTTCCGGCTCTACGAGCTGATCTGGATGCGCACCGTCGCCTCGCAGATGAAGGACGCGGTCGGCCAGTCGGTCACGATCCGCCTCGGCGGTGCCGCGGCCAGCGGCGAGGACGTCGTGTTCTCGGCCAGCGGCCGCGTGATCACCTTCCACGGGTTCCTGAAGGCGTACGTCGAGGGCACCGACGACGCCGCCGACGCCAAGGACGACGCCCAGACCCGGCTGCCGAACCTCGACGAGGGCGACGCCGTCTCGGCCGCCACCGTGTCGGCCTCCGGCCACGAGACGAAGCCGCCGGCGCGCTACACCGAGGCCACGCTGATCAAGGAGCTCGAGGAGCGCGAGATCGGCCGCCCCTCGACGTACGCCTCGATCATCGGGACGATCCTCAACCGCGGCTACGTCTACAAGAAGGGCACGGCGCTGGTCCCGGCGTGGCTGGCCTTCTCGGTGACGCGGCTGCTCGAGGAGCACTTCCCGCGGCAGATCTCCTACGAGTTCACCGCGGAGATGGAGGACGTCCTCGACGAGATCGCCGCCGGCCGCAAGACGCGCTCGGAGGAGCTGGCGGAGTTCTACTTCGGCTCCGGAGACGTCGACGGGCTCAAGAAGCTGGTCGACGGCCTGGGCGACATCGACGCCCGCGAGCTGGCGACGTTCCCGATCGGCGGCCCCGACTCCGGCATCAACCTCCGCGTCGGGCGCTACGGCCCCTACCTCGAGGGCCCGGACGACGACGGCAACCCCACCGGCAAGCGGGCCAACGTGCCCGACGACCTGCCGCCCGACGAGCTGACCCTGGAGAAGGCGACCGAGCTGTTCGCCAACCCCGCGGGCGAGGAGATCGAGCTCGGCGTGCACCCGGACACCGGCCTGCACGTCGTCGCGAAGAACGGCCGCTTCGGGCCGTACGTCACCGAGGTGCTGCCCGACGACGCGCCCAAGTCCGCGAAGCCGCGGACCGGCTCGCTGTTCAAGTCGATGACGCTCGACACGGTCTCGCTCGAGGACGCCGTCAAGCTGCTGTCGCTGCCCCGCGTGGTCGGTGTCGCCGAGGACGGCGAGGAGATCACCGCCCAGAACGGCCGCTACGGGCCGTACCTCAAGAAGGGCACCGACTCGCGCTCGCTCACCGCCGAGGACCAGCTCCTGACGATCACCCTCGACGAGGCGCTGAAGATCTACGCCCAGCCCAAGCAGCGCGGGCGGGCCGCGGCCGCCGCGCCGCTGAAGGAGCTCGGCAACGACCCGGTCTCCGGGCAGCCCGTCGTGGTGAAGGCCGGGCGCTTCGGCGAGTACGTCACCGACGGCGAGTACAACGCCACCCTCCGCAAGGAGGACACCGTCGAGTCCATCACCATCGAGCGGGCCGCCGAGCTCCTCGAGGAGCGGCGCGCCAAGGGGCCGGCGAAGAAGGCGGCCAAGAAGGGCGCGAAGAAGACGGCCAAGAAGGCGACGACCAAGAAGGCCGCCGCCAAGAAGACGACGGCCAAGAAGACCACGACGAAGGCCGCGGCCAAGAAGAGCTGACCGGGCCGCCGGGGAGGATGCTCCCCGGCGACCCACGGTCGGCGGAGGACGACGTGCGCGCGGTGCCGCGAGTGGTGGCCGTTCTGGCCGTGATGGCATGGACGCTGGCCGCGTCGGTCGTCGGGACCGGCGTGTTCGAGTCCACCTACTGCTTCGGGACCAGCGGCGAGCCGTTCTGGCTCGACTGGGCCGGAGGACGCCGCGTGTGCGGCGTCGAGGGCCCGGCCCTCTACGAAGGCGCCATGTGGGGGTCGCTTCTCCTGGCCCTCGCGGTCCTGGTGCTGGCGCGGCGCCACACGGACCGGCGGTTCTGGGTGCGGTGCGTGATCGCCGCGCTGCTCCCGCTCGCGGCGTACGGCGTCCTGCGGGTCACGGTCGCCGTCGGTCGAGGCTCGTCAGTCCCCAGCCTCGTCCGCGAGCAGGTCGCGCAGCTCGGCCGCGGAGACGCCCGGGCTGGCCACGGCCAGCCACTTCTCGCCCGCCCGCCCGCCGTCCCGCAGGTAGAGCGCGCCGTCGCCGGAGCTGTCGTCGGTGCCGATCCACGCACTCCTCCTCGGCTCGCCGGGAAGGTCGATCGGCCGAGCGTCGTCGGGCAGTGCCTCCCGGCGGAAGACGTGGAGCGTCATCGGCCCCTGATCGGCCGGGCGTCGGTAGGCGATCGTGAACCCGGCGACCTCGAACCGCTCGGTGACCAGCTCGAGGGGCGGCTCCGTGGCCGGAGGTGCTGCGGAGGTCGTCGGAGCGGTCGGCGTACCGCTCGGCGGGTCGGCGACCGTGCCCACGCCGGCCTGGGGACCGGTGGCCACGACGGCGACCGCCGCGGTCGCCGCCACCGCGGGCAGCGCGAGCCAGCCGCGCGAGGCCCAGGCGGGGGTACGGCGCACGGTGGGCGCCAGGGCGTCGTACGTCAGGTCGTCAGTGGCGTCGCTGAAGGCAGCGCGCAGGTCGCGGGTCAGGTCATCGTCGGTCAGCATCGGCGTTCTCCAGCTTCGTGGGGGTGGGGACGAGGGCCGACCGGAGCCGGTCCAGCGCGCGGGCGGTCTGTGACTTGACGGTCCCCTCGGAGCAGCCGAGGGCCGCGGCGGTCTCGGCGACGCTGAGGTCGTCGAAGTAGCGCAGCACCAGCACCGCCCGCTGCCCGGCGGGCAGCTGTCGAGCGGCGCGGAGCAGCTGGTCGCGGTCGGCGACGCCGTCGGTCACCGGCACCGCCACATCGATCTCCAGCGCCGTCTCCCCGGGCCGTCGGCGCAGGTCGCGCCACCGGTCCTTGGCGAGGTTCACCAGGACCCTGCGGGTGTACGCCGCCGGCTCCTGCCGTGCCGTCGACCAGCGCCGGGCGGTCCGCAGCAGCGCGGTCTGCACCAGGTCCTCGGCGTGCCCGCGGTCGCCGGTCAGCAGGTACGCCGTGCGCAGCAGCCGGTCGGACGTCTCGCGCACGAACGCGTCGAACGCCAGCTGGTCGGCTCGGGTGATCACGTGGGGTTCCGTCTCGTCACGTCCCCCAGAACTCCGGGACACCCGGGCAGGTTGTCACGACCTCGACGATTTCCCGGCGCTTCGCCGTCCGTCGTGGCTAGCGTCGCCCCATGCGCCTTCGCTCCCTCGTTGCCGCGACCGCTCTGGCCGTCGCCCTCCCCGCCCTCACCGTGACCACCGCCTCCGCGTCGACCCCCACCCACCGGGCCGCCGCCAAGGTGACGCTGAAGGACCTGCCGGCCTCCGCCGAGGTCGGGCAGAAGCTCCAGGTCGCCGGGACGGCCAAGCTGGTCGGGAAGGGCAAGCGCGCGAAGCGGGTCAAGGTCACCGTGCAGCGCCGGTACGGCGCCGGTGGCTGGCAGAACGTCGCCACCACCCGGACCAGCAAGTCGGGCAGGTACGCCGTCAAGGTCGCGCTCACCCAGGGCGGCACGACCTCGTTCCGGGTGAAGCGTGCCGGCGGCGGGACGACGGCGGCCGACTCGCTCTCGGTCTACCAGTGGCTGAACCTGGTCGACGTGCCCTTCCTCGTCGGCGGCAACGTGGCCGAGGTGCGCCGGGTGGCGCGGATCGGCGGCCGCGCCTTCCCCGGGAGCATCCAGATCCCGAACGGCGGCGGCGGCCTGGCCCTGAAGCCGAACGGCCTGTGCACCGCCTTCGAGTTCTGGACCGGCTTCCTCGACAGCCAGCGGGCCGGACTGCCGGCCACGGCCCGGCAGAACGGCGGCCTCGGGGCGTACGGCGCGCCGACCCAGGCCCAGACGAGCTTCTCCACGCCGGTCGGCCCGGCGGTCCGGGTCTCGCTCAACGTGACCGGGCAGCGCTACGTCTTCGGCGAGATGATGGTCACCGACGCCCCGGGCGCTGACCTGGTCGTGGCCAGCCCCCGGGTGCGGTGCAACGCCACCACCATCCCCGAGATGGACTGGAACGAGCTCTCCCTCTGAGGCCGTCTTGGTCGGTGTCGGCGGCCCCCCGTAGGTTCAGTGCGTGAGCTTCCCGGGTGTGTACGCCGACACCGGCGTCTTCGTGTGCTTCGAGGGCGGCGACGGGTCGGGCAAGTCCACCCAGTCCCGGCGGCTGCGGGAGGCGCTGGAGGCGGAGGGACACCCCGTCCTGCTGACCTTCGAGCCGGGGGACACCCCGGTCGGCCGCACGTTGCGCGAGATCGTGCTCAGCCCCGAGACCGGCGAGCTCTCCGACCGCACGGAGACACTGGTCTACGCCGCCGACAAGGCCGAGCACGTCGACACCGTCGTCTGGCCGGCGCTGCGCCGCGGCGAGGTCGTGGTCACCGACCGCTACGTCGACTCCACGCTGGCCTACCAGGGTGCCGGCCGGGTGCTCGACCTCGCCGGGCTGGAGCAGGTCGCCCGGTGGGCCACCGGCGACCTGCGGCCGCACCTCACTGTCGTCCTCGACCTGGAGCCCGTCGCCGGGCTGGGCCGCTTCGAGGGCCGGGACCGGATCGAGGGCGAGTCGCTGGAGTTCCACCAGCGGGTCCGGGCGGCCTTCCTGCGGCTGGCGGCCGACGACCCCGACCACTACCTCGTGGTCGACGCCCGGCTGCCCGTCGAGGAGATCGCCGCGCAGGTGCTCGACCGGGTCCGGCCGCTGCTGGACCGCGCGGCGGTGGCCACGTGACCGTCTGGGACGACCTCGTCGGCCAGCACCGCGCCACCGAGGCCCTGCGGGAGGCCGCGGCCGGGCGGGGCATGAGCCACGCCTGGCTGTTCACGGGTCCGCCGGGATCGGGCCGTTCCAATGCCGCCGTCGCGTTCGCGGCCGCCCTGCAGTGCGAGGGGGGCGGGGAGCCAGGCTGTGGCACCTGCCATCCGTGCCACACCGTTCTCGCGGGCTCGCACGCCGACGTGAAGCGGGTCAGCACCGAGGGCCTCTCGCTCGGCGTCGACTTCATCCGCGACCTGGTCCGCGCCTCCGCGCTGACCCCGGTCGGCCGCGGTTGGCAGGTGATCGTCGTCGAGGACGCCGACCGGCTCACCGAGCGCGCGGTCAATGCGCTGCTGAAGGCGATCGAGGAGCCGGCCGAGCGCACGGTGTGGATGCTGTGCACGCCGACCGTCGAGGACGTGCTGCCCACGATCCGGTCCCGGTGCCGGCTGGTCACCCTCACGACGCCCACCGCCGCCGACGTCGCGGCGTTCCTGGTCCGGTCCGACGGCGTGCCCGACGCGCTGGCGTCGTACGCCGCCCGCGCCAGCCAGGGCCACATCGGCCGGGCGCGGGCGCTCGCGCGCGACGAGGGCACCCGCAACCGTCGTCGCGACGTCGTCTCGATCCCGGCCGGGCTCACGACCCTGGGGCGCTGCATGAAGGCCGCGCAGCGCCTGGCCGAGGTCACCAAGGAGGAGGCCGACCTCGTCACCGGCGACCTCGACGCGCGCGAGAAGGCCGACCTCGACGCGGCGTACGGCGTGGTCGAGCGCGGGCGCCGGCCGCGGGAGTACGCCCCCGCCCTGGCCGCCCTGCTCAAGGAGCAGAAGTCCCGGGCCAAGCGTCGTCACCTCGACGTCGTCGACCGGAGCCTGATGGACCTGGTGTCGGTCTACCGCGACGCGATCGCCCTGGCCACCGGCGCGCCCGGCGAGCTGGTGAACGCCGAGATCCGGGCCGACGTCGAGAAGGTCGTGGCCGCCTCCACCCCCGAGCTCAACCTGCGCCGGATCGGCTGGATCTTCGAGGCCCGTGAGCAGATGCTGGAGTTCAACGTGCAGCCCGCCCTCGCCCTGGAGTCGATGATGGTCGCGCTGCAGGCCCCCGACGGAGCCCACTGATGATGAGTCCGCGGGCGGTCCGGATCATCGTCCTGGTGCTCGTGGTGGTGCTCTGCCTCGGTGGGCTCAGCGCCGCCCTCGTCGGCCTGGCCAGCGACGACGGCCGCCGGAGCGACGCCCCGGTGCGGGCGAACCCGCCCACGCCGCCTCCGCCGGGCGCGACCGACGCCCCGGATCCGGCGCTCACGCCGTACTACTCCCAGCGGCTGAGCTGGGAGCCCTGCCGGGATCGCTACGACTGCTCGACGCTCACGGTGCCGCTCGACTACACGCAGCCGGGGGGCGAGACCATCGACCTGGCACTGCTGCGCGTCCCCGCCGGGGTCCCGGACGCGCGCGTGGGTTCCCTGGTCGTCAACCCGGGCGGGCCGGGCTCGCCCGGCACGGACTACGCGGCCTCGGGGCAGTTCGGGCCGCGGCTCACCGACCACTTCGACATCGTCGGGTTCGACCCCCGCGGCACCGGTCAGAGCTCCCCGGTCGACTGCCTGTCCGACGAGGAGCTGGACGCCTACCTCGCCGGCGACCCCTCGCCCGACGACGCCGCCGAGGCCGAGGCTGCTGTCGCGGCGACCAGCGCCCTGCTGCGCGGATGCACCGAGCTGTCCGGCGAGCTGGCCGCTCACCTCTCCACCGTCGAGGCGGCGCGCGACCTCGACGTCCTGCGCGCGGCCCTGGGCGAGCCCGGGCTGCTCTACCTGGGGGCGTCGTACGGCACCTTCCTGGGGGCGACGTACGCCGAGCTGTACCCCGCCAAGGTGGGCCGGCTGGTCCTCGACGGCGGGGTCGACCCGAGCCTCGACCAGCGCCAGCGGTCGCTGGGCCAGGCCGAGGGCTTCGAGACCGCGCTGCGCGCCTACGTCACCGACTGCGTCGACTCCGGCGACTGCTTCCTGGGCGACACCGTCCAGGACGGCCTCGACCGGATCGCGTCCTTCCTGGCGGAGGTCGACGCCGAGCCGCTGGAGCTCGAGGGCGGGCGCGAGCTCACCGAGGGGCTGGCGTTCCTCGGGCTCGTCACCCCGCTCTACGTGCGCGACTACTGGCCGCTGCTCGACCGCGGGCTCGAGTCCGCCTTCGACGGTGACGGCGCGGTGCTCGCGCTGCTCGCCGACGCGTACGCCTCGCGCTCGCCCGACGGCACCTACCTCGACAACAGCTCCGAGGCGATCGCCCCGATCAACTGCCTCGACGACCCGTCGTCGACGCCGGTCGACCAGGTCGAGGCGGCGCTGCCGGCCTTCGAGCAGGTGTCGCCCACGCTCGCGTCGCACTTCGTGTGGAGCCTCGTCGGCTGCGTCGGCTTCGAGCCGCGGGCGGCCGAGCCCCGGCCCACCATCCGGGCGGAGGGCGCGGCACCCATCGTCGTGGTCGGCACCACCCGCGACCCGGCCACGCCGTACGCCTGGTCGGTCGCGCTCGCCGAGCAGCTCGAGTCGGGCGTCCTGGTCAGCCGGGACGGCGACGGCCACACGGGCTACCGCTCCGACAACGCCTGCGTCGACGCCGCGGTCGAGGACTACCTCGTCGACGCGACGGTGCCGCAGGACGGGCTCAGCTGCTAGACCGGCTCCGCGATCGCCTGGATGCGCTTGGTCGCCAGGTCGATCATCAGCTGGGCGGCGGAGGAGAGGGTCGCGCCCCGGCGGTGCACGATGGCGAAGGTGTCGTACTGGCGCGGCCGGAGGCTGACCCATCTCGCCTCGGGCGCCAGGCGCGGGACGAGCTGCTTGGCCGCGCCCAGGGGTACGACGGAGTCGGCGTACCCCATCCCGACCAGCTCGACCGCAGTCTCGATGTCCTCGACCTCGATCCGGGTCTGCGGGTTGCGGCCGGTCTCGTGCAGCATCTGGCGCAGCGTGAGGCGGGTGCCGTCGACGGCGCGGTACGTCGTCTCGGGCATCACCAGCGACGCGAGTGATAGCCGGTGGGCCGTGACCGGGCTGGCGACGTGCGCGGGGTCGACGCTGAGGTAGACGAGCTCCTCGCGGGCCACCGGCGTGACGGTGAGGCCTTCGCTGGCCACCGTCGACAGCGCGAGCATGGCCGCCTCCAGGTGCCCGCGGCGCAGGTCCTCGGCGACCTCGGTGGAGTTCTGGCCGACCAGCTCGACCCGGACGCCGGGGTAGCGCGTGAGCACGTCGGCGATCAGCCCGGCGCCGGCGTACAGGCGGGCGATGCCGAACATCCCGAACCGGATGGTGCCGGTCTCCAGCGACTTCACCGCCTGCGCCGCCCGCCGGGTCTCCTCCGCGGCGGCCAGCGTGCGCTCGGCGTGCGGGCGCAGCGTGTCGGCCACGGTGGTGGGGACGACGCCGCGCCCGACGCGGCGGAAGAGCTGGACGCCGAGCGACTTCTCCAGGGTCCGGATCTGCTCGGACACGCTCGGCTGGGAGTAGCCGAGCTCCTCGGCGGCCCGGGTGAGCGAGCCGTGCTCGTAGGTCGCGAGGAAGCAGGTCAGTTGATGCAGCGAAAGCATAGGCAAAGCCTATGGCTTCCGCAGGAAAGCGAGGCTACCCCTATGAGTTAAGACGCCGGAGAATGGTGGTGTCACCCCACCCTGACCCCTGAAGGAGGTCCCTCGATGTTCGCCCACCGCTGCACGTCGTGCACCCAGCGCCAGCTGATCTTCCCGAGCCAGGTGACCTCGCTCGTGAACACCGACCACGGCATCATCGTCGCCTTCACCTGCTGGTGCGGCGCCGACCAGACCATGCTCACGGGCAAGAACGCCGGCACCCCCGCCGGCGAGCCGGCCGCCGTACCGACCGAGGTCCGCGAGGACGCCACGGTCGCTGCCTGAGCGCCGATTTCTCGCCCTCGATCCGGGATCCCTATACTTCTGCGGGTTGCCCGGCGTGCCGGGTGACGCGCCGCCTTAGCTCAGTCGGTAGAGCGAGTCACTCGTAATGACTAGGTCGTCAGTTCGATTCTGACAGGCGGCTCACCAGAAGGCCCCTGACCTGCAGCGATGCGGGTCAGGGGCCTTCGTCGTCTCCGGGAGGTCGGACGGGTCCCGGTTCACCCGCCGACTCCGGGGTGCTACGGTCGCTCGCGTCCACACGGGAGTCCGCGGCAGCGGGCTGAGAGGGAGCTGGAGCCGCTCCGACCGTCGTACCTGATCCGGGTCATGCCGGCGAAGGAAGTGCTTCGTGTCGCTCCCACGCATCTTCTGTCTGGTCTCGTCCAACGACGACCTCTCACTGCTCGGCGATCTTGCTGCCGCCGGTGTCGACGGCTTCCAGGTCCGCGACAAGTCGGCGACCGCGCGCGAGCTCGTCGAGCTCACCCGCGTCGTGATCGCCGCGGTCCGTCCGTTCGGCGCCGCGGTCGTCGTCAACGACCGCGTCGACGTCGCGCTGGCGGCCGGCGCCGACGGGGTGCACCTCGGCGCCGACGACCTCTCCGTCGCGCACGCGACGGAGATCGGCCCGCACCTGCTGGTGGGGGCCACCTGCCGCGACCGGGCGGACGTCGAGCGGGCCGCGGCGGCGGGGGCGGCGTACGCCGGCTTCGGGCCGGTCTTCGCGACGACCAGCAAGACCGGGCTGCCGGCAGCCCGCGGGCTGGCGGGGGTCAGCGCCGCTCGGGGGATCCTCCCGCTGGTGGCGATCGGCGGCATCACGCCCGGTCGCGCTCGTGCCGTGCGCGACGCGGGCGCGCACGGGGTGGCCGTCCTCGGGGCGATCTGGCGAGAGCCAGATCCACTGGCGATCGCGAAGGAGCTGGTCCGAGAGGCCGGCTGATGCGTGTCCACGTCCTCGGGGGCGGGATCGTCGGTCTCGCCTGCGCCGACGAGCTGGTCGCGCGCGGCCACGACGTGGTGGTCGTCGACCGTACGCCGGGCAGCGGCGCCTCGGCCGTCGCGGCCGGGATGCTCTCCCCGGCTGCCGAGACGTGGCACGGCGAGCCGGAGCTGCACCGTCTCGGCGTCGCGAGCCTGCGTCTGTGGCCTGAGTTCGCAGCCCGGCTAGGGGTGCCGCTGCACGAACGCGGCACGCTCCTGGTCGGACACGATGCGGGCGACGGCCAGGAGGTCGAGCGCCAGGCCGAGGTACTGGACCTCCTCGGTGTCGGGGTCGACCTGCTCGGGTCGCGGCAGGTCCGGGAGCTCGAGCCGGGGCTCGGCCGGGTCGCGCGCGGGTTCCGGGTGGCCGACAGCGCGGTCGACCCGCGGGCCGTCGTCGCCACGCTCCTCGCGCGACTGGGCCGGCACGTCGCCCCCGCCGCGCCGAGTGCGGTCGCGGACGCGGTGGTCGTGGCGACGGGCACGCGGCTTCCGGCTCCGTGGACCCCGCTCGTCCGTGGCGTCCGCGGTGAGGTCGTCCGGCTGCGGACCGACGACCCACCCGGGCACGTCGTACGCGGATGGGTCGCGGGCGAGCCGGTCTACCTCGTGCCCCGCGCCGCGGGAGAGCTGGTCGTGGGCGCGACCCTCGAGGAGCACGACGCGCCGCCCGTCCCGACCGCGGGGAACGTCCTGCGCCTGCTGCAGGCCGCGCGCACCCTTCTCCCGGCCCTCGACCGGGCCGAGGTCCTGGCGTGCGAGGCACGGGACCGGCCGGCGACCCGTGACCACCTGCCGCTCGTCGGACCGACGTACGACCCGCGCACCTGGCTGGCGGCCGGCCACTTCCGGCACGGCGTCCTGCTGGCTCCCCTCACCGCGCGACTGCTCGCCGACGCCGTCGAAGGGGCCGCGCCCGATCCGGCCCTGGACCCGCGACGGCTGCTCGACTCCCCAGCCCCGACCGGAGGAACGTCATGAGACTGACCCTGAACGGCGTCGCGCTCGACGCGGACGCCGCCACGCTGACGGACCTCGTCGGCCCGCTGCCGGACGGGCAGGCGGTCGCGGTGAACCACGAGGTGGTGCCACGCGCGGAGCACCAGGACCGGCTGCTGGTCGACGGCGACGTCGTCGAGGTCGTCACGGCGGTGGCGGGCGGATGAGCGACCTCGTGATCGCCGGCCGCACCTTGCCCTCGCGACTCCTCCTCGGCACCGGCGGACTGCCCCGTCCCGACCTGGTCGGACCGGTCCTCGAGGCCGCGGCACCCGCGCTCGTGACCGTCAGCATGCGGCGCAGGTCGAGCAGCGCCGACGGCAGCCTGCTCTCGGTCCTGCGCGAGCACGGGGTGAGGGTGCTGCCCAACACGGCGGGCTGCCTGTCGGCGCGCGAGGCGGTCCTGACCGCCGAGCTCGGGCGCGAGGCGCTCGGCACCGACTGGGTCAAGCTCGAGGTGATCGGCGACGAGACCAGCCTGCTGCCCGACGCCGTGGAGCTGGTGGACGCGGCGGCGGAGCTCGTCGCCCGGGGCTACACCGTGCTGCCCTACACGACCGACGACCCGGTGCTCGCCAGGCGGCTCGCCGACGTGGGCTGCGCGGCGGTGATGCCGCTCGGCTCACCGATCGGGTCCGGCCTGGGGATCCTCAACCCGCACGCCATCGAGTCGGTCGTGGCCGCGGTCGACGTACCCGTCGTGCTCGACGCCGGCGTCGGGACCGCGTCCGACGCGGCGCTTGCGATGGAGCTCGGCTGCGACGCGGTCCTGGCCGCCACGGCCGTCACCCGGGCGGCGGACCCGGTGGCCATGGCCGGGGCACTCCGGCTGGCGGTCGAGGCAGGGGCGGCCGCTCGCCGAGCCGGCCGGATCCCGCGCCGCGGCGTGGCACGGTCCGCCAGCCCACTCGCGGGACGGGTCACGTGATCCCCCGGTTGGTGCTCGTGACCGACCGCTCCCAGCTGCGGCTCGGCCGCAGCCTGGTCCGTACCGTCCGCGAGTGCGCGGACGCCGGCCTCGAGGCCGTGGTGGTGCGGGAGCACGATCTGGAGCCGCGCAGCCGACACGCTCTCGTGGCCGCTCTCGCCGGGGTCGGTGATCTGAGCGTGATCTCGTCGCGGATCCCGGACGAGGCGGCCGATGGTGTGCATCTCGCAGCTCGTCAGGCACCGGCCGCCGGCTGGTGGGGTCGCTCCTGTCATGGGCCGGACGAGGTCCGTCGAGCCGCGGAGCAGGGGGCCTCGTGGGTCACCCTGTCGCCGTACGCCGCCAGCGCCAGCAAGCCGCGCCGCGGTCCGGCCCTCCCGCCGGACGCCTTCGCCGGCCATCCGCTGCCCGTGCTCGCCCTGGCCGGGGTCGAGGTCGACAACGCGGCCGCGGCGGTCGGGAACGGTGCCCACGGCGTCGCCGTCATGGGCGCCGTGATGCGCAGCGACGACCCCGCCGCGGTCGTGAGGGCGCTCCTCCGGGAGCTCGCGTGACGACGCCGCCCGTCGTCCTCGCCGTCGGGGGGACCGACAGCGGCGGCGCCGCGGGACTGGCCGCCGACCTGGCCACGATCGGCCACCTCGGCTGCCACGCCGCCTGCGCCGTCACGGCCGTCACGGCGCAGGACACCACCGGCGTCCACGCGGTGCACCCCGTGCCGGCCGGGGTCGTCGCGGCGCAGCTCGAGGCGGTGCTCGGCGACCTCCCCGTCGCAGCGGTCAAGACCGGGATGCTCGGGTCGGCCGACGCCGTCCGGCTCGTCGCGGAGGTGGCGCGACAACTGCCGCTCGTCGTCGACCCGGTCCTGGCGGCCACCAGCGGAGCACTCCTCGGGGACGAGTCGGTGCGCCGCGGCTATCGCGACGTCCTGCTGCCCGCGGCGACGGTCGCCACCCCCAACCTCGCCGAGGCCCGCGCGCTCACCGGGCGCCGGGACGGTGACGCTCGCGACCTCTCCGCGCGGCTGGCCGATCTCGGCTGCTCGGTCATCGTCACCGGCGGGCCGGAGTGGCGGCCGGGTGAGCAGGCCGCCGACTGCACCGACTGGCTGTGCGCACCGGGCGGCGCGCCCACACCGCTGCACCACCCCGCCGTGGCCACGACCGCCGACCACGGCAGCGGGTGCACCTTCGCCAGCGCCCTCGCCGCACACCTCGCCCACGGCACCGGTCTCGTCACCGCGGCGCACCAGGCCGCGGCGTACGTCTCCGCACGCCTCGCCGACGGCCGCGACTGGCGGCTCGGTCGGGGCCGCGGTCCGGTCTCCCACCTCGCCCCCGGCTCGTTCGACACCCATCCCGTCCAGGAGGAACTCACGTGACCACCCAGCCCACGATCGACTCCGCGATCCACCCTGCCCACGAGCGAGTGCTCACCGGCCCGCTCGACGTACGCGTGACGAGGGTCAGCCTGACCAACGGCGAGACGTTCGACCGGTACTGCACCGCGGGACCGGGCTCCGACCCCGAGGTCGGCCTGCCCGCGCTGCGGGCCGGCTGGATCGAGCAGCGGGCCGACACGGAGGAGTACGCCGGCCGGGAGACCGCCCTCGCCGACAACGGCCGGTCGGCGGTGCGCCGCGGCACGGCCCGCGAGGAGTGGCAGGGCGAGCGCCGCGCACCTCGGCGGGCACGGCCGGGGAGGACCGTGACCCAGCTCCGCTACGCCCGGCAGGGCATCGTCACACCGGAGATGGAGTACGTCGCCGCACGGGAGGGCTGCGACCCCGAGCTCGTGCGCATCGAGGTGGCGGCAGGCAGGGCGATCATCCCGGCCAACGTGAACCACCCCGAGGCCGAGCCGATGATCATCGGACGCCGGTTCCTGGTGAAGATCAACGCCAACATCGGCAACTCGGCCGTGACCAGCAGCATCGCCGAGGAGGTCGACAAGCTCACCTGGGCCGTGACGTGGGGAGCCGACACGGTCATGGACCTCTCGACCGGTGAGGACATCCACACCACCCGCGAGTGGATCCTGCGCAACTCGCCCGTCCCGATCGGCACCGTGCCGCTCTACCAGGCGCTGGAGAAGGTCGACGGGGAGGCGGAGAGGCTGACCTGGGAGATCTTCCGCGACACCGTGATCGAGCAGTGCGAGCAGGGCGTCGACTACATGACCATCCACGCGGGCGTCCTGCTGCGCCACGTCCCGCTGACCGCGGAGCGGGTGACCGGGATCGTGTCGCGCGGTGGCTCGATCATGGCGGGCTGGTGCCTGGCGCACCACGAGGAGAACTTCCTCTTCACCCACTTCGACGAGCTCTGCGAGATCTTCGCGGCGTACGACGTGGCGTTCTCCCTCGGCGACGGGCTGCGACCCGGGTCGGTCGCGGACGCGAACGACGCCGCCCAGCTCGCCGAGCTGCGTACCCTCGCCGACCTCACCACGCGGGCCTGGGAGCACGACGTCCAGGTCATGGTCGAAGGCCCCGGGCACGTGCCGCTCGACCTCGTGGAGGAGAACGTCCGGCTCCAGCAGGAGTGGTGCCACGGCGCACCCTTCTACACGCTCGGACCGCTGGTCACCGACGTGGCGCCGGGCTACGACCACATCACCAGCGCCATCGGCGCCGCCGCGATCGCGATGCACGGAACCGCCATGCTCTGCTACGTCACCCCCAAGGAGCACCTCGGCCTCCCCGACCGCGACGACGTCAAGACCGGCGTCATCACCTACAAGCTCGCCGCCCACGCCGCCGACGTCGCCAAGGGCCACCCCCGGGCACGGGAATGGGACGACGCGCTGAGCCGCGCGCGCTTCGAGTTCCGCTGGCGCGACCAGTTCGCCCTCTCCCTCGACCCGCACACCGCCGAGTCGTTCCACGACGAGACGCTGCCCGCGGAGGGTGCGAAGACCGCGCACTTCTGCTCGATGTGCGGTCCGAAGTTCTGCTCGATGCGCATCAGCCAGGACGTGCGCGCCCGCTTCGCCGAGAAGTCCGCGGAGTTCCTCGAGCTGGGAGGAAGCGTGTACGTCGACCGGCCGGCCCGCTGACGACCCAGGCAGCGCGCGGGAGCTTGGTCGCGCCACCCGGGTGGTCATGCCGACCGTGCTCCCAGGGCGAGCGGGCGCAGCATGCGCGCGATCGCCTGACCGCCGCGGCAGTTCGATGCGATTCGGCCACGACCGCTCCGGAACGGCGAGACACGCCCTAGGCTGAGCGCCGGTCGGTCGACCGAAGTCCGGAATGTCGAGGGGAGCGCGGTGACCTCGCCGAGATCCGGTCGATCCCGGGAGCCCCACTGGCTCGCCCTGATCGCCTTGAGCGCGCTACTCGCTCTCGCCATCTCCTACGTCGGCCTCAACGACGAGCGCGCCCCCTGGGTATCGGACGAGCAGGAGAGTCGGCCTGCGGCATCGTCGACCCCGGGCGGACCGCAGGAGAGCACTCCGGCTGTGGTGGCCACCCCGTCGCCTCGGTCGCCGTCCACCGCGGAGCAGGAGAACCAGGTGGCGGAGTCCCCCGTCGCGACGCCTTCGTCGAGCGAGAAAGCCGTCTTCACCGCGGGCCCGACCTCGCCGCAGGGCAGCACCGACGACTCGAACGTCAGCACTCCGCAGCTCCGATTCTGGAACGTCCCGCCGCCGGATACCCAGGCCGCTGGTCACCTGCGCACGGAGGACGGCGGGCTCCACGGCACCTATGCCTGGGTCGACGAGCTGAGCGGCGACTGCCAGCCGTTGGAGATCTCGTGGTTCTTCACCGGTATCCCTTCCGGCGCCTACGACGTCGAGCTGTTCACGCCCGACGACGGGCGCGAGGCCTCGGTGCTCAGCATCACGGGGAACCTCTCGACGACGGTCGTGAACCAGGTCGACAAGAAGGGCGGATGGACCTATCTGTTCACGGTCCGTACTCGCGAAGGCTCGCAGGGGCAGACCGTGCTGAATGTCTCCGCACGCCAGGAGGAGCTCGCCGGGGGACGCCGGTGCCAGCCGACCGGTCGCGTCCTGCTGTTCGACACGGTGCGCATCACCCGCGCCAGCGGCGCCTGAACCGGGCGGGCTAGACGTCCCATCGGGGCAGGTCCCGGAGAAGACGTTCCGGCCACGCCCGCGACGATCCTCTGTGAGCATGCTGCCGTCAGGCCGCGGGGTGGTCGCTTCCTCGCCCATCGATGCGACGCGAGGATCGTGAGGTGCGCGTGTGAAGCTACCGACGTCCCGCTCGGGAGTCATGCGACGCCCGCCCCGTCGCGTTCGTCGGGAGGCGACCCCGAGCCCGGGGTCCCGCAACCGCCGGAGGCCTGGTGCCGATCGAGTGGACCTGAGCTGGTGGGGCGCCTGGCTGATGATCCCGGCGCTCGTGCAGCTGCTGCTCTGCGTGGGCTCGGCCTGGGTCGCCATCGAGATCTGGCGGGAGAACTTCCAGCAGCCCCAGCGGGCGCCGATGGTCGAGGCGGTGGACGCAGTCGTCGCCCAGTTCCCCGACCTGCCTGACGACCTCCGTGCCCAGTTCACCTTCACCGTCACCGACCCGAGATCCGCGACGCCGTCGACGATGGAGGTGCACGTCGGCGAGGTGCCCGCTCGGGATGTCGACGACCGGCTCCAGCAGAAGCCACAGCACTCGCAGACGGTCACGCTCACGTTCTCCGACGCCATGGCGGACGCCTTGAGTGACTGCCGGTACGACACCATCCGCCTGAAGGACGGCGAGCCGTTCGGAGAGTTCGAGTCGACCGTGCCGGGCGACGCTGTCGGAGATCTCGCTGCATCGATCGTCGGGTCCACCTTCACCAGCTACGTGCTCTACAACGGCGAACCGACTCGTTCCTTCGACGACGTGGTCCCCGCATGGCGCGACGCACACGGACCCCTGCGGAAGATCGACGTGCCCGTCGCGGTGCACCCCGATGGCTCGGCCGGTGCGCGACTGCACTGCGAGGTGGCCGACGAGTACCTGTGGTCCAAGCGGAGTGCGACGTACCTGCTCACGACCCCGAGGCTGATCCTCGCGTACCCCTCGGGATCGAGCCCCGACGGCAACGTGCGGGCCAACGTCGTCAACTCGACCCGGGTGGCGACGAACGACGCCTTCTACTACTTGAGAGGAAGGGAACAGATGCACCTGTTCCCTCATACGGCCGAGTTCCATGACACGAGCGCACACGGCGGTGGGGTGCCGATTCCCGAGGGGCCGGCGACCGCATTCGTCTGGGAGTCGAGTCTCGTCTTCGGGAGCGCCGACGCCGAGGAGCAGCGCGACCAGGCCCTGCTGCTGCTCGGTCTCCTGCTCGCGCTGGTGGCGCAGTTCGCCATCGGCACCGTCGCCGGGGCGTGGCTCTTCGGTGCGCGACGGCACCGGGAGCGCTCGGCACGGGGAAGCCGGACCTTCCGCCGTGCCCGAGGAGACGCCTAGCCGGCGTCTCCCAGAGAGCCGCCGGGCCAGCATGCGAAACACGACGTTGACCCCGGCATGTGGCGACCGTCACGATAGCGCGCATGAATCGTTTCATACTCGGATGGAAGATGTCATGAACGCGCAGCGGACGCGGCGCCCGACGAAGGTGGCGGGCCTCGGCGCCCTGGTGGTGAGCCTGTCGGCCGGGGCGCTGGTGGCGCTCCCGCCCGGCTCCGCCGTCGCGGCCCCCGGCACGGCGCCCGGTGAGCCGACGGGACTGGTCGTCGACGACGTCGCACGGCCGCTCAACGCGGACCTGACCCCGCGGTTCGGCTGGCTGCCGACCGACGCCGACGGCAACGAGGTCCAGACCGCCTACGAGGTCGAGGTGCGCGACTCCAACGGCGAGGTCGTGTGGGACAGCGACAAGGTCGCCTCGGCCCAGCAGGCGTACGTCGACTACGCCGGCTCGGCGCTCGAGCCGGGCGAGGCGTACGACTGGCGGGTCCGCACCTGGGACCGCACGGACCAGGCGTCGCCGTGGGCGGAGGCCACTTTCGAGACCGGCCTCGGTGACGAGGACTGGGGTGACGCGGAGTGGATCCGCCGGCCCCCGGGCAACCCCGACAACGCGACCGGGCCGCTCCAGATCGTCGACGGCAAGGGCCGGGTGACCGGCAACGCGAGCCAGCCGATCACCGTCGCGGCCACCGGCACCGACTGGACCGACTACGTGTTCTCCACCGACGTCACGGTCGTCTCCAACGCCGCGGCCGTCGTCTTCCGCGCCCCGAACGACCGCAACGGCTACATGTGGCAGCTCCACGACGCCGACAACATGCTGAAGACCCACCGGATGGTCAACGGCGCCTTTCCGACCGACGCCCGGCGCAACGTCCCGCTCGACGTGACCCCCGGTACGACGTACCGGCTCAGCATCAGGGTCGAGGGCCAGATCTTCACCACCAGCATCAACGGCACCCAGGTCGACACCTGGACCGACCCCGCGGCCGCCGGGTCCACCGCCGGGACGATCGGGTTCCGCCAGGCCACCGGGTCGCGGGGCGCCGAGGTCGCGGAGTTCGACAACGTGGAGGTCACCTCCCTCGACGGCGAGCAGGTGCTGTTCAGCGAGGCCTTCGACGGCGACCTCACCGGCTGGGCGGAGCCCACGCCCACCCGCGAGGTCGACGAGTACACGCTGGCCCGCCGTGAGGTCGACGTCCCCGCCGGCGAGATCGTCCGGGCGCGCACCTATCTCTCCGCCAGCCACATCGCCGAGCTCTACCTCGACGGTGAGCGCGCCGACCGGATGACGAACTACGGCTACCCCGGCGAGGGGTACTACCAGGCCGCCGACGTGACCGACCTGGTCACCGCGGGCGAGGAGCTCTCGCTCGGCGCGATGCTGCACTGGTTCAGCTCCGGCCAGGGTCGCGCGGCGGCCGAGCCCGGCCTGCTGATGCGCCTCATCGTCGAGTACGCCGACGGGCAGGAGTTCGTGGTCACCACCGACGGCTCCTGGAAGGTCCGTCGCGGGCCGTACGACCTGAAGGGGACCCGCAACGGCGAGGGCCTCTACATCGAGGCCCCGCGCGGCGACCAGGCCGCCGCGATCGGCGACTGGAAGGCGCAGGGGTACGACGACAGCGGCTGGGCCGACGCCGTCGTGATCGGCGAGCACCCGACGGCGCCGTTCACCACGCTCGCCGGCCAGCAGACCCGGCTCACCGAGACCGTCGTCCGGCCCGAGCGGATCCTCACCGCCGAGGACGGCACCCCCGTGGCCGACTTCGGGGTCGTCCTCCCCGCCCGCCCCGCCATCCACTTCGAGAACGGCGTCGCGGGACGCGAGATCCCGATCCGGGCCAGCTACGGCCTGGCCGAGAACGGCCGGGTCTCGACGGCCGGGATCGACACCCAGGGCACGAACATGACCTGGCCGTACACGCAGGCCGACGGCGCGCAGGACTTCGAGGCGTTCGGACACCTCGGCTTCCGCTACCTCGAGATCCCCGGGGCAGGGGAGGAGATCACCACCGAGGACGTGTCCGCGACCGTGGTCCACACCGAGGTGCCCGAGGACGGCGCCTCGACGTTCAGCAGCTCCGACGAGACCCTCGACGCGGTCTACGACCTGATGCAGCGCTCGCTGCTCTACTCGGTCCAGGAGACCTTCGTCGACACCCCGACGCGCGAGCAGGGTCAGTTCCTCCACGACACCGTCAACATCTCGCACGGGCTGATGACCTCGCACGGCGAGCGGGTCGCCTCGCGCCAGGCCATCCGGGAGTTCATGCTCAGCCAGGCGAGGTACTGGACCACCGGCAACGACGCCGGGCGCTACAACGCGGTCTACCCCAACGGTGATGGGAAGCGGGACATCCCCGACTTCACCCAGGTCGTGCCCAGCTGGATCTGGAACTACTACGAGGACACCGGCGATCGGGCCGTCCTGGAGGACACGTACGACGAGCTGGTCGCCACCGCCGGGTACGTCCGCCGCCACATCGCCACGACCGGCGCGACCGAGGGCCTCGTCACGCAGCTCACCGGTGGTTCGGGCCAGTACCTCTACGGCATCGTCGACTGGCCGGCGCACGGCCGCTTCGGCTACGACATGAGCGCCACGGCGCGCACCACCGTCAACGCGCTCGGCGTCGACGTGCTGCGCACGGTCGGTCGGATCGCCGAGGAGCTCGGCAAGCCCGCCGACGAGGTGGCCTCCTTCACCGAGGACGCCGACAAGCTGGCGGACGCGATCAACGCGAAGCTCCGGCGCGAGGACGGCGTGTACGTCGACGGCATCCTCGCCGACGGCACGCAGTCGCCCCACGCCGGACAGCACTCGACGTCGTACGCCGTCACCTTCGGCATCGCGCCGGCCGCGGACCTGCCGGCGCTCGGCGAGTACCTGGCCTCGATGGGCATGAAGCAGGGGCCGATGACCGCGCACGTGCTGCTGCGCGCGCTGGCCGGGTCCGGCAACGGGGAGGGCCTGCTGCGCCTCCTCACCAACGAGGACGACTTCGGCTGGGCCGGCTGGCTGGCCGGCGGCGGCACCTTCACGCCGGAGTCGTGGGAGCTCAGCGGGTCGGCGAACAGCGCCTCGCACGGCTGGGGCTCGGAAGGCCTCGTCGACATCCACGAGTCCGTGCTCGGCCTCGAGGTCACCGAGGCGGGGGCCGGCACGGTTCGGTTCTCCCTGCCCGACACCGGCCTCACCGAGGCGTCGGGGTCGCAGCTGACCCAGCGGGGCCGGGTCACCTCGACCTGGAGCCGTACCGAGGGCGGTGTCAGCCTGAAGGCCGGCCTCCCGGTCAACGTCTCCGGGACCGTCGAGGTACCCGAGGCGCCGGACGGGTCGACGTACGAGGTCCGGGCGCCGAGCGGCGCCACGGCCGAGCTGGTCGGCACCGAGGACGGCGTGACGACGTACCGGATCGGCTCCGGGGAGTGGACCTTCACCCAGGTGAAGGACGTGCCCGCGCCCGAGGCGCCGGTGTCGGTCGTCGAGCCGCAGATCACGGGACGACCGGTCGTGGGCGGACGGCTCCGGGCCAGTGCCGGTACGTGGCGCCCGGCCGCCGTGACCACCCGTGTCCAGTGGCTGCGTGACGGTCGGGCGATCCCTGGCGCCACGGCCTGGACCTACCGGCCGACAGCCGCCGACGTCCGGTCCCGCCTGCAGGCGGTGGTCACCGCCACGGCCGGTGGAGTCAGCTCCACCGCGACCTCCGCGTCGGCGGGCCGGGTCGCGAAGGCCGCCAGCCGGGTCCGGGTGCGCACGCCCGGCGTGGTCCGGAAGGGCCGCCTGGCCCGGATCGCCGTCCGGGTCAGCGCCACCGGCGTGAAGGCCGACGGCTGGGTCCGGATCCGCAACGCCGGGGTGAACCGCCGGGTCCGCCTCGACGACGGCCGGGCCACCCTCGCCGTCCGGGCACGGGGCAACGGCCGGAGCGTCGTCAAGGTCGTCTACCTCGGCTCCGACTCCGTCGCCCGCGGCACCGCCCGGACGACGTACCGGGTGCGCCGCTGACGGCACCGATATCAACAGAAGGCCCCCGTCCTGCAGCTGCAGGACGGGGGCCTTCGTCGTCAGGTCAGCGGCGTCGCGGCTTCGTGACGGTGACCCTGATCGCCGTGCTGCTCGGCTCGTAGCGGGCGTCCCCGCCGTAGCGGAGCACGAGCCGCGCCTTGCCGGGCCTCGTCCGCTGGGGCAGCTTGACGCGGACCCGGGCCGTGCCGTGGGTGACGCGGGCGGTCCCGACCTGCTTGCCACGGTGGAGCACGCGGACCCTGCCGGTCGGCTGGCCACCGGCGGGCGAGCTGACCCACAGGCGCAGGACGAACCGCTTCCCGGCGGTCGGGCGGGCCGGGCTCTGGGCGAGCTTCTTGACCCGCGTGGCCTTCTTCGCGGGCGCGGGCGCGTTGGCCGGGGCGACCCGCTGGCGGGAGTCCGGGATCAGCCGGACCGGCCCGAGCAGCCCGGTGGCCTGCGTCGTCGCGCCGAGCATGGTCCCGATCCCCAGGGCGGTCGCCTTGTTGCGCAGCGTCGATCGGAACTCCACGCGCAGCTCGTTGCTCCCCGGGGTCAGCAGCCGGGTGATGTCGACCTGGGAGATCGCCGTCACCTCGGGGGTCGCGAGCCGACCGTTGACGTAGACCTTGACCGACCCGCCCTCGACCTTGCCGAGGTCGAGGCGGACGCCGCGGTCCGGCGCCGTCCACGCCGCCGGCAGCTCGACCCTCGAGGTGTACGTCGCCACGCCGGCGACGTCCTTCAGCTGGCCGATCGAGCGCCAGTCGGCCAGCTCGACGTCGGTGAGCTCGTGCGTGGGCTGGTCGGGCTCCGGGCCGGTGGCCTCGACGCTCACGTCCCAGGTCGAGGCGCGGATCGGTGCGGGCAGAGCGGGCGTGGTGAGCCGGGAGGTGCGGCCGTCGCTGTAGGTGACGGTCCGCGTGCCGGCGGTGGTGCCGGTGACCGTGAAGGCGCCGCCGGCGAAGTCGACGTCGGCTCCCCCCGCGGACGTCACGTGCAACCGGTCGTCGACCGTGTTCTTGGGGAACCCGAGCACGGTGTTCTCGCCGGGGGCCAGGGTCACCGGCACGACGATCCGGTCGCCCGCCTTCCGGTACTGCGCGAGCGCGGTGCTGGAGCCGGTCCACAGGTCGAGCTCACGGGGGCTGCCGGTCGCCTCGAACGCGATGTCGGTGGACACCGGCCTCGTCGTCGGGTTGTAGACGTAGTACAGGTCGGACGAGGTGGTCTCTCGACGCTGGCTGTAGAGCTGGTCGCCGGTCGACCAGGACGTGCTTGGCCGGACGCCGAGCCGGTCCAGCGCGGCGCCGACCCCCGCGTCGGAGGCGACCTGACGCACGGACGGTGCGGCCAGGATCCGGCGCACCGCGGCCGTGACGCGTGCGTTCGCGGCCTCCGGGTCGGCGCCGTACGTCGCGGCCCGGCTGGGCGCGTCGCCGACGATCACCACCGCCAGGCCGGCCTCGGCCTGGGCGGCGACGGCCTCGGCGGCCGCGGGGTCGATCGACCGCTGGTCGATGACGAGCGCGCGGTAGGCAGGTCCGTCGGGGTAGAGGACGCCGTTCCTGCCGGCCTCCGGCTCGGCGAGGCCGGCGGAGTCGACGTACTGCAGCTGGTAGCCGCGGGTCTCGACGGAGAGCCCGTCGAACAGCCCGGGCACCGGCGTACCCGCGCCGAGGCTCGGGGTGGCGGCGGAGGTCAGGAAGCCGTCGTACAGCACGGCGACGTCGCTGCGCGGGGTGCCGGACTGCAGCACGTAGGTGCCGCGCGCCCAGTAGTCGGCCAGCGGCTCCCAGTCCTCCCACTGGGGGAAGGTGTCGGCGTTCCACGACTCGGCGACGATGTCGCCGAAGCGCGAGGTGCCGGGCCACGCGGCGTCGGGGGTCTGGTAGGCGTAGCCGTGCACGATCGGGCGGCTGATGCCCATCGCCCACGAGGTGTCCATGAGCTGGCGGTACGAGCGCATGGTCGGCATGAAGGCCGGGATGGCCGCGCCGAGCTCGCTGCTGACCTGCGTCTGCCCGCCCTGGTGGGAGCCGCCGACCGCGGAGCGGTAGTGGTCGGCCATGAACCGCCACGCGCCCTCGTTGGCGCTCAGCACCTGCGCGGGGTCCCAGGTGCCGGCGTTGAGCGACTCGTCGTCCATCAGACCGCCGGCCCGGGCGAGCTCGCGTGCGGCGCGGGAGGTGTTGAGGGTCTCGCCGAAGGCCGCCTGGGTGCGGAACCGCATATCGGTCTCGTCGGCGAAGTCGATGAACGGCTGCAGGTGCTCGTCGGCATACAGGTCATCGAGGGTGCGCCAGTAGTCGTTGAGGACGCGCTGGCCGTCGCCGCCGGGCAGGGTGAAGTCGGCCGGCGGGAGGGTCGTGGGCTGACCGGTGTGCTTGAAGTCGAAGGCGTACTGGCTCATGCCCTGCATGAAGACCAGGGGGAGGTACGTCGTCAGGGCGTAGCCGCGCCGCTCCTCGAACTGGTCGAGCATGTCCCGGGTCCAGTACTGCGACGCGGTGTGGTTCTCCAGCGAGTCCTCGAAGTACGCCCCGCCGACGCCCGGGAGCGCCGCCTTGTTGGCGTCGCCGAGCTGGTGGTCCCCGACGTAGCCGGTCGCCGCGCGGGCGCTCTCGGCGTCGAAGAGGTTCGCGACCCCGGTCTTGCCGCCGCTCGAGGCACGCGACCAGAAGGCGAAGACGATCCAGTCGCCGTCGGGCGCGGTCCACTCGAGGCTCCCGTCCTCGACGTCGTCGGTCAGGTCGACCAGGGAGGTCGGGTCGAGCACGGTCGAGCGAGCCGGGGGCTCGTTGGCGGTCGTGACGACCGGGCCACGGGAGGTGACCCGCGCGGCGGTGACCGCGACCAGCGTGGCGCTCCGGTCGGTGACGCCGTCGAAGGCGGCCGGGACCGGGCCGCTGAACGTGTCGCCACCGGTGACGTCGGCGCGGCCGTACTGGAGCTCGAGCTCGGCCAGGCCGCTCGCCTCGTCGGTCGCCGGTGTGGAGACCGGCCAGGCCGCACCGAGGGTCATGTCGAGCTGGAAGTCGTTCTCCCGCGCCCACTCGACCGCCGCCGCGAGCGCGTCGCGCTGCGCGGGGGTGGCCCAGCTGCCGGCGTCGTACGCGATCTCGGCGCCGCCGAACCCGGCGCCCTTCATGTGCTCCAGGTCGGCGACCGTCTGCTCGGCCGTGAGGGGCGCGGCCCACCACCAGCGCATCATCGGGCGGAACTCCTGCGACGGCTCGGCGAACGCGGCGGCGTCGCCGAGCGGATCCGAGACTCCGGCCAGGGCGGTCGACGCGAGGGGTGCGACGGCCGAGGCGGCGGTGCCGGAGCCCAGACCTCCCGCTGTCACGCCGACCAGGGACATCGTGAGGACCGCGACCGCGCCCTGCAGGCGGGTACGCCGTCCCCAGAGCCTCCGATCGGGCCGAGGAACTGTGCTCATTCGTGCCGTCCGTTCTCGCAGCACGCCCCACGCCGGACGTGGAACGTTTCAAAGGATGTGACGGGCGTCATCCTCACTTAAGTGCTGACACTGCGTCAACGGATAGCGCGACGGCGCTGCCCTCCGGGTGGGGTGTCGGGCGGGATCAGCTGCTGGAGAGCGTCCGGCGCCAGACGGCGAGCATGGTGGCGAAGGTCTCCCGGGCGGCCTCGTCGCGCCCGTCGGTCCAGTCGTCCTGGATCTGGAGTCGCTGGATGACGCCGAGAATGGAGGTGGACAGAGCCCGCCAGGTCGCCTCGACCGGGAGGTCGGGGTCGATGGAGCCGTCGCGCTGCCCGGCCCGGATGAGCTCGTACAGGCCCGCGTCGCCCTCGGGGGACGGGGCCAGGGGGTGCTGCTCGCGGTCCGCCTCGCTCATCCGGTGCACGCGGAAGCTGAAGTCGTAGAAGCTCGTGAACCGCAGCATCGCGGGGTCCGCCGTGAAGACCTCGAAGGCGGCCTCCTGGATCTGGAGCAGTCGCTCGAGACCGTTGGCCGCCGGGCGCGTGGTGGCCACGTCGGCGATCCGGCTGCCGAGGACGGCGATCACCCGCCCCTGGGTGGCTGCGACGGCGGCCTCGAGGGTGACGAACTGCTTGTAGAACGTCTGTCGGCTGATCTCCGCCCGCTGGGCGATCTCGGCCACGGTCAACCGCGACGGATCCTCGGCGACGATGGCGATGATCGCCCGGGCGACGGCCGCCTCCTGCTGGTCGCGCAGCGTCTCCCACCGCGGCGATGGCGCGCGGACCCGTCTGCTCACCGGGCCAGGTTAGGGGGACGGCGGTCGCCGCGGCTCCGCGGCCGCCGGCGCCGTCGGCTCAGGTGCGGCGCCGGGTGCGCGGCAGGTGCCGGTCGGCGAAGCCGTCGTCGTGGGTCAGCTCCGTCGAGAGCGTGTCGATGAGCCGATCCATCGCGGCGGCCAGTGTGAGCAGCTCCTCGGGGGGCCAGTCGCGGAAGGTCTCGCGCAGGGTCTCGACGCGCGCCCGGCGTACCGCGTCGACGCGACGGCGTCCGGCGTCGGTGATGCTGACGACCACGGTGCGGTGGCTGTCGGGGTGCCGGTCGCGCAGGACGAGCCCGGCGTCGGCGAGGGGTGCGACGCGCCGGGTTGCGGTCGACGGGGTGAGGTCGAGCTGCTCGGCGATCTCGCCCATGGTCATCGCCTCGCCGTGGGCGAGTCGGGACAGCAGGAGGAACGTCGTGCGGTCGAGGACCGGCTCGCCCCCGGCCTCGCCGCGGTGGAAGCGGTGGAACTCGCCGAGCCGGATCAGCCAGGCGATGGACTCCTGGATGCGGAGGAGGTCGGCATCCACGGACGGTTCCGGCGCGCTGCTCATGGGGTCATCGTGCCCGAAGGTCTCGCGATGCAAGAAAGATTAGTAAGTCGACCCGTTCACTAGGTAATGTCACTTGCATCGTGCAAATGACGGCGCTGGAGGGACGAGACGTGACGGAGCAGATGGTGGCGGAGCCACGCGGGCTGGCCGAGAGGTTGGCCGGGGTGCTGGCCGAGGTGCGGAGCGGATCGGCCGAGCGCGAGCTCGCCGGCGAGCGGCCGCGGGACGTCCTGGACCGCCTGCGGGGGACCGGGTTCCTGACGCTGCGGGTGCCGCGGGAGCACGGGGGTGCCGGCGCGAGCCTGCGCGAGGTCTTCGAGGCGCTGGTCGAGGTCGCGCGGGCCGAGTCCAGCGTGGCCCAGGCGCTGCGCGCCCACCTCGCGTACGTCGAGGGGCTGCGGTTCGCGCCCGAGGGGCCGGCCCGCGCCGGTGCGTTCGACCTCATCGCCGGCGGGGCCGTCATCGGCAACGCGATCACCGAGCCGAGCGGCGCGGCCGCCGGCGACTTCGCGGGGCTGGCCACCACCTTCACCCCGGACGGTGACGGCTGGACGATCAGCGGCACCAAATTCTACTCGACCGGCACGCTCTACGCCGACCACGTGTGGGTGTGGGGCGTGACCGACGCCGGCGTCCCCGCGAGCGCGCTGATCCCGCTCGACCGTCCGGGCATCACGGTCGTCGACGACTGGGACGGCTTCGGCCAACGCGCCAGCGGCAGCGGCACGACCCACTTCGACCGGACGCCGGCCACCGCGGCCGAGGTGGTCGTCGCCGGCACCGAGGCGCCGCCGCGCCTGGCGATCGGCGCCTTCCTCCAGCTCTTCCTGACCGCGGTCGTGGTCGGCAACCTGGAGGCCGCGAGCGACGACGCCCGGGCGCTGCTGCGCGGGCGGACGCGGGGGATCACCCACGGCGCCGCCGACCTGCCGCGCCACGACCCCGTGCTGCTGCAGCAGGTGGGTGACATCGCCGCCAAAACCTACGCCGCGCGGGCGATCGTGCTGGACGCGGCGAGCCTGCTCGACGACGTCGACGCCCGGCTGCACGCCGGCGAGCTCGACGGGGCCGCCGCCCAGGAGGCCGGCCGCCGGGTCGCCGAGGCCAAGATCTCCGTCGACCGGCTGGCCCTGGAGGCCGCCACGGCGCTCTTCGAGGTGGGCGGCGCGTCCGCCACGCGCACCGGCGCCAACCTCGACCGGCACTGGCGCAACATCCGCACCCTCGCCTCGCACAACTCGACCCGCCTCAAGGCGCGCGTCATCGGCGACCACGTCGTCAACGGCACCGAGCTCCCCGACAACACCTACTTCTGACCCACCGGCATCCCAGGAGACACCCCGTGACCGAGACCACCCGCACCATCCCCGTCGCCGCGTTCGGCCCCGGCGCCCGCAGCGTCGACGTACCCGTCCTCGACTCGCACCTGCATCACGTCGAGCAGGGCGAGGGCGCGCCGATCGTCTTCCTGCACGGGAGCCCGACCAGCTCCTTCCTCTACCGCCACGTGTTCCGGGCGCTGGAGGGGCGCGGCCGGCTGCTGGCCGTCGACCTGATCGGCTTCGGCGACTCCGGCCGCCCCGCGGTCGACTACGAGCTCGCCGACCACGAGCGCTACCTCGACGCCTGGTTCGACGCGCTCGACCTGCGCGACGTGACGCTCGTGCTGCAGGACTACGGCGCCGCCTTCGGCGTCTCGTGGGCCGCCCGGCACCCCGACCGCGTGCGCGCCGTGCTGCTGGCCGAGCCGGTCATCCGCGACATCGAGTCGTCGGCGCTGCCCGAGGCGTTCGTCGGCGCCCAGCAGCTCATCCGTACGCCGGGCGACGGCGAGCGGTTCGTCGTCGAGGACAACGGCTTCATGACCCAGGTCTTCCCGGGCGCGTTCCTTCAGCCGCTGGCCGAGGAGGACCTCGCGGTCTACCAGGCGCCGTTCCCGACGGCGGAGTCCCGCGCCCACCTCATCCGCTTCCCGCGCAACCTGCCGATCGACGGCGTCCCGGCGTCCAGCGTCGCGTTCCTCGCCCGCAACGAGGACTGGCTGCGCTCGTCGGTCGACGTGCCCAAGACCCTGCTCACCTACGAGCCGGGCTTCCTGATGACGCCCGCGATCGAGGCGTGGGTCCGCGAGAACGTCGCGAGCATCGAGGTCCACCCCGGCGGCGCCGGCGTGCACTTCGTGCAGGAGGAGCAGCCGCAGGGTCTCGCCGACGCCGTCGTCGCCCTCCTCGCCCGGGCCGAGGCGGTCGCCCGATGACCGCGACCGCCACGAGCGCCGCCGTACGTCCGGGGTCCGCCGAGCTCGACGCCCTGCTCGCCCGCATCGCCGAGGGGTCCGCCGAGCGCGAGGCGACGGGTACGGCGCCCTTCGAGCAGATCGACTGGGTCAAGCAGGCCCGGCTCGGCGCCTTCCGGGTGCCCGTCGCGGAGGGCGGGGGAGGCGCCGGCGTACGCGACCTCTTCGACCTGGTGGTCCGGCTCAGCCGCGCCGACTCCAACGTCGGCCACCTGCTGCGCGCCCACTTCGGCACCGTCGAGGACATCCTGCTGTGGCCGGCCTCGCCGCGCCGTGACCGCTGGCTCGGCCGGGTCGTCGCGGGGGAGCTGTTCGGCAACGGCAACAACGAGCTCGGCGCCAAGCACGCCGGCGACTTCAGCAAGTCGACGACGTTCACGCCCGAGGGCGACGGCTTCGTCGTCAACGGCACCAAGTACTACTCGACCGGCACGCTGTACGCCGACCACACGTTCGTGACCGGCGTGACGGACGCCGGCCTGCCCGTGACCGCGCTGCTGACGCTCGGCACGGACGGCATCACCGTCGAGGACGACTGGGACGGCTTCGGCCAGTCGCTCACGGCGACGGGGACGACCCGCTTCGACGGGGCGCGGGTCGCGGCCGAGGACGTGACGCTGCCGCCGGAGGACCTCTCCTCGATCCCGCGCTGGCACCTCGGCCCCTTCTACCAGCACTACCTCAACGCGGTCGTGGCCGGGAACGTGCAGTCCGTGCTCGACGACGCGGTGACCCTGATCCGCGGTCGCGGGCGCAGCTTCACCCACGGCTCGGCCGACCTGCCCCAGGACGACCCGGTGCTGCAGGAGGTCGTCGGGGAGATCTCCGCGCTGGCCTCGGCGGCCGTCGCCGTCGTCGGCGAGACGGCCGACGTCCTGGCCCGGATCCCGGCGGGCGTCGTCGACGGCCGCACCGACGACGCGCTGGTGCACGAGGCGGCCCTGCGCTCCTCGCAGGCCCAGGTGGTGGTCCACGACCTCGGCCTGCGGGCCGCCACGCTGCTCTTCGAGGTCGGCGGGGCGTCCGCGGTCAAGCGGTCGGCCAACCTCGACCGGCACTGGCGCAACATCCGCACCGTCGTCTCCCACAACCCGGTGCGCTTCAAGAACCGCGCCGTCGGCGACCTGCTCGTCAACGGCGAGACGCTGCCCGACAACACCTACTTCTGAAAGGCGGTCGGCTCCGCGTGAGCGACGCACCCCGGCAGGTCCACCTCAACCTGTTCATCCTGGCCTCGGGTCACCACGAGGCGGCCTGGCGGCACCCGTCGTCGACGCCGGAGCGGATGTTCGACCCGGACTTCTACACCGACCTGGCCCGGACGGCCGAGGCCGCGGCGTTCGACGCCGTGTTCCTGGCCGACATCCCGAAGCTCGACGACAACATCGAGTACAACTCGGCCGGTCGGCTCGACCCGCTGCTGACCCTGGCGACGATCGCGGCGGCCACCGAGCGGATCGGGCTGATCGGCACGGCGTCGACGACGTACTCCCACCCGTGGCAGCTGGCCCGCTCGCTGGCGAGCCTCGACCACCTGTCCCGCGGGCGGGCGGCGTGGAACATCGTCACGACCGACTCGCCCGCGGCGGCGCGGAACTTCGGGCTCGACGGCAACCCGGACGCCGCGACCCGCTACGAGCGCGCCGAGGAGTACGTCGACGCGGTGCTGAAGCTCTGGGACAGCTGGGAGGACGACGCCATCCGGCTGGACCGCGCCGCGGGTCGCTACCTCGACCCGTCGCGCATCCACCACCCCGGCGTACGCACCTCCCACGTGCAGGTGGCGGGTGCCCTCACGACGCCGCGCCCTCCCCAGGGCTACCCGGTGCTCGTCCAGGCGGGTTCGTCGAACCACGGCCGGGCCTTCGCCGCCCGGTACGCCGAGGCGATCTTCACCGCCCAGCAGCGGATCGAGGACGCCCAGGCGTTCTACGCCGACGTCCGGGGTCGGGCCGCGGCACTCGGCCGCGACCCCGACCACGTGAAGATCCTGCCGGGGCTGAGCCCCGTCATCGGCGGGACGGAGGAGGAGGCGCTGCGCCTGCAGGCCGAGCTCAACGAGCTCACCGTGCCGGCCTTCGGGCTGATGCAGCTCAAGGACTTCGCGTACGTCGACCTCGACCACCTCGACCTCGACGAGCGGGTGCCGGAGGAGGCCTTCGCCGGAGCCGGCGACGTGACCGACAACGCGAAGAGCCGCACCCAGGTGTACGCCGACATCGTCCGCCGCGAGAAGCCGACCCTGCGCGAGCTGCTCCACAAGCTCGCCGGCGCCCGGGGGCACAAGGTGCTCGCCGGGACCCCCGAGCAGGTCGCCGACCACGTGGAGCGCTGGGTCACCCACGGCGCCGCCGACGGCTTCAACGTGATGCCGCCGTCCCTCCCGGCCGGGCTCGACGCCTTCGTCGAGACGGTCGTGCCGCTGCTGCGCGAGCGCGGGCTGTTCCGCGAGGGCTACACCGGCACGACCCTGCGCGACCACCTCGGTCTGCCGCGCCCGGTCAGCCAGTACGCGACCTGACCGGGCGGCAGGAGGAGGCTCAGACCGCCCCGGAGGTGGTGCGCTCCGGGGCCACCGGGCGCTCCGGCTCGGGAGCCGGAGCGTTCTCGGGGATCCGGCGCGGCCACCAGAACCGGTCGCCGAGGATCTGCGCCATGGCGGGCACCAGCAGGGTGCGGACCACCAGGGTGTCGAGCAGGACGCCGATGCAGATCACCGTCCCCAGCTGCGCGAGCACCACCAGCGGGAGGACGCCGAGCGCGGCGAAGACCGCGGCGAGCAGGATGCCGGCGCTGGTGATCACGCCGCCGGTCGCCGCGAGCGCCCGGATCATCCCCTGGCGCGGCCCCGCGATGCCCGTCTCCTCCCACGCCCGGGTGACCAGGAAGATGCTGTAGTCGACCCCCAGCGCCACGAGGAAGAGGAAGGCGAACAGCGCGACGGTGTTGTCGACGGCCGGGAAGTCGAAGATCCCCTGGAAGATCAGCCACGAGGCGCCCATGCTGGCGGCGTACGTGGTGACCACGGCGACGGCGAGGATCAGGCTGGCGACGACGGAGCGCAGCAGCAGGAGGAGCGCGATACTCACCAGGCCGAGGATCAGCGGCATGACGAGCTTCTGGTCGCGCTGGGCGCCCTCGGCCTGGTCGATCGCCTCGGCCTCGTTGCCGATCACGTAGGTGGTCTCGAAGTCGGCGAGCGCGCTGCGCAGGGCCTTCGTCGCCGCCTCGCTCTCGTCGCTGCCGGCCTGCGCGTCGAAGACGACCTCGATGCGGCTGGTCCCCTCGGTGGTGCTCAGCGGGCGGGCCGAGACCACCCGCTCGACCTCTGCAGCGGCACCGGCCACCTGCTCGGGGTCGGCCTGGGTCACGATCGTCGTCGGGTTGGTCAGGCCGGCCGGGAACGAGTCGCTGAGCCGGTCGGCCGCCGAGATCGCCTCGGGCTCGCTGACGAAGAGGTCGGTCTTGTCCAGGCCGGTGTTGATGCCGAGCGCGCCGGTGGCGAGGATGCCGAGGCCGACCACGGTGCTGACGGCGACCGTCTTCGGCCGGCGGCTGACCATCGTGCCGATCCGGCGCCACATCGACGGCGCGTCGACCAGCTGGGTCTCACCGACCTTCGGCTTCATCGGCCAGAAGATCCACCGGTCGAACGAGACCAGGCAGGCCGGGAGTACGACGAGCGCGAAGACGACGGCGACCACGATGCCCGCGGCGCAGGCGAGGCCGAGCCCGCGGGTCGACGGGGTCAGCGAGAGCAGCAGGGTGAGCAGGCCGACGATCACGGTGGTCGCGCTGGCGAGGACCGCCTCGGCCGTGCGCGGCAGGGCGCGGGCCATCGCCTCGCGCCGGTCGGCGTGGGCGCGCAGCTCGTCGCGGTAGCGCGAGATCAGCAGCAGCGCGTAGTTCGTGCCGGCACCGAAGACCAGGACCGAGAGGATCCCCTGCGTCGTACCGTCCCAGCCCAGGCCGGCCCAGTCGAGCAGGTACGTCGAGCCGACCGCCGCGATCCGGTCGGCGATGCCGACCACCAGCAGCGGGATGATCCACAGCACCGGGCTGCGGTAGGTGAGCACGAGCAGGATCGAGACGACCAGCATGGTCACCAGGAGCAGCCGCATGTCGGCGCCCTCGAAGACCTTGGAGATGTCGGCGCTCACGGCGGCGGGGCCGGTCACCTGGATCTCCGTGCCCGCCGGCGTCAGCTCGTCCAGGGCGTCCCGCAGGTCGTAGACGACCTCGTCGGGATCGGTGACGGTCCGATCCGGGATTGGTACGACGGCGACGGCCGCGGTTCCGTCCTCGCTCACGGTGAGCGGGCTCGCGCCGTTCGGGGCGATCGCGCCGAGCTCCACCAGCTCGGGGGCCAGCCGGTCCAGCTCCTGCTGGTCGAGCGCCTCGTCGCTGGTCACGGCGACGATCGCCGTACTCCCCTCCTTCTCCGGGAGGTCCTGGAGGAGCTGGGCGGCCAGCGAGGTCTGGGAGTCGTCGGGCAGGTTGTCCTGGGACTGGGTCTCGCGCTCCACCTCGCCCACCAGGCCGAGGAGGACCCCTCCGAGCAGCAGCGGAACCAGGGCGAAGAGCCACGCGGTCCGCCGCGAGACGATGAGGCGGGTCAGCGCGTGGAGGCGTCCCGGGTCGGGCTGGTCGGCGGCGGGCATGTTCGCTCCTGGGGTCGACAGGCGTAAGGTACGTAACGAGATTAGATATTAAGCAGGTGAGACAAAATTGAGCCAATCTCCAGAGCGCCGGAACCCCCAGCTGCTCAGTCTTGCGGTGGAGAAGGCCTGGCAGGTGCGGAGCAAGGTCGGGCGCCACGCCCAGCTCGGCCAGCACGAGCTCAGCGCGCTCCAGCTCCTCGCCGACCACGTGCTGGGTCCCGCCGAGCTCGCCCGGTTCCTGGGGGTCAGCACCGCCGCCGCGACCGGCATCGTGGACCGACTGGTCGCCCGCGACTTCGTCGAGCGGCACCCCCACGCCGACGACCGCCGGCGCACCGCGATCCATCTCACCGAGCACGGCCGGCTGTCCCTGCGCGAGCACCTGGCGCCGATGTTCACGGCGCTGCGCGGGCTGGAGGAGGGCTTCTCCGACGCCGAGTCCGCGGTCGTCGAGCGCTACCTGCGCCGGGCGATCGAGGCGTTCGAGCAGGTCACCGACCCCCAGTAGTTCGGCCCCACGCCGAGTCGGCAGAACTTGCGCGCCGAGTCGGCAGAAGTTGCGCGCCGAGTCGGCGGGTGGGTAGGGGAGGTGGGGCATCCCGCGGCGCGAGGAACTGTGCTCTCATGCGGAGGTGTCCTTGATGAAGGTCGTCCTGATCGCGGCTCTCGTGGTTCTCCTGCTCGTCATCGCGTGGGTGATCTGGGCGTCGGCCATCTCGCTGGAATGGGGTCAGTAGCCCGTGGTGCTGACCCATCGTCGAGTCGGCAGAAGTTGCGCGTCGAGTCGGCAGAACTTGCGCGTCGAGTCGGCGTGGTCGGCGGCGTCAGGTCGGGCAGGGAGCGTCTCGACGTGCGCCCCCTGCCCGATGCCTGGCGCGACCTCCGGGTCTGACTCCGGGGGCACGCACTCTCTCCGCGACGGGGACGCGGAGCCAGGCATGGGAGAGACGCACCCGGGGACCACGTCTTATGCGGCTTCCTACGCGGCGGTGAGGGCGTCCCTGCCGAAGGGGTGGTGGAAACGGGGAGTCAGGCGGAGGAGACGAGGCCCGCCCGGGCGTCCCTCAGGTCGTCCGTGACGTCGCGACACGGCTCGCAGGAGTGGAGGTGGGAGACGACGTGCTCCGGGAGCGGGGTGGCGGTGCGGGCGAGGAGGACGGCGACGTACTCCGCCCGGCACGCGGCGCAGGACGGGTCGGCGTTCGCCGGCAGGTGGCCGCGGACGTACGCGTCGCGCAGGCCCTGGCGAGCCCGGAAGGCGAGCGCCGCCACCGCGTTCGCGTTGATCCCGAGCAGACGCCCGACCTCGGAGAGCGGACGCTGCTCGACGCTCGTCCACCACAGCACCAGCTGCCAGCGCGACGGCAGGTCGCCGAGGGCGTCCGCGAGGAGCCGGGACTCCTGCTGCACGGCACTGTCGGGACGGGTGCGGTCCTCGGCGCGGCTGGCGGCGGCGTCCTTGTCGACGTCGTCGGTCACCACCACGCGGGCGTTCTTGCGGGCGAGGTCGGTGGCGGCGCTGCGTACCGCGGTGAACAGGTAGGCACGGAACGAGACCTGCGGCCCGCCGCCCCGGGCGATCTGCCTCAGCACCCGAGTGAAGGCCTCCGATACGACGTCGTCGACGTCGTCGATCCGGCACACCCCGCGCGCCACGCTGCGCGCGGCCGCGTGGTGCAGGCGGTAGAGCTCGTCGACCGCGTCCGGGTCGCCGTCGCGCGCGGCGGTGAGGAGGGCCTGGTCGCGTTCCGCCACCCGACGCAGGGGGTCGGGCGAGGCGGTCTCGACCAGCTGTCCCCGACGTCGTTCGGGTGAGCGGAACAGGGACAGCACGGCAGTACGATACCTGCCGTTGACGCCGCGACCGGGGGCCTGGGTACTACGTCAACCAAGTGATCGACGGTCGGCGGAGGGCGGACGCGATGGCGGTCTGGAGACGACGGGCGCCCCGTCGTGACGCTGCCCGCTCGGCGGGAACCGCCCGCTCCGACCTGCGGATCCAGCTCCCGCTGCTGTGGCCGGACGGCCCGGACGGCCGGCTCGACCCCGACGCGCTGCAGGCGCTGTCGCGGGAGTACGCCCGCACGGGGCGAGGCGTCGAGGAACTGCTCGCCGACCTCGACCAGCTCTGCTCGGTGCTGGGGATGAGGACGCCGAGCCGGATGATCGAGGACTCGTCGGTCGCGTGGGCCGACGCCTTCCTGGACACCGTCGGCGGCGTCGGACCGGAGTCCCCGGAGCCGCTGGCGGAGGTCGAGCGGCGCGTGATGCGCGCGGACAGTGACGAGTGGCGGGAGCTGGTGCCCAGCACCCGGCTGCTGACGATCACCTGGGAGCCCACGAAGCCTGACCGATCCGCCCTCGAACGGGTGATGGCGGAGGTCCGCCGTACCTTCCCCGGTGCGGCCGTCGCGGAGCAGTCCGTCGGGCAGGTGGTGGCTGCCGTCGACGGCGACGCCGACCTCGACCGTCGTACGGCGCTGCTGCGGACGCGGTGCGCCGAGCTCGTCCGGTCGTCCGCCCCCACCGTGCAGGTCGAGCCGGGTCCGGTCGACGCGGACCTCGCCAGGCGCCTGTTCCGCAGGGCCGGCTGAGCGCCAGGATGGACCCGGTCCAGGGACTGCTCGCGGACGTCACGGCGATGACCCGCCAGGCCGCGATCGACGGGCTGACCCTGGCCTCGGTCTACGCCGACGTCCGGCTGATCCTGGACCTCGATCCCGAGGACGAGCTGCCGGCCGAGCTGCTGCGGGCCTGCGCCGTCGCGTGGTCGCAGACGCACGCGGACCTCGACCGGCCGGACGACCTCCGGGTGCTCGCCTGGGACGAGCTCGAGGACAGGCTGTGGCTGCTCGCCGGCGCGGACGCCGAGCCGCCCGCCTGGGCCGTCCTCGCCGAGCTGCCCCCTCGCCGCGCCGGGAACGAGGGCCGCCTGCTGCTCCCCGACGACGTGCTCCGCGTGGCCGCGGGCCTGCTGGCGTCGCGGCTCGACCGGCCGATGGAACACGTGGCGCTGCTCGAGGGTCCGGGCGGTACGCCGTACGGGCTGGTCGCGCTCGTGCAGGGCGACCAGCACCGGGCCGAGCAGGCGCGGTCGTGGGTGGTCGGACTCGACACGGGGAGTCGGGGCGCGGTCGTGACCGTCCACCGGCTGGTCGACCACCCGGAGGGACTCCTGGCGGCGGTCCGCGAGGCCGTGGCTACGCTCGCGAGCGGCGACTGAGCTCCGCGGCGGCGGCGTCGACCAGGTCGCCGGCCTCGGCCACGGAGCCGGCGCGGGTCGCGACCAGGAGGCGGTCGGAGATCCCCACCTCGTCGCACCAGGCCGTGAGCGTGGGCTCGTCGAGGCCGCGTACGACGAGACCGATCTCCGAGCGTCCGGACCGTCCGACGGCGATCGCCTCGGGCCGGGACTCCCATGCGTCGGCGACGACCGACGCGGTGTCCGCCAGCTCCGTGGGGTCCGGCGTCGTCATCACCACGGCGACCGCGCTGTCGGTCGCCGCCGCGGAACCCTGGGCCGCCTCGCCCAGCGCCTGCCGGAACGCACGGGTGGACAGCAGGCCGGTCGCGGTGTCGTGGGCCGGGATCCGGCCCATCAGGGTCCGGCGTGCCCAGGGTGCGGGCGCCTCGGTCCCGGAGCGCGTCGAGCGACGCAGCAGGCAGACCCAGCCGTTCGGCGGCGTACCGTCGGAAGGCAGGCGCTGGACGTACCCGCCGAGCCGGACCTGGTCGCTCCCGACCCGCAGGGTCACGCTCAGCGCGTCGACATCGGCCAGGTCGGTGCCGAGCAGGTCGGCGGCCGCCGTGTCCGCCGGCGGCGGCTCGACGCCCCGCAGGTCGTAGAAGAGGCGGGCCGGAGCGTTGAGGTCGACCAGCCGCTGCTGGTCGTCGAAGACCAGGACGAGCGCCCCGAGGTCGTCGATGAGCGTTCCGCTCTCGGACCGGGGGCGGATGCCGTCGCCGACGCGCACGGTGGTGGCCACGACGACGACCAGCGTCACGGTCACGATGACGTCGGTGATGTTGAGGCGGAAGGCCTCCGCGATCAGGGTGACGACCGCGGCGACGAGGATGAGGCGGGCGACGCCCCGCGGCGCCGGCTCCCGGTCGCCGGCACGCCGGGCGACCTGGACGGCGATGGCCAGCAGGAGCGAGAAGCAGTAGACCGTGTTGACGACGAAGAGCGCCGAGCGGACGTCCAGGCCGCCGACCAGCCGGGCGGCCAGGATCATCGCGGGGGCGGCGATCCACATGGCCGTGAGGGCGCGGCTCGGTCGCCACTCGGGCCGCGTGAACCAGCCGGCCCAGAGCAGCAGGGCGCCCGTCGTGAACGCGATCGCGGGGAACCAGGGGATCTGGTGCCAGGGGTGGATGCCCTCGTGCTTCACCGACGTCACGCACAGCGCCCAGACCACGGTGCCGCCCGACGCCCATCCGAGGTACGGCGTCAGCACCCTGAGCCGCGGCGGCAGCATGAGGACGACGACCCAGGTGATCGCGGCGACGATCGCGGCGAGCAGGTGCACCCCCGTCACCACCGACACGCGGGCCATGGTGGCACAGCGGACCCCCATCGCCGAGTCGGCAGTAGTTGCGCGCCGAGTCGGCAGAACTTGCGCACAACCTGTCGGCAACTACTGCCGACCCGACGTGGCTCAGTCGGCGTGGCCGACGACCGCGACCGGCCGGTCGGCGTCGTTGAGGACCTGCCGGTTGACCGAGCCCAGCAGGACCCGGCGGACGAGCCCCTTCCCCTGCCGGCCGACGACGATCAGCTGCGCGTCGCCCGCGTGGCTCAGGATCGTCTCCGCCGGGCGCCCCTCGACGACGACCTCCTCGACGGTGACCGACGACCCGAGCTCGGTGCGTGCCGCCTCGTGTGCGCGGGCGACCGACCCGGCGACCTCCGCCTGGTTGTCGGCCCGGATCCGCTCCGCGAGCTCGTCGCCGTACCGCGACGGGCGCATCGGGACGTCGTACGCCGCGACCGCCCGGACCCAGGTGTCGCGTACGGCGGCCTCGGTGAGCGCGAAGCGCAGGGCGGCGGCGCCGGCCTCGGACTCGTCGACGCCCACGACGATCGGCCCGGACGCCGGCTGCTCGCCGCCGACCACCACGACGGGGCACGTGGACTGGATCGTCAGCCGGTTGCTCACCGAGCCGAGCAACGCGCTCGCGGCGTCGCCCAGCCCACGACGTCCGACCACGACCATGCTCGCGCGCTCCGACGCCTCCGTGAGCAGGGTGCCGGGATGGGCGCGCTCGGAGACGAGGGAGCAGCTGAGGTCGGGATCGACCTCGCGCACCCGCGTCGCGGCGGCGTCGAGGACCTGCCGGGAGAACTCGGCGTACCAGCCGACGGGCTCGGTGTCGGACAGACCGCGGTAGCCGTAGAACTCGAGGTCGGGCAGGTACGAGTACGCGCTGATCAGCTCGAGCGGCTCGCGCCCCAGGCGGGCGCGGGCCGCCGCCCACTCCAGGGCCTGCGCGCTCTGCGGTGAGCCGTCGACGCCGACGACGATGGGACCACTCATCGGATGTCCTTCCGTCGGCTGCGATTGTCGCGGACGGAACGGGCTCGCGACCACCGTGGCTGTCTGGGGCAGGATGACGGCACGAGACCCCGGCCCCGGAGGGATGCCATGAGCGAGGCGCTGCTCGACCTGAGGTCGGCCCCGGCGAGCCACGGCTGACGACGCGCCGCCCCGCTGGACATGCTCGCCATCGCCGTCGGCCTCGTCGTCCTGCTCCTCGGCGCCCACCTGCTGGTCCGCGGCGGCACCGGCCTCGCCGCCTGGCTGGGCATCCGCCCGATGGTCATCGGTCTCACCGTGGTCTCTCTGGGCACCAGCGTGCCCGAGCTCGCGGTCGGGATCGACGCAGCCGTCGGCGGCAGTCCGGGCCTCGCCATCGGCAACATCGTCGGCACGAACCTCGTCAACCTGCTGCTGATCCTCGGCCTCAGCGCGGTCCTGGCCCCGGTGGTGTTCGAGACCCAGACGCTCCGGTTCGACCTCCCCGCCATGACGGTCGCGGCCGTCGTCCTGGTCCTCGCCTCCCTCGACGGACGCCTGACCCGCGCCGACGGCCTGCTGCTCCTCGCGGGTGCCGTGGCGTACACCTGGGCGCTGGTGCTGATCAGCCGCCGGGGCGGGCCGCAGCCCGAGCCCGTCGACGCCCCGGTGGCGCGGCCGGTGCCGGACGCGCTGTCCCTGCTCGGCGGGATCGTGACGATCGTGGTGGGCGCGGAGCTGCTCGTGGACGGGGCCGTCAGGACGGCCGACTCCCTCGGTGCCAGCGAGACGGTCATCGGCCTCACCGTGGTGGCCATCGGTACGTCGGCCCCGGAGCTGGTCACGACGCTGGTCTCCACGTGGCGGGGCGATCGCGCCATCGCGCTCGGCAACCTGCTGGGCTCGAGCATCTACAACATCGCCTTCGTCCTGGGGCTCACGGTCGTGGTCGCGCCGGGCGGGCTGGCGGTCCCTCGCGAGGTGCTGGCCTCGGACCTGCTCCTGATGATGGTCGTCACGCTCGCGGCGATCCCGGTGTTCGCGTCCGGCCGGCGCCTGAGCCGGCTGGAGGGCGGGGCGTTCGTCGCGGTGTACCTCGGCTACCTGGCCTGGCTGCTGGTCACCCGGACCTGACGTACCTCCACCGCCGACTCGGCGTGCAAGTTCTGCCGACTCGGCGTGCAAGTTCTGCCGACTCGGCGTGCAAGTTCTGCCGACTCGGCGTGCAAGTTCTGCCGACTCGGCGTGCAAGTTCTGCCGACTCGGCGTGCAAGTTCTGCCGACTCGGCGGGGGGTGGCAATTGCGCGTCAAGCCCGGTTAAGACGGCGTCAAGATCGGGGATGGGGCGGTTCGCGAGGTGTTGGCTCGCAGCCATGAGCCTTGAAAGCGGACTGCTGACCTGCGCAGTCGTCGGCGTCGTGATCTACCTGCTCGCCGCCCTGATCTACCCGGAGCGTTTCTAGTGTCCGACACCGTCTCCGGCCTGCTGTCGATCGCCGCGATGGTGCTCGTCCTGGCGATCGTCTACCGCCCACTGGGCGACTACATGGCCCGCGTCTACGACAGCGCGAGGCACCTGCGCGTCGAGCGGGGCGTCTACCGCCTGACCGGCGTCAACCCGGACGTCGAGCAGAGCTCGCGGTCGTACGCCGTCAGCGTGGTCGCGTTCTCGGCGGTGGGCGTGGTCGTCCTGATGGCTCTGCAGCTGCTGCAGAGCCACCTGCCGATGAGCCGCGACCTGCCCGACGTGCCGTTCTGGATGTCGTTCAACACCGCGGCGTCGTTCGTCGCGAACACCAACTGGCAGTCGTACGCCGGCGAGTCGACGCTGGGCTTCACGGTCCAGATGGCCGGGCTCGCCGTCCAGAACTTCCTGTCCGCGGCGGTGGGGATGGCGGTCGCGGTCGCCCTGATCCGCGGCTTCGTCCGGGTCCGCGCCGGCACGCTGGGCAACTTCTGGGTCGACCTGACCCGGGGGACGCTGCGCATCCTGCTGCCCATCGCGTTCGTCGGCGCCCTGCTGCTGATCGCGGGCGGCGTCGTGCAGAGCTTCTCCGACACCGACGTCACGACCCTGGCCGGGCACGGGCAGGTGATCACCGGAGGCCCGGTCGCCAGCCAGGAGGTCATCAAGGAGCTGGGGACGAACGGCGGCGGGTTCTTCAACGCCAACTCCGCGCACCCCTTCGAGAACCCCAGTGGCTACACCAACCTGCTGGAGATCCTGCTGATCCTGCTGATCCCCGTCTGCCTGACCCGGACCCTGGGCACGATGCTCGGCAACCGGCGTCAGGGGCTGGCGATCCTCGGGGCGATGGGCGTGCTGTACGCGATCTCTCTCGCCGCCGTCGCCGCCGCCGAGGTCGGAGCCCGCTCCCAGGCCGCTCAGGCCGCGGGCGCGGCGATGGAGGGCAAGGAGACCCGCTTCGGTGAGTGGGCGACGGCGCTGTTCGCCGTCTCGACCACCGGCACCTCCACGGGCGCGGTCAACGCCAGCCACGATTCGCTGACCCCGACCGGCGGCGGAATGGTCCTGCTCAACATGATGTTCGGCGAGGTCACGCCGGGCGGCGTCGGCTCGGGGATCTACGGGATCCTGGTCCTGGCGATCGTCGCGGTCTTCATCGCCGGCCTGATGGTCGGCCGGACCCCGGAGTTCCTGGGCAAGAAGATCGGCGCGCGCCAGATGACGTACGTCGCGCTGTACATGCTCGTCACCCCCGCCCTCGTGCTCGTCGGCACCGGCCTGGCGATCTCGCTCGGCTCGACGCCGGACGCGATGGGCAACCCCGGCGGGCACGGGTTCGCCGAGGTCCTCTACGCCTACACCTCGGGCGCGAACAACAACGGCAGCGCCTTCGGCGGCATCACCGTCACCTCGGACTTCTTCCAGATCACGATCGGCCTGGCCATGCTCCTGGGCCGGCTGCTCCCGATCGTGCTGGTGCTGCTCCTGGCCGGCTCCCTGGCCGAGCAGCCCAAGGTCCCGACGACCGCTGGCACGCTGCCCACCCACAAGCCGCTGTTCGTGTCCCTGCTCGTCGGCGTGGTGATCGTCTTCACCGCCCTGACCTACTTCCCCGCCCTGTCCCTCGGACCTATTGCGGAGGCACTCGCATGAGCACCACCACGTCCCCCGCCCCCACGACGACGACCCCGCTGGTGCACCGACCAGCCGCCGGCATGAGCCTGCGCGTGCTGCTCGCCCAGGGCCTGCAGCAGCTCCCGGAGGCGCTGCGCAAGCTCGACCCCCGCCACCTGTGGCGCTCGCCGGTCATGTTCCTGGTCTGGCTCGGCTCGGTCGGAACCACGGTCGCCGCGATCCTCGATCCCAGCACCTTCGCCGTCGCGCTCGCCGTCTGGCTCTGGCTGACCGTCCTCTTCGGCAACCTCGCCGAGGCTGTCGCCGAGGGCCGCGGCAAGGCGCAGGCCGCCTCGCTGCGGGCCACCCGAAGCGACACCGTGGCCCGGCTGCTGGACCGCTCCGGTCGCGAGAGCGAGGTCCCCAGCACCCGGCTGAAGGTCGGCGACCGGGTCGTCGTCGAGGCGGGTCAGGTGATCCCCGGTGACGGCGACGTCGTCGAGGGCGTGGCCAGCGTGGACGAGTCGGCGATCACCGGCGAGTCCGCCCCGGTGATCCGGGAGGCGGGCGGGGACCGCAGCGCGGTCACGGGCGGCACGACGGTCCTCTCGGACCGCATCGTCGTCCGGATCACCGCCGCGGCGGGGGAGTCCTTCCTGGACCGGATGATCTCGCTGGTCGAGGGCACCTCGCGGCGCAAGACGCCCAACGAGATCGCCCTGTCGATCCTGCTGATCAGCCTCACGCTGGTCTTCGTCGCCTCGGTCGCGACCCTCCCCCCGATGGCCGAGTACGCCGGCGCGCCCCAGGAGCTCGTCGTGCTGATCGCGCTGCTGGTGTGCCTGATCCCCACGACGATCGGCGCGCTGCTCTCAGCGATCGGCATCGCCGGCATGGACCGGCTGGTCCGGGTCAACGTGCTGGCGATGTCGGGGCGCGCGGTCGAGGCCGCGGGCGACGTGTCGACGCTGCTCCTCGACAAGACCGGCACCATCACCTACGGCAACCGGCAGGCCGGCGCGTTCGTGGCGGCGCCCGGCACCGACGCTGACGACCTCCGCGACGCCGCGCGGCTTTCCAGCCTGGCCGACCAGACCCCCGAGGGCCGCTCGATCGTCGAGCTGGCGCTGCGCCAGGGCGCCGACGACCGTGACCTGCCCGTCGGGGCGACGTTCGTGGAGTTCACCGCGCAGACCCGGATGTCGGGGGTCGACCTCGCCGACGGCACCCGGATCCGCAAGGGCGCCGGCTCCTCCGTGGCCGGCTGGCTCGGGACGGAGCCCGACCCCGCGGTGACCGACACCGTCGACGACATCGCCCGCCAGGGCGGCACCCCGCTCGTCATCGCCCGCACGGACGCCGACGGCCGGGGGAGCGTGCTCGGCGTGGTCCACCTCAAGGACGTCGTGAAGGAGGGGATGACCGAGCGCTTCGCCGAGCTCCGCTCCATGGGCATCCGCACGGTGATGATCACCGGGGACAACGCCCTGACGGCCCGGGCGATCGCCGAGGAGGCGGGTGTCGACGACTTCCTCGCCGAGGCCACCCCCGAGGACAAGATGGCCTACATCCGCCGGGAGCAGGCCGGTGGCCGGCTCGTCGCGATGACCGGCGACGGCACCAACGACGCCCCCGCGCTCGCGGCCGCCGACGTCGGCGTCGCGATGAACAGCGGTACGGCGGCCGCCAAGGAGGCCGGCAACATGGTCGACCTCGACTCCGACCCGACGAAGCTCATCGACATCGTCGAGATCGGCAAGCAGCTGCTGATCACCCGGGGCGCCCTGACGACGTTCTCCATCGCCAACGACATCGCGAAGTACTTCGCGATCATCCCGGCGATGTTCGTGGCGGCGTACCCCTCGCTCGACGCGCTCAACGTCATGGGCCTGGCGACCCCGCAGTCCGCGATCCTCTCGGCGGTCATCTTCAACGCCCTCGTCATCGTGGCGCTGATCCCGCTCGCCCTGCGCGGCGTCCGGTTCCGCGCCGCGGCCGCCGGCGACGTCCTGCGCCGCAACCTGCTCGTCTTCGGCCTCGGCGGCGTGCTCGTCCCCTTCGCCGGGATCAAGCTCATCGACCTGCTCGTCTCCACCATCCCCGGGATCGGCTGACCACCATGCTCAACGACATCGCCCGACAGTCCCTCGCCGGACTGCGCATCCTGCTGACCTTCACCGTCATCCTCGGCATCGCCTACCCCGTCGCGGTCTGGGCGGCCGGGCAGGCGTTCGGAGACCGTGCCGACGGCCAGCCCGTCACCGTGGACGGCCAGGTCGTCGGCTCCCGGCTGCTCGGCCAGCACTTCGAGGGCGCGGAGTGGTTCCACTCGCGCCCTTCCGCCAACGACTACGACACCCTGGCCTCCGCCCCCAGCAACCTCGGCCCCTCGAACCCCGACCTGCTCGCGGTCATCGAGGAGCGCCGCGTCGAGGTCGCGCGCACGGAGGGGGTGGCCGAGGACGCCGTACCGCCGGACGCGCTCACCGCGTCCGGATCGGGCCTGGACCCCCACATCTCACCCGAGTACGCCGCCCTCCAGGCGCCGCGCGTCGCGGAGGCCAACGGCCTCGACCGGGGCCTCGTGGAGGACCTGATCGAGGAGCACACCGACGGTCGCTCCCTCGGGTTCCTCGGCGAGCCGGGGGTCAACGTGCTCACCCTGAACCTCGCCGTCCGGGAGGCGGGCGAGCGATGAGGGGAATGGGATAGAGACTGTGCCCATGGAGCGAGGAGTCCTGCGCGTCTACCTGGGCGCCGCCCCCGGGGTGGGGAAGACCTTCGCCATGCTCCAGGAGGGCCATCGCCGTGCCGAGCGGGGGACCGACGTCGTCGTCGGGTACGTCGAGACGCACGGGCGCGCGCGGACCGCCGAGGCGCTCGAAGGCCTCGAGGTGATCGGGCGCCGCACGCTCGAGCACCGCGGCACCCGGCACGAGGAGATGGACCTCGACGCGATCCTGACCCGCGCGCCGGCCGTGGTCCTGGTGGACGAGCTGGCCCACACCAACGTGCCGGGCAGCCGGTACGAGAAGCGCTGGCAGGACGTCCAGGCCCTGCGCGCCGCCGGCATCGAGGTCATCACGACCGTCAACATCCAGCACCTGGACTCGCTCAACGACGTCACCGAGGCCATCACCGGTGTCCGGCAGCGGGAGACCGTCCCCGACGACGTCGTCCGGTCGGCCGACCAGATCGAGCTCGTGGACATGAGCCCGCAGGCGCTGCGCCGGCGGATGGCGCACGGGAACGTCTACACCGCGGACAAGGTCGACGCGGCCCTCGGTCAGTACTTCCGCGAGGGCAACCTCACCGCCCTGCGCGAGCTGGCCCTGCTGTGGCTGGCCGACCGGGTCGACGAGGGCCTGGAGCGCTACCGCGACCAGCACGACATCGACTCCACCTGGGCGACCCGGGAACGCATCGTCGTCCCGGTCAGCGGCGGCCCCGAGTCCACGACGCTGATGCGGCGGGCCGCCCGGATCGCCTCGCGTGCCTCGGCGGGGGAGTGGCGGGCGCTGTACGTCGCCCGGACCGACGGGCTCACGGGCGTCTCGCCGGCCGTGCTCGCCAAGCTGCAGGAGAAGACCGAGCAGCTCGGCGGCACGTTCCACACCGTCGTCAGCGACGACGCGGCCGAGGGCATCCTGGACTTCGCCCGCGCAGAGAACGCCACCCAGGTCGTCGTCGGCGCCAGCCGGCGGGGCCGGGTCTCCGCGCTGCTCCGGCCGGGGATCGGCGAGCGGGTCGTCGCCGGCTCGGGTGACATCGACGTCCACATCGTCACCCACGACTACGCCCGCGGCACCAGGCGCGCCCCCGAGACGGCCCCCATCCTCGGCCGCCGGCGGCGGGTGCTCGGGTACCTCTTCGGCCTGCTCGGGCCGTCACTGGTGAGCCTGCTGCTGTGGGCGACCCACGACTGGCACGGCCTGACCACCGAGTCGATGGTGCTGATGGCGGTGGTCGTGGCGACGGCGCTGATCGGCGGGCTGCTGCCCGCCGTCCTCGCGGCGCTGGTCAGCGGGATCCTGCTCAACCTGCTCTTCGTCTCGCCGCGGTACGTGCTGACCATCGCCGAGCCCGAGAACGCCTTCGCGCTGCTGCTGTTCGTCCTGGTGGGGGTCGCCGTCGCCACCGTCGTCGACAACGCCGCCCGCCGGACCACGCAGGCGGTCAAGGCGCGCGCCGAGGCCGATGCGCTCACCGTCCTCGCCCACAGCCTGCTCAACGCCACGGACGACCCGGCCGGTCTGCTCTCGTCGGCGTGCGCGCTGTTCAACGCCCGCGGCGCGGCGATCCTGCGCCGCGACCCGGTCAGCGTGGTGGCGGGCTGGGGCATCGCGCCGACGTCGGTGGAGGAGGCCGACATGGTCGTCGACGTCGACGACGACACGGTCCTCGTGCTGGCCGGCGACAAGCTGCCCGCCTCGCAGCGCGGCCTCCTCCAGGCGTACGCCGCGTACGCCCGGGTCATGGACGAGCGCCGGGCCGCGACCGAGGCCGAGAACGAGCGCCTCCGCCTCGCCGAGATCGACCGGACCCGGACGGCGCTCCTCGCCGCGGTGTCGCACGACCTGCGCTCGCCGCTCTCGGCGGTCAAGGTGGCCGCCGACAGCCTCTCGGCGGACGACGTGACCTGGTCGGAGGCCGACCGGGCGGAGTTCGTCGACATCATCCGCGAGTCCACCGACCGGCTGATCGCGCTGGTCACCAACCTGCTCGACATGAGCCGCATCCACACCGGCTCGATCAGCGCGGCCGACGCGGAGGTCTCGCTGGCGCGCGCGGTGGACCTCAGCATCGAACCGCTCCCCGGGGGCGAGAGGATCCGGGTGCGGGTCGACGAGAACCTGATGGTGCTGGCCGACCCCGGCCTGCTCGACCGGGTGCTGGCCAACATCTGCGAGAACGCGCTGAAGTACACCCCCGAGGACGCCGCCATCACCATCGACGCCGCACCGGTCGGCCACGACCGGGTCGCGCTCCGGATCGCCGACACCGGCCCCGGCGTGCAGAACCGCGACCACGAGCGGCTCTTCGCGCCCTTCCAGCGGCTGGGCGACGTACCCGGCCGGGACGGGGTCGGGCTCGGGCTCGCCGTCGCCCGCGGCCTCACCGAGGCGATCGGCGGCACGATCAGCACCGAGGACACCCCCGGTGGGGGTCTCACCTTCGTCATCGAGCTGCGCCGAGCACCCGAGGAGGACCCGGCATGACCTTCGTCCTGATCGTGGACGACGATCCCGCGATCCGCCGTACCCTCACGGTCAACCTGCGGGCGCGCGGGTACGACGTCGAGTCGGCCGGCGACGGGCGCTCGGCCCTGCAGATCGTCGACGAGCGGATGCCGGACGCGATCCTGCTCGACCTCGGCCTGCCGGACATGGACGGCGTCGCGGTCCTCACCAGGCTGCGGACCTTCACCGCCGTACCCGTGATCGTCGTGTCGGCCCGCACCGAGTCCGACGACAAGGTCGAGGCGCTCGACCTGGGCGCCGACGACTACGTCAACAAGCCGTTCTCGCTGGAGGAGCTCCTCGCCCGGGTCCGAGTGGTCACCCGCCGTACGGCGACCGACGCCGAACCGGTGTCCGTCGAGATCGACGGCCTCGTGCTCGACCTCACCGACTCGCGCGCCACGCGGGACGGCGAGGACGTCCACCTCACCCCGACCGAGTGGCGGATCGTGGACCACCTGGTCCGCCGTCGCGGTCGGCTGGTGCGCCAGGCCGAGCTGCTCCGCGCGGTGTGGGGACCCAGCTACGAGCGGCAGAGCAACTACCTGCGGGTCCATCTCTCGGCCATCCGCCAGAAGCTCGAGGCCGACCCGGGTCACCCGGTCCTCTTCGTCACCGAGCCGGGCATGGGCTACCGGTTCGCGCCCACCCGCGGCCGGTAGTCCTCAGCCGAGCAGACCGAGCTGGTAGCCGCGGCGTACGGCGTCGTGGCGGTCGCCGACGCCGAGCTTGCGGTACAGCGAGGAGGCCTGGGTCTTCACGGTGTTGCGGGAGACGAACAGCTCCCGCGCGGCCTGGTCGAGGGAGAGGCCGCGGGCGAGGGCGCCGAGCACCGTCGCCTCGCGCGGGGTGAGGTCGGGCAGGTCGTGCACCTCCGTGTGGGAGGTGCGGACCCCGGCCTCGTCCAGCATCGCGACGATCTCGCCGAGACCGGGTACGGCGGGGCGGTGCGCGTCCAGGACCCGGCGCGGCACGCGGGAGAAGGGCAGCAGGAGCCGCTCGCGCTGGGCGACCCGGACGGCGTCGGCGAGCAGCGTGCGGGCCGGCGCGGGGTCGGGCTCGTCGTCGGAGCTCCACGCGGCGAGCACCAGGGCCTCGACCCGGATGGCGGCGAAGGGATGGCCGCTCGACAGGGCGGGTTGCAGGAGGAGCAGGGCCTCCTCGGCCCGGCCCGTGGAGAGCGCCAGCCGGGCGCGGGTGAGCGCCACGAAGGGGGAGCCGGCGTCCAGCTCGGACAGGACCCGGGTCGCCAGGGCGGTACGGCCCAGCGAGAGCCAGATCTCGGCCTCGGCGGCTCCGAGCAGCCCGGTCAGCCAGCCGCGGAGCGGCTGCGTCGCGAGACGCTCGCGCGCGTCGGCGAGCCGCGCGCCGGTCCGGGAGCGCCCGCCCCAGGCCAGGGCGTGCTGGGCCTCGACCCACAGCGTGAACGGCCACAGCTCGTGGTCGAGCGGGATCTCCTGGCTCAGGCCGCGCAGCTCGGCGTCGTCGGCGTCGAGCGCCTGGACCCGGTCGGCGGCCACGGCGATCCGGGCGGCGACGTCGACGGCGGAGGGCGCGCCGGTGTCGGGTCCGCGACCCGCCCGCCACCGCTCCTGCCAGTGCGCGGTGGCCTCGCGGTCGCCCTGGAGTACGGCGCAGAGGGCCAGCCGTCCCGCGGCGTCGGCCGCGATCGCGTCCCGGCCGTCGGCCCCGTCGACCGCCACGCGCAGATCGGTGATCGCGGCGGTCGTCTCCCCGCTGAGCAGCCAGACCGTCCCGGTCTGCCAGCCCGCGCGGCGCAGCACGGTGGTGGCGGGTCCCGTCCCGGCCGTGCGGAGCACCCCGGCGAGGGCGTCGGCGCGACGAGCGAGCGGCACCGCCGCGGCCAGGTCGCCGCGGCCGACCTCGCGGCGGACGAGGAGGGCGAGCAGGTCCAGGGTCCGGGCGACGCTCTCGTGGTCACGGGCGGGATCGTCGTCGGACGTGTCCTCGACGGCCGGCAGCAGGTCCGCCGTCCAGGCCCGGAGAGCGGGGGACTCCGGGTCGGCCTCGTCGGGCGCGACGAGCTGGCGACCGATCTCGACGCGGGGGTGGTCGCGCACCTCGCTCGCGGGGATCCGCCCCAGGTCGCGGCGCAGCCCGGCGGGGTCCTCGGCGAGCAGCTCCCACAGGTGCTCGTCGACGATGTCCACCGCCAGCGGCCAGACGCGGCCCGCGACCGCCTGTCGGAGTGCCCGGCCGGGCTCGCCCGCGTCCAGCCAGTGCCGCGCGACGGTGGTGTGCAGGGGTGCCGGCGACCCGAGCTCGTCGGCGTCGTAGCAGCTGCGGAAGTAGTCCCGCATCACCGGGGGCAGCCGTACCAGCGGCTCCCCGGTGCTGATCAGCGGATCCAGGGTCCCGATGATCTCCAGGGGGATCCGGGCGTCGTCGTCCAGCGGTCCGGTGGCGGCGAGGACGGCGCCGTACGTCGGCTCCTCGACCAGCGCGGCGCGTCGTACGGCGGCCCAGGCGGCGGGCGGCAGCGTGGGCACCAGGTTGACGGCGAGGAACCAGGCGACGTGCCGCGGCGACCACCGGGTGACGGTGCGGCCGTCGCTGTCGGGGAGTGATTCGAGGCCGGTCCGGAGTAGGGCGGCCCAGCCGCCGGTCGCGGCGCGCACGTCCTCGGCGCCGGCCTCGTCCAGGTCGAGGTCGTGGAGGAGGGCGAGCCGCCGCACCTCGTCGGCGGTGAACTGGAAGTCCGCGGTGCCGATGATCCGGGTCTCGGCCTCCAGCAGGGCCTTGGCGACGGGGTCGAGCCGGCGGCGCAGGCAGGCCACGAGGTGGACGTCGTGGCAGTCGCGGACCACCTCGACCAGCCCGTCCCCGATCGCGCCGAGGATCGGCTCGGCGTTGTTCACGACCAGCGCGAGCCGCCGGTCCAGCCCCTGCAGGCGCCGCCGCAGCAGCCGCAGCGTGACCGCCGGGTCGGCGTCCGGCTCGAGGCCGGCGTGCCGGGCCAGGGCGGTCACGACGTCCGCCGGCTCGTCCACCTCGCCGTCCACCCAGATGACGTCGTGTCCCTCGTCGACCGCGTGCGTCGCCCACCGGGTCGCCAGCACCGCCTTGCCGGCCCCCGACGGGGCGAGCAGGACCGTGATCGGCGACCACCGGTCGAGCAGCGCCATCAGCTGCGGGCGCGCCAGGAAGTCCGGGTTGACCCGGGGCAGGTGAGTCATCGGGACTCATCATGACCCGCCGTGGCGTGAGTATCCCCCGAACGGGTGGGACGGGGGCGGGTTGTCCGGCGGCTGCAATTGCGGCCGTAGGGCGGGGTGGCGGGGGCTGGGGATGTCGTACGGCCGCAATTGCAGCGGTGGTGCAGGCCGGCCGGGAGCGGGCGCCGTACGGCCGCAATTGCGGCCGTGGTGCGGATCGGTCGGGCTCAAACCTGTCCAACGGCCGCAATTGCGCCGCTCGTGCAGACCCACCGGCCCCGGGCATGTCCAACGGCCGCAATTGCGGCCTCCGGGCAGGCCGTCCACCACCCGCCCGGATCACCTCTCTGGTCTAGACCGTCTCGGCCCGGCCGTAATCACCTCGCACCCGAACCGTCTGGTCGTCGGCAAGCCGTATCGGCTCCGGCACACACACGGATGGGGACATGAGGAACTTGCGACACAGAGGCCTGACGAGGTTGCTGACGGCAGCCGTCATGGTGGCCGCTCTCGGGACGACGGGCGTGGCTGCGGCCGTGACCGAGCAACCGACCTCCGAGACCACGTCGGCGCCGGGTGCGCCGTCCACCGACCCGACCCAGCCGGAGCCGACCGAGCCGGCACCGAGCCAGCAGTCGGACGAGCCGACGGGGGACGCGCCGACCAAGGACGCCACGGACGAGCCGACCAAGGACGACCGCGAGGAGAAGGGCGCCCGGGGCGACGACGTCCGCAAGCCCCCCGTCGCGGCTGCGGCCGCGCCCGCCCAGTCGCAGGTCGGCATCACGAAGGAGAGCAGCCTCGACGGCGGCTCGGTGACGCCGGGCGCGCAGTTCACCTACATCCTCACCGCGCGCTGCTCGGGCCTGACCGCCGGCTGCGTGAACCAGACCGTCACCGACGTGCTGCCCGCGGGCCTCGACGTGACCTCGCTGCCGCCGACGACCGAGACCCGCATCGTGGACTACGACGCCGCGACGCGCACCCTCACCGTGCGCTTCGTCGAGCCGCTCCAGGAGCCGGTCGGCTCGGTCGGCCTCAACGACGGCGCGACCCGGGTCTTCGAGCTCGGCATGCGCCTGCCGGCGAACAGCCCGCTGCCGAACGGTGCGGAGATCACCAACACCGCCACGACGGTCGCCGACAACGCGCCCGAGGCCTCGGACGACAACGTGCTGCCGGTCTCGGTGCCGCGCGAGGTGCGGCCGGTCGCCACGAAGAACTGGGCCGACGGCTCGGCGATCGCCGGGACCGGTGAGGCCACCACGGTCACCCTCGGGGTCCGCAACGCCTCGTCCGGGGCGGTCAGCGTCGGCGAGCTGCGGGTCACCGACGTCACGCCTGCGACGTACGAGAACTTCGACCTGACCGGCGTCGAGCTGGTCGCCTTCCCGGCCGGTGCCGACCGCGCCCGGCTGCTGGTGTGCACCGCCGCCGAGTCCGACTGCGCCGACGCGGCCGACTGGACCGCCGGTCCCGTCGCGTCCGCGACCGGGCCGCTCGCCCTGCCCGCCGGCATCGACGCCGAGGACGTCACCGGCGTCCGGGTCGTCTTCACCGCCGACGACGGCAGCGCCCTGCCGTACGACGCGACGGGCGGTACGGTCCGCCTCGGGCTGGAGCTGCGCGAGACCGTCCGCTCCACGGGGGACGACCTCCTGCCCACCACCAAGCTCACCGTCACCAACTGCGCCGTCCCCGGCGCGATCGACGAGAACGACGACCTGACCTCCGGTCCGTCGGTCTGCGACACCTTCGACGTGCTGCCCGACACCGTCCTCGTCCACGCCACCAAGTCCTTCGTGGCCGACACCGACGGCAGCTTCGGCCGCGACAACGGTGAGTACGCCGTCGTCGGCGAGAACTCGCCGGTCTCCGCGACCGTGAGCATCCGCAACGACTCCGCCTTCCCGCTGCGGCACGTGCGCATCGTCGAGCCCGACGCGGGCTCGCCGTCCGCGGAGTTCGAGAAGCTCGACGTGACGAAGGTGCGGGTGCGGTTCCCGGCCGGCGCCACCGAGGCCCTCCTGACCGTGACGTACGCCGACGGCAGTGCCGACCTGGTGCAGAACCTGACCGCCACAGGCGTGGTCGACGTCTCCCGCGCCGGCACCCGTCCGGAGACGATCGAGGTGTTCTTCACCGGCGTCGACGACGAGGGCCAGCCCTCGATCGCGATCGGCTCCACCTCCCACCTCGACCTGCACGGCACCCTCAACGCGGGCGTGACGGCCGACGACCTGGCGTCCGGCACCTCGCCGGGCGTCGGCAACTGCGCGTCGTACCGCGCGCAGGCCGACACCTCCAACAGCACCGGCACCGCCTCCGGCAACGCCTGCGCCCAGCTCGCCGTCGAGGCGCGCCGGTACGGCGGCTCCGGGGTGAAGACCGTCGGCCAGACCCAGGTCCCGCCCGGGCAGCCGATCCCGTTCTCGATGACGATGACCAACAACGGCAACGTCGCGCTGGTCGACCCGGTCCTCTACGACCCGCCGGTCGAGGGTGACGGCCGCCCGCGGGCCACCGACAACCCGTTCGCGATCCTGTCGCTGGTCTCCGCGACGGTCCGCAAGGACACCGGCACGCCCGACGTCGACCTGGAGGTCTTCGACCCGGACGCCGACGCGTGGGTCGCGTACGTCGCCTCCGACACGGCGCTGCTGACCCGGGCCACCGGCATCCGTGCCCTGGTCGACGGCGAGCTGACCCCGACCAAGCGGGTCTTCCTCGACCTGGTGACCGAGCGCCGCGACGGCATCGCCGACGGCCTCACGCTGCGCAACTGCTTCGCCATCGGCGCGGTCGGCTACATGGGTGACCCCGTGTGCTCCGCCGAGATGACCACCGCGCCCGCGACCAGTGGCGCGGCGCTGAACAAGTCGATCGCGCCCGGTCAGCTGCCGGCGCCGATCCCCGGCGTTCCGCAGCAGACCGCCCAGGTGCGCCTGACCGTCGCCAACACCGGCAACGTGAGCGCCAACCGGCTCCAGATCACCGACGAGGACACCCCGTTCTTCGACGCGGTCAACCTCGGCCGGGTCGCGAGCGTGACCTTCCCGCTCGGTGCGAACCGGGTCCAGGTCGACGTACGGACCGCCTCCGGCTGGGTCGCCGGTACGCCGGTCGCCAGCGGCGCGTCGTACCCGCTGCCCGCGGGCGTCGCGGCCGCCGACGTGATCGGGGTCCGGGTGACCTTCACCAACAGCGACGGCGGGTACTCGCTGCGTCCGTGCGAGGGCACGCCGACCCCGGCGAGCTGCACGGGTGCGGTGGTCCTCGACGTCCACCCGCGCGGCACGAAGCGCTCGGACCCGGACGCCGCGCCGGACCCCGAGCTGGAGAACGAGGCGACCGCGGGCTTCGAGACCCGGCTGCAGTCCGCCGGATCGCTGGCCCCGGTGGACCCGGTCTCGGCCTCCCTCGACCTGGTCGAGGGCGACCCCGAGCTCGACGTGGAGAAGACCCCGAACAGCGCGATCGCGCCGGGCGAGGTCGCGCCGTTCCAGCTGGTCGTGACCAACACCGGCACCGCGGACCTGCCCGGCCTGGTGGTGCGCGACCTGCTGCCCGAGGGGCTGTCGTTCGACGAGACCTTCCAGGGCGGCACCGGCTACCGCGTGGTCGACGTCCAGGTCCCGGCCGGCACCGAGGAGCCGCCGACGCCGACGTTCACGACCGCCAGCGAGGACGGGCGGATCAACGCCCTGCGGTGGTCGTTCGGTGACTGGGTGATGCGCCCGGGTGCGACCCTGACCATCGAGATCCAGGTCCGGCTGGCGCCGGGCGTGACCGAGGGCCAGGTCAACACCAACCGGATGGGGGCGACGACCGACGCCGACGACCTGGCCTGCGCGCCGGGCGCCGGCACCTCGACGGACCAGACGTTCGGCACCGGCACCTGGTGCACGGACAGCGCGGCCGTCACCACCAAGGCCGGCGCGGCCTTCGAGGCCCGCAAGTGGGTCGCCGGCAACGACGCGCTCGGCTGGTGGGACAACCGCGAGGGTGAGCCGGTCGCGGTCGGCGACGCCGCCTGCCCGTCGCTGACCCAGGGCGGCCGGACCTACACCGCCTACCCGTGCGTCGCGCTGGTCAACCCGGGCGACCGGTACGACTACCTGCTGCGGATGGTCAACAGCGGCACCGAGCCGGCGACCGCGATGCGCGTCATCGACCGGTTCCCGGTCCAGGGCGACAAGGGCGTCGTGCTCAGCGGCACCGACCGCGGCACCCAGTGGGACAACCGTCCCCGGCTCGCCACCGCGCCGACGCTCGACGGCCCGGGCACGCTGGCCACGACGTACGCGAACAGCGAGGCCGGGGTGTGCACCACCGACCTCGACATGGGCAGCAGCTGTGCCGCCGGCACCTGGTCCGACCCGTTCGGACCGGCCGCCGTCGCCGCCCAGATGCGCGTGCAGTGGCCGACCCCGTTGGCCCCCGGCGACGGGGTGAGCATCCGGTTCTCGATGGACACCCCGCTGGAGGTCGCGCGGGTCGCGGACCCAACGATCGCCTGGAACTCCTTCGGGCACGCCGAGACCACCGAGCGCGCCAACGGCAGCACCCGCGTGCTGCCGCCGACGGAGCCGATCCAGGTCGGCGTCGCGACGGCGTACGGCACCCTGCACGTCGAGAAGGAGCTGCTGCAGAACCCCGGCGACCTGCCGGTGGACGACCGGGAGTTCGAGATCGACTACTCCTGCCGCATCGAGCCGATCGGCAACCCGGCCCAGACGGTCGCGGAGGACACCCTGTCCATCCGTCCCGGTGAGTCGGCCGACGTCACGGGTCTCCCGGGCGGCGCGATCTGCGAGGTCTGGGAGGCCGACCCGTACGGCGGCGTCACCAACCACCCCGCCGACGACCCGGCCGTCGTGACGATCGTGCCCCAGCTGGGCTCGGACCCCGAGCCGGCCACGACGGTCACGGTCACCAACAGCTACCCGCTGGCGGAGATCGAGGTCAGCAAGTCGGTGACGGGCGCCGCGGCGGCCTTCGGGACGTCGACGACGTACCCGGTCGAGGTGCTCTGCGCGATGGACGGCGAGACGGCCACCGGCTTCCCGGTGACCGTCGACCTGGTCGGCGACGACAGCGAGACCCTGGACGCGCCGGTGGGCACCACCTGCACGGCCACCGAGCTCGACGCCGGGGGCGCGACGTCCTCGACGGTCACGCCGGCCGCCGGCGTGCTGGTCACGCCGGGGGCGAGCACGCCGCTCACCCTCGAGGTCGTCAACGACTTCGAGCAGGCGCACCTGGAGATCCTCAAGCGGATCACCGGCGCCGGCGGCTCGCTGCCCACCGGCCCGTTCGAGTACGAGGTCGCCTGCACCTTCGAGGGCACGCCGGTCCCGCCGGTCACCGTCTCGGTGCCGCGGGCGGCGGGGGCGACCGAGCTGGTCGCCGAGGTCCCGCTGCTGCTCCCCGTGGGCGCGGTGTGCACCGTGACCGAGACCGACGACGGGGCCGCGGACGCGACCCCGGCACCGGTCACCGTGACGCTGGTGGAGAACGCCGAGGACAACACCGTCCAGGCGGCGTTCACCAACGAGTTCTCCGCGGCCACGGTCTCGCTCGCCAAGGTGCTGACCGGCGCGGGCGCGACGGCGTCGTACGCCACCGGCGCGTCGTTCACGGTCGACGTCACCTGCGCCCTCGACACCCCGACCCAGGTGCTGCACTCCAGCGCCGTCGTCATCCGGGGCGGCGAGGAGCGGACGCTCGAGGACGCGGCCGGTGACCCCGTGCTGCTGCCGCTCGGCACCCGGTGCTGGGCGGTCGAGTCCGGGACGGGAGGCGCCACCAGCAACGCCGTCAACGCCGGCTCCTGGGCCGACGCGCTCGTCGTCGCCGGCGGTACGCCGGACGACCTGCAGCGCCTGGAGCTCGAGGTGACCAACACCTTCGACCTCACCTCGCTGGTGCTCGACAAGATCGTCGACGGCAAGGCCGCGTCGTACGCGAAGGGCCGCGAGTTCGAGGTGGCCGTCACCTGCGTGCTGCCCCAGGGCTCGGTGGACACCCCGCTGCTCACCGACCAGCGCCTCACCCTGGTCGCGGGCAAGCCCGTCACCGTGCCGGACCTGCCGGTCGGCGCGGAGTGCTGGGCCACGGAGACCGACGACGGCGGCGCCACCCGCTCCGTCGTCCAGTACGCCGGTCCCGCGGCGCCCGCCGTCCTGGCGGCGTCGGGGACGCGCCTGACGGTGACCAACACCTTCGACGCCGGTGTGCTGAGCGTGGCCAAGAAGGTCGTCGGCGGTCCGGCCGGGCCGTTCTCCTTCGAGGTCGCCTGCACGACGGAGGAGGGCGACGTCCGGCTCCGGGGCCGCGACGCGGCCTTCGAGCTGCGCGCCGGTGACCGGCGCCGGATCGAGGTCCCGCTCGGGGCGACGTGCACGGTCACCGAGGTCGACGTCCCGGACGACGCCGAGGTGAGCTTCGAGGAGGACGCGACCGGCAGCGGCCGGAACGACGGCAAGGTGGTCGTCGACCCGCGGGCCGCGGTCACCGTCGTCAACACCTTCGCCGACGTCGCGGGCAACGACGAGGGTGCCGACCCGGACGGGGCCGGCGTGCTGCCGAGCCTCGGCGGGCCGGCGCTGGGGCTGCTGTCCCTGGCGCTGCTCCTCCTCGCCGCGGGCGCCGCGCTGGTCGTGCGCGGGCGGAGGCTGCGCACCACCTGAGCGAACGGTGGTCTGGACCGGTTGCCCGTCGGCGTCATGCCGGCGGGCAACCGTCGTCTCACCCGGGGACAGCCGACGAGGAGAGGTCAGTGTCATGAGACGGATCGACCAGCAGATCGCCCGGTTGAGCGACGGGCGGGTGCGCTTCGACCCGCGTCAGGGGCGGCTCTCGGTCCTGGGCGAGGACGGGGCGGTGCGCGCGCAGGCGAAGGTCCGCGAGACCGAGCTGCGCAACCGGCTCCAGCGGCTGCTGCTCAACGAGCCTCCGGCCACGGGCGGTGGTGACCCCGAGGAGCGGGCCATCCGGCTGCTCCTGACGCACGCCGAGCGGGCCGCCTCGATGCCCGGTCCGTGCGCGGCGCTGCAGCGCCTGGTGAGCTGAGCGCCGGGGCTCAGCCCGTGTAGTGCAGCTCGTCGTTGGCGGGGTCGGGATCCAGGTTCTCGGTGGCGGAGATCCGGACCGTCGCGTCGAGCGCTCCCTGCCCTCCGGTGACCACCACGTCGATGGCGAAGGTGCCGCTCACCGCCCCGAGCGCGCAGGTCAGCGTGGTCAGGTCGCCGTCGGTGCCCGCCGTCGTACAGGTGCCGGGGACGTACTGCGCCTCGGCGTGCACGGAGTAGCTCTCCAGGTTGCGCACCCGGATGGTCAGGGCCGTGGTCTCGGCGGCCCCCGTCACCGTCATCTGCAGGTGGTGGTGGGGTCCGTTCCAGAACCACGACTTGCCCGTGAGCGCGAGGTCGTGGGTCGTGGGCTCCGGGACCTCGGTGGGCGGGGTGGTCTCGCTCGGGCTGGGCTGGCCCACCGGCGGCGTCGGAGCGTACGACGGCGACCCGACCGGCTTCCCCCCGCCGGGACCGACCAGGACGTCGGACCGGTCCTCCGGGGACGGAGTCGGCGGTGCGGTCGTCGGGCTCGGAACGGCGCTCGTCGGCGTCGGGAGGGGCGTGACCACCGGGAGGGCCGGCACCCGCGGCCGGACGTCGGACGTCGCCGGGCCGGTGGACTCCTGGTCCCTGGCGGGGCCGGACGTGCCGGCCGGGGAGTCCGGAGAGGTCGACGCGCCTGCGGTGGTGGAGCCGGACCCGGTGCCGGGCTCGGAGGTGTCCAGAGCGGAGACCAGGGCGAAGGACGCGGCCGTGACGACCACCGTCGCCGCGACGGCGGCGCCGGTGGCGGTGAGCGTGCGGTTCGCGCGGATCCAGTGCCGCAGCGCGCCCCCGCCGCCGACCAGGCCGCCGGACCCGCCGGCCGTCAGCGCGGCGTAGCCGGCAGCGGTGCTACCGAGCAGGGCCGGGGCGAGGACGGCTCCGAGGTTCGTGTTGATCGCGGAGAGCTCGAGGAACCCCGCGGTGCACGCGGGACAGTCGTCGAGATGGCGCTGCACCTCCTCGCGCTGCCGGGACCGCAGGTGCCCGCGGACGTAGGGGGCCAGCTGCTCCCGGTAGGGGCGGCAGCGCTCGTCGGCCGCCCCGAGGTGCGCGTCGAGGTAGGCCTTCCGCAGCCCGTCGCGGGCGCGGAAGCCGAGCGCCGCCACGGCGTTGGGCTTCAGCCCGAGCCGCCGGCCGATCGTGTCGTGGTCCTCGCCCTCGACGGTGCTGTGCCACAGCACCGTCTGCCACCGCTCGGGCAGCGCGGCGAAGGCGGAGGCCAGCAGCGTCGACTCGTGCCGCTGCTCGGTGACGTCGGCGTCGGTCGGCCGGTCGAGCCCTCGCTGGTCGTCGACCCAGACGTGGCGGGCGTCGCGGCGCACGTGGCTGACGTAGGTGTTGCGTACGGCGGTCAGGAGGTAGGGCCGGAAGGAGACCTCGGGCCCGCCGCCGGAGCGGATCGTCTCCAGGACCTTCACGAACGCCTCGGCGACGACGTCCTCGGCGGTGACCGGGTCGGTGAGGCTCCGCGCGAACCGCAGCGCCGACTCGCGGTGCCGGCGGTAGAGCTCCTCCACGGCCGACTCGTCGCCGGTCCGTGCCTCAAGGAGCAGGTCGACGTCGCTGAGCGTCTCGCGCTCGATGAAGGAGGTCATCGAACCGACCCGCACTCGGCCGTAAGGACAGGGGTACGACGGCGTCCCTGTGTCGTGACCGAGCAGACCTGGAACTCCCTGCCCGAGGAGGAGCGTGCCGCGCTCGCCGAGCTGTGGCGCGACGAGCTGGCGCGCGGCTGGATCCCGAGCGCCGCCGACCTCGCGGCCGGCCTCGAAGTGGTCCGCTGGCGACGGACCTGAGCCGCGTGACTGAACATGTAAGAAGCTCCCCCCGGAGAACGCCCCGGGACCACGAGCCCGGACGGCGATGCGATCAGCATCGCCCGGTCCCGGACCGGGGTCGGCCCCGTAGGGGCCGGGCGAGCGTGAGCCGTCGGCGAAATCACCCGGTGGTTCACCCGGAGGTCCCAGTGGTCGGACGGCGGTCGTCGAACCCGGGCTCGCGGAGCGTCCCCGTCGGTTAGCCTCCCCCGGGTAGGAGCGCTCTCAGCCGCGAGGAGGTCGGTCGCGCCGTGACGAGGCTCGCAGTCGCCGTCCTGGGTCCGGTCCGGGTGACCAGGGACGGTGCCGAGGTCGACCTCGGCACGCTGCGGCAGCGCGAGGTGATCGCGGCCCTGGCGCTGGGCGGTGGGGCGCCGGTGCCGAGCGAGATGGTGATCGAGCGGGTCTGGGGCGACCGGGCGCCCGCCACGGCGCGCGCGACGCTGCACGGGTACGTCGCTGCGCTGCGCCGGGCGCTGGAGCCGGACCGGCCGCCGCGCGCACCGGCGACGGTCCTGGTCACCGAGGGGGACACCTACCTGCTCCGGATCGACTCGGTGGACCGCGACGAGGTCCGCTTCGAGGAGCACGTCGGGTCGGCCCGCACCCGGCTCGCCGTCGTCGCGGACCAGCTCCGCCCGCGGGTGGCCCAGCAGGACCGCGAGACGGTCGAGGCCGCGCTCGACGAGCTGGACGACGCGCTGGCGCTGTGGCGCGGGACGCCGTACGCCGAGCTCGGCGACGACCCCGCCGCCGTCGCCTACCGGGTCCGGCTGGAGGACCTGCGCCTGATGGCCGGTGAGCTCCGGGCGGTCGGCCAGCTCGCGCTCGGCCGGCACGACCTCGTCCGCGGCGAGCTCGAGGCGCGCACGGCCGAGCACCCGCTGCACGAGCGGTGGTGGGCGCTGCGCGCCGTGGCGCTCGCACGGGAGAGCCGGCAGGCCGACGCGCTCGCCGTCCTCGACCGCCTCCGCGACAACCTGGCCGACGAGCTCGGGGTGGACCCGAGCCGGCCGCTGCAGGAGCTGCGCACCGCGATCCTGCGCCAGGAGCCGTCGGTGACCGACGTGCCGGCCCCGTCGGCGTCCGCGACGCCGGTCCGCCGGGCCAGCACCCGGGTGAACGCCTCGGCCTGGAAGCTGGCGGGCCGGGAGCCGGACCTGGCCGAGCTGCGCCGCGCCCTGGACGAGGCGCAGGAGCAGCGCGGCGGGTTCGCGGTGCTGAGCGGCGGCGCGGGGATCGGCAAGTCCCGCCTGGTCGAGGAGGTGGCGCTCGACGCCGTCGAGCACGGCTGGCGACTGGCGGTCGGGCAGTGCTCGCAGGACGACGGCGCGCCGCCGCTGTGGCCGTGGCTGTCGGTCCTGGACGCGCTCGGCACCCCGTTCACCGCTCCCGAGCCGGGGCCGGAGGCCGGTGGCCTGTTCCGGGTGCGCGCCGACATCGCGCGGCTCATCCGGGAGGCCGCCGAGGCGCAGCCCCTGATGCTCGTGCTGGAGGACCTGCACTGGGCCGACCCCTCGACCCTCGGGGTCCTGCGGCTGCTGGCGGAGTCGGTGACCCGCGAGCGGCTGCTCGTGGTGGTGACCTGGCGCTCGCAGGCCGAGGCGCGTCACGACCTCGGCGGGGTCGCGGAGTCGCTGGCCCGCCGGCACGCCGTACGCCTGGAGCTGGCGGGGCTCGACGAGGACGCCACCCGGACGGTCTTCGAGGAGGTCGCGGGCCGCACGCTGCCGGAGGCGCAGGTGGCCGCGCTGCACCGGCGTACCCAGGGCAACCCGTTCTTCGTCGTGGAGCTGGCGCGGCTGGCGCTCGGCGACGACCGCGAGCTCGACGAGGTCGTGGGGTCGGGGGAGCTGCCCACGACGGTGCCCACCGCCCTGTCCGAGGTCGTCGAGCGGCGGCTGGCGACCCTCCCCGAGGTCGCCACCACCGTGCTGCGGGCCGCCGCGGTGGTCGGTCACTCCTTCGACCTCGAGACGCTCGGCGACGTCACCCGGATCGGACCGGACGACCTGCTCGACGCCGTCGAGGCCGCCTGCGAGGCGGGCCTGCTCGAGGAGGACGGCGTCGAGGTGTTCCGGTTCTCCCACGCCCTGGTGGCCGACGTGCTGTGCGCGTCGATGGGCGCCACCCGGCTCGCCCGCACCCACCGTCTCGTCGCGGAGCTGCTCGAGCAGCGCCCGGGGCGCGAGGCCGAGGTCGCCTGGCACTGGCGCGAGGCCGGCCCGGGCCACGTCGGCCGGGCCTGGCGCGCGGCCGCGGCGGCTGCCCGCGCGGCGACCACGGTCTACGCGTACGTCGACGCCGCGACCCTCGTCGACAGCGCGCTCGAGCTGCAGGGCGCCGACGAGGACGCCGGTCCGGAGGAGGAGCTGGACCTGCTCCAGCAGGCCATCGACACCTACCGCTGGGCGGCCATGCTCCCGGAGCTGGTGGCGGCGGTGGAACGCTCCATCGCCCTCGCGACCGGGCTCGGAGGCCCCGGTGACGTGGTCCGGGCCGCCCACGCGGCGACCCAGACGACCCACCGGATGCTGTGGCGCTCGGCCCCGTTCGGCGCGGTGAACGAGGTGGTCGTGGGCGCGCTCCGGCAGGCCGTCGAGCTGCTGCCCGAGGACGAGCAGGAGCTGCGCTGCCGGGTGCTGGTCAGCCTGGCCAACGAGCTGCGCGAGGAGGCCCCGATCTCCGAGCGCGAGCAGCTCTGCGAGGAGGCGCTGGCCCTGGCGCGGTCACTGGGCGACCCGGTCCTGCTGTGCGACGTCCTCCTGCACGCGGGACTCTCCACCTGGACCTCGGCCAACGCCGAGGGCACCCGGGCCGCGAGCCACGAGGCGATCGACCTGGCGCGCCGTACCGGTGACCGGCACGCGCTCGTGATGGCCCTCGCGATGGCGACGGCGACGCTGGCCGAGCTCGGCCGCGTCGAGGAGATGTGGGCCTGCCTGGAGCAGGGCCGGGCCGAAGCGTCCGTGCTGCGCATCGTGTACGCCGAGCTGCTGCTCGACGAGGTCGAGCTCGCGTGGACGGCGGCCTCCGGACGCTTCGACGAGTGCGAGGAGCTGATGGGTCGGATCGAGCGGCGCCTGGCCCTGATCGGGGACGGCGGGGACGAGCTGTCCCTCGACCTGCACTTCGACCTCTTCGCGCTGCGGCTGTGGCAGGGGCGCCCGCTGGACGCCCTACCCGGGGTCGAGGCCCGGATCCGGGCCGGCTTCCCGATGCAGGTCTTCGCGGTCGTCGCGCTCTGGCGCGGCGGCCGGCGCGAGGAGGCCGCCCGGGAGTTCCGTCCGTACGAGCTGCACGAGCTGATCGAGCGTGACTTCGCGTTCTCCTCCCCGCTGTGGTGCGGCATCGCCGAGGCGGCCCTCTACTTCGAGGACGCCGACCTCGGCCGCCACGTCCACCAGCGGATGGCGCCGTACGCCGGCCGCAACTCGGGCGCCGAGGGCCTGTGCTTCGGCCCCACCGACGCCTTCCTCGCCCTCGCCGCCCGCGCCTACGGCGACCTGCCCGCCGCCACGGCGCACGCCGAGCGCGCCCTCGACCTCATCGACGCCTGGGACATGCCCCCCGCCCGGGAGTGGTTCGAGAGCCTCCGCCACACCTACGACTTCTGACCGCCGAGTCGGCAGAACTTGCGCGTCGAGTCGGCAGAACTTGCGCGTCGAGTCGGCAGAACTTGCGCGCGACCCGGCCACGGGACGCCGCGGGCCACTAGCCTGCGGCCCGTGAGTCGACGCAGGAGATGGGTCAGCGCCGCCGTCCAGACCGCGTGGGGCTGGCTGGACCGGGCCGGCGAGATCGTGCCCGGCACCGCCGCGGCCGACCGGTTCGGGAGCTTCGGTCCCGGCAGCTGCATCGGCTTCCCGGCCGCCACGCTGATGAACGTCGGGTCGATCCACCTCGGCGCCCGCACCCTGGTCGGCCGGCAGGCGACCCTGTCGGTCGGCTACTCGCCGTACGACGAGCGACTGCCGGAGCGCGGACTGGTCGTCGGCGACCGGTGCGTCCTCGGCGCACGCACCAGCCTCACCGCCCACGAGTCGATCGTGCTCGGGAACGATGTGTGGTTCGGTCAGGACGTCTTCGTCTCGGACGCGAGCCACGGCTACCAGGACGTCGCGACGCCGATCGGGCAGCAGTTCGGCACGCACACCCCGGTCGTGATCGGGGACGGGTGCTGGATCGGGCACGGCGCGATCGTGCTGCCCGGCACCCGGCTCGGCCGCAACGTCGTCGTGGCCGCCGGCTCGGTCGTGCGCGGTGAGATCGAGGACCACGCCGTCGTCGCCGGGGTGCCTGCGCGGGTGGTGCGGCACCACGAGCCGGGCGTCGGCTGGGTGTCCGCGGGAGGCGACGTACGGCCGGAGATGCCGTCCGCCTGAAACGTTACATTCCGGAAATCGAAGCCGTTCCCGCCCGTCATCCGGGCCGGAGAACCTCTCGGGTGCCACCCCTCCCTCCTGGAAAGGCACCCGACTCTCCATGCCCTCTCGCACCTCCAGGCGCGCCCGCCTCGTGGCCGTCCCCGCCGTCGTCGCGGTGGGACTCTCCGTCCTCGCGGTCACCCCGCCCTCCCAGGCGCTGACCGACGTCACCACCGAGAACGGCGCGACCGTCAACATCAACGACGCCCGCCGGCCCGGCCTCGACACCGGCTCCATCCGCAACGTCTCCGGCTCGAAGATGGAGGGCTTCGGCAACATCTTCGTCCACGTCGACGCGCCCGCCGGCGAGGAGCCGCGGATGAACGACCAGATGATGCGCGGCTTCGGCCTCACCGCCGCCGCGCGCGGCTCGTACCGGTCGACCCGGTCGGTCCGGCTCGGCGACGTCCTGATGACCCGCAAGGTCCAGGTCGCGACCGGCACCAGCACCACCGGGTTCTTCGACACCTTCACCAACACCTCGACCGATCCGGTCACCCTGGAGGTCTCCTTCGGCGGCTCGCTCGGCTCGGGCCTCACCGCCACCAGCCCCAACAAGGCCACGATCAGCGCCTCCGGCAGCGGCGACGCGGCGGTCGACCCCGCGGACACCTGGGTCACCGCGACCACCCCGGGCAACACCCGGCCCACCGGCATCGTCGTCGGCGGCGGCGTGGGTGCCCTGGGCGACCAGCAGTCGAACCCGTTCACCACGGCGTACGTCCCCACCGGCAGCCGCGCCAACGACCTCGGCTTCGTCCGCGAGCTGACCGTCGAGCCCGGCGCGACCGAGTCGCTGATGCAGTACGTCGTCGTCGGAGCACTCGGCGACACGACCCAGATCGCCACGGACACCGCGGCGCTCGCGGCCGCACCCGACTTCTCCAACCTGACGATCGACGAGATCTGCACGCTGCAGAACTGGGACCTCGCGTCGTACGCCGCCGCCTGCGCGGGCGCCGAGCCGCTCGCGATCCCCGCCGCCGAGCCGGACGTCGAGCACACCACCGAGGTCGCGTACGACGTCACCGGCAAGACCATCGCGGACCTGCAGGCCGACATGGTCGCCGGCAAGGTCACGTCGGTGCAGATCACCAAGGCCTACCTCGACCGGATCGAGGCGTACGACGGCGGCGCGCTCGGCTTCCACTCCTTCATCACCGTCGCGAAGGACGCCGTCGCCCAGGCGCTGGCCGCCGACCAGGCCCGCAAGGCCGGCCGGACCGGGGATCTGCTCGGCATCCCGATCGCGTTGAAGGACATCTACGACACCAAGGACATGCCCACCTCCGGCGGCACCCTCGCGCTGAAGGACTGGGAGCCGAAGAAGGACGCCTGGCAGGTCGCCAGGCTCCGTGAGGCCGGCGCGGTGATGATCGGCAAGACCGTGCTCTCGGAGTTCGCCAACTCCGGCTCGTTCAGCGAGAGCGGGTTCAAGCAGACCTGGAATGCCCTCTACCCGTCGAAGACCTCGTTCGGCTCCAGCGGCGGCTCGGCCACCGCGGTCGGCGCCGACCTCGCCGCGGCGGCGATGGGCACCCAGACCGGTGTCTCGCTCTACGCGCCGTCGACCGGCGCCAGCCTGACGACCTTCCGCGGCACCGACGGCCTGACCAGCACCGGCGGCGTGATGCCGCTGACCTGGGCGACCGACTACGCCGGCCCGATGGCCAAGTCGGTCACCGACGTCGCCTCGCTGCTGGACGCCACCGCGACGCAGGCGACCGGCGACAACCCCGAGGACCTGATCACCGCCCGGGTGACGCCCAAGACGCTGCGCCCGGTGGAGTGGAAGTCGTCGCTCCGGGCCGACGCACTCGCAGGCAAGGTCATCGGCTACCGGCCGAGCTCCTTCGCGTCGACGGTGATCACCGACGACAACGCCGGCGCGGTCGCGCTGGCCGATGCCCGCGCGGCGATCGAGGCGGCCGGCGGCACCCTGGTGGAGGTGACCGGTGACATCGCGTCGCCGCCGAGCGCCCCGGGCATCAGCTCCGCGGAGAGCTGGGGTCGCTACCTCGACGAGGAGCGCCCGGCGGAGTTCCCGATGTCCGTCCAGGACCTGCTGACGAACCCGCTCAACCTGCCGTACAACTCGCGCAACGCGGGGAACCGGCTCACTGAGGATCAGGTCGCCGCGCACCTCGCGCGCCGCGACGCCCACAAGGTCAACGCCACCGCCTGGATGGACGCCAACGAGGTCGACGCCGTCATCTACCCGGGCTTCCTGACCAGCATCGGCAACAACGACGCGTCGTCGGCGATCTTCAGCTCCGACCGCGCCTCGGGCGTCATCACCCAGAGCATCGGCCTGCCGACGGCGATCCTGCCGATCGGGAAGAACGACGAGGGCCAGTCCAACAACGTGCAGATCGTCGGCCGGGCGTGGGACGACGCGACCATCCTCGGCTACGCGTACGCCGTCGAGCAGCAGGCCAGGGCCGCCGTGCACAGCGAGTTCGCCCCGGCGCTCTCGTGGAGCGGTCCGGCCACGTCGCTGACCTCGCTCTCGCTCGGCGCCACGGCGACGACGTACGGCGTGCCCACGACGGCGACCGTCTCCGTCGCCGCCGACCCGGCCGCCACCGGCGCGGTGTCCGTCGCGGTCGCCGGCCGCACGGTCACCGGCACCCTGGCGGGCGGTACGGCGACGCTGCGGCTCCCGGCGGACCTCCCGGTCGGCAGCCACCTCGTCACCGCGACGTACGCCGGCTCCGCGAGCGTCGCGACCAGCTCCGCGACCGCCACGCTGAAGGTGGCCAAGGCGGCGCCGACCGTGGCCGTCGGCCTGGTCAAGAAGTCGGTCAGGACCAACCAGAAGGCGCGGCTCAACGTCCGCCTGGGCGCGCCCGCCACGGTCCTGGTCTACGACGGCAGGAAGGTGGTCCGGACCGCCCGCGTCGGCACGACCGGCAAGGTCGCCCTGCCCCGCCTGGGCACGGGCCGGCACCGGATCCGGCTGTACGTGGTCGCGGGTGAGCAGTACGCCGCCGCCTGGAGCCGCACGGTCACGCTGAAGGTCACGAAGGCCGAGAAGCGCTAGCCCGACGCACCCACGGCGCCGCGGACCTCGGGGTCCGCGGCGCCGTCGTGCTGTGCGGGACGGCTCGGCGTGGCTACGGTGTGCCACGTGCTGACCCCCGTCTCGTACCCCGCCTACCCCGCCCCGTCCGCCCGCGCGTTGGAGCTGTACGACGCGATGGTGGCCTTCATGCGCGAGGAGGTGCTCCCCGCCGAGGCGTCGTACGACGCGTTCCGGCATGCCGCCGCGCCCGGCGACCACACGGTCCCGCCGGTGGTCGAGGAGCTGAAGGTCAAGGCGCGCGAGCGCGGGCTGTGGAACCTCTTCCTGCCCGCCGAGTCCGGACTGTCGCAGCTGGAGTACGCGCCGATCGCCGAACTGTCGGGCTGGAGCGTCGAGCTCGCGCCGGAGGCGATCAACTGCCAGGCGCCCGACACCGGGAACATGGAGCTGCTGCATCTGCTCGGCACCCCCGAGCAGCAGGAGCGGTGGCTGGCCCCGCTGCTGGCCGGCGAGATCCGATCGGCGTTCGCGATGACCGAGCCCGCGGTCGCGAGCTCGGATGCGACCAACATCGAGACCCGGATCGAGCGGGACGGCGACGAGTACGTCATCAACGGTCGCAAGTGGTGGATCAGCGGCGCCGCCGACCCGCGCTGCAAGGTCCTGATCGTGATGGGCAAGACCGACCCGACCGCCGCGACGCACCGCCAGCAGTCGATGATCGTGGTGCCCGTCGACACCCCCGGCGTCGACATCCAGCGCTCCCTGCCGGTCTTCGGCCGTCAGGACCAGCACGGTCACTGCGTCGTCGAGTTCACCGACGTCCGCGTGCCGCTGTCCGCGGTGATCGGCGAGGAGGGCGGCGGGTTCGCGGCCGCCCAGGCCCGGCTCGGCCCGGGCCGGATCCACCACGTGATGCGGGCCCTCGGTGCGGGGGAGCGCGCGCTGGCGATGATGGTCAAGCGCGCGCAGACGCGCTCGGCGTTCGGCGGCCCGCTGGCCGAGCAGTCCGCCGTGCGCGAGCGGATCGCGGAGTCGCGGATCGAGCTGGAGCAGGCCCGCGCGCTGTGCCACCGGGCGGCGTACACGATCGACGCGGAGGGCAACAAGGCCGCGCGGCACCTGATCGCCGCGGCCAAGGTCGCCGTACCCCGGGCGGTGCTGTCAGTCATCGACCGCGCCATCCAGCTGCACGGCGGCGCCGGTGTCACCGACGCGACCGTGCTCTCGACGCTCTACGGCTGGCACCGCGCCATGCGGATCTTCGACGGCCCCGACGAGGCGCACCTGACCACGCTCGCCCGGGCCGAGCTCACCCGGGAGCCGCTGTTCGAGCTGCCGGAGTCGATCTTCGGGCAGTTCGGCTCGCCGGGCGGGGTGTAGCCGGGGCGGGGTGGGCCGGGCTGCAGGCTCATCACGGTATGCAGAGCAGTTCTCGGTTCCCACGGTGGGTACGCCGTGGCAACCGCCGGCTCGTCTGCATACCGTGATGAAGCCGCAGCGGCCCGACCCACCCCCAGATCCACCCCACTCAGGCCAGAAACTGACCGCATCCGCTCCTAGCGTGGGGGTCATGGACTACAAGATCGAGCTCATCCCCCTCGCCGTCTCCGACGTCGACCGCTCCGTCGCCTTCTACGGCGACGGGCTCGGCTGGAGCATCGACCACGACCGCACCGTCTCGCCGGAGCTCCGGTTCGTGCAGGTCACCCCGCCCGGATCGGCGTGCTCGATCTGCTTCGGCATCGGCCTGGAGATGATGCCGGCGGGCTCCAGCCAGTTCATCCAGGTCGTCGTGGCGGACGCGGAGGCGGCCCTCGCCGAGCTCCGCGGGCGCGGCATCGAGTGCGAGGGCGTGGACGACCAGGCGTGGGGCCGGTTCGTCTACTTCCAGGACCCGGACGGCAACCGCTGGGCGCTCCAGCAGATCGTCATCCCCGACTAGCTGTACCCGGCCACCACGTTGGTAGCGGCGCGGGTGGTTGAACGAGCGAGAACCTCCGAGTGGGATGTGGCTTGTCTAAGGCCCACTCCAACCCGGAGGTTCTCGTGTCCCACGGTAGTGCGCGGCTGACTGTCTA
>NZ_DATJTA010000069.1:0-15255 GCF_035503875.1 Nocardioides sp.
GTCGCCGACCCGGCGCGAACTCGCGCCGGGTCGGCACCACACTCACGCCGGGTCGGCGTTTCGGGGTGAGGGTCAGGCGAACTCCAGGGCGGTGCAGACCCAGCGAGGAGCGGGGTCGTGCCGGCCCCGCTTGAGCTCGAAGCGGGCGGCGACGGCGCGGGAGCGCTCGCCGTACCGCACGTGGACCCCGGCCTCGACGACGCCGCGGTCCAGGAAGCAGGCGCGGACGCTGAGCACCTGGGGGCGGACGGGCTGAACCCGGGCGACGCCGGGCTGGTGACCGCCGGCGCGGGCGACGAGCAGGGCGCGGCGGTGCAGGTCGCCGTAGACCTCGCTGGTCGTCCAGCGCAGCAGCTGCGTCGCCGGGCGGTCGCCGCCGACGATCTCGACGGCCGCCTGTGCGAAGCGGTGCGCCCAGCGCTCGATGTCGCGCTGACGCCGGGCGTCCACCCGCGAGCGGACGCGCGGCGGCTCCTGGCGCGGCTGAAGGTCGAGGGCGAGCGTGCCCTGCACGCTGGCGATGGGGACCGGAACGCGGAGCGGTACGACGTTGTCGGGTCGGGACTGGCTCATGACGGCTCCTCGGGAGGTGCGGGCAGCCGCAGCTGCTGGCCGGGGTGGATCAGGTCGGGGTCCGGCCCGACGACGGGCCGGTTGAGGTCGTAGAGGCGCCGCCACTGGCGGTCGACCTCGGCCGGCGAGGCGTCCGGGCCGAGCTGGGCGGCAGCCAGGTCCCACAGCGAGTCGCCCGGCCGGACCGTCGCCGGGTCGGTCGGTGAGGCAGGCGGCATCAGGACCACCGGGGTCGCCGGAGCCGCGGCCGCAGGCGGTGCCGCGCTGCCCGTGGCCCGGTCGGGGAGGGGCAGGCCGGACAGTCCGGGGTCGGCCGAGGCCGGGACTGCCAGGCCGGCGGCCAGGGTGGTCCCGCAGGCCAGGAGCACCAGACGCCGCCAGGGCGCGGGGACGCCCGGCACCCGCCGCGCCGCCTGCCCCCGGGCCGCCTGGAGGACGACCGTCGTGGTCGCCAGCCAGGCCCAGGCGCAACACGCGAGCAGGGTCGCGGAGCAGCAGCGGAGCAGCGCGCTCTCCAGGTCCGCCCCGGGACCGCTCACGAGCGCCAGGGCGTCCGCATGCAGCACGGCGGCGGCGAGGACCGCGGCGACGGTGCTGACCAGCCACACGAGGGTGCAGCGCAGCGGGCGGGCGCAGGAGGCAGACATCCGAGAACCTTTGCGTTTGCTTCTGTTTGCCTCAGTCAACGCATCTTTGACGGAGTCGTCAACGGCTTGTCCCCAGGCCGGTGCTTCCTGTGGCAGGCTCGGGACATGGCCTGGGAGAACGACCTTTTCGCGTTCCTCGAGGACCTGGAGCAGCAGGCGGACGCGCTCTACGACGCCGAGCGGGCGCCCGAGCTGGCCGACCGCAGCCGCGCGGAGTACCAGCAGGTCACCCTGGCCAGCCGGCTGGCCGCGTCGGCCGGGCTGGAGGTGGGGCTCGAGGTGAGCGGCGTCGGCACCCTCGCCGGCGTCCTCGAACGGGTCGCCGAGCAGTGGTGCCTGGTGCGCGCCGCGGACCAGGACTGGGTCGTCACCCTCGCCGCGATCCGCTCGGTCAGCGGCGCGTCGCCGCGTTCGGTCCCCGAGGCGGCCTGGTCACCGCTGGCCCGGCTCGGCCGGTCCTCGGTGCTGCGCCGGCTGGCCGAGGCGGGGGAGCGGTGCGTGCTGCACGACACCGCCGGGGGACGCGTGGACGGCGTACCCCGCCGGGTGGGCGCCGACTTCGTGGAGGTCGAGGTCGGGGAGGCGGGACGGACCGTGCTGGTCGCCTTCGCGACGCTCGCCGCGGTGCAGAGCCGGGACTGAGTCGGGAGGGAGCCGGGGCCGCCGTCAGGTCGCGTCGACGTCGTACGGCGGGATCTCGCCGTCCTGGAGCGAGCGCAGGCCGCGCCGGCGGGGAGTCTGCTCGTCGGCGTCCTCCATCGCCTCGACGATGTGCTTGCGCACGATCGTGCGGGGGTCGAGGTCGCGCAGCTCGAGGTCGGCGTACTCCGGGCCGAGCTCGTCCCGCAGCTCGTCGCGAGCGGCGTTGGCGAGCTGGCGGGCCTTGCGCACCATCGCGCCGGCCTGCTTCGCCAGCTCGGGCAGCCGGTCCGGGCCGAAGACCAGGACCGCGACGAACGCGATGACGGCGAACTCCGGCAGACCGACCCCGAACACGCGTCAGAACTTACTGGTCGGCGTCAGCCCGAGCTGCATCCCGGCGAGGCCGCGTCCGCGACCCGACAGCGTGGCGGCGATGCCGGAGAGCTCCCGCGCGGCGGGGGCCGTGGGGTCGGCCTCGACGATCGGCTTGCCGACGTCGCCGCCCTCGCGCAGGGACTGGTCGAGCGGGATCCGGCCGAGCACCGGTACGTCGTACCCGAAGCGGGTCGAGAGGGTGGACGCGACGCGCTCGCCACCGCCGCTGCCGAAGACCTCCAGGCGGTGGTCCTTGCCCTCCTCGGTGCAGTGCGGGCAGGGCAGGTAGCTCATGTTCTCGACGACGCCGACGACGCGCTGGTGCATCATCGAGGCCATCGTGCCGGCACGCTCGGCCACCTCCGCCGCGGCCTCCTGCGGCGTGGTGACCACGACGACCTCGGCGCCGGGCAGGTGCTGCCCGAGCGAGATGGCGACGTCGCCGGTGCCGGGCGGCAGGTCGAGCAGGAGGACGTCGAGGTCGCCCCAGTAGACGTCCGCGAGCATCTGGACCAGCGCCCGGTCGAGCATCGGGCCGCGCCAGGCGACGACCTGGTCGCGGCGCGGCTTCAGCATGCCGATCGAGATCACCGAGACGCCCGAGGGCGTCGGGACGGGCATGATCAGGTCGTCGACCTGGGTGGGGCGGGCGTCGGCCACGCCGAGCATCGCGGGCACCGAGTGGCCGTAGATGTCCGCGTCGACGAGGCCGACCTTGAGTCCCTGCTGGGCCAGCGCGAGCGCGAGGTTGACCGTCACCGAGGACTTGCCGACGCCGCCCTTGCCGCTGGCGATCGCGAAGACCTTGGTCAGCGACCCCGGCTGCGCGAACGGGATCTCCCGCTGGGCCTTGCCGTCGCTGAGGATGTCCTTGAGCCCGGCCCGCTGCTCCGCGCTCATCACGCCGAGCGTCAGGTCGACGCCGCTCACGCCGTCGACGCCGTCGACGGCCGCCGTGACGTCCCGGTTGATCGTGTCCTTGAGGGGGCAGCCCGCCACCGTCAGCAGCACGGTGATGTGCGCGAGGCCGGCGTCGTCGATCTCGACGGAGTCGACCATCCCCAGCTCGGTGATGGGCCGCTTGATCTCCGGGTCGTTGACCGTGGCGAGCGCGGCGTTGACCTGCTCGAGAAGGGTGGTGCTCATGATCACCGAGTCTAGGTGGTCGACCGTCCGGGATCCTCGTCGGCGACGTGAGACTCCGCACGCTCGTCGAGCTCGCTGAGCAGGGCGCGCAGCTCCGAGCGGAGGAAGTCGCGGGTCGCGACCTCGCCGACGGCCATCCGCAGGGACGCGACCTCGCGGGCCAGGAACTCCATGTCGGCGTGGGCGCGGGCATCGGCCTGACGGTCCTGCTCGGCGATCACCCGGTCGCGCGCCTCCTGGCGGTTCTGGGCCAGCAGGATCAGCGGGGCGGCGTACGACGCCTGCAGGCTGAGCATCAGGGTCAGGAAGATGAACGGGTAGTCGTCCCACTTCAGGTCGTCGGGGGCCAGGGCGTTCCAGCCGACCCAGATGACGACGAAGCCGGTCATGTAGAGCAGGAACTTCGCGGTCCCCATGAACCGGGCGAACTGCTCGGCGAAGACCCCGAACGTGTCGGAGTCGTACGCCGGCCGGCGTACGAGGGGACGGCGCAGCTCGCGCGGCGCGTCGAGCCGGCTGCGCGGCGACCGCTCAGCCACGGGAACCACCCTGTCGGCCCTGGCGCCGCTCGGTGGACCGGATCGCCTGGTCGCGCCAGCCCTCCGGGAGCATGTGGTCGAGCAGGTCGTCGACGCTCACGGCACCGACGAGGTGGCCGTTGTCGTCGACGACGGGCGCGGCGACGAGGTTGTACGTCGCCAGGTGGGCCGCGACCTGGTCGATCGTCGCCTCCGGGCGCAGCGGGTCCATGGAGTCGTCGAGCGCACCGGCCACGAGGGTGGACGGGGGCTCGCGCAGCAGCCGCTGGATGTGGGCCACCCCGAGGAACCGGCCTGTCGGTGTCTCCAGCGGCGGGCGGCAGACGTAGACCAGCGCGGCCAGGGCGGGCGTCAGCTCGGGGTTGCGGACGTGGGCCAGGGCGTCGGCGATGGTCGCGTCCGGGCCGAGGATGACCGGCTCGGGGGTCATCATCGCGCCGGCGGTGTTCTCGACGTACGACATCAGGCGCCGGACGTCCTCGGCCTCCTCGGGCTCCATGAGCTCCAGGAGGGCCTCGGCGGTCTCGGGCGAGAGCTCCGCGATCAGGTCGGCGGCGTCGTCGGGCGACATCTCCTCCAGGACGTCGGCGGCACGCTCGGAGTCGAGATGGCTGAGGATCTCGACCTGGTCCTCCTCGGGCAGCTCCTCCAGGACGTCGGCGAGCCGCTCGTCGTCGAGCGCGGCCACCACCGCCGTCCGGCGCTCCACGGGCAGGTCGTGGATCATGTTGGCGGCATCGGCCGGGCGCATCTCGTTGAGCGCGTGCACGAGGTGGGTGGCGCCCTGGGTCTCCTCGCGACGGCTGAGCCCCTCGACGTCGCGCCACTCGACGACATGGGTCTGTCCCCGGCGGCGCAGCCCCTTGGCGGGCTCCTGGACGGCGACCCGGCTGAGCACCCAGTCACGGTTGCGGGCCTGCTCCATCGCGACGTCGTACACGACCCCGACGACGCCGCTGGAGGAGATGGTCACGGTGCGGTCGAGCATCTGCCCGATCACCAGGGTCTCGGTCGAGCGCTGCTCGAAGCGGCGCATGTTGAGCAGCCCGGTCGTGTAGACCTGTCCGGCGTCGATGTTGGTCACCCGGGTCATCGGCACGAAGATCCGCCGCCGTCCGAACACCTCGGCCACCAGCCCGAGGACCCGTGGTTGGCTCACCTCCGAGCGGATCGCCACCACCAGGTCGCGGACCTTGCCGACCTGGTCGCCCTGCGGGTCGAAGATCGGCAGACCGACCAGGCGGGCTGCGTAGACCCGCGAGGGTGCGGTGCTCATGACCGTGGAACGGAGCCCACGGGCGTGGTGAGGGACGGATCGAACACGTTGAGATTCTGCCTGCTGTTGATGCCGCTCCCGGCGACCACCGGCAGGCGGAGCACGCTCGTCACCAGGTTGGCGACGGCCGCGGTCCGGATCGGCTGCCGGCCGGTGTACTTCGAGCGACGTGCGGCGGCCGTGGTGTAGCTCGGGTTGATCGTGTACAGGTCGCCGCGGAAGACGCCCGGACCCCAGACCATCAGGGGGACGACGCGGCTGGAGGTCGGCGACGGGCCGGTGCTGCTCGCCGTGACGACGACCATCGTGGAGCCGGCCGTGCGCGGCGTGTTGTTGATCGTCCGCAGGATCCGGTTGACGCGGGCGTCGGCGAGGCGGAGCGCCGCGAGGTACTTCCTGCTGCGCGGGCCGTACTTCTCGGCGGCCCGGGCGGGGTCGTCGAGCTGGACGAAGGTCAGGGTGGGCGCCGACTTCGCGAGCTGCTTGCGGGCCGCGCGGAAGGCGGCGTTGTCGCGGTCGCCCACGACGACGCGGTTGAACTTGCCGCGGCCGTTGTTCCTGCCGACGCGGTCGGCGGCGCCGTTGCGGGAGTTCCAGGAGCGCACGATCAGGTTGGACCGCGCGTCTCCGGAGTAGAAGCCGGTCGTCATGCCCACGTCGTGGGCGACGTCGAACATGCTCGTGACGTAGCGACCCGCGGCGCGGTGCACGGTCGTGCTTCCTCGGGTCGACGCCGTCGCGATGCCGTGTCCGCCGTCCTTGCGGCGGACCGGGCGACCGGTGATCATGCTGACGGCGTTGGGCAGCGCGGTGGTCCGCTCCTGCAGGGTGCGCGCGGCCAGCGTGGACGCGCCCTTGCTGCGGATCCGCGCCAGCGCCGGGGTGGTGCGGGTGCGGATCACGGGGGAGCGCAGGCCCTGGACGTCGATCACGACGACCCGCTGGATCCCGGCCCGGGCCGCGGCGTCCGGCGCGATCGTGGCCGTGGCGTAGACGAGCGCGTGGTCGGTGGTCTTCTGGATCAGGCCCTTCTCCAGGGTGGTGTAGCCCGACCAGGAGATGTCCGGCGTGCCCATGATCCAGTTGACCTTCATCGGCCTGGTCGGCTGGCAGGCGCCGCCGGGGACGTCCTCGTGGTAGCCGCCGCTGGCCGACTCCAGCTCGGTCAGGTACGTCATCGGGCAGTAGAACTTCTCCCGGTCGTTCATGTCGCCGAGCAGGATCACCGGGATGTTCGGGTTCTGGCGGCGCAGGTTGTTGACCAGGGTCGCCTGGATGCGCTCGGCCTGGTCCCGCCACTTCTGCGCGTCGCCGCGGGTGTTGGCCGGGTTGTGGGTGTTGAGCACCCAGATCAGCTGGCCGGTGGCGTTGTTGCGCAGCTGGATGAGGGGCCGCGCCTGCATCTGACCGCCGAAGTACGGCGACATGAAGGTGGTCTGGCTGACCAGGGTCCAGTCGGCGGTCCGCCAGGCGATCGCCTTGGACTGCGCCGGGCCGGGCGCGTCCAGCCCGGGGGTGATCGACCAGGTGGCGCCGAGCAGCTTCGTGAACGCGGCGTACTGCTGGGGCTCGAACTCCTGGAAGCCGACCAGGTCGACGCCGGTCTGTTCCAGCAGCTGGGTCGCGTACCGCATCCGCTTGGGGCCGCTCTCCCAGCCGGGACGGTTGCCCCCGGGCCTGGTGTGGCTGTGGCCGAGGACGTTGAACGTGGCGACCTGGAAGGAGGTGTTGCCCGAGCGCAGCGCGGCGGCCGAGGCGGCGGCTGCGGGAGCGGCGGCGGCCGAGGCGGCGGTCGACGACCCGGTGGGGACGGCCGCGGCGACGCCGAGCGCGAGCGTGGCGGCTAGCGCGCCGACCAGGGCCCGGCGCCGGCGGGAGACGGGAGCCGAGGGCTCGGAGGAACGGCTCGACTGGCGCATGACAGGACTCCCGATGACGGCGGCGACTGGTTCATGGTAGGTGATGTTGTTGGGATTGGTGTGGTTCGTGTGACTCGCCCACCGCTCGACGAGCGGTCAGGAACGCCGGAGCCGACCCAGTCCGCGGCGGACCGCGTCCGTGGCCGGCTTCGTGGCCGGCGCCTCCGCGGCGGTGTCCTGGCCGCTTCCCTTCTTGGCGTCCTTCTTGCGGTCGCTGTCGGGGAGGAACTGCCACTTGTCCTGGTCGCGCAGCTCCTCCAGCATGCCGACCAGCCGGGCCCGCTCGGCGTCGGGCAGGGGCTCGGGCGTGTGCGTGCCCTGCAGCGGGTCGATCTCGCGCAGCAGGCCGAGGTCGCGCAGCAGGTCGACCGGGTCGGCCATGTGCCGCTCGTAGATCAGCTCGAAGAAGCGGGCGCGCTGCTCGTCGGGCAGGTCCTTGCCCACCACGGCCTTCAGGGCGGTCGCCAGCTGCATCCGGTGGGGTCCGAAGTGCATCTGGGGGCCGGAGCCGACCATCGCGGTCCACTTCCGGACGAACTCCTCCCCGGAGTACGACTCCAGGTGCAGCATCTCGAACCCGGCGCGGTGGACCAGGGGCAGGCGGTTGTCGTCGTTGTCCGTGGCCTTGTGGATGCCCAGCCACACGTCGGCCTGCGGGCGTACGCCGACCTTCCCGGCGATGTGGCTGCGGAAGTAGAGGGAGTTCGTCGGCTCGGCCAGCACGCCCAGGACCTGCAGGAGGGCGAGGTCTCCGTCCTTGAGCAGGGGCTTGAACAGCCGCGGCTCCCCGGCGGGGTGCATCTCGCTGACGACCTCGAGCGGCTTGAGACCCACGGCCGGACGGCGCCGCGGCACCTTGGCGAGCTCCGCGCGGTCGATGCGCACGATCTCGTCGGCGTCGACGTGGAAGAGCCACTCCGCCCAGTCGAGACGGCGCAGCACGGCTCGGGCCAGGTTCGCATTGACGCGCTGGCGCTTGTTGAGGAGCTGGGGGCGTCGGCCCTGCCACCACGACTCGTCGGTGACCACGACGGTCACCTGGGGCTGGGCCGTCAGCCACGCGAGCACCTCGTCCTCGGGACCGTCGGAGTCGTCGAGGAAGACGATGAGGTGGTCGGCGCCACCGGCGAGGTTGCCCCGGACGAAGCGCTGCACGTTCGCCAGGCGGTCCTTGAGAGTGGTGACGGTGACGATCACGCCGGGCACTCTAGAGGAGGGGTCGACCCGGGCCGCCGCCGACGACGCCCCGGCGGCGCCGGATGACTAGCATGACCCGCATGCCACCCCGGACGACGGCGCCCGTCACCGACCTCGCCGTCGATGACCGAGGTCTCAGCTTCACCGCCACCGACGACGTACCGGCCAACGTGCTCTTCGACGGCCAGCGGGTCTTCTCCCTCTGGCTCAAGCGCGACACGACGGGCGAGGACGAGCGCCGCCACTACGACTGGCCGCCCGCGCTGCGACGCTTCCTCGACGGCTCGGTCGAGGTCGCCCTGGCCGACCCGGTCGACGACACCGTGTGGCTGTCGACCTCCGTCCGGCTCGGTGGCGGCGAGGGGCCGATCAGCGTGCGGGACCGGGACGGGAACCCGCTCGCGCTCGACAAGAGCCTGCGGCTGACCCGGCTGTTCGGCGACCGCGACCCCGACCAGATGCTCCCGCTGCTCGACACCATCGAGGTGGTGCTCGGCGCCCTGGAGGAGGCGGGCGTCGAGCCGTTCGTCGCGTACGGCACCCTCCTCGGCGCGGTCCGCGACCAGGACTTCATCGGCCACGACTCCGACGCCGACCTCGGCTACGTCAGCCGCTTCGAGCACCCCGTCGACGTCATCCGGGAGTCCTTCCAGCTGCAGCGCCGGCTGCGCGAGATGGGCTTCCCGGTGCACCGCTACAGCGGTCTCGGGCTGAAGGTGGTCGCCCGGGAGGCCGACGGGTCGCCGCGCGGCCTCGACGTCTTCGGCGGGTTCATGCGCGACGACATGCTCTACCTGATGGGGGAGGTCGGCCACCCCTTCCGCCGGGAGTGGCTCTACCCCCGCAGTCCGGTCGTGCTGGCCGGCCGGGAGTTCCCGGCACCGGCCCAGCCGGACCACCTCCTCGAGGCGATGTACGGCCCGACCTGGCGTACGCCGGACCCGGCGTACCAGTTCACGACGCCGCGCAGCACCCAGCGCCGGCTCTCCGGCTGGTTCCGCGGCACCCGGGTCGGCATCGACGAGCGCTGGGCGAAGAAGCGGGACGGGACGACCGCGCCCTCCCGGCGCGCCCCGAGCACCTTCGTGCGCTGGGTCGGCCGCCGCGAGGGCGGTACGGCGACGTTCGTCGACGTCGGCTGCGGCGAGGGCGCCGATGCGCTGTGGCTGAGCCGGACCGGCACCCGGGTCGTCGGCCTGGACTTCTTCGGCCCCGACCTGCGCCGGGCGCAGGGCCGCGCCGAGCGCAAGGGCCTGCAGACCGAGTTCGCCTGGGTCAACCTCCACGAGCTGCGCTCGGTGCTCTCCGTCGGTGCCTGGCTCGCCCGCGAGGAGGGGCCGCGGGTCGTCCTCGCCCACCACGTCGTGGACGCGGTCGACCGGACCGGACTGGCCCACCTGCTGCGCCTGGCCCGCACGATCACCCGTGACTCGGGCCGGTGCTACCTGCAGTTCCAGACCGTCGCCACGGACAACTCCCGGCAGGCGGGCCTGCGCGCGGTCCCCGCCGAGCGGGTGGTCGAGGCGGTGCGGGAGCGCGGCGGCCGGGTCGAGGAGCTGGTCGAGCTCACCGAGGCGCAGGTGGGAATCCCCGGGGCAGCGGCGGACGCCGGCCCCTCGTTGTGCAGGATGGTGGTCTCATGGAGTCGATGAAGAGGTTGTTCCGCAGCCGGGCCGCGATGCAGGAGCGCATGCGCGTGCTCGAGGAGGAGGTGCAGGAGTGCCGCCAGCTCAACGTGCGCCTCGCCGAGCTCTGCGACGTGGTCACCGAGCTGCTGCTCCCCGTCGCCGACCGTGACGAGGCCGCCGTACGCGCGATCCTCGACAAGTACCGCTCGGACGTCGGCGACCCGCTCGCCCGCTGAGCGGACCGGCTCTTCGGCCTGGGCACAGGCCGGCTGTCGACGGCGCCTATCGCTGTAGTAGTGCGGGCACTGCGCGCGACGACCCACAAGAACCGAAACGCCGCGAGGTCGAGCCCCCTGTGGAGGTAGTCACGACGCCACGTGCGGCATTTCGCAGCACCGGGTCGAGGGTGTGGAAACTCGGTTGCGATCGAACGTGCGTTCGACGATATTGAGATGGTCATCCCGTAGAGCTCTCGGAGGCTCGCATGGCCCACCCGATCCGCCAAGCCGCGGCCGAGATCGACGGTGCGCTGAAGTCGGTCGCCGACGTGAACCCGGCCTTCATGACCGCGCCGGACAAGGCGGCAGCCCTGGTCGAGCTGGCCGCGATCGAGGCACGGGTCGCCGAGCTCCGGCTCCGGGTCACCGCCGACGCCTCCGACGTGGCCGAGGAGACCGGCGCCCGCGACGCAGGTGCCTGGACGGCAGCCGCCACGCACCGCCGCCGCGGCGACTGCGCGGCCGAGTTCCGTCTCGCCCTGGCCCTTCCGGACCGGCCGGTGCTCGCCGCCGCGTTGCGCGAGGGCCGCGTGAACCTCGACCAGGCCCACGTCATCGCCACCGCCCTGGCCAAGCTGCCCGCCGACGTCTCCTCGTCCGTGGTCGACGAGGCCGAGGCCGCCCTGGTGGGGTACGCCGACCGCTTCGACCCCACCGAGCTCGCCCGCCTGGGCCGTCGCATCCTCGACGTCATCGCCCCCGAGATCGCCGAAGCGGTCGAGGCCCGCCACCTGGCCGACCTCGAAGCCTCCGCCCACCAGCGGATGCGCCTGGGCCTCCGCGCCCTCGGGGACGGCACGACCCGCATCACCGGCCTGATCCCCGATGCCTCCGCCGCGAGACTCGCGACCTGCCTCCACGCCTTCACGAACCCCCGCCGCGATGACACCGCCCCGGCGGCTGACCCGTCGCTGGTGGAGGAGGGACCGAACGCCGACTCAACGCTGGTTGAGGTGCGAGCGAAGCGAGCCTCGAAACCCAGTGAGCCGACCAGCAGCCCCGCCCCCTACGGACGCAAGGCAGCGCGAGCGTTCTGCCAACTCCTGGAGACTCTCGACCCGGCGCGCCTCCCGATCCACGGCGGCGACGCCACCACTCTCGTCGTGACCATGAGCCTGGATTCGCTCCGCGCCGACCTCGCAACCGCAACGCTCGGCAACCCCGCCCCCGGCGACTCCCACGACCGCATCACCGCCGAGGAAGCCCGCCGCCTCGCCTGCACCGCCGGCATCGTCCCCGCCGTCCTCAACGGCCAGAGCGAAGTCCTCGACCTCGGCCGCTCCCAACGCTTCTTCAATCGTGCCCAGCGCCGCGCCCTCGGGCTCCGCGACGGCGAATGCCGAGCGGAGGGCTGCCACATTCCGGCGCCGTGGTGCGAGGCCCACCACGCCGGCACTCCCTGGGCCGCCGGCGGCCGCACCGACCTCGCCGACGGACAGCTCCTCTGCTCCCACCATCACCATCGAGCCCACGACCCGACCTACGCCACCGAACGCCTTCCTGGCGGCGGCGTCAGATTCCACCGACGAACGTAGATCAGCAGTGCCCGTCATTGGCGGCGAAATGACGCGGCGCGTGCCACCAGGCGTGCGGGATCTGGTCCTAACACTCCGGCGCGGTGGGTGTCGTCCATTGCTGGCCCGATGAGGGCACCATCAGTCGGAACTCGTTGAGGCTGCGGGTTCCATGGTTCCAATAGAGTCAGGTCGTGAAGCGAAGGAGCCGTCAGCCATGTGTGCCCACCCCGCATCTGCCAGCCAGCGCAGCACGTGGCAACGGTACGTCCATGAGTGACCCGGGCACCACAGCCGACACGTTGGACAAGGAACAGATCGATCAGTTGCACGCCGCGACATTGCAAGTGTCGAGCAACTGCTTTGAGTTGAAGAAGCTCTGCGCGACAGTCATAGTCGCCGCGGGGACGCTGATCGCGCTCCTCAGCAACCGTGAACTCAATCAGGCAATCTTTGTCGGCGGTCTGGTCGTCGTGGCGGTGTTCTGGTGTGCCGACGCACAGAGCTACTACATCCAAGTCAAGTTGCGGGCCAGGATGAAAGAGCTCCTGCGAGACCGGGTAAAACGTGTCCCCGAACTCAGCAGTTACGCGTCCGACGGTGTCGGCTTGCCGGTCGAAGATCAGCCTGCGCATTGGCATCGGGTCCTCCACGCATTCTTCAATGCCTCGATGCTCTACTACTTCCTTGTTGCGTTTGTGGTGTTGACGGCATGGGCGGCGTATGCGAGCGGTCTGATCGAATGACCGTCGCGTTCCTGAGCTACTCCATGCGAGACGGCGCCCTCGACCTATCCGCCCTAGAACAAATTGCACATCAATTACATGGGGCGCACGAGTTCGTTTACGTCGACCGACTTCACAACAGGGACGTTCGTCCTCAGGACCATCTGGAACACGTGCTGCGGTCCTCGGTAACGCTATATGCGCTGCAAACCCCCGCGTTTCGCTTCTCGCCCTGGGTGCGCCGCGAGTTGTCGCTCGCCACACGTCTCAGGATCAGAATAGTTCCGGTTCGCTGGCCGACCGCCGGACAAGTGGCACCATGCAGCCGTGCACCGCAACGCATCGTTTCGGAGTAGGTGACATTCCGAAATGCGTCCTAACGACGCAACCTGGAGGAGTGATCATCGACTCGAGGTCGGATCGGACTGGTCGGGCGACTTGCACCCACGATCGTCGATGGTGACCTCGACAGCGCGAGTTCTCGTGGCCCGCGTCGTGGACGGACTTCGTGTCGGTCTTCAAGGAGTCGTCAGTCGGCACGCGGAGTAACACCACTCAGGGGATTCTTGCACCGCATCCTTATCTCCATGACTCGTCGGCGCAGAATCTCCGTTGACGTGCACTCGGTGCCGCGGCGGAGTTGAGATGTCCGCGTCGAGACCCTTCCGATGCTGAGTCGGAGGAAACAGCACGCGGGCTGGACCTTCCCACTTCTACATTAAGGCCTGTGGTTGCCGGAATAGCCCGCGCAATAGGCCTCTGTAAGACCGTCAGCTGCAACGACCTGTCGATTGGCGTTCGATCGCAGCAGCGTGGTCAAGTCCCCAGAACGGCTGCATGATATACGCCTTGAGCAGGTCCGAGGGCCGCAGATCCACCGTTGCAAAATGCGTTGCTAGCGGCGAGTGCGCGCAGCGCGACGGGCTCCCAGTGGTTGTTCCCTCGGCGAGCAGCAATAGAGGCGGCTTCTCGTTCGAGGTAGTACGCAACCGCGGATCCACCGTCCTCTGCAGCCTCATGAAGCATGACCAATTTTTCGAACATCAACTCAGTGGCCTGGGTCCCGTAGAGCTCCGCAAGCTCTAGGAGCTCAAAGTGCGATCGAAGCGTCTCGAACACCGCGTCACTCATGCTTGAGGGTTGCTCCACGACGAAGTCGACGACGACGGTGTCGTCGATGTCTACGGTCGCGACGAGGAACTGCTCGAGATTGGGCAACTCATCGCGGAAGGCATGAAGGTACGCGGCCCCTCCGTCAGCGCGGCGGTAGGTGTCCGACTTGGTCAGGTTACAGACGGCGCAGACAGGGATGAGGTTCACCGTCAGTGCCGTGAACTCGGGGAACAGGGAGTAGGGCAAGTAGTGGTCTAGCTGCCCGGAATCGCGGTGGCCGCACATGCAGCACTTCTTGCTTCTGCGAAGAAGGCGTAGACCGATATCGCGCCGCTTCGTGTATCGCAGAAGGTCGTAGTTTCCCTGCAGAGCCTTCACTTTCGGAGTATCAGGGTGCTCCTCGCCCGACTCGTCTTGCTGCTTCTTCTTCGTCTGGACGGGTACGGGCAGGACTGTCTGCAATGCGGTGACAGGGGTGGTGGTGCTGTAAGAGTTGTAGGCCGCCAGGACGGTTCCTCGCAAGTCAGAGAGCACTACCTGACGCGCGGTGCTGGCTTCGTGTCGAAGTTCGTCGAAGGTGTCGGCCTCGTTGGCCGCGTCAAAGGCGTAGTTAAGTTGGATCATCAGCGGGTGGCCCGCTTGAGCCGCAGAACGAGTGCACGAGCCTGGTCGCTCAGCCCAAGCGGAAATAGGGCATCAATTTCTTCTACGGTGTTGCTTGCGGCCAGCTCGGCCAGCGTTCCCTGATAGTCCGTTGCACTGCTATCCAGCGAGAAGGCGGCGCGTGTGACGGTCGAGAGATTCTCGCCGAACGTCTCGATATGCGGAGAAGACACCTCCGCGTCGTCTCCGAATCGGGATAACACGCGCACGTTGACTGCAGGAATCTCCTGCAAGACGACGGGGCTGTGCGTCGCCATCACTGCGAACGAGTCGTAGTGGTCTAGTAGTTGCTGGACTGATTTCATCAAGGCTGCCAGCAGCGGCGGATGAAGGTGAGTCTCAGGCTCGTCAAGGAGCACGAGAGAACGTCTCCGCAGATGGGCTGCCAACTGGACCACGATGTTAAGGACGATCTTATGACCTGTGCTGAGGTGACCGATCTGCTCGACTGCGAGGCCCTGGTCGGCGGCCCACATCGACGGCTGAATCCCGACACGCCCGAAGGACGGCTCACGCTCGAGCAACTGGAGTGCCTTCGTGACGGCGTCACGGTCGGCGTCGTCCCGGCGTCGCACGTCGTGCAACGCGCGAAGGAATTCGGCATCAATCTCATCGGGATTCTTCAGTTTGTAGCGCGAAGTTGATGGCGCCGTTGCGTCACTATCTGCGGCGGCCGGTTCCTGTCTCGCTGTCGAACTGTGTTCAGGGGCGGTGTCGGCGTTCTCATGCCCGTCGTGAGCCGCGTCGGTGTACTCATCCTGGCTGGCACCAGGCCCCTCAGCCGCTGCGATGCGACGTAGTCCGCAGTAGACATAGCCGAACGCCTCGGTGCGCGATTCCGCCAAATCGCCGTCGTCGGACGCATCGGGAAGCATGGGCAGGGCGGGGTCAACCGGTGGAAGCAACGTTCATGCTGCTGTCGGGTTCGACAGGAGCTCGGCCAGCGCTTGGGCTGGGGTCTTGAGTCCCAGGGTAGGGCGGGGTCGCTTGTTGAGGGTCGCGGCGATGCGTTCGAGGTCC
>NZ_DATJTA010000070.1:0-77120 GCF_035503875.1 Nocardioides sp.
GGACCTCGAACGCATCGCCGCGACCCTCAACAAGCGACCCCGCCCTACCCTGGGACTCAAGACCCCAGCCCAAGCGCTGGCCGAGCTCCTGTCGAACCCGACAGCAGCATGAACGTTGCTTCCACCGGTTGACCCCGCCCTCATCCGCCAGCTGAGCGGAGGCATCGCTGGCGCCGTAGCCCACCACGCCGACATCCTTTCGCCTGAGATAGCTGGCGATCGAGGTGAAGTCACCGTCGTTGCTGACCAACGCGACCCACCTGGTCGGGGCGAGGTGGTGCGTGTCGACGACGTCGACGGCGATCGCGATGTCCGTGCCGTTGCTGAGGCCAGCGTGCGGGTTCACCTGCACGAGGTCAGCCCCCAGGCCCCACAAGGACGCCATCAACCGGTTGTTGCCCGGATTCGTCCAGTCCTTGTACGCGCGCACCTGAACGTCATCGTGCCTGGCACGCACGTCGCGGATCGCGAGCTCCATGAGCCAGAACGGGACACCGTCCCCGTCGATATACATGGCGCAGCCACCGTCTTCGACCATAAGTGCACGATGCACGAAGCCACGGACAGTTCCTCCTGGTCCGGTCCAGACCGGGCCACCGCGGCGCGGGCGCCGCAGTACGTTGCGCGGATGACCGACGTGACGTCCTCACGAGTGGTTCTGGAGCCCGCGGTGCGCACCCTCGCCGCGGCCACCGCCGCGGGCGCCCTGTGCGGGGTCCTCGTCGGCGGCGTGGGCGGCCGGATCGCGATGAGCGTCCTGGCGGGGCTGAACCCCGAGGACGCGGGGGTCATCTCCGACGACGGCTTCGAGATGGGCCGCGTGACGTTCGGCGGTACGGCGCAGCTCCTGCTCTCCACCTGCCAGTTCGGGCTGGTCGGTGCGCTCATCTACCTCGGGCTGCGGCACCTCGCGATCGGACCGCGGTGGGTGCGCATCGCCAGCCTCACGGCAGGCGGGACCGTCGTCTTCGGGGCGCTGATCGTCCACGACGGCGTCGACTTCACCCTGCTCGAACCGTCGTGGCTGCCGATCGCACTCTTCCTGGCGATCCCAGCCCTCTACATTCCGGCGGTCGCACTGCTCACCGAGCGCTGGGAGCGCCCCGGCAGCTGGTTCGCGACCGCCGACGTGCGTCGGGTCTGCGCCGTGCTGATCCTCTGGCTCGCGACCGGGGTGCTGCTGCCGGTCGTGGCGCTGCTGCTCGGCGCCGCCCTGCTCGTCCGCCTGGTCGTCGGGCGGCTGTCGCCGGGGTCCCGGTCCGTCGCCGCCTGGGCGGCGCGGGGCGTCCTGGGTGTCGTCGGCGTGGTCGCGCTGCTGGACCTCGTCGCCGACCTCGGCACCTACGCCTGACGGCCGCCCGGGGAGGGCCGATTCAGAAAAGGTCCCAGTAGTCCGCCCGCTGGCGCATCAGCTCGGCGCTCTCCTCCAGGATCATCGAGCCCGAGCGCAGCACGTAGGCGCGGTCGGCGATCTGCAGTGCCTGCTTGACGTTCTGCTCCAGCAGCAGGATGCCGAGCCGCTCGGTGTCGGCGAGCTCACGCAGCCGCCCGAAGATCGTCTCCACCACCGACGGCGCGAGTCCCAGCGAGGGCTCGTCTAGCAGCAGCAGGCGCGGGCGCGCCATCAGCGCCATGGCGAGGCTGACCATCCGCTGCTGGCCGCCGGAGAACGACCCGGCGAGCTGGCCCGCCCGCTCCTGCAGGATCGGGAACAGCTGCTGGACCGTCGCCAGCCGCTCCTCGCGGTCCGAGCCCGCGGGGGCGTTGGCGGCGCCGAGCATCAGGTTGTCGTGGACGCTCAGGTCCGGGAAGACGAACCGCTCCGACGGGATCAGCGCGGTGCCCGCGGCGACGATCCGTCGTACCGGGTCGCGGGTGGTGTCCCGGCCGCCGATCGCGATGGACCCACCCCGCGGGCGTACGGCGCCGAGCACGCTGCGGATCGCGGTCGTCTTGCCGGCGCCGTTGTGGCCCATCAGGGTCACAATCTCGCCCGCCTCGACGCGCAGGTCGATCCCGTGCAGCACCTGCTTGCGGCCGTGGCCGGCCACCAGGCCGGTCACCTCCAGGAGGGTCTCGGTCATCGTCGCGTCCTCTCGAACATCACTGGGCACCGAAGTACGCCTCCGCGAGCCGGGCCGAGCTGGTCAGCTCGTCGACGGTGCCGGCGGCGGTGATCTCGCCGAGCTCCATGAAGTAGGTGTGGTCGGCCAGCTCGCGCACCACCTCAAGGTTGTGCTCGACCAGGCAGATGGTGCGGCCCGCGGCCCGGGTGTCGGCGACCAGCGAGACCATCCGGTCCAGCCACATCGAGTCGACGCCGGACGCCGGCTCGTCCAGCAGCAGTACGTCGGCCTGCGTGGCCAGCGTGCGCGCGATGTTCACCATCTTGGTCTGGCCGTACGACAAGGCGTCGACGGGCGTGTTCGCCTCGCCGGCCATCCCGACGAACGCCAGCCACTCCATCGCCTGCTCGGCCACGGCGCGGTCGGCCTGGGCGATGCCCCGGCCCGGCCGGAACAGGGCGTCGAGCCGCTCGCCCTCCTGGTGCGGTACGGCGAGCATGACGTTCTCCAGGCAGGTGAGCCGGTTGAGCAGCCGGACGTCCTGGAAGGTCCGCACCAGCCCGGCAGAGACGATCCGGTCCGGACGCAGCCCGACCAGCTCGCGGCCGTTCAGCGTGACGCTGCCGGTGTCGGGCACCGCCACCCCGGTGAGCAGGTTGAAGGCGGTCGTCTTGCCGGCGCCGTTCGGGCCGACGAGCGCGGTGATGGTGCCGCGGCGCAGCTCGAGGCTGATGTCCTTCGCGGCGACGATCCCGCCGTACCGCTTGGAGAGGTGCTCGGCGCGCAGCACCACCTCGGCCGCGTCGTACGCCGCCGGCTCCCGGGGGGTCGTGCGTGCGGGGACGACCGGGTCGACGTCCGGGACCTCCACGTGCCGGAACCGTTCGGCCAGCAGGCCCTGCGGCCGCAGGATCATCACCAGCACCAGGAGCGCGCCGTACAGCACCAGCTGCACGAGCGCCGCGTCGGTGCTGGCGACGCCGAGGCCGACCCGCAGCGCGGGCTCGATCATGGTGAGCGCGACGCCCGCCAGCACGGAGCCGAACAGGTTGGCGTTGCCGCCGACGATCACCATCGCGAAGACCGTCATGGCCAGCGGGAAGCTGAACGCGGACGGCGTGGCCTGGCCGAGCCAGCCGGAGTAGACGCCGCCGACGAGCCCGGCGAGGCCGGAGGTGATGGCGAAGATCCCGACCTTGTAGGCGAAGGCGTTCTTGCCCAGCGCCTGGGTCACGACGACGTCCTCGCGGACCCCCTTCAGCACCCGGCCGTACGGCGACTCGCCGATCCGGTGGCAGATCGCGAAGACCAGCACGAGGGTGACCGCGCAGGGGACCAGCCAGTCGCGCGGACCGTCGAGCTCGAAGCCGAACAGGCTCAGCCCGGAGATGCCGGTGATGCCCATGATCCCGCCGAGCGACTCGAAGGTCGCGAAGACGCCGATGAGCGCCAGCGAGAAGGCCATCGTCATCAGGATCAGGAACTCCTCGGGCAGGCCGAGGGCGATCAGTCCGATGAGCGTGCCGACGGCGGCGGCGAACAGCACGGCCGCCACCAGCGCGAGGAGGAAGGGCCACTCGTGCTTGCCCGCGAGCGAGGCGATCGTGTAGCCCCCGATGCCCGCGAACGCGGCGTGCGCGACCGAGACCTGGCCGGCGTAGCCGACCAGGAGGTTGACCGAGACGGCGAGCGCCGCCATGAGCAGGGCCTGGTCGAGGTAGTTGACCCACATGTCAGGCCTCCTTCACCTGGGGCTGGACGAGGGGGCGGCGCAGGGTCACCTTCGGCCAGCGGCTCCGCCCGGCCAGCACCGCGAGGTAGACGGCCAGGACGACGAAGACCGTCGTCTGGGTCCACTGCAGCGACAGCCAGATCGAGGCGTACTGCTCGAGCAGGCCGACCGCGAGGCCGACCGGCAGGGCACGCAGCGGCGAGGACCGGGTGCCCGCGAGGAAGGCGACCACGAAGCCGTAGATGACGATCGAGTCGCCCATCGTGGGGGAGACGGTGTTGATCAGGCCGTACCAGAGCGCGCACGCGCCCGAGATCAGGCCGGCGACGGCGAAGCAGGCCAGGTTGACCCGGCGGATGCTGATGCCGAGCGTGCCGGCGAGGACCGGGTTGGACCGGACGGCCTTGATCGAGCGGCCGAGGCCGGTGCGGGCCAGCAGCAGCGCCAGGCCGACGACCAGGGCGAGGGCGGTGGCCGCCTCGTAGAGCGCGAAGTCGGAGGTCAGCACGTCGCCGACCTGGTGGTACGTCGGTGTCGCGCTCGGGTCGTAGAAGGGAAGGCTGCCGGTGCCCATGAGCAGCTGCAGCAGGGCGACGCCGGCGGTGCTGATGCCGATGGAGGTCACCAGCACCGCCAGCATGGCCCGGTCGCCGGCCCGAGCCGCGACCGGGGCGTAGATGCCAGCCTCCAGGACGACCGACAGGACGACGGCGGCCAGCAGGCCGAGGCCGAGCGCCGGCCAGAACGGCACGCCGAGGGAGTCGAACGCCCCGTACGCGGCGTACGGCGCGACGGTGTAGGTCAGCGCGTAGGCGAAGTGGAACCGTGTCGTCACGCCGATGACCAGGGCCAGGCCGGCGCCGAGCGCGGCGTACAGCAGGCCGCGGATCGCGCCGTCGAGGCTGAGCTGCAGCAGCTCGGCGTCCAGGAGGCTCTGCATGGGTCAGTCGACGAGCTGGAAGTCGGCGCCGCCGACGTCGTACGTCGCCAGCGTGGTGACCTTGCCGGCCTTGTACTCGTAGACGCCCATCGGGCGGCGGGCGACGCTGTGCGTCTCGGGGTCGATCTCCAGCGTGCCCGGGGTGGACTCGTCGCCGCCGTACACGGACGGGAAGACGGGGTTGGCCTCGAGCGCCGCCTTCAGCTGCGCGCTGTCGTCCGGGTCGCCGCCGTCGGCGACGACCTCGCGGATCAGCTGCCAGAACGCGAAGACCTCCTCGTAGGCGTTGGCCGCGTAGAAGTCGGGCTTCGCGCCGTACGCCTTCTCGTAGGCGCCGACGAAGAGGTCGGCCAGCGGGTTGCCCGGGTTCTCGGCGTCGAAGTAGTCCATCGAGAACTTCAGGCCGTCCTTGTCGAGCACGCCCTTCGAGGCGGTGACCGCCTCCGGGGTGAACTCGATCGCGAGCAGCTCGGACTCGATGCCGGCGGCCTTCGCGGCGGCGGCGAACGCGCCGGGCGCGGCCCCGCCGAACGCGACGTACAGGACGTCGGGCTCGTTCTTCTTGACGTTGGCGATCAGCGAGCTGAAGTCGGTCTCCGCGGGGGAGACGGTCTCCCACAGCCCGTTGAACTCCAGGCCGCCCGCCTCGATCTTGGCCTTCACGTCGGCGCGGATCGGCTCGTTCAGCGGGCCGAGGTCGACGCCGGCGAGGCCGACGGTCTCGGCGTCGGGGAGCGCCTCCTTCACCCACTGCATCGCGCCGGGTACGGCGTCGGCGGGGGCGACCTCGCGGGTGCCGTAGAAGTACTCGGTGCCCCGGGTGAAGACCTGGGCCCCGCCCTGGCCGTCGAGGGTGAGGATCCGGTACTTGTCGGTGTCGGCGAGCATCGCGCCGAGGCCGTCGCCCATCGTCGTGATCTTGGCCGGGACGCCCTCGGCGCCGAGCTCCTCGATCGCCTGCTTGGCCTTGACCGGGTCGGGCGCGCCGATGTCCTTGACGCTCACCTCGATGCTCGGGCCGCCCGCGGCCTTGATCTGCTCGACGGCGAGGTCGATGGCGTTCTGCATCGCCTTGCTGTTCCCGGCGGTCGGACCGGAGAGCGTGAGCGTGGCGCCGAGGTCCCAGGTGAGGTCGCCGCCGAGGTCGGCGGTGTCCTCCAGACCGAGGATGCCGACCAGGTCGGCGGCCTGGTCCTTGGCGTCCTCGGCGGAGACGCCCTCGTCGTCGGACCCGCAGGCCGACAGGGCGAGCGCGAGCGAGGTCGCGGCGACGAGGGGCGCGACCAGCCGCCGGCGGCGGTGGGTGGTGCGGTGGATCGACATGGTGAACTCCCTTGGCACCGGCTGGCCGGTGATCTTTGACAGGAAACGCGCAAGACCCGAGGATCCGTATCGATCACTACGGTGACTGGAATGATCGCTACAGAGACGCGAGGGGACCGTATCCACGGTGTGACGCCACACACAAGGGTTTCGCGACAAAATGTCCGAGACGAGGAAGGGAATCGATGCCCCGAAAGACGACGCGACGCCACCAGCAGGGGGACGAGTCGCGCCTGCGGATCCTGGAGTCCACGCTCGCGATCGCCGCGGAGCGGGGATACGACGGCACCTCGATCGCGCTGGTGACCGAGGCGACCGGACTGCCCGCGAGCTCGATCTACTGGCATTTCCGCAACAAGGACGAGCTGCTCGCCTCGACCCTGGAGTTCAGCTACCGGCAGTGGCGCGACGCCGCGCCCACCTGGGCGGACCGGCTCGACTTCGCCGACCCCGCCGAGGAGGTCCGCGACCGCCTGCACCGCGCCTCCCGGGCGATCACCGAGGGGCCGGAGTTCTGGCGGCTCGGCCTGATGCTCGGCCTGGAGAACCGGCCCAAGGAGCCGGCCGCGCGCAGCCGCTACCTCCAGGTCCGCGAGGACACCCGGGTCGCGATCCACGACTGGTGGGCGCAGGTGCTGCCCGCGGGCGACGAGGAGCGGCGCTCGGTGGTCGCCGACCGGATGGCGCGCTTCCAGCTCGTGGTGATGGACGGGCTGTACGTCGGCGTGCACGCCGACCAGGGCTGGCACCTCGACCGTCTCGTCGATCTGGTCGCGGACGGGATGTACGCGCAGGCGCTGACCTGGATGCGGCAGGTGGCGGCGTGAACACCACGGCGAGCGAGTCCGCCGCGCTGCCCGGCGAGGGCGACGCGTCGCGGCTGCGGATCCTGAAGGCGGCCGCCGAGATCGCCGCGGAGTGCGGCTACGAGGGCACCACGATCTCCAAGGTCACCAAGCGCTCCGGTCTGCCGGCGAGCTCGGTCTACTGGTTCTTCCGTGACAAGGACGACCTGATCGCCGAGGTGCTGCGGCACAGCTTCGAGCAGTGGATCTCGCGCCAGCCGCTGTGGCAGCGGCCCGAGCGGGGCGACCAGCCGCTGACCGACGTGCTGCGCGCGATCCTGACCCGCTCGGTCTCGAGCCTGCCCGAGGCGCCGGACTTCCTGCGGATCGGGCACATGCTGCTGCTGGAGACCCGCGAGGTCGAGCCCGAGGCGCGCCAGTACTTCCTCAACGTCCGGGCCGACGTGACCGCCACGATCGCGGCCTGGTTCGCGGCGTACCTCGACGTCGAGCTGCGGGTACGCCGTCCCGAGCTCGCCCTCGACCTGGCGCGCACGGTCGTCGCGGTCACCGACGGGCTCTTCTTCGCTGCGCAGATGTACGACGGGTGGAGTGCGGAGGAGGCCATCGACATCCTCGTCGCCATCGTGGAGGCGGCGCTGGCGGAGGGCTGAGCGTCCGAACCGACCGTGGCGCTTGTCACGGACCGGGCGCGCGTGGCAATCTCTGTAGTGATCACTCCAGAGAGGAGCGGAGATGACCATCACCGCCACCAGCACGACCGGCTCGTCCACCGTCGACCCGGCCCGGTTCCGCCAGGTGCTCGGCCAGTACCCGACCGGCGTCGTGGTCGTGACCGCGCTGGACGCGACCGGGACGGCGATCGGGATGACCGTCGGCTCCTTCACGTCGGTCTCGCTCGACCCGCCGCTCGTGGCCTTCCTGCCGGACAAGAACTCCAGCTCCTGGCGCGCGCTACGCGAGTCCGGTGACCGCTTCTGCGTCAACGTCCTGGACGCCGACCAGGAGGACGTCTGCCGCGCGATCGCGACCCGCAAGACCGACAAGTTCGCCGGGATCGACTGGCACCCCTCGCCGGGCGGCAACCCGGTCGTCGACGGCGCCGTCGCCTGGATCGACTGCGTCGCCGAGCAGGTCCACGACGCCGGGGACCACCAGATCGTGGTCGGCCGGGTGCTCGACCTCGACCTCGGGGACGGCGACTCGCCGCTGCTGTTCTTCCGCGGTGGCTACGGCTCCTTCATGCCGCACTCGCTCGCGGCCTCCGACGCCGACCTGCTCGACCAGCTCCGCCTCGTCGACCTCGCGCGCCCGCACCTGGAGGAACTGGCCGACCGGTTCGGCACCGAGGTGACCGCGATCGCCCTGGTCCGCGACGAGCTGGTCCTCGCCGCGGCGGCGGGACACACGGAGATCGCGACCGGACCCACCCGGGTCGGCCAGCGGCTGCCCTTCGCCGCTCCGCTCGGCAGCTGCTACGCGGCGTACGGCGACGACGCGCTGCGGGAGCGCTGGCTCGCCAGCATCGCCGGCCACCTCACCGAGCAGCAGCTGGAGCGGCTGCGCGGCGTACCGGACATGGTCCGCGAGCGGGGGTACGCCATCGCGCTGGGCCACTCGGAGACCAGCAACCTGGAGCGGATCTCGACCCTCGTGCACGAGCGCGATCCGGGCGTCTCGGCCGAGACCCTGCGCGAGGCGATGGCGCGGGTCACCGACGGCTACAACCCGTCCACGCCGCTCGCCGACCTGGTCGAGCTGCGCTCGCTCAGCGCGCCCGTGTTCGGCCGGGACGGACGCGTCGCGCTCACGCTCACGCTGTGGGGTCCGCAGGCGCCCGTGGACGTGGCGGCGGTGGCGGAGTACGTCGGCGCACTGCTCGACACCGCCGCGGCGGCGACCGCGGCGATCGGCGGCGTACGGCCCTGACCCGGGCGGGACGGTGGTGTCCCGCTGGTGCGACGCCCGCTTGCGGGGCTCCGCCGGGCGGTCCTAGCGTCCGCCCGTGATCGACGCCGTCATCGTCTCCGCCGCCCGTACGCCCATCGGCCGCGCCCGCAAGGGCTCGCTCGCCGCCGTCGACGCCTTCGAGCTCGGGGAGGTCGCGGTCGGGGCCGCGCTCGACCGGGCGGGGGTGCCCGCGGAGCTGGTCGACGACCTGGTCCTCGCGGAGAGCTACCAGGGCGGGGGAGTGATCGCCCGCAACGTCGCCGTACGCCTCGGCCTCGAGCAGGTCCCCGGCGTCGCGACCAACCGGCACTGCGCCTCGGGGCTGTCCGCCGTCGCGATGGCGGCGGCCTCGGTGCGGGCCGGCATGGACCGGATGGTCCTCGCCGGCGGCACGGAGAGCATGAGCACCCAGCCGACCTCCACCAAGCCCGGCCCGGACGGTACGCCGGCGTGGTGGATGTCCGAGCCGAACCCGGGCACGCCCGACGCGCCGGCCTTCGACATGCCGCTCACCGTGGGGGAGAACACCGCGCGGCACGCGGGGCTGACCCGGCGAGACGTCGACGAGTGGGCGGCGTACAGCCAGGCGCGCGCGATCGAGTCCATCGACCACGGCTGGTTCGAGGCCGAGACCGTGCCGGTGGAGCTGCCGCACGGCAAGCTCGCCGTCGACGAGCACCCCCGCCGGGGCACGACCGTCGAGTCCCTCGCCGGGCTGCCGCTGCTGCGGCCCGACGTGCCCGGCGCCACCGTCACCGCCGGCAACTCCGCCGGCCTCAACGACGCGGCGGCCGCCGTGGGCATCGCGAGCGACGACTTCGCCGCGGCTCACGGCCTGACGCCGCTGGCTCGGATCCGCTCCTGGTCGGCCGTCGGCGTACCCCCGGCCCTCACCGGGACCGGCCCGATCCACGCGATCCCGAAGGCGCTCGACCGCGCGGGCCTGACGCTCGGCGACGTCGACCTGTTCGAGATCAACGAGGCCTTCTGCTCGGTGCCGGTCGCCGCCGTGCGCGCGCTGGGCATCGACCCCGGCATCGTCAACGTCAACGGCAGCGGTGCCAGCCTCGGGCACCCCATCGCCGCCACCGGCGCACGGATGCTGGTGACCATGGTCCACGAGCTGCGCCGTCGCGATGCGAGCGTCGGCTGCGTCTCGATGTGCGCCGGCGGCGGGATGGGTGCCGCGCTGGTCGTCGAGCTCGTCTGAGCTAGCGGCGGGCCACCTTCGCGGTCCTGGCCGACGTGCCGGAGACCGTGGTGTGCCCGGCCTTCGTCACGACGACGGTGAGGCGCACGCGCTTGCCCGCGTGGGCGCGCTTGAGCGCCAGCGCCGGCTTGGCCGTGACCTTCACCTGGGAACCGAGCCGCCAGCGGTAGCTGACCTTCGCGCCCGGCGTCCACCCGGAGACGGCGGCCCGCAGGGTCCTGCCGACCCGCGCCCGCCCGGTGATCCGCACCGTGCCCGTCACCGCGGTCCGCAGGGTCGCCGCGGAGGTGGTGGTGGTCGCGCGGTGCCCGGCCTTGGTGCCGGTGACGGCCACGCTCAGGGCCTTGCCGACCGTGGAGCGCGGGACGGCGAGGGTGGCACCACGCGCGCCGGGGAGCGCGGCGCCGTCGGCGTACCACTGGTAGCCGAGGGTGGTGCCGCTCGGCCAGGTGCCGGGTACGGCGCTGACGGTGCGGCCGGCGATCGCCGCTCCGCTGACCGTGGGCGTCGGGGCGCCCGGGATGACCGGGTCCTCTCCCGGCTCCTCAGTGGGCTCGGCCTTCGGCAGGAAGAACGGGACCTGGTCGCCGGGCGCGATCGTGATGGTCTCGCGGAGGTGCTGCTTCACCTCGCCGTTCGCGTAGGTGTCGCCGGTGAAGTTCTCGATCACCCGGGGCTCCTGGCCGTCGCGCAGCGTCGCCAGCGGCGCGTTCGTCTCGTCGAGCCAGCCGATCAGCTTCTGGCCGAGCGCCAGGACGCGCTCGGGCTCCTGGGCCGCGAGGTCGGTGGTCTCGCCGATGTCCGCCGTGAGGTCGTAGAGCTCGAAGGAGCTGTCGGTGTACTGGTAGTACAGCTTCCAACGGCCCTCGCGGACGATGGCCCCCGGGGCCTGCGCGCCGACGTACCCGGGCAGCTGGTGGAAGTGCGCGCGGTCGATCGTGGTGCCCTGGCTGATCGCGGGCTTCAGGTCGACGCCGTCGAGGGGGAACGTCGTCGTCGGCAGCTTCGCCTGCGCGTACGACGCGAGCGTGGTGTAGAGGTCCGTGCTGTTCACGATCGTGTCGTTCGTGGTGCCGCCGCCGCGGACGAGCGCGGGGTTCTTGCTCCACACGATCCAGGGGACCCGGATGCCGCCCTCGAACAGCTGGCCCTTGTCGGCGCGCAGCGGGCCGTTGAAGGCGCCGGCGCTGACCGGGTCCTCCTCGCCGCCGTTGTCCGAGGTGAAGATGACCACCGTGTTCTCGGCGAGCGGCTTGCCGCCGTTGCGTGGGTCGGGCGTCTCCTCGAGGTAGTCGACGATCCGGGCGACCGACTGGTCCACGCCCTCGGTGAGGGCGCCGTACGACGGCTTCGCGGGGGCCTGGCCCGGCGCCTTGGCCTGGTACTTCGCCAGCAGGTCGGGTCGCGCCTGGCCGTCGTTGACCGGGAAGTGCGGGGCGAACTGGCTCACCCAGGCGAAGAACGGCTCGCCCTTGCTGCGGTCGATGAAGTCGAGCGTCGCGTCGGTCTGCGCGTCGGTCACGTGCTTGTCGGTGCCGACGAGGGCGTCAAGCTGCTGCTCGCTGACGCCGACGCTGTACGGCGCGATGTTCTCGTCGACGTACTCCTGGGTGTAGTCGGCGGCGAACTGGTCCAGCGCCGGTGCAACCGTGTTGTTGAACTGGCCGTCGGTGGCGAAGTACTCGGTGGCGTGCGAGTTCGGGCCACCGCCCCAGCTCTCGTCGTACCCGTGGTGGGTCACGATCTCCTCGATCGAGCCGGTGACGTGGAACTTGCCGGTGTAGCCGGTCGTGTAGCCGGCGTACTGCAGCGTCTCGCCGACCGTCGGGTAGTTCACCGGGATGGCGGTCCGGCCGTCCTCGGCGACCCGGCCCTGGGTGACGCCGCGCAGCGGGGCGCTGCTGGAGCCCCCGATGCCGCCCACGGCGTAGACGTTGTTGGTCGGCCGGACGGCGTACTGGCCGGTGTGCAGCGCCGTGCGCGTCGGGCTGCACTGGACCGAGGCGTACGCCTCGGTGAAGGACTGGCCCTCCTCGGCGAGCTGGTCGATCCGGGGGGTCTCGTTGTAGTCGTTGCCGTAGCCGCCGTTGGCCAGGTCGGTGCTCAGATCGGCCCAGCCGAGGTCGTCGGCCATGACGAAGATGAGGTTCGGGCGCGGCGCGTCGGCCGGCTCGGCGGCGCTCGCGGTGCCGGCCTGCACGGCACCGAGGACGGGGCTCGCGCTGGCCAGCGTGAGGACGGCCGGTACGGCGATCGCCCTGATGAGTTTCCGGGATGGCATCGAGGTTTCCTTCTCTGGGGGAGTGGTGTCCGGAAACTACAGTTACTAAAGCGACTTAACTAGAAATGATCACATGGTGGGCGGCGTGCCGTAGATCGCCTGAGTCCATGCGGATTCTGTAAATTTCCCGCATGACGACGAACGACGAGGGCGGGCGGCGACTGCTGCCGCTCCTCGGATCGGGGCACGAGCACGCCGGCTCCTGCTGCGCGCCTGCTGCTGCTCCGAAGGCGGAGGTGGCGGCCGTGCCGCCCGTCCCGCGCGGGACGCGCAGCACCCGCGGCCAGGTCCGGATCGCCGAGGGCACGTTCTGGATGGGCGACGGTCACGGCGACGGGTACGCCGCGGACGGCGAGGTGCCGGTGCACCGGGTCCGGCTGTCGCCGTACCTCATCGACGCGAAGTCCGTGACGAACGCCCAGTTCGCCGCCTTCGTGAAGGCGACCGGCTACGTCACCGATGCCGAGCGCGACGGCGTCTCGGCGGTCTTCCACCTGGCGGTCGACGCCGCCCCGGCGGACATCCTCCAGCGGGCGGACGGCGTGCCGTGGTGGCTGGCGGTGCGCGGCGCGGACTGGCGCCATCCGGCGGGGCCGCGCTCGGGCGTCGGCGACCTGCAGAACCACCCGGTCGTGCACGTGTCGTGGCGCGACGCCCAGGCGTACTGCCGCTGGGCCGGCAAGCGGCTGCCGACCGAGGCCGAGTGGGAGTACGCCGCCCGCGGTGGCCTCGACCGGGCGCGCTACCCCTGGGGCGACGAGCTCACCCACGGCGGGCGGTGGCGCTGCAACATCTGGCAGGGCGAGTTCCCGCGGCGCAACACCCTCGACGACGGCTACCTGACCACGGCGCCGGTGACCGCGTTCCAGCCCAACGGCTACGGCCTGCACAACGCCGTCGGCAACGTGTGGGAGTGGTGCCACGACGCGTTCCGCGCCACCGAGTACGCCGACCGGGCCGGCGACGACCCCGTCGCCGACCCGGTCGCGGCGGAGCCGTCCGAGGTGGACGACCCCCAGGTGCTGCGGGTGATGCGGGGCGGGTCGTACCTGTGCCACGACAGCTACTGCAACCGCTACCGCGTCGCGGCCCGCTCCTCCAACACCGCCGAGTCCTCCTCGGGCAACATCGGCTTCAGGTGTGCCAACGACGCTGCCTGAGGTGGGGCTCGCTCACTGGTAGGTCGGGTCCGCCCAGGGGCCGAGGCTGCGCGAGCGCACCGGCTGCACGGGCCGCGGCGCGGCGCTGTGCGGGAAGCCCTCGCCCCAGTTGGTCGGGGTGCCGTACATCTCGATGCCGGCGTCCTCGGTGTACCAGTCGACGAGGTCGCTGTCGGAGCGCAGGATCCAGGTGCAGCCGAGCTCGGGGTCGGCGGTGAAGTCGCCGTGCCGCACGAGCGGGGGCCGCCAGAAGTAGGTGCCCGGCCACATCTTGCCGAAGCTGTAGTCGAAGCCGCCCTCGAGGCAGTAGGCCTCCTCGCTGCAGGGGTGGTGCGCGAGCGGGTGCTCGACCCAGCCGGGCTTGGCCTTGATGAGCCGGGTGTAGAAGCCGGTCTTGGCGTCGCGGTGCAGCAGTTTGATGTAGAGGCCGGGCACCGGGGTGCCGCCGATGTCGAAGCGCATCGGACTGCCCTCGAGCACGTCGATCCAGGGCATGTCGCGGACCTGCAGCACGATCAGCTTCTGGTCCTCGCGCATCGTCGCCAGGCTCTCGTCGCCGGGCGTGAAGGTCCAGTCGCCGTACTCACGCCACAGCAGGACGACGGTGCCGTCCGCGACCTCGAGCTCCGGCGTCCAGACGCCGGCGGCGGCGTGCCAGTAGCCCTCCGGGCCGAGGACGGTGTCGCCGATGCGCACCTCGCCCTCGAGGACGTACCACTCGGTGTCGGCCACGTGGACGCCCGCCGGCCGGGACCAGTCGCTGGTGAAGTGGACCTTCAGCGAGGCCGAGCCGTCCTCCTCGTCGTAGCAGAGGTTGCGTTGCTTGGCGGTGCCGGTGGCGTGCTCGAACTCGGCGATGTGCCAGATCAGGTCACGCTCGTCGACGGTCTCGACGTGGGGGCGCATGGGGTCTCCTCGGGTGGTGGTTCGTCATCGACTTACCGATACAGGATGTATTGATATCACATTAGCGGTGCATGTTGTATCGTTATCTCTCGTGACCAGAACCGGACGGCCCGCGGGGCCGGCGAACGACACGACCGCGACGGTGCTCACCGCGGCGCTGGACGTGCTGCTGACCGAGGGCGCGGCCGCGCTGACGGCGCAGCGCCTGCACCAGGTGACGGGGGTCTCGCGATCGACGATCTACCGGCACTGGCCCACGCCGACGGACGTCCTGGCCGCGCTCATCGACGTCGCACCCAGCCCGCGCCGTACGCCCACGGGCGACCCGGTGCAGGACCTCCACGCGGAGGTCGACGCCCTGTGCAACCGGCTCCGGGACAAGCCGGTGGGGGCGTTCCTGCAGGCCCTCGCCGCGACTGCGGGGTCGGACCCCGCCGCGGCGGAGCTGCGGCAGCGCTACGTCGGGGACCTGCTGGCGCCGTTCCAGGCCGTCCTCCGCGACGCCGGCGTCTCGCGGACCGCGGCAGACGACACGGTTGCCGCGATCGTCTCCCCGCTGCTCGTCGACGCCCTGCTCCTCGACCGCCCGACGGCGCGTGCGCGAGCGCACCGCGCGGTCGACCTGCACCTCGCGGAGGTCGGCCGATGACGAACGTCGTGGGCACCCGGGCCGTGTTCGGGGTGATCGTCCCGAGCACCAACACCGTCGTCGAGCACGACTACTGGCGCGCCGGCGTCGAGGGTGTCGCCTTCCGCGCCGGCTCCATGCACATCGCGAACCCCACCATGGACGGTGACGCGGGCTTCGAGGCGCTGCTGCTGCAGATCCGGGCCTCGATCGACACCGCCGTGCGGGACGCGCTCACCGCGGAGCCCGACCGGCTGGTCATGGGCATGTCGGCCGAGACGTTCTGGGGCGGCGTGGAGGGCAACGCGGCGTTCGAGCGCCGGCTCCGCGAGCACACCGGACTGCCCGTCACGACCGGCGCGAGCTCCTGCCGCGCGGGGCTCGAGGCGCTCGGCGTACGCCGGATCTCGGTGTTCTCGCCGTACCAGCCGGTCGCCGACCGCGAGGTCGGCCGCTTCTTCACCGAGGCGGGCTTCGACGTCGCCGCGATCACCGGCCTGCGCTGCGCGACCGCGACCGACATCGCCCGCGTCGCGGAGCCGCGGCTGCGCGAGGTCGTCGCCGAGCTCGACGGCCCGGACGTGGAGGCGATCGTGCAAGTGGGCACGAACCTGTCCTTCGTCGGGCTCGCCGAGACCCTGGAGGCTGAGCTCGGCAAGCCGGTCGTCGCCATCAACTCCGCCACGCTGTGGCACGCGCTGCGCGAGCACGGGATCGACGACCGGGTCCCCGGTGCGGGAGTGCTGCTGCGCGATCACTGACGTCGGTGGTGCCCCAGGCAGGAGTCGAACCTGCGACCTTTCGCTTAGGAGGCGGCTGCTCTATCCGCTGAGCTACTGGGGCCGATCGCGCGGACATCCTGCCATGCCGCGGTTTTGACCTGGCCGCCGGTCGCACCCACCATTTGATGTGCACCCGTAGGTTCGGGGGCGCGTCAACCCGCCCCATCTCCTGGAGTACCCGCATGCCCGAAGGCCCCGACGGCCAGCCTGCCGAGCAGGCCGACCAGCCGGTGGTCGGCGACCCCGCGGCCCGGCGTGGCGACCGACGCGGAGGTGCCCGCCGCGGCAAGGCCCGCAAGCGGCACACCGTCGGCAAGGTGCTCCTGGTGACCGTCGTGGTGCTCGGGATGGTCACCGGTCTCGGCACGGTGTGGCTCTACCGCGACCTGAACCACAACATCGAGGTCCTCGACCTCGACAACCAGCTCTACGACGAGCCGGAGAAGCCGGAGTCGGACGAGCCGCAGGAGCCGCTCAACATCCTGGTGATGGGCTCCGACGACCGCGACGGCGCCGGCAACAACATCGACGGGCTGACCGGCTCGGGCCAGCGCTCCGACACGACCCTGCTCTTCCACCTCTCGGGGGACCGGAAGTCGGCGTACGGCGTCAGCATCCCGCGTGACTCCCTGGTGACCCGTCCCGACTGCATCGGCGAGAACGGAGACACCATCTCCGGCGCCGAGAACTCGATGTGGAACGAGGCGTTCGCGCTGGGCGGGCCGGCGTGCACCATCCAGCAGTTCCAGACCCTCACCGACATCAAGGTCGACCACTTCGTCGTCGTCGACTTCGCGGGGTTCAAGGACATGGTCGACGCCATCGACGGCGTCCCGGTCTGCATCCCCGAGGACATCTCCGACCCGGCCCACGACATCGACATCAAGGCCGGCACCCGGGAGATCCGGGGCAAGGAGGCGCTCAACTACGTCCGGGCGCGCTACACCCTCGGCGACGGGTCCGACATCGGCCGGGTCAAGCGCCAGCAGGCGTTCATCGCGGCGATGGCCAACAAGGTCGTGTCCGGCGGCGTGCTCGCCCGTCCCGACCGGCTGATCGGCTTCCTGCGAGCGGCGACCAAGTCGCTGACGGTCGACCCCGGCCTCGACAACGTGCTCAAGCTCAGCAAGGTCGGCCTCGGGTTCAAGGACATCGGCCTGCAGCGGGTCCGGTTCATCACCATCCCGTGGGCCTACGACACCCGCGAGGAGTTCCGCGGCCGGGTCGTGTGGACCGACGACGCGCAGCGCGTCTGGGACCGGGTCCTCAACGACCGTCCGATGTCGCGCAACCTCGACACCGGCACCCTCGACGCCGCCAACGTCCCCGGCTCGCCCACGACCTCGGGTGGTGCCTCGGGCAGCGAGTCCCCGTCGGGTGACGAGTCCCCGTCGGGTGACGCGAGCGCCGGCAACGGCGGCGACGGCTCCGCCGGTGGCAGCGAGCGCGACGAGGAGCAGCGAGCCACGCTCGAGGCCGCGGGGCTCTGCACGTGAGCGAGCGTCCGGAGGCGGACTGGGAGCGTCGGCGCCGGCTCGCCGAGGTCTTCGGCGACGCGCTGCCCGAGACGACCCGGGACGAGCGGGACGACGAGACGACCCGCGAGGGGGGCGACGCCGGCGACGCGTGGCTGCGTGCGCAGGTGCCGCCCCACCACGGCAGCTAGCTCAGAGGCTGCTCCGGGTCGCCCGTCGAGCGGCCCTGCTGGGTGGCGAGGAGGTCGCGGATCTCCTGGAGCAGCTTGATGTCCTCGGGGGTCCCGGGAGGGGCGCTGGGGAAGTAGCGCTCCTTGGCCTTCGTGTACGGCGTGACGATGAAGAAGTACACGACCGCGGCCAGGATCAGGAACGAGATCACGGCGGTGAGCCAGACGCCGACGCCGACGCCTCCGGGTGCGTAGGACGAGAAGTCGGGCGTCCCCCCGACCTTCCCGACCAGGTCCATGATCAGGGCGACGGTCGCCGTCACGACGGTGGCGAACGCGCCGCCGATGATGAACGCGACGGCGAGCTCGACCAGGTTGCCGCGCAGGATGAAGTTCTTGAATCCACTCAACATGCGTCGAGGCTAGTCCCGCCACGCGTAGCTGAGGAACAGCCTCGCGGCGGCGTCGGCGATGACGGGTACGTCGTCGGGCCGGGCCGCGACGACCACCAGCCGCCCGCCCAGGCCGGTGCCTCCGGAGTCGGTCGAGCCGGCGGGCAGGGCCAGCACCGGCACCTCGGCGGCGACCAGGGCCGGCTGTCCGCCCTGCGGGTCGGCCGCGACCAGGTCCACCACGTCGCCCACCCGCAGCAGGCCGGCCATCCCGGCGTCGGGCAGTCGTACGGGCAGCGCGACCCGGCCGGGGTGCCCCTCGGTCAGCGCCGGACCGAGGAGCCGGACGTCGGTGACCGGCTCCCCGCGCCGCAGCGGGGAGGCGAGGGCGCGGCCCACCGGGTCGGTCGCGAGGTCGTCGGGCACCGTGCCGACGGCGAAGGCGGCGGTGGTCAGATCCCTCTCGGTGAGTACGGCGCCCGCAGGGACGTCGCGGGCCGCGACGGTCACACCGACCGTCGCGGGAGGCGGGGCGGCGGCCGCCTGCAGACCGGCGGCCACGGCCACGGCGGCGAGTACGGCGGCCAGTAGCCGTCGGTGCGTCAGGACGGCGCGGCGTACGGACCGCAGGGCACGCAGGGGTCGGCGGACGGGAGGCGCGACGGCGTCGGGGAGCATCCTCCGACGCTAGGAGGGATCAGCCGACCCTGCCCGCGTCCTCCACAGGCGGACCCGGAGACCGTCAGTCCGCGGACTTGGTGGCCGCCGGGGCGGCCGGCTTGCTCTCGCTCTTCGTCTCGGTCTTGGTGCCGGAGCCGGACGAGCTGCCGGAGCCGTCGGACGAGCTCGACGAGGAGGAGGACGACGACGAGGAGGACCCCGACCGGCTGTCGGTGCGGTAGAAGCCCGAGCCCTTGAACACCACGCCGACCGCGTTGAAGACCTTCCGCAGGCGCCCCTGGCACTCGGGGCACACCGTGAGGGAGTCGTCGGAGAAGCTCTGGACCTGCTCGAAGGCGTGGTCGCACTCGGTGCAGGCGTACTGGTAGGTCGGCATCGTGGCTCCGGCTCGTGCTGGTGGTGCGGGATCGCTGGCACTCGACTAGTGCGAGTGCCAATCATAGGGCACGGGCACAATGGCCGGGCGATGACCAGCACCCCCTCGGCCGACCCCGCCCACCGCCCGCCGCCCCGGTGGCGCGTCGCCTTCCGCACCTGGCCGCGCGGGGCCCGGGTGACGACGTACGTCGTCGTCGGCCTGGTGCTCGTGCTCGTGGCGGGCCTGGTGACCGTCGTCGCCGTGGCCCGCCGGCCGCTGCCCCAGAACGAGGGGGAGGCGGAGATCGCCGGTCTCGAGGGCGAGGTCGAGGTCGTCCGGGACGAGCACGGCATCCCGCAGCTGTACGGCGACTCGATGCCCGACCTGGTCCGCGCCCAGGGCTACGTGCACGCCTCCGAGCGCTTCTTCGAGATGGACGTACGCCGGCACGCCACGGCCGGTCGGCTCGCGGAGCTGTTCGGCGAGGACGCGGTCGAGAGCGACTCCTACGTGCGCACCATGGGCTGGCGCCGGGTCGCCGAGCAGGAGCTGGCGCTGGTCCGGCCGGACACCCGCGCGCTGCTCCAGGCGTACGCCGACGGGGTCAACGCCTACCTCGACGAGCACTCGCCGGGGCAGCTCGCCGTCGAGTACACCGTCCTCAACCTCGGCGGTCTCGGCTACGCTCCGGCGGACTGGACGCCGGTCGACTCGCTGGCGTGGCTCAAGGCGATGGCCTGGGACCTGCGCGGCAACATGCAGGACGAGATCGACCGGGTGCTGACGAGCTCCGCGGTCGGCGCGGCCCGGATGCGCGACCTGTACCCGGCGTACCCCTTCGGCGACCACGACCCGATCGTCGACCAGGGCGCGGTCGTCGACGGCGTCTTCGAGCAGGACGCCACCACGGGCGGCACCCGCAACCCGCTGCGCCCGGCGTGGACCGCCGACCAGCGCTCCGCGCTGCGCGGCGTCCGCGAGGGCCTGGACCGGATGCCGGCGCTGCTCGGCCGCGGGGACGGCATCGGCAGCAACAGCTGGGTCGTCGACGGCGAGCACTCGGCGACCGGTGCGCCGCTGCTCGCGAACGACCCGCACCTCGGCGTCGGCATGCCCGGGGTGTGGATGCAGATGGGCCTGCACTGCCGCTCCGTCTCCCGGGACTGCCCGCTCGACGTCGCCGGCTTCACCTTCTCCGGCGTACCCGGCGTGATCATCGGCCACAACGCCGACATCGCCTGGGGCTTCACCAACCTCGGTCCCGACGTCACCGACCTCTACCTGGAGCAGGTCCGCGGCGACGAGTGGAGGTACGACGGCGCCTGGCGCCCGCTGCGCACCCGCACCGAGACCATCGAGGTGGCTGGCGGCGAGGACGTCGAGCTGACGGTCCGCTCGACGCGGCACGGCCCGATCCTCTCCGACGTCGCCGACGAGCTCGCGGACGTGGGGGAGCAGGCCCGGGAGGGGCGCGAGTTCGCGGTGTCCCTGGCCTGGACCGCGCTCGAGCCGGCGCCGACCGCCGATGCGATCCTCGACCTGAACCTCGCCCACGACTGGGACTCGTTCCGCTCGGCGCTGTCGTCCTTCGCCGTGCCGTCGCAGAACGTGCTGTACGCCGACCGCGCCGGCCACATCGGCTACCAGGCGCCGGGGCGGATCCCGATCCGCAAGTCGGGCAACGACGGCACCGTCCCGTCCGCCGGCTGGCGTCCGGAGAACGACTGGACCGGCGAGTACGTCCCGTACGACGGCCTGCCGAACGTGCGCGATCCCGAGGAGGGCTTCCTCGTGGCGGCCAACCAGGCCGTGATCGACACCGAGTACCCGTACTTCCTCACCGGCGACTGGGACCGCGGCTGGCGCTCGCAGCGGATCCGCGAGGTGCTGGCCGACTCCGGACCGATGACGGTGGACTCGATGCTCGACCTCCAGCTCGACGACCGGCACCCGTTCGCCGAACGGCTGACGCCGTACCTCCTCGACGTGGAGCTGCCAGACGGCTACTGGTCCGGGGGCCAGGAGCTGCTGGCCGACTGGGACTTCCGCCAGTCCGCCGACAGCGGGGCGGCGGCGTACTACAACGTCGTGTGGCGCAACCTGCTCGCGCTGACCTTCCACGACGAGCTGCCCGAGGACCAGTGGCCCGACGGGGGCCAGCGGTGGTACGCCGTGGTCGATCGGCTGCTCGAGCGCCCCGGCAGCATGTGGTGGGACGACGCCACCACCGAGGAGGTCGAGGACCGCGACGCGATCCTGGAGCGGGCGATGCGCGACGCGCGCGACGAGCTGACCCGGCGCCAGTCGCGGAACCCGTCCGGGTGGGACTGGGGCCACCTGCACCGACTCGAGCTGCGCTCGCCGACGCTGGGGGAGTCCGGCATCGGCCCGGTCGAGCGGCTGGTCAACCGCGAGGGCTGGGAGGTCGGCGGCGGCAGCAGCACCGTCGACGCCACGGCCTGGGACGCCGCCGAGGGCTACGAGGTGACCTCGGCGCCGTCGATGCGGATGGTCGTCTCCCTCGACGACTTCGACGCGTCCCGTTGGATCAACCTCACCGGCGTCTCCGGCCACCCGGCCAGCGACCACTACACCGACCAGACCGACCTGTGGGCCGAGGGCGAGTCGCTCGCCTGGCCCTTCTCCGCCGACGCCGTCGAGGACGCCTCCGTCCACGTGCTCACCCTCGTCCCCGGCGCCGACGCCGAGTGACGCGGGCCACCGCTGCTTCTCGGCTCGCCGGGTTTCGAGGCTCGCTTCGCTCGCACCTCAACCAGCGTGCGGCGAGTGACGCTGGTTGAGGTGCGAAGGACGAAGTCCGACCAGTCACGCTGGTTGAGGTGCGAAGGACGAAGTCCTGAGCCTCGAAACCCCGTGGGACGAGCGTCGGCGCCGGTCAGAAGCGGGTGATCCCGGCGGGGGAGGCGGCGGCGGTGACGGCGCGGTCGTGCGGCTCGGCGGGGACGTCGAGGCCGACCTCCTCGTCGTGCAGCAGCACGCAGGTGACGGTGCCGAGCGGGACGCGGGCCAGGGCGCGGTCGTAGGAACCGCCGCCGCGGCCGAGGCGCAGGCCGGTGGGCGAGACGGCGAGGCCGGGGACGAGGACGACGTCGGCGGTGGCGATCGCGTCCACGCCGAGCCGGTCGACCGGCTCGAGCAGCCCCATCCGGGCCGGCGCCAGCGAGGCGTCGCCGCGGTAGGTGCCCCAGTCCAGGTCGCCGTCGGGCAGCAGCACCGGCAGCACCACGCGCCGCCCGGTGTCGGCGAGGGCGCGCAGCAGCAGGCCGGTACCGGGCTCCGTGCCGATCGAGACGTACGCCGCGACGGTGGCCGCGTGTCGTACCTCCGGCGCGGCCAGGAGGTGGTCGGCGATCCGGCGGCCGACCTCGCCGACCTCGGCCAGGGGGCGGCGGTTGCGGGCCGTGAGCAGCTGATCGCGCAGGGCCAGCTTCCGGGTCTTTTCCGGGAGCGATTGCCGATGGTCCACCCCGCGAGCCTACGATCGGAGACATGGGTAGCCCAGGCCTGCACCAGGCTCGCGACAAGATGGCGGCCGAGGGCGTCGACCCCGTCGCCATCGAGACCTTCGCGCATTACTACCGGCTCTTGGAGCACGGCGAGACGGGGATGATCCCGGAGTCGACGATCGACCCGGTCGACATGCCGGCGCTGGCCGACGTCGACGTGCCCGAGGACGTCGCCGCCGCGGCGATCCGCCGTACGGCGGTGATCAAGCTCAACGGCGGGCTCGGCACCTCGATGGGGATGGACCGCGCCAAGTCGCTGCTGTGCGTACGCCGCGGCCTGTCGTTCCTCGACATCATCGCCCGCCAGGTGCTGCACCTGCGCGAGCAGTACGACGCCACCCTCCCGCTCATCTTCATGAACTCCTTCCGCACCTCCGCCGACACCGTGGACGCGTTGGCGCGCTACGAGTCGCTGCCGGTCGAGGGCCTCCCGCTGGAGTTCCTGCAGAACAAGGAGCCGAAGCTCCTGGCCAAGGACCTGTCGCCGGTCAGCTGGCCGAAGGACCCGACGCTGGAGTGGTGTCCGCCTGGGCACGGCGACCTCTACACCGCACTCCGGGGCACCGGGCTGCTCGACCGGTTGATCGCGGCCGGCTACGAGCGGGTGTTCGTGTCCAACTCCGACAACCTCGGCGCCGTCCCCGACGCCCGGGTGGCCGGCTGGTTCGCGTCGAGCGGTGCGCCGTTCGCGATCGAGGCGGTCCGCCGTACCCCCTCCGACCGCAAGGGCGGCCACTTCGCGCGCCGCAAGGGCGACGGCCGGATCGTGCTGCGCGAGACCGCGCAGACGCTGGACGCCGACAAGGAGGCGCTGGCCGACCTCGACCGGCACCGGTTCACCTCCACCAACAACCTGTGGTTCGACCTGGCGGCGATGAAGTCGGCGCTCGACCAGCGCGACGGCATCCTCGGGCTGCCGCTGATCCGCAACGTCAAGAACGTCGACCCCGGCGACACGAGCACCCCCGAGGTGATCCAGGTCGAGACCGCCATGGGCGCCGCGATCGAGGTGTTCGAGGGCTCGCAGCTGATCGAGGTCACCCGGGAGCGGTTCGTGCCGGTGAAGACCACGAACGACCTGCTCGTGCTCCGCTCGGACGTCTACGACATCGGGCAGGACTTCGTGCTCGACCAGACCGCCGACGCGATCCCGTTCGTCGACCTCGACGGCGACCACTACAAGCTGGTCGGCGAGTTCGACAAGCGCTTCCCCGAGGGCGCGCCGTCGCTGCGCGACGCCGCGTCGCTCACCGTCGAGGGAGACTGGACGTTCGGCCGCGGCGTCCGGGTCGTCGGCGAGGTGTCCCTCGAGGCGTCGTCGGCCCAGCGGGTCGCCGCCGAGACCGTGCTGTCCTCCGATGCCTGAGCAGGGCGGACCCGGGCCGGACACCGTCGAGCAGCACCTGGACCGGGTGCTGCGCGACCTGGAGCCGCTGCCGGTCTTCCCGCAGCCGCTGATGGACGCCCTCGGTCTGGCGTGCGCCGAGGACATCACGGCCGAGGTCGCGCTGCCGTCCTTCGACAACTCCGCGATGGACGGGTACGCCGTCGTCGCGCAGGACGTCGTCTCCGCGTCCGACGGCTCGCCCGTGCACCTGCCCGTGGTCGGCGAGATCGGGGCCGGCAACGCCCGGCTGCTCGCCCTCGCCCCGGGGACCGCGGCCAAGATCATGACCGGTGCACCCGTGCCCGCGGGGGCCGACGCGATCGTCCCCTACGAGTGGACCGACCGGGGCGTCGCCCAGGTGGAGATCACCCGCGCACCCCAGCCGGGCCAGCACATCCGACCCGCGGGCGAGGACGTCTCCGTCGGCGACCTGGTCGTCGAGCGCGGTACCGTCCTCGGCCCCCGGCACCTGGGCCTGCTGGCGTCGATCGGCCGTGCGACGGTCCGCTCGCGGCCGCGGCCCCGCGTGGTGATCCTGTCGACGGGATCGGAGCTGCGCGAGCCCGGCGTACCCCTCGGTCACGACTCGATCTACGACGGCAACTCGTTCCTGCTCGCCGCCGCCGCGCGCCGCGCCGGTGCGCTCGCGTACCGGGTGGGCATCGTCCCGGACGAGCCGGGGGCGTTCCTCGACGCGCTGGAGGACCAGCTGGTCCGCGCGGACGTCGTCGTCACCTCCGGGGGTGTCTCGCAGGGCGACTTCGACGTCGTCAAGGAGGCGCTGGCGCCGAAGGGCGTGTGGTTCGGGCCGGTCGCGATGCAGCCCGGCAAGCCGCAGGGCTTCGGGTTCGTCGGCGAGGACAACACGCCGATCTTCACGCTGCCCGGCAACCCGGTGTCGTCGTACATCTCTTTCCAGCTGTTCGTGCTGCCCGCCCTGCGCAAGCTGATGGGCATGACCCCCTGGTCCCGCCCGACGGTGCCGGCCCGGCTGACCCACGCGGTCACCTCGCCGGAGGGTCGGCGGCAGTTCCTGCGGGGGGAGTACGTCGTCGACGGCGCCACCGTCACCGTCTCGCCGGTCGGCGGGCCGGGCTCGCACCTGATCGGCGACCTGGCCTCGTCCAACGCGCTGGTCGTGATCCCCGAGGACACGACCTCGCTGGCGGCCGGTGCGCAGGTGGACGTGCTGCCGCTCGACCTGGACTACTGATCTACTACCGGCCATGAGCGACCGACTGACCCACGTCGACGAGTCCGGGGCGGCCCGGATGGTCGACGTCTCCGCCAAGGACGTCACCGCTCGGACCGCCACCGCGTCCGGGCGCGTGCTGGTCGCGCCGCGGGTCATCGAGCTTCTCCGGGGCGAGGGGGTCCCCAAGGGCGACGCGCTCGGGGTCGCCCGGGTCGCCGGGATCATGGCGGCCAAGCGGACCCCCGACCTGGTGCCGCTGTGCCACCCGCTCGCGATCTCCGGCGTCACCGTCGACCTCGACGTCACCGACACGTCCGTCGACATCACGGCCACGGTGCGGACCTCGGACCGCACCGGCGTCGAGATGGAGGCGCTGACGGCCGTCTCGGTCGCCGCGCTGACCGTCGTCGACATGGTCAAGGCCGTCGACAAGGGCGCGGTCATCACCGACGTGCGGGTCGAGGCGAAGTCGGGTGGGAAGTCCGGCGACTGGACCCGCGCCGATGGCTGAGGGCGCGCTCCCGGCCGCGGTGGTCGTCGCGTCCAACCGCGCGGCGGCCGGCGTGTACGCCGACGAGACCGGCCCGCTGATCGTCGAGGCCCTGCGCGGGCTGGGCTTCGCGGTCGAGGACGCGGCCGTCGTACCCGATGGCGAGCCGGTGGGCCGGGCGATCGCGGACGCCGTCGCGGCGGGTGCTCGCCTGGTGCTGACCACCGGCGGCACCGGGCTGACCCCCACCGACCGGACCCCCGAGGCCACCCGCCCGCTGCTGGACCGTGAGGTGCCCGGCATCGCCGAGGCGATCCGGGCGTACGGCGTCGCCCACGGCGTCCCGTCGGCCGCCCTCTCCCGGGGGCTCGCGGGGGTCGCCGGCTCGTGCCTGGTGGTGAACCTGCCCGGCTCCCGCGGCGGCGTGAAGGACGGGCTCGCGGTGCTCGCGCCGATCGTGGTGCACGCGGTCGAGCAGGTCGTCGGGAGCGACCACTGAGCGGCCCGGTCCGGGCCTGGCCGGTGCGCCTGAGCGCGGGCGACGTGACCGTGCGTCCGCTGCGGGTCCGCGACCAGCGCGCGTGGCGCGAGGCCCGGCAGCGCAACGCCGCGTGGCTGGTGCCGTGGGAGGCCACGGTCCCGCCGGACCTGGGCATCCGCCCGAGCACGTTCGCGGGGCTGGTCCGGCGGATGCGCCGCCAGGCCCGGCAGGGGACGACGTACCCCTTCGCGGTCGAGGTGGACGGCCGGTTCGCCGGTCAGGTGACGGTCACCAACATCGCGCGCGGCTCGGCGCAGTTCGGCTCGGTGGGCTACTGGATCGACAGGCAGTACGCCGGCCGCGGGGCGATCCCGCGCGCGGTCGCGCTGGTCGTCGACCACTGCTTCACCGCCGCGGGTCTGCACCGGGTCGAGATCGCCATCCGGCCGGAGAACACCAACTCGCTGCGGGTGGTCGAGAAGCTCGGTCTGGCCGAGTACGGCTACGCGCCCCGCTACCTGCACATCGACGGCGACTGGCGCGACCACCGGCTCTACGCGATCACCCGCGAGGAGTGCCCCGAGGGGCTGCTGGCGCGGCTGTCGGAGCCCGAGTCACACCAGTAACAGAAGTTCTCTCGCGACACACGGGTAGACATCCGCCTCACCTTGTGCTGGCGAACCTACGCTCTCGTCCGTGGACCTTGGGAGTGGACTGATCTTCGTCGCCGTGGCCGTGGCGTGGGCGGCCTACCTCATCCCTGTCGCCGTGAGGTCGCACGACGACGCCGTACGCAGCCGATCGGTCGAGCGGTTCTCGCAGCGGATGCGCGTGCTCGCGCGCCGCGAGCCGGTCGACCGCAAGAGCGCCCGACTGGTCGTCCAGCCGGGCCGTCCCGCGTCGACCGCCGTCGTCGTCACCAAGCCCTCGGCCGCGGACGCCGTCCCGGTCGAGGAGACCTCGGCGCCGGCTCCGGTCGAGCTGACCCCGGCCCAGCGGCGTGCCCACCGCGCCGCGGTCGCCCGCGCGACCAAGCGCCGCCGCAACGTGCTCGCCGTGCTGCTGCTCGCCAACGCCGTGGTCGTCACCCTGGCCGCCGTGAACGTCCACTCCTGGTGGTACGTCGCCATCCCCGGCGGGCTGCTCGTCGCCTGGCTGGTGCTGTGCCGGGTGATGGTGAAGAAGGAGCACGCCGTCCTGGCGCCCCGAGTCGTCGTCCCGGAGGCTCCGGTCGCTCCCGTGGCGGAGGAGCAGCCGTCCGAGCCCGTCGAGCCCGTCGCTGCCGAGCAGCCGGGCGAGGTCACCGAGGAGATCGCGGTCGTCGCCGACGTCCAGGTCGACCCCACGCTCTGGGACCCGGTGCCGGTCACGCTGCCGACGTACGTCTCCAAGCCGGCCGCGGTGCGCCGTACCGTCCGGACCATCGCCCTCGACGACACCGGCGTGTGGTCCTCGGGCCACGCCCAGGCCGACAGCCGGCTCGCCCGCGAGGCCGAGGAGGCCGCCAAGGTCGAGAAGGCGCAGCGCGCCGACGGCGACGACCGAGCGGTCGGATCCTGACCTCCGGCCCGGTGAGCCGGGTCGATTGGGACCGGCCGGGAGGCTGGTGCTAACGTTTCGCCTCGCGTCCTCGGGCGCGATGGGGCTGTGGCGCAGTTGGTAGCGCGTCTCGTTCGCAATGAGAAGGTCAGGGGTTCGAATCCCCTCAGCTCCACAAACCGATAGGGCCTCTGTCCGGCCGAAACGCTGGACAGAGGCCTTTGTCGTTCGTCGGCAACCGGGCCGGGGCCACCTCAAGGCTGCTCCACTTCGTCATTGCGGTCGCGGAGGTTGAAGGGGGTGCACGGAGATCTCTGGAGAGACCAACGGCCCGGGGAAGCCGAAGATCCCGTGCGTCTGCAAGGAGCGCCACGTCGAACACGGACGGTTCACTGTCGTGGTCGTCGCGGAGAACGGGGTCTTCGGCTGATCCGACGGCCTTGGTTGCACCTCGCGTCGAAGTCGTGGTCGAGACGCCGGACAGCCACGCTCAGCGCGAGCGCAGCCGACCCGCTGCTGGTCGGGGCGAACGTCGGCACTCAGGCGCGACGAAGCGGGCCCGCCGTTCGGCCAGCCCGCTTCGTCGCGTATTCGGGTCATGCGTTTTCGTAAGCATCCAGTTCCTCGAGGAGGGCCGCCGCGAGCCTCTTGTCCATGCGGTACTTCCTCGAGTTGTAGTCCGTGTCGTAGATCGGACCCACCCCTCCACCGATGGCGTTGCGTGCAAATCCGACTGCCGACATGCGACCACCCATCGCCTTGCCATCGAAGTGCTTGATGCCTGTCTCTTCGCCCATGAACTCGAAGACCTCGTCGAGGCCCACAGCGGGAGCGTGCTCAGCGATGTATCGGACCGCCATCGCGGCGTCCGACTCTCCGAGCCACTCCACCAGCTTCTTCAGACGGGGCCGTGTCCACTTTCCAGGGAGGAAGTCATCGCTATCACCCCCTTCCTCGTCGTGTGGCGCACTGCCTCCGGTGTACGACACGCCGTACGCGGCGTGAACCGCTCCGATGGCGCTGCCGAACGAGTCCACGTCCGTGTCAATGCTGATCTTCATGCGAATCACACTCCTACTCATCTGGGTGGCAGCCAATTGGCTTGACTGTGTTCGTACAGAGAAGTGTTTCAGAAGTGATTCGAAGTGTCAAGGATAAGATTCTAGATAGTCTTTTGGGGAGTGCGGACTCGCCGCCGGACCGGTCACCCTTGAATGATCCGCACGGGTCACGCTCCGGGTTCACGCTCAGGACGCCACGAGGTCGGAAGACTCAGAACTCTTCCGACACCCGCCCGTGGCGCGGACGCTCCTCCGCGCGTCGCGTGAACCAGTCCAGGAAGTAGCGGGTCAGGCCGGCGGTCACACCCGCCGTCAGCCCGACCTGGAGCACCCCTGACTGGTCCGTGAGCAATCCGAACAGTCAAGTACCGAACCCGAGGATTGCGAACCACCCGGCGGTGGATGCCTCTCGTTCGCAGCGCGATGAGCCCCGCGTCGTCGACCAGAGGATCGTGTGACAGGCCGATGGTGGTGCGAATCGCACGCGAGGTTCGCGCCGTCGGCTTCGGCACGGCATGTCAGGGTGGATGCGAACCCCCCCCACCCCCGGCAGGAAGGCCCCACCGTCGTGTCCTCTGAGTACTCCGTGTCCGACAACCGAGGGCGTCACCGCTACGAGGCCCAGGCCGACGGGGGAGTGGTGGCGGGCTTCGTCGAGTACCAGGACGCCGGCGATCTGGTGGTGCTGACCCACACCGAGGTCGACCCCGGCTTCGAGGGGGCGGGGGTGGGCAGCACGCTCGCGCGAGCGGCGCTCGACGACATCCGCGAGCGTGGCCTCAAGGCGCTGGTGGTCTGCCCGTTCATCCTGGAGTGGATCCGGCGCCACCCGGAGTACGTGGACCTGCTGTTCAACGCCCCGGCGAGCGCGACCGCCGACGAGTCCCAGGGAGCCTGAGGATGACGACGCACACCCCCGACGCGCGACGGTCCTGGCCGCGGCTGAAGGTCGCGGACTGGACCGACACCCGCGACACCCTGCATATGGTGACGCAGATCGTCGGCAAGATCCGGCTCTCGAACGCGCCGCTCGTCAACCACTGGTGGCAGGTCACCCTCTACGTGAGCCCGCGCGGGCTGACCACCGGCACCGTCCCGCACCGGACGGGGTCGTTCGACATCGAGCTCGACTTCGTCGAGCACCACCTGCGGATCCGCGGCAGCGACGGCCGGCAGCGCGTGGTCGCGCTGTCGTCGCGGCCGGTGGCCGAGTACTACCGCGACATCATGACGGCGCTCGAGGAGCTCGGCATCGAGGTGCACGTCGACGTCCGGCCCAACGAGGTCGACCCGGCCATCCCGTTCGACGAGGACTACGAGCACGCCACCTACGATCCCGAGGCCGCCCACCTGTTCTGGCAGCAGCTGGTCCGGGCGGACCGGGGCCTCGGGGAGTTCCGGTCCCACTTCACCGGCAAGGTCAGCCCCGTCCACTTCTTCTGGGGTGCCATGGACCTGGCCTGCACCCGGTTCTCCGGTGCGGACGCGCCGACCCACCCCGGCGGCGCGCCGAACTGCGGTGACTGGGTGATGGCCCAGGGTTACTCGCGCGAGCTCAGCAGCGCCGGCTTCTGGCCCGGCGGAGGCGACGAGGGTGCGTTCTACTCGTACGCCTATCCCGAGCCGGACGGCTTCTCCGCCGCCGCGCCGGGTCCGGACGGCGCCTACTACAGCACCGAGTTCCGCCAGTTCCTGCTGCCGTACGAGGTGGTCGCCGACTCCGACGACCCCGACCGGACCCTGGCGGAGTTCCTGCACGCGACCTACTGCGCCGCCGCCGACCACGGCGGCTGGGACCGCGGGAGCCTCGAGGACGACCCGGGCCGCTGGCCCCAGCACAAGCCGGGGCTGCGCGCCCGGTGACGACCCTCGAGGTGGCGGAGTCCCGTCTCCTGCCGGGGTCGTGACGTGTCCGACTCGGGGCAGACGGGGCAGCTCGAGAGCCTGCTCCGCTGGCAGGAGGCCGGTGGGACCTGGGAGGTCCTGACCCGGTCGGAGTCCTCGGTCACCGTCGCCCTCTGCCGCTGCGACGGAGGCGAGGTCGTGGACCGGGTGGAGCTCTCGGAGCCGGACGCCGTGGCCTACGTCGCTCGTTCGCGCGACTGACCCGTCGAGTCGATACCTCTGCTTTTTTGGCCGACATCGGCCAAGTGAAGCCCTCGATCCCTGACAGAACGCCATGAATGGCGATGAATCAATCAGAGGTATTGCCAAGAAGGCGTGAGGTGGACCACCATGGCCACACCCCGGCGCGACCGGCGGGCGGGCCCGGTCGGGCCGTCTGCGGGCGTCGGGTCGAGCCAGGGACGAACGACAGATCGGACAGCGGATGAAGCGCATCGGAGTGGACGTCGGCGGCACCTTCACCGACCTCGTGCTGTGGGACGACGACGGCACGGTGACGGTGCACAAGACACCGTCGACGAACCACGACCCCTCGATCGGCACGATGGACGGCATCGCCGTCCTCGCCGAGCGGGCGGGCGTGGATCCCAGCGAGATCGAGATGTTCTTCCACGGCACGACCGTGGCCACGAACATCGTGCTGGAGCACAACGGCAGCGACGTCGGGATGATCACGACCGAGGGCTTCCGCGACCTCCTCCACATCGCGCGCAAGAAGCGCCCGCTCAACTACTCCAACTACCAGGACCTGCCCTGGCAGAAGTGGCAGCTGGTGCCCCGGCGCAACCGCCGGGTCGTCCCCGAGCGCATCGACGCGGCCGGCAACGTGCTCGTCGCCCTCGACGACGACGCCGTACGCCGCGAGGTCCGCCTGCTGCGCGAGCGTGGCGTCCAGGCGATCGCCGTCGCGTTCCTCCACGCCTACCGCAACCCGGTCCACGAGCAGCGGGTCAAGGCCATCATCGAGGAGGAGTACCCCGGGGTCTTCATCTCGCTGTCGAGCGAGGTCGCGCCGCAGTACCGCGAGTACGAGCGCTTCTCGACCACCGCGCTCAACGCCTTCATCGGCCCCAAGACCTCGACGTACATCGACAACCTCGCGGGCAAGGCCAAGGCGGCCGAGGTCGGTGACGACGTCCACCTGATGACGTCCGCGGGCGGTCTCGTCACCTCCCGCAGCGCCGCCGACGTGCCGGTCTCGCTGCTCACCAGCGGTGTGGTCGCGGGTCTGCTCGGCGGCTGCGCCATCGGCAAGGCCTCCGGGTTCCCGAGCGTCATCACCCTCGACGTCGGCGGCACCTCCGCCGACGTGGGCGTGGCCCCCGACGGCAAGCTGCGCATGAAGCATCTGCTGGACACCCGCATCGGCGACTACCACGCGATGGTCCCGATGGCGGAGGTCGACACGATCGGTGCCGGCGGCGGCTCGGTCGCGATGGTCGACGACGGCGGCATGTTCCGGGTCGGCCCCCGCAGCGCGGGCGCCACGCCGGGTCCGGCCTGCTACAACCGCGGCGGCACCGAGCCCACCTCGACCGACGCCATGGTCGTGATGGGCTGGCTGCGCGAGGACAGCTTCCTCTCGGGCGCCATGACCGTCGTGCCCCAGCTCGCCGAGGACGCCGTACGCGCCCAGATCGCCGAGCGGCTCGGCACCAGCCTCGAGCAGGCGGCGATGGGCATCTTCACCATCCTCGCCCACTCGATGACCGAGGCGATCAGCCTGCACTCGGTGCGCAAGGGCTACGACCCGCGCGACTTCTCCCTGGTCGCCGAGGGCGGCGCCGGCCCGCTGTTCGCGTGGCAGATCGCCGAGCAGCTCGACATCCCGCGGGTGATCGTGCCGGGCCACCCGGGCATCACCTCCGCGGTCGGCCTGCTCACCACCGACATCCGCTACGAGGTGCCCACCACCGTGTGGACCTCCTCCGACGAGCCGGACGTCGAGCTCATCCGCACCCAGATTGACCGGCTCTCCGAGGAGGCCACCGCCCAGCTGCGCGCGGACGGCGTCGCCGACGAGGACATCACCCTCGAGCGCAGCGTCGACTGCCGCTACCTGGGCCAGGGCTACGAGCTCCGCGTCGCCGCGCCCGACGGCGAGATCGACGCCGAGTGGGTCAAGCACGTCGCCGAGGCCTTCCACGAGGTCCACGGACGCACCTACTCGCAGCGCTTCGACGACAAGTCGGTGCAGCTGATCAACGTCCGCGTCACCGGCGTCGGCGCCGTCCCGCACGTGCGGGTCCCGGAGATCGAGCAGGGTGGCGCGGACGCCTCCCACGCGATCAAGGCCACCACCAAGGCGCTCTTCTGGGAGCGCGGCTCGACCGAGCCGGCCTGGCACGAGACCCCGGTCTACCGCCGCGAGGAGCTGCTCGCCGGCAACACCTTCACCGGTCCGGCCATCGTCGAGCAGTTCGACTCCACCACCATCGTCGGCCTCGGCCAGCGGGCCACCATCGACGCCGTCGGCCACATCATCATCGAGAGGGCTTCCGCATGAGCAAGACCCCCATGCCCCGCACCGGCGTCTCGCTGGCCGGCGAGGCCACCCGCACCTGGAACGACGTCGAGGTCGACCCGATCACCCTGCGCGTGATCGGCGGCGCCCTCGACTCGATGGCCAAGGAGATGGCGCAGGTCCTCTACCGGATGGCGTACTCGAGCCTGATCCGCGAGTCCGAGGACCTCGGCGCCGGCATCTTCGACGTCAACGGCCGCGAGCTCTGCGAGTCCGACTCGACCCCCATGCACTGCGGCTCGATCCCGGCGTACATCCGCGGCATCAACCGCCGCCTGGCCGGCACCTACCAGCAGGGCGACGTCGTCCTGCACAACCACCCGTACCACGGCGCGGCGCACTCGCCCGACTACGGCATCGTCATCCCGATCTTCTGGGAGGGCGAGCACGTCGGCTTCGCCGGCTGCACGGGGCACGTCTCCGACATCGGCGGCAACTTCCCCGGCCTGTGCATGGACGTCGTCGACGTCTGGGCCGAGGGCAAGCTGATGGACTCGATGAAGATCTACGACGCCGGCGTCCGCAACGACATGCTGATCCAGCACATCCTCGACAACGTGCGCACGCCCGAGCAGAACCGCGGCGACCTCGAGGCCCTCATCGCCTGCGCGCGCATCGGCGAGAAGCGGTTCATGGAGCTCCTCGAGCGCTACGGCCTGGACACGGTGATGAGCGCCAGCGAGCGGTGGATGGACTACTCCGAGGAGATGCTGCGGGCCCGCATCCGCGCGATCCCGGACGGCAGCTACGAGGCGCCCCTGGGCTACCTCGACGACGACGGCAAGAACCGCGGGGTCCCGCTCAAGGTGGCGGTGCGCGTCGAGGTCGACGGCGACGACGTCCTGGTCGACCTCACCGGCTCGAACGATCAGGTGCCGACGGCGTTCAACGTCCCGTTCGAGGGCTCCGTGCTGCCGGTGGCGGTGAGCGCGATCCGCACGATCCTGCTCGACGAGGCCGTCATCGAGGAGTACGTGCCGCAGAACGACGGGTGCTTCCGGCCGGTGCGGGCCTACGCGCCCGAGGGCACGATCTTCAACCCCGACTTCCCGGCCTCGTGCTTCGCCCGCTTCTCGCAGGTCAACCGGGTCTTCGACTCCATCAACCTGGCCCTGGCCCCGGTGCTGCCCGACCACGCCGTCGCCGGCTCGTCGGCGGCTCTGTGCGCGATCGCCTACTCCGGTCTGGCGGAGGACGGCCAGTCGTACTGGGTCTACATCGAGATCAACGAGGGCTCGTACGGCGGCCGCAACGGCAAGGACGGCATGGACGCCGTCGACGCGCTGATGGCCAACACCCGCAACAACCCGATCGAGGAGCTCGAGCTCAACCACGCGATGCAGGCGCTGCGCTACGAGCTGCGCGACGAGTCGCCGGCCCCCGGCCGGTGGCGCGGCGGCATCGGCAGCGTGCGCCAGTGGCTGATGCAGACCGACACCTTCCTCGGCTCGGAGGCCGACAACCGCAGCGACGCGCCCGCCGGCGCGCTCGGCGGCCACGACGGCGTGTCCGGCTCCTTCGTGCGCAACGCCGGCACCGACCGCGAGGAGGTGCTGTTCTCGAAGGTCACCCAGGAGATGATCAAGGCCGGCGACACCCTCACGGTCGAGATGCCCTCCGGCGGCGGGTTCGGCGACCCGTTCGAGCGCGACGCCTTCGCGGTGCTCTCTGACGTGTGGGACGAGTACCTCACCGCCGAGGAGGCGGCCCGCGACTACGGCGTGGTCGTCGACACGGAGAGCTGGACCGTGGACGACGAGGCCACCGCCCGGTTGCGCTCGGCGCGGGTGCCGGCCTGAGCGTGCCGATCGGAGGGAGCCCGGCCTGGGCTCCCTCCGAAGAGCAGTTGCGCGTCGACGCCGAGATCAACAGCGTCATCTCGTGGGTGCCGGTGCCGGACGGCGGAGCCACGGGTCCGCTCGCCGGGCTCACCGTGGGCGTCAAGGACAACATCGAGGTCGGGGGAGTGCGCTCCACCTGCGCGTCGGCGTTCCTGGCCGACCACGTGGCCGACCGCGACGCCCCCGTCGTACGACGGCTGCGCGAGGCGGGTGCGCTCGTGGTGGCGACGCTCAACCTCGCCGAGTTCGCGGTGGGCGTCACGTCGCAGAACTCCGCCGCCGGCGGCCCGCGCAACCCGTGGGACCGCCGGCGGGTGCCGGCCGGCTCGAGCGGCGGGTCCGGTGCGGCCGTCGCCGCGGGGCTGGTCGACCTGGCCCTCGGCACCGACAGCGGCGGCTCGGTCCGGCTCCCCGCGGCGGCCTGCGGCGTCGTCGGCCTGCGGCCCACCCCCGGGCTGGTCGACACGACCGGCGTCTACCCGGTGAGCACCGGCTTCGACACGGTCGGCCCGATGGCCCGCACGGTCGAGCTGGTCGAGCGGTCCTTCGGGGTGCTGGGCGACCTGCCGCGGCGCCCGCGCCCGCGCCCGCGCGTGCTCGGGGTACCGCGGCACTACGTCACGGACGACGTCGACCCGGCGATCCGGGACGCGGTCGACGTCATGCTGGGCGTCCTGCGCGACCTCGGCTTCGAGGTCGTCGCGGTCGACGTCCCGGCGGCCGAGAGCGCGCAGGACCACGTCTACACGCTGCTGTACGCCGACCTGGCCCGCGTGCACCGGGACCGGCTGAGCTCGCAGCCCGAGCTCTTCCAGCCGGCGACCCTCGAGCGGGTCCGTCTCGGTCTCGGCATCGACGAGACCGCGCGGCGCGACGCGCTCGAGGCGCGCAGCCAGTTCCGCGCCGGCCTGCGCCGGGTCTTCGAGGAGGTCGAGGTGGTGGTGACGCCGACCCTGCCGGTCGACGTACCGCTGGTCGACGAGAGCCTCCCGGTCCTCGCCCAGTCGGCGCGGCTCGGGCAGCTCTCCTACCCCTGGTCGCTGCACGCCGGTCCCACCCTCTCGGTCCCGGTCGGGTTCCACCCCGACTCGGGCATGCCGATCGGCGCCCAGCTCACGGCCGCCCCGGCCGACGAGGCGGCGCTGTTCGCCGTGGGGCGCGCGTACCAGGACGTCACCGCGTGGCACGACCGCCGTCCGGGGCTGAGCGTCGCTCACCGCCCGGCGAGCAGGTCCATCTCCTCGTAGGCGTCGCTGAGCCGGTCGAGGTGTCGGCGCATCTCGCTCATGGCCGTCATCGAGTCTCCCTGCTCGATGGCGGCCATGATGCGTCGGTGGTCGACCTGCGAGCTCGTCCAGAAGTCCTCGGGCGCCCGGCCGTGGGCGAAGCGCCCCCGCAGGACCCGGAAGACGGGGGCGCACACCAGCTCCAGCATCGGGTTGCCGGCGGCGTTGAGGATCAGCATGTGGAACTCCTGGTTGGCCTCGTACGTCGCCGAGGCCTCCGGCAGCTCGATCGCCTCGCGCATCCCGGCGAGCTGCTCCGGCGTACGCCGCTGCGCCGCCGTACCGGCCGCGTGCACCTCGGTCAGCAGCCGCACGTCCATCAGCTGCTCGACCGACACCGTCTCGGCGACGGTCATCAGCGCCACGCTGTTCTCGAGGTGCGTGCTGAGGCGCGCCATGTCGGGCACCGCGACGAACGTGCCGCCCGTCGTGCCACGGGTGGTGACCACCAGGTTCTCGCTGGCCAGGATGCGGGTCGCCTCCCGGATCGTGCTGCGGCTGAACCCGAACTGGGCCATCAGGTCGGCCTCGCTGGGCAACCGCTCACCGGGGCGCAGCTCTCCCGAGAGGATCCGCGTGCGCAACCTGTCGGCGATCACGGCGTACGCCGGCACCTTGCGCGTCTCGCTCACGTGCCGAGCCTAGTGGCGTCTCGTTCGACGACACGGCACCGAAACCCGCCGGAAGCGTGCTCGTCTCATCGGCGGGCTACCTTCACCCGCCTACGGAGGGAGGGCGTGAGTTGAGGGACGGCCGGCGACCCGGGCCCCACTTCCGCGAGCGGTCGGTCTTCGACGGCCTGGCGCGGCGCCAGGTGGGCCAGGTGGACCTCGTCGCCCACTCCGTCGCGGTGCTCACCCCCTCGCTGAGCGCGCTGGGCACCGGCCTGGCCCTGCCGGCGATGGTGGGTCCGGGCTTCTGGGTGAGCACGCTGCTCGGGTTCGGTCTCGCCGGGGCGCTGGCCCTGGTGCTCGACCAGTTCGCGTCCCGCTTCAACGCCGCGGGATCGCTCTACACCTACGTCGCCAAGGGGCTCGGCGCCACGGTCGCGCTGATCGTCGGCGTCGCGATGGTGCTGGGGTACGGCGTACTCGCGGGCTTCGGCCTGACCGGCGGCGCGCGCCGGCTCGAGGCCGCCTGGGTGGCGACGGGCGGCGCCCCGCCGGCGGGGTACGTCGGCTGGCTGGTCGTCGGACTCCTGGTGGCCCTGTGCCTCGTCGTGATCCGTCGCGGCATCCACTGCTCGACGCGGGCGGCCCTGGTCGTCGAGTCGGTGAGCGTGCTGCTGCTGGGCGTGATCCTCCTGGTCTGGCTGACCCGCTACGGACTGCCGGGTCCCGAGGTGTTCTCCCTGGCGGGAGCGTCGGTGGAGCGGATCGTCGCCGGTGCCGCGCTGATCGCCACCCTCACGGTCGCGTTCGAGAGCTGTGCGTCACTCGGACTCGAGGCCGACCGTCCCTTGCGGGCGGTCCCGGCGTCGATGCGGATCAGCCTGCTCGTCGCGGGCGGGCTCTTCTTCGTCGCGACGCTGGTCGGGTCGGTCCAGCCCGATCGCCGGTCGATCCTCACCTGGCGCTGGTTCGCGGTCGGCCAGGAGGTCTCGCTGCTCGACGCGGCGGCGCTCGTCGTCCTCGGCCTGTCGATGGTGGCGCTCGCGGTGTGCGCCTGGACGGTGCTGTCCCGGCTGCTGTTCTCCTTCGCGCGCGAGGGCATCCTGTGGGCCGGGCTGGGACGCACCGACGCCCACGGCGTCCCGGTCGTCGCCACCTGGTGCGTGCTGCCCGTCGCGCTCGCCGGGCCCGTCGTCGCCTGGGCGCTGGGCCGGAGCGCCCCGGTGGTGCCCGGGGACCTCCTGCGGGCGACGACCGTCATCATGTGCGTCACGTACGCGTGTGCCGCGCTGGCGCTGGTGCCCTTCCTCCGTTCGCTCGACGAGCTCCGACCGGCGACGGTGGCGCTGCCGCTCCTGGCGCTGGTGGGCGTGGGTGGGGTCACCTGGCAGGCCGTGACCCGCGAGGCGGGCGGCGTCTCCTCGCTCCCGGTCCTCCTGCTGGGCGGCGTGGCGGTCCTCGGGCTGGGCTGGCGGGTCGCGCTGGGGGTCGCCCGGCCCCGCCGGGTCCGCGGGATCGGCACGCACGAGGAGCCGCTGGTCGCCGACGTCCTGATCCCGGCCGCCCCGGAGGACACCCGTGACCGCTGGTGACGCCGACGACGGCTTCCTCGCGCGTCAGCCCGCGGCCGTGGACAGCGCCTTCGCCGTCCTGGAGGCCGTGGCCGAGCTGGGACCGGGCGTGACGACCCGGGAGCTGGTCGACGTCCTGCCGATGTCGCGCGCGACGGTCTACCGGATCCTCAAGCACCTCGTGGCGCAGGAGTACCTGGTCCGCACGCCGGACCTGCGCGGCTTCGCCCTGGGTGCCCGCGTGCGTGCGCTCGGTGCGGCGGCCGCCGACCGTCCGGACCCGGTCGTCCGGGCTGTCTCATTTGGACTCACGTTCCCGTAGCGCTCGCGGAACGGCCCCGGCACGCGGCGGTGATCGACTCGGTCCCGGTCGACTCGTGGCGGGTCGACGCCGAACGAACCGAGCGAAGAGAGACTCCATGAACAGACGAATTCCTCAGCTGCGGGGGCGTGCGCGCCGGGTGGGCTCGGTGCTGCTCACCGGGTCGGTCCTGTCGGCCGGCACCCTGGCGGCGGTCACGGCCGCGCCGGCCAGCGGAGCCAACGAGAGCCCGGTCCTGATCCTGGCCGACACCGACCGTGACGGGGTGCTGAGCACGGCGGACGCCGCCGGACGGGGCACCTGGTCGAAGGACCGGGGCGCGCTGTTCCTGGCGAACCTCGACGACGACACCAGCCGGTGTCCGACGATCGCCGGCGACGGCACGCAGCTCACCGACGTCCAGTTGGCCTCGTGCAACGACGCCGCCGACCGGGTCGTCAACGGGGACAGCGACGTCAAGGACCTCGCCCGGGTGCAGGTGCAGCCGGTCGACACGGGCGCGGTCAGCTCGGTCCGCGTCGAGCTCCGTGGCGTCGGCGCGGTCAAGGTCAACGTCTTCGTCAAGCGCGGCTCGGGCGCCTCCGCGACGGACTGGACCCCGCTGGCCGCCAACGGCGCGCTGCCGGCCGACCTGATCGGTGCGGGCGTCGAGCTCGGGATCGAGGGCAAGGACATCATCCGCGACGAGTCGTGGGACGGCTCCGTCATCCTGCGCGTCGTGCACCGCCGGGGTGCTCAGCAGGTCGCCACCGACCAGGTGGAGATGCGGGTCGCGCCGCTGCTGTTCGCCACCGACCGGATGCCGATCGAGAAGCTCTACATGGCCGACAACGAGACCTCGGTCTACGAGGGGGCGACCGTCCCCGAGCCGAGCGCGTCGCTGGTGCGCAGCCAGCTGAACGGCGAGGCGCTGGCGGCCGACTTCGTCGCCGGCATGGAGCGCATGGGCGACGACGTCGAGCTGGTGAAGCTCCCCAGCCTGCAGGGCGCGCGCGGCGGCGGCAACGGCACCGACATCTGGACGCAGGACATCATGGAGCCCGGACTGATGTCGATCCCGTCCGCGGACGGCGAGCAGCAGATGCGCGTGTTCGTCCGCGCACCGGTCCGCGACGGTCGCGACAACGCGGGCAGCAACCCGTTCCGGCAGACCGGCCGCGTGGTCTTCACCGAGCTGCGCGGACCCGACGTGGCGGGCATCCAGCACTTCGACCCGACGTACGTGCCGCCGTCCATCCCGGGGATGAGCTACGACAGCCGCGGCTCGACCGGCAACTACGGCACCATCCCGGCCTACGAGCACGAGGGCAAGAAGTACCCGCTCGGCCGCAAGGTCCTGGGCGCGGTCGAGGGCACCGAGTTCACCGCGGACCCGGCCTTCAACAAGATGCTGGAGCTCCAGGGCTTCCAGGACCCGATCGCGCTGGACACCAGCTGGCTCAGCGTCGGCCACATCGACGAGTTCATCTCGGTCATCCCGGCCGACACCGAGCGCGGCTGGGCGCTGGTCGCGGCGGACCCGCAGCTGGCCATGAACCTGCTGCAGGAGCTCGTCGACGCCGGCCGCGGCGGCGAGCAGCTGTACACGCCGTACGGCCTGGTGCCCCCGGCGGGCTCGACGCCGCCGACCATGACGGTGGCCGAGGCGGTCAACGACCCGCAGATGATCAGCGGCGTCGCCATCGGTCACGCCGGCGTCAACCGCGGGCTGCGCGTCCTGCGGGAGGAGGTCGGGCTCACCGAGGACGACATCATCCGCGTCCCCGTGCTCTACAAGGCCAACGCCTACGGCCGGGTCGGCGTCCAGATCCCCAACGCCGCGAACCTGATCGGCACCGGCCACGACGTGGTCTACATCCCCACGCAGCACGTGCCGGCGGTGGACGGCCAGGATCTCTTCCAGGCCGAGATCGAGGAGCGCTTCGCCGAGATCGGCACCGAGATCCAGTGGGCGGAGGACTACTTCTACACGAGCCGCAGCGGACAGATCCACTGCGTCACCAACACCCTGCGGGACACGACGTACGGCGACTCGTGGTGGTCCGAGGGTGAGGAGCGGACCGAGGAGCCGGGCGTCCAGGAGTTCGTCGCGCTCTCCCAGCCCGCGGTCACCGGCGTGCTGAAGTCCGGGGGGACGCTGACGGTCCACCAGGGCGCCCTGAAGCCGTCGCCGGACTCGGTCTCCTACCAGTGGTACCGCGGCTCGACCGCGATCCCGGGCGCCACCGGCCCGCACCTGAAGTTGACGAACGCCCTGGCCGGACAGTCGATCCGGGTCGCGATCGTCAGCCGCAAGGCGGGCTACTCGACCCTGACCACGGTCACCACGATCGGCGTCGTGCCCGGCACCTTCACGCAGACCAAGCGCCCCGCGGTGCGCGGCGTGGCGAAGGTGGGCCGGACGCTCATCGCCCGGACGGGCTCGCTGAGCCCGACGGCGTCGAAGGTGACCTATCGCTGGTACGTCGGCACCAAGCCGATCCCCGGCGCCACCAAGCCGCGCCTGGCCGTCCGCAAGGCGTGGGCCGGCAAGCGGGTGAAGGTCGTCATCACCTCGCAGAAGGCCGGCTACACCACGCTGGCCGCCACGGTGAAGGCCGGCAAGGTACGCCGCTGAGCGGGTCGTAGCGAGTACGAGCACCACACTCGACGCCCCTCCCTCCTCCCGACCCGGGAGGAGGGAGGGGCGTCGCTGTGCTTCCAGGGACGCCGATCATCCATGAACTCGCGCGGCGCGCTACACCAGGCCCTTCCGGACCGCCCGCACGACCAGCTCGATGGTGGTGTCGACGCCCCAGTCGCGGCGCAAGGCGCGCAGGCGGCGGTCGAGGGTGCTCTCGGAGACGTTGCAGGCGGCCGCCGCCTCGGCCGTCGTGGCGCCGCTCGCGATGTGCGCGAGCAGGGTGAGCGTCAGGTCGTCCGGGCGGTCGGGCACCACGCGACGCTCCTGGTCGGTTGCGCTCTGCAACGATTCAGCACGGAGCGCAGTGTGGCAGACGTCACCGGTGCGAGGAAGGGCCAAATCCCGGTCTATCGGCACTTCCGTCCCAGACCTGACGCCTTCCGGCCAATTCAGGAGGACTCCCTAGCGCTGGTGAGCCTTCTATGAAACGGTTCATCGCTATTGCGTGACAACCGTCACTCGCGCGTCCGGCCACGGCGCGCACCCGGGGGAAGAAGAGGGATCGACCAGTGACACGACGTACCACCCACGGCACCCGGCGAGCGGTCTCGGCGCTCGCGGTCCTCGCGCTCTCCGCCGGCCTCGCCGTCGCCGTCCCGGTGCCCGGCGGCGCCGCGGCCGCGACGATCGCGGCGGAGCCCGGCGCGGTCCAGGTGACCGGCCTGACCACCAACGGGCGGATCGACCCGCTCGGCATCCCCGGCGCGGCTCCCAGCCTGGGCTGGCAGGCCCGGTCGACCGGGCGCGGCGTCGTGCAGACGGCGTACCAGGTCCGCGTGGCCACGAGCGAGGACGCGCTCGGGGACGCCGACGTGTGGGACAGCGAGAAGGTCGCCTCCGCGCGCCAGGTCGACGTGACGTACGGCGGCCCCGCGCTCGAGGCCCACACGCGCTACGTCTGGCAGGTGCGCACCTGGGACGGCGACGACGTCGCGTCCGGGTGGAGCGAGCCCGCCTCCTTCGAGACCGGACTGCTCGACGCCGACGACTGGGGCGACGCGGAGTGGGTCGGCGCGGCCGGGGACGCCGAGCTGAGCCGCTGGCGCGACTACACCGCGGACTTCGACTTCAGCCTGGAGAACCTCGCCGCCGGCTTCTACGTCCGGGCGGCCGACCTGAGCAACGGCTACATGTGGCAGCTCAGCGTGGCCGACGGCACGCCGCGGTTCCGGCCGCACCGCAAGTCCGGTGGCGGGTACGCGCTGCTCGGCAACGTCGACATCTCCTCGGTGATCTCGACCCAGCAGCTGAAGACCGGGACGCACCGCCTGAGCGTCACCGTGACGGGGTCGACCATCGTCACCAAGCTCGACGGCACCACCATCGACACCCGCACCGACGCGACGCACGCGCGCGGCTTCGTGGGCTTCCGCTCCGACACGGCGACCGAGGGGGCGGAGACCTCGACGATCCACGCGGTGCGGGTCGTCGACAACGCGGGTACGACGCTGCTCGAGACCGACTTCACCAGCGGCAACCCCTTCACCGGCGGCACCGTCGTCCCGGGTGGCCTTCGCCTCGCCGGGCGCATCGACGCGCTCTGGCGCGTGCCGGTCCCGAACCTGCCGCTGCTGCGCACCGAGTTCGACACCGCGGCCGGCAAGACGGTGACCAGGGCCCGCGCCTACGCCACGGCCCGCGGCATCTACGAGCTGCGGATCAACGGCGAGCCGGTCGGCGACCAGCACCTCGCCCCCGGGTGGACCGACTACCTCGACCGCATCCAGCACCAGACCTACGACGTCACGGACCTGGTCGAGGCCGGCACCAACGTCTTCGGCGCCGAGATCGGCAGCGGCTGGTGGGCCGGCCGGGTCGCCCACCTGCAGACCGCCAACTACGGCAAGGACACCTCGCTACTTGCGCGGCTGCGGATCGACTACTCCGACGGCACCTCGCAGTGGGTCGACACCGACGACGCCGACTGGCGGACCGCGCCGGGACCCTACGCCCTGGCCGACAACATCGACGGCGAGTCGTACGACGCCCGCTCGGCCCGCGAGGGCTGGGACACCGCCGACTACGACGACTCCGAGTGGACCGCCACCGTGACCCGGCCCACGGCCACCCCCAAGGTCGTGCCGCAGCCCGACGAGCCGGTGCGCACGACCGAGGAGCGCCCGACGATCCGCCGCACCGAGCCGGTGGCGGGCCGCTACGTCTACGACGTGGGCCAGAACATGGTCGGCGTCGCCCGGATGCGGCTCACCGGCGAGGCCGGCGACACCGTCACGATCCGCTACGCGGAGGAGCTCAACCGCGACGGCACGCCGTACTACGAGAACCTGCGCTCGGCGAAGGCCACGGACACCTACACCTTCGCGGTGGACGGGACCGTCACCTACGAGCCGACCTTCACCCACCACGGCTTCCGCTACATCGAGATCGCCGGGGCGCAGGTCCCGCCGACGGCCGAGGACGTGACCGGCGTCGTCTGGGGCTCGGACCTGAAGGCCACGGGCGACCTCGAGACCTCCGACCCGATGCTCAACCAGCTGCTGAGCAACATCTCGTGGGGCCAGCGCGGCAACTTCCTGTCCGTCCCCACCGACACCCCCGCGCGCGACGAGCGCCTCGGCTGGTCGGGTGACATCAACGTCTTCGCCCCGACGGCGAGCTACCTGCGCGACACCCGGGCCTTCCTGTCCAAGTGGATGGCCGACATGCGCGACACCCAGGAGGCGAACGGCGACTACCAGGGCGTCGCCCCCACCACGCCGAACTTCAAGGCCGGCACCGGCACCGGGTGGTCCGACGCAGGCATCACCGTTCCCTACGCCGTGTGGCAGTCCACCGGCGACGCCGCGATCGTGCGGGAGTACTGGGCCGACATGACCCGCTTCTACGCGATGCTGCGCACCAGCGCCGGTGCCGACCTCATCGAGACCGGCCGCGGCACCTGGGGCGACTGGCTCAACCTCGACGACCCGACGCCGACCAGCGTGCTGAGCACGGCGTACTTCGCCGAGGACGCGCGGATGATGGCGGAGATGGCCGCCGCGATCGGCGAGGACGCCCAGGCCGCGGAGTACGCCGACCTCTCGACCGCCATCCGGGCCGCTTTCACGGCCACGCTCGTGGCCGAGGACGGCACGGTCAGCGGCAACAGCCAGACCGGCTACGCCATGGCACTCGGGATGGACCTGATCTCCGACAGCGGGCTGCGGGAGAAGGCCGGCGAGAGGTTCGTCGCCAAGCTCGCGCGCGGCGACAACCACCTCACCACCGGCTTCCTCGGCACGCCGTGGCTGCTGCCGGCACTGAGCAGCATCGGCCGCGACGACCTCGCCTACACGATGCTGCTGCACGAGGACTACCCGTCGTGGGGCTACGAGGTGGCGAAGGGCGCGACCACGATGTGGGAGCGCTGGAACACGATCATGCCGAACGGTGAGTTCGGGCCGGTCGACATGAACTCCTTCAACCACTACGCCTACGGCGCGGTCGGCGACTGGATGTACCGCAACATCGGCGGCATCCGGCCGGTCGAGCCCGGCTACCACGTCTCGCGGATCGAGCCGGTCGTGGGTGGCGGACTGACCAGCGGCGCGGGCCGGTTCGAGTCGGTCTACGGCCCGATCTCCTCCGACTGGACCCTGGAGGGCCAGGACTTCGCCCTGCAGGTCGAGGTCCCGGTCAACACCACCTCGCAGGTCGTGCTGCCGGCGTCCACGGCCTACGCGGTCAGCGAGGGCGGGGCGCTGCTCGACGAGGAGATCGACGGCGTCCTCGACGTCACCGACGACGGCGACACGGTCACCGTCACCGTCGGCTCGGGCTCCTACGACTTCCACGTCTCGACGGAGCAGGCCGAGCTGGGCACCCTGCTGGAGGACCTGAGCACCTTCCGGGCCGACGTCGGGGACCTGGCCGAGCAGGACGAGCTGAGCGCCGGCGACGCCGACGCCCTCGACACCCGGACCGGGGAGGTCGCCGCCGACGTCGAGGACGCGCTGCAGGCCGTGCTCGACCAGGACGCGGCCGCTCGGGTCGCCGCCCTCGGCTCTGCGCTGGACGGAGTCCGTGGCACCCGGACCTGGCTCGCCGCCTCGGGCGTCGCCGCCGACGTCCGGGCCGCGCTCGACGACCGGCTGGCCGGCTTCGAGGCTCGACTGGTCACCGCGGTCACCGAGGCACGGGGCGTGCGGGTGGCCCTGCCGCCGCTGAGCGCCGCCGCGCTGCCCGGCACCGTCGCGACCGGCACCATCGAGGTGACCAACGCGGGCCAGAGCGCCGTCACCGGCCTCGAGGGCACGGTGTCGGTCGCCGGGATCGAGGAGGCCACGGTCTCGCTCGCCTCCCTCGCCGCCGGCGAGAGCGCCCAGCTGCCCGTCAGCCTGCGGGTCTCCCGCCAGCAGGATCCGGGCACCTACGACGCCACCCTGGCGCTGACCATGGTCGTCGACGGTGACTCGTACACGGTCACCGAGCGCACCGCGGACTGGCTGACGGTGACCTCCGGGTTCGCCGTGGGCACGCCGACCGTCGTCCTCGACGGTCCCGACCCGAGCGAGCACGCCACCGTCACGGTCCCGGTCACCAACGACGGCGGGGCGGCCGTCCGGGCGCACGTGTCCCTCCGGCTGCCGGCCGGCTGGCGCTCCGTGTCGTCCTCCGACGTCACCGTCCCCGCGGGCGGCGACGTGGACGTCGAGATCCCGGTGATCGTGCCGGTCGACCTGGTCGGCGGCACGATCGAGGTCGGCGTCGACGTACGCCGTGCCGGGGCCGTGCTGGTCTCGGCCGACCGCACCATCGGCGTCGAGCGGCCCCGTCCGCCGACGGCCGCCGCCGTCGACCACGTCGACTTCGGCAACCCGGCCTCGGAGAACGCCCACGGCATCCAGGCCTCCGCCAACAGCGGCATCACCCCGGACGAGGCCGGGGTCACCCGGCGCTACTCGCACGCCGGCTTCCCCGGCTCCTGGTTCTCGGTGTCCGTGAAGGTGCCGGCCGGCCAGCCGTTCGTCCTCCGCAACCTGGAGACCTTCGACGCGGCCCGGACGAAGAAGTACAACATCTACGTCAACGACGTCCTGGTGCGCACCCAGCTGGTCCCGCGCACCGAGAGCGGCCAGGGGCTGAAGGTCTACGACGCGCTGATCGACGGTGCGGTGGTCCGGGCCAACACCGGCACCGTGCGGATCAAGTTCGAGTACCCGCTCCTGGGCGCCGAGGGCTTCCACGACCCGTCGATCGCCGACATGTGGGTGCTGGCCGTGCCGGCCGACGAGCAGGCGCCCGACGTGGCCGCGGTCGTCTCGTCCGGGACCCCGGGCGAGGACGGCTGGCACCGCTCGGACGTGCGGGTCGCCGTCAGCGCCCAGGACGCCCGGGACGAGGCGCCGTCGGTCGAGACCGGCGCCGGCGAGAGCTGGGCGCCGTACACCGGTCCGGTCGACGTCACCGGTGACGGACGGCACGTGGTCGGCTACCGCGCGACCGACGCGGCCGGCAACCGCTCCGCGCACACCCTCGAGGTGAACGTCGACGCGACCGCGCCGGTGACCACGCTGACCGCCACCCGCGGGGCCGGGGTCGAGGGCGCGGACTCCGCGACCCTGACCTTCGCCGCCACGGACGCGACCAGCGGCGTCGCCTCGACGCTCTACCGCGTCGACGGCGGTGCGTGGGCCGAGGTCGGCCCGGAGACCGTCCGGGTGCAGGGCTTCGGGGACCACGTGGTCGACTTCGCCTCCACCGACGTGGCCGGGAACGTCGAGCCGATGCGCCAGGAGACGGTCAGCCTCGCGGACGTCGACACGGTCGCCGCCATCGTGGCCCCGCAGGTCACCGGTGCGGTGCGCTACGGCTCGACGCTGCGGGCGACGAGCGGGTCGTGGAACACCAAGGGCCTGACGTTCGCCTACCAGTGGCTGCGCAACGGTGCCGCGATCGACGGTGCCCGGGCGGCGACGTACCGGGTCTCGGCCGCGGACATCGGCCGACGGCTCTCGGTGCGGGTGACGGCCTCGAAGGCCGGCAAGGCGCCCGGGACCAGCACCTCGGCACCGACGGCGCCGGTGGCCAAGACGGCCTCGCGGACCACGGTCAAGGTGAACAAGGCAACGGTCAAGCGCGGCAAGCCGGTGAAGGTCACGGTCGTGGTGGCCGCCGACCCGCGGGCCACCGGCAGGGTCGCGGTCCGCGTCGACGGCAAGGTCGTCAAGCGGGCCACCCTGCGGGCCGGCCGGGCCGTGGTCAGGATCAAGGTCCGCAAGCCCGGACGGCACCGCGTCAGCGCGTCGTACCTCGGCTCGACCATCACGGCGGCGTCCTCCGCGACCGCCCGCACCATCCGGGTCCGCACCCGGTGACAGCGGCCTGCGCCCGTCCCCTCCCGGGGGACGGGCGCAGGTCCGCCCCTCTCGATCCGACACTCCGAAAGAAGCCCTGTGGCTGACACCTCCCGCCCTCTGCTCCGGCTCGGCGCCCCCCTGCTCACCGTCTCCCTCGCGGTCGCCGCGGTCGCCCCGGCCTCGCTCGCCCCGGCTCCCGCGGTCGCCGCGTCCGCTCCCGGCGCGGCGCCCACCCTCTCGACCCTGGAGGTCGAGAAGAAGGTCGCGCCGCTCGGCCTCGACGTCGAGGAGCCCCGGTTCTCGTGGGTCATCGGCTCGGATGCCCGCGACGTGCGCCAGGAGTCCTACCGGCTCCGGGTCGCCACCGAGGCCGAGGGCCTCGACGGCGAGCTGGTCTGGGACAGCGGGGTGGTGGAGTCGGCCACCTCCGAGGGCGCGCCGTACGACGGCCCGGCGCTCGAGTCGGCCACCGGCTACGTGTGGGACGTCGAGGTCGTGACGACGGCCGGCGCCGCGAGCGGGTCGTCGAGCTTCCGCACCGGCCTGCTCGACGCGGGGGACTGGGGCGACAGCGCCTGGATCGGCAACGACCGGGTGCAGGACGTGAGCGGGGTCGACCTCGCGGGCGCGTCGTGGATCCACCCGCCGTACTCCGGCGCCAACACGCCGCCGGGCTACTTCCGTCAGACCTTCACCGTCGACCCGGGCCGCACCGTCGCCGGGGCCGAGCTGGTGATGACCGGCGACCGTGGCTTCTCGGCGTTCCTCAACGGCACGCAGGTCGCCAGCGGCGCCTCGGTCGACGACCGCTGGAAGACCGCGGCCCGGGTGCGGGTCTTCCCGCAGTCGGGGGAGAACGTGCTCGCGGTCCGGCTCAACAACACCGCCAAGGCCTTCGGCGCCGTGGTCGGCAAGCTCGTCGTCCGGTACGCCGACGGCACGACCGAGGAGGTCGTCACCGACGACGGCTGGCTCTCCACGCAGACCGCCGCCCCGGGCTGGCACCTGGCCGGCGCGTCGACGGCCGGCTGGGTGCCGGCGGCCGCGCGGGCGGAGTACGGCTCCGGGCCGTGGGGCGCCCAGGTGACGGTCCCGCGCACGACCGCGGTCGACACCGGCATGAACCTCGACACCGCGTCCTGGATCATCCCCGACATCGGCGCGCCGTCGACGTCGAACCCGATCCCGACGACGCTGTTCCGCCGCTCGATCACGGTGCCCGCCGGCAAGGAGGTCGCCTGGGCACAGCTGGCCGCGACCGGCGACCAGATCTTCACGGCGTACTGGAACGGCGCGGAGGTGGCCCGCAACACCGGCGCCAACAACGAGTGGCAGCAGGCGCGCGCGGTCAACCTGACCGTCGCCGAGGGCGAGAACGTCCTGGCCCTCGCCCTCGACACCCCCGGCAACGCCCAGTACGGCGGCGTCCTGGCCCGGGTCCGCATCGGCTACACCGACGGCACCAGCGAGGACGTCGTCAGCGACGGGTCCTTCCTCGCCGAGCCCATCGGCAGCGCCGCGCGCCCGACCGGCTGGGCGGACGTCGCGTACGACGACAGCGGCTGGGAGCCCGCGCGGGCCCAGGCGCTCTACCGCGGCTGGGTCTACGCCGACCGGGTCACCGTGCCCGTGGTGCCGACCGGCGCCGAGGCGCTGACCGTCGACGGGTCGAGCTGGATCTGGACCCCCGAGGAGACCAGGCCGGAGGCCCCGGCCGAGGACCGAGCCTTCCGCACCACGCGGGTGAGCCCGGCCGGCAAGGAGGCCGTCTCGGCCGAGGTCGTGATCACGGCCGACGACTCGTTCGACCTCGTCGTCAACGGAAAGCGGGTCGGACGCACCGAGGGCGCGGTGAACGAGTGGCAGCAGTCGCGCCGCTACGAGGTCGACCTCGAGGCCGACCGCAACGTGTTCGCGGTCCGCACCACCAACGGCCCCGGCTCGCCCGCGGGCCTGGTCGCCCGGGTCCGGGTCCGCTACGCCGACGGTGCCAGCGAGGTGTTCGGCACCGACACGACCTGGAAGGCGACCAAGCAGATCCCGGCCGACTGGTCCGACCCGGCGCTCGACGACAGCGAGTGGGGTGCGGCGGTCGTGCAGGCGGCGTACGGCGCCGCCCCGTGGAACCGCAACGTCAAGCCCCCGCAGACCCCGGTCCGCCCGGCTCCGCTGCTGCGCAAGGACTTCGAGGTCGACGGCGACGTCGCCAACGCGACCGTCTACGTGGCCGCCGGCGGCTACGCTGACGTGTCCCTCAACGGCGCCCCGATCAGCGCGGACGTGCTGTCGCCGGGCTTCACCGACTACGACGACACCGTCCAGTACGTCGCCACCGACGTGACCGACCAGCTCGACGGCGGTGCCAACGCGCTGGGCCTGGAACTCGGCCGCGGCTTCTACGGCATGACCGGCGGCAACGTCTGGAACTGGAACACCCCGCCCTGGCACGACGAGCCCGTCGCCCGCGCGGTCCTGGAGATCGAGTACGCCGACGGCCGCGAGGAGCGGGTCGTCACCGACGACTCGTGGACCCGGCACGACGGCCCGACCCGCTTCGACGACCTCTACGGCGGCGAGACGTACGACGCGTCGTACGAGCTGCCGGGCTTCGACACCCCCGGCTACGACGACGCCGAGTGGGCGCCGGCGGCCGAGGTCGCCGGCCCGAAGGGCGAGCTGGTCAACATGCGCCAGCAGCCGATCCGGGTCACCGAGAGCCTGCCCGCGGTGGAGATCACCGAGCCGCAGGACGGCACCTACGTCGTGAAGTTCCCCCGCGTCCTGGCGGGCAACGTCCGGATCACCGCCGAGGGCCCGGCCGGCACCACCATCCGCTACCAGTACGGCGAGAAGCTGCGCGCCAGCGGTCTGGTCAACTTCGACAACAACGGCGGGTTCGCGTCCGGCTTCCAGACCGACCGCTTCGTGCTGGCCGGCACCGGGGAGCCCGAGACCTGGGAGCCGCACTTCAGCTACAAGGGCTTCCAGTACGTCCAGGTCACCGGCTGGCCCGGCGACCAGGCGCCGCCGCTGAGCGCGTTCACCGCCCGGCTCGTGCACACCGACGCGGAGCGCACCGGCACCTTCGAGAGCTCCAGCGAGGTCATGAACGGCACCCACGAGGCGGTCGTCGACACGCTCTACAACAACATCCACGGCATCCCGACCGACACCCCGATGTTCGAGAAGAACGGGTGGACGGGCGACGCCGCCGTCGGCTTCGACATGTTCATGTACAACATCGACCTCCACGAGCTGTTCGCGAAGTGGATGCGCGACGTCGACGAGACCCGGGACGCCGAGGGCGCCCCGATGGTCATCGCCCCCAGCTCGGCCGGCTGGGGGCAGTGGGGCGTGGCGCCGCCGTGGCACTCGGCGTACGTCAACATCCCGTGGGGCCTCTACCAGCAGAGCGGCGACGACCGCACCCTGCGCAGCCTCTACCCCAACCTGAAGAAGTACGTCGACCTCGAGTTCGACCGCAGCGCCGACGGCCTGGTCACCGAGAACCGGCTCGGCGACTGGGTCAGCCCGGAGGCCAGCCCGGCCGGCGGCAACGCGCCGGAGGACACCCGCGTCTCGGGCACGGCGTACCTCTACCTGATGCTCGACACGATGGCGCGCTCGGCGCGGCACCTGGGCGAGGACGCCGACGCCGAGCACTTCGAGGTGAACGCGGCCGCGGTCAAGGAGGCGTTCAACAAGACCTTCCTGGCGCCGGGCGGCGGGCACTACCGCGGCACCGGCGACCGGGGCTACCGGCAGACGCACAACGTGCTGGCGGTGGCGTTCGGGCTGACGCCCGACGCGGCGACCACGCAGCGGGTCGTCGACAGCATCGCGGCCGACGTCCGCGCCAAGGACACGCACCTGAACACCGGTGTGCTCGGCACCAAGTACCTGCTGCCGGTGCTCACCGCGCACGGGCACGCCGGCCTGGCCCACGAGCTCGCCGTGCAGACGACGTACCCGAGCTGGGGCTACAAGCTCGAGCAGGGCGCGACCAGCATGTGGGAGCACTGGGCCACCGACGCGCGCTCGCTGGGGCACTACTTCCTCGGCACCGTCGACGACTGGTTCTTCAACGACGTCGCGGGCATCCGCTCCTCGGTCGACACCGGCTACCGCGACGTGACGATCGCGCCGGCGGTGACCGGCGAGATGGAGTGGGCGAAGGCCACGCTCGACACCCCGTTCGGCCCGGTGACGTCCGACTGGCGCACCGCCGACAACGGTGACCTGGTGCTGGAGGTCGACGTGCCCGTCGGCTCGACCGGTCACCTGAAGGTCCCGGCGCCGAACGCGGCCACGGTCGTCGAGGGCGACGGCCTGGCGATCACCGCCGACGGCGTCCGGGCGTGGAGCCACGAGGACGGCGTGCTGAGCCTGACCACCGGCTCGGGCCACTACGAGCTGCGGGTCCGCGCCGACCTGGCGTCCTTCGGCGCGGTCCTGGACCGGCTGACCGACGTCCGGACCGGTGCGGCCGACCACGCGGACGCGGGGGACCTGTCCTCCGCCGACCGGGACCGGCTGCTGGCCGGGGTCGACGCCGTCACCGCCGACGTCGAGGGAGCGGTGAGCGCCACCATCGCCGGTGACGCCGCCGCGATCGACACGGCCCTCGCGGCCGCGCTCGACGCCGCTCGCGCGCTGCGGGAGGAGACGTCGGCCGCGACGACCGTCGAGCGGCCGGTCCGCCTCGACCTGGTCCGCCGCCTCGACCGGGTCGTGGCCGCGCTGGAGCGGGCCGCGTCCGACCGCGCGGGCGTCGCCATCGCGGTGGCGCCACTCGCCGGACCGGTCCTGCCGGGCACCGAGGTGACCGGCGCGGTCACCCTGACGAACTCGGGCGACACGGGCATCGACGAGCTGACCGCGCAGGTCGCGGTCGGGGACTGGCCGGTCACGCTCGGCGCCCTCCCGGCGTCCGTGCCGGCCGGCTCGTCCGTCGAGCTGCCGTTCACCGTCCGGGTCCCGGCGTCCGCCCGTCCGGGTGCGCACGACGTCACGGCGACGGTCGCGTTCGCGACCGGCGACGAGCGGCTCGAGCTGACGACGTCCGGCCCCTGGGCGCAGGTGTCCTCGGGACTCGAGGTGACCGGCGTGAGCGCCGAGGTCACCGGCGAGGGGACCGCGACCGCGACCGTCTCGGTACGCAGCACCGGCACCGCGGCGGCCGACGGCCGGGTCGAGCTCGGCGTGCCGGCGGGCTGGCCGGCCACCGTGCCCTCGGCCCCGGTGGGCGTGCCCGCCGGCGGGACGGCGACGGTCGAGGTGCCGCTGCTGCTGCCGCAGGACGTGGTCGCCACCGCCCACCAGATCACCGCCACCGTGCGGCGCGGCGACGACGTCCTGGCGTCCGGGGCCGGGTCGCTGACCGTCGCGCTGGAGACGCCGCCCGCCGAGGGCGACGGCGCGACCGACCACGTCGACTTCGGCGAGAGCGTCTCCGAGACCGCGCACGCGGTGCTGGCGGCGCCGAACAGCGGGACCAGCCCGGAGGCCGGGCTCACCCGTCGCTACGCCCACTCGCTGCACCCGGGGTCCTGGTTCTCCGCGCAGGTGGACGTCGAGCCCGGGCAGCCGTTTCTCGTGCGGATGCGGGAGACCTTCGACAAGGCGACGACCAAGGAGTTCAACCTCTACGTCGACGACGTCCCGGCGGGCCGGCACACCATCACCCGCACCCAGAACTCGGTGGGCTGGATGGCCCACCAGGTCCTGGTCGACGGGGCCGACGCCCTGGCCGAGACCGCGGACGGCACCGTCCGGCTGAAGTTCGAGTTCCCGACCGACGCGACGGCGTACGACCCGTCGATCGCCGACGTGTGGGTGCTGCCGCTGGGCGAGGACCGCGTCGCGCCCCTGGTGTCCCCGCGGGTCGAGGGCACGGCCGGCCGGGACGGCTGGCACCGCGGTCCGGTGACCGTCTCCCTGGCCTCCGTGGACGACCGGGACGCCGCTCCGGCGGTCGAGGTCGGCGGCGCGGGCAGGTGGGCGGCGTACGCCGGCCCGCTGGTCCTCGGCGACGACGGCGAGCACATGGTGGACTACCGGGCGCGGGACGCGGCGGGCAACCGCACCGCCGCCCGCTCGCTCACCGTCCGGGTGGACGCGACGGCACCGAGCACCACCGTCTCCGTCCGTTCCGGGGCCGAGCGCCCCGACCGGGCTGCGCTGGTGATCGAGGCGCGGGACGCCACCAGCGGCGTGGCGACCACGGCGTACCGCATGGACGGCGGGGAGTGGACCACGCTGGGCGACGAGGCACCGGTCGTCACCGGGTTCGGCGAGCACGTGGTGGAGGTCGTCTCGACCGACGTCGCGGGCAACGTCGAGCAGGTGCGCCGGCTGACCGTCACCCTGGCGGACGTCGCCGAGCTCGTCGCCGTGGCCCCGCCGCAGGTGACCGGGAGCGTCGAGGTGGGCCGGACCCTGCGGGCCGGCGACGGCTCGTGGAACACCGCCGGCGTCACGCTCACGCGGCAGTGGCTGCGCGACGGCCGGCCCGTGCCCGGCGCGACCGGGGCGACGTACCGCCTGGGGGCCGCCGACGTCGGTCGCCGCCTCGCGGTGCGGGTGACGGCGGCCAAGGCGGGCCTGGCGACCGCGACGGCGACGTCGACGGCCGTCGGACCGGTCACGAAGGTCCGCTCGGCCACCTCGCTGCGGGTCAACCGGACGAAGGTCCGGTCGGGCCAGAAGGTGCGGGTGCGCGTGCAGGTCTCGGCGCCCACGGTGGCCGTCGGCGGCCGGGTGACCCTGCGCCTCGACGGCAAGGTCGTGCGCACGGTGCGGGCGACCGGCTCGGCGGTGACCGTGAAGGTCCGCCTCCGCGGCCGCGGCGCCCACCGCCTGGTCGCGCAGTACGGCGGGTCGCCGACCGTGCAGCCGTCGAAGGCCGGGCCGATCGTGGTCCGGGTCCGATGACCACGCCGCCGGCGGGCCTCTCGACGCGCGAGGTGCGGGCTTGGGCGCTGGCCAACGGCATCGCCGTGGCGCGCACGGGGGGCCTGCCGCGCTTCGCCTTCGACCTCTACCTCGCCGCCCACTCGGGTGACGGCGAGGCGATCCATCCCGCGCGACAGCCGTCGCGCGGACCAGACGGAGCCGGCGTCGGCTCCCGACCCGAGGAACGGCAGGACAGGTGACACGAATCGTGGAGGGCAGCAGGGTGGCGAGGAAGGTACGGACAGGGTTCGCGGCACGGTCCCGGATCGCCGGGGCGGTCGTCCTGGCGCTCGGGCTGGGCGGCCTCGCCGCCGTCGGCACGGCGCCGGCGAGCGCCGCCGCGCCGGCGGCCTCGGCCGCCCCGCCGCGCGTGTGCGGCGAGGCGCTCAGCAGCGCGACCGACAAGGTCGTGCTGCTCGGGCTCCCGGGATCGGGCGGCACCGGCGCGCCGACGTACGACGGCGGCTACCTCGCACCGGCCCGCGCCTCGGAGTGGACCGACTACTCCGTCGAGGGCGACGCCACCACCCCCAACACCCTGGCCGTCTCCTTCCGCCAGAGCGGCAACAACGGCCCGTCCCTGCAGTTCTCGGCCAGCGGGAACTCCCTCGGCCCGCTGCGGCTGAACAACGGCGGCTGGGCGGCCGACGGGACCATCACGCTGCCGGCCGGCACCCTCACCCCCGGCGAGCCCTTCCACTTCAAGATCGCCGTCACGGGCCAGCAGGTCACCGTCCACATCGACGGCGCGCAGGTGGCGCAGTACTCGCGTCCCTGGATCCCGGCCTCCGGCACCGTCGGCATCCGGGTCTCCGGCGGCGAGACCGGCACCCTCGACAACCTCGTCGTCCAGCGCCTCGGCACCGACGCCTACCTCTACGCCGACGACTTCGAGGGTCGACCGCTCGGCACGAGCGGTGCCACCGCGGCGGGCTACGGCGGCCTGGAGATCGTCAGCGTCTGCAGCGTGCCGGACTCGCCCGAGGACGCGTACTGGATCTGGTCCTCGGACGCCGCCTCGCTCAACAACTGGACGGCCTTCCGCCGGACCTTCACCGTCGACGACCTCGACGCGCTCCCGGCGACGGTGAACGCGCGGATCGCCGCCGAGACCAAGTACTGGCTCTACCTCAACGACGAGCTGGTCGTCTTCGAGGGCAGCGTGAAGCGCGGCCCCAACAAGGTCGACTCGTACGTCGACAACGTGGACCTGCGGCCCCACCTGCGCGAGGGCGAGAACACCGTCGCGGTGCTCGCGGTCTCCTACGGCCGTGGCGGGTACGCCGGCCCGTACTCCGGCAAGGCCGGCCTCTTCTTCGAGGCCCCCGACGTCGACCTGCGCTCCAACGAGACCTGGAAGGCGCTGAAGCTCGACGCCTACGGGCGGATGTCGGTCGACGTGAACTACCGCCTCGCCGAGCCCAACGTGAAGTACGACGCCCGCGCCGAGATCGCCGACTGGGCCGACTGGTCGGCCACGGACTTCGACGACGCCGCCTGGCCGGCCGCCGTCACGTCGGGCAACGAGGGCAGCTCGCCCTGGAACCTCCTGGTCGACCGGCCGATCCCGCTGCTGAAGTACGACGAGCAGCCCACCGCCATCCCGGTCACCGACCCGCGGGTCAAGGCGACCACCAGCGGCGGCATCACGACGTACGAGTTCCGGATGCCGGTGAACCACCAGCTCACGCCGTACGTGAGGCTCGGCGCGGGCACCCAGGCCGGCGCGACCGTCGGTCTCAAGACCGACCGCGCCACCGTGCGCGGCGCCGGCATCGAGCAGGCCGTCCAGGCCGAGTACGTCACCAAGGCCGGCGCGCAGGAGTACGAGTCGCTGATCTGGATGAACGGCGACAAGCTGTTCGTCACCGCCCCGCAGACGGCCCAGGTCGAGGCCATCGGCTACCGCCTGTCGGGCTACGCCAGCGAGTTCGACGGGGCGTTCACCTCCGACGACCCGTACCTCGACAAGCTCTGGCGGATGGCGCGCGACACCCTCTACGTCACCATGCGCGACTCCTACATGGACTGCCCCGACCGGGAGCGCTCGCAGTGGTGGGGTGACGCGACGAACGAGCTCGAGGAGGCGTTCTACGCCCTCGACCCGGCTGCCGCCGACCTGGCCCGCAAGGGCATCACGAACCTGATGGGCTTCCGCAACGGCGACCTGATCCCGACCCAGGCCCCGGCGGCCTCCTTCTCGGAGCTGCCCGCCCAGTCACTGGCCGCGCTGATGAGCTTCTGGATGTTCTACGAGTACTCCGGCGACGCCTCGGCGCTCGAGGAGACCTACGAGCCGTCGGTGGCCTACCTGCGGACCTACAACATGGCCGCCGACGGGCTGCTGGCCCACGACCACGGCGGCACCTGGCACTGGCACGACTGGGGCTACAACGAGGACGGTCGCCTGATCGACACCCTCTGGTACTACATCGCCCTGCAGTCGACGATGAAGTCCGGCACGGAGATCGGCGTCCCGGCCGACGACCCGGCGATCGCCTGGATGCAGGACCGCGCCGACTCGATCCGCGACAACATCGACTCGCTCTGGGTGCCGGGCAAGGGCTTCTACGAGTCCACCGGCGACGGGCGCGCCGACGACCGCGCCAACGCCCTCGCGGTGTACGCCGGCCTCGCGAAGCCCGCGCAGTACGAGCAGATCCGCGACGTGCTGGTGAACATCCAGAAGTCCAGCCCCTACATGGACAAGTACGTCCTCGAGGCGCTCTACCTGATGGGCTACCCCGAGGACGCGATCGCGCGGATGAAGGACCGCTACGCGCCGATGGTCAACGACCCGGACCACTCGACGCTGTGGGAGTTCTTCGCCGGACCGGAGCAGGACCAGGCCGGCACCTTCAACCACGCGTGGACCGGCGGTCCGCTGACCATGATGAGCCGGTACGCCGCGGGCATCCAGCAGGTCGAGCCCGGCTTCGCTGAGTTCGCCGTACGCCCCCAGCTCGGCGGGCTGAAGACGATCTCGGCGAAGGTGCACAGCATCGGCGGCCGGATCGCGGTCGACATCGACGCCCGCGACCGCCAGGTCTACGAGCTGGACGTGACGGTGCCGACCGGCACGATCGCCCAGGTGCACCTGCCGACCGTCGTGGTCGGTGACGTGACGCTGTCCGGGGCACCGCTGGACGAGTCGACCCCCGGCGTCCTCGACGTGAGCGTCGACGAGGCCGCGGGCGAGACCGTGGTCCGGGTCGAGCCGGGGCAGCACGCGTTCGACGTGCTGTCCGCCCCGGCGGCCGTCTCGCTCCCGCGGGCCGGCACGGTGGCCCCGGGCACGAGCGTCGAGTCGGCCGTCACGGTCGAGAACACCGGGCGCTCGCGCATCGACGCGATCACCGCCGAGGTCGAGGTGCCCGGGCTCGCCGAGCCGGTGACCCTGACCGGCGGCCCGGTCGCGGTGGGCGAGAGCACCGAGCTCCCGTTCACCCTCGCTGTGCCGCAGGGTGCGCGCCACGGTGCGTCGTACGACGCCCGGGCCGAGGTCACCGTGGCCTACGGCGAGCAGCAGGAGCGCAGCTTCACCACGGACGTGTCCGGCTTCCTCCGGGTGGCGTCCGACCTCACGGTCGAGGGGGTCACACTCGGGGAGCGGGTCGGCGACTACCCGCGCACCGGGCGGTGGACGGTCACCGCGACGGTCCGCAACGACGGGTCGACCCCGGTCACCGGGCGGCTCGCGGCCCGGTCGGTCGCCCGCGTCCTCGAAGCGGGCGCCCCGTCGGAGCTGGTGACGATCCCCGCCGGCGGCTCGCGCCAGGTCGAGGTCACGGTGCACGGCGGTGGTCAGTACTGGCTGCCGATGATGCAGTCGGTCACCGTCGACTTCACCGACCGCGGCGCCGTGCTCGGCACCGCGACGAGCAGCACGCGGCTGAAGTGGTACGGCCCGAAGGGTCGGGCGTGGACCACCACGGGCGCCGCGGCGATCGAGGGGGCCCACGACTTCGTCGACTTCGGCGACGACGGCCCCGGCTCGACGGGCAACTCCGCCGCCAACGTCAAGCCGGGTCCGACGGAGCGGGCGCACAACCTGCGGTGGAACCTCCGGCCGACCATCCCCGTGGGCGGCACCAACACCGAGGGCGGCCTGACCCGCCGCTTCACCTGGTCGCGCGACGGCAGCTGGTACAGCGTCGACGTCGACGTCACCCCCGGTGAGCCGTTCGTCCTGAGCATGCGGGAGACGGCCGACACGGCGGGCAACGTCAGCGTCGTCCAGACCCGGCCGAAGGTCTACAAGATCCTCGTCGACGACGTGCTGGTGCAGCAGGTGCGCTACCTGGTGCCCAACGAGGGCGTCGTGGGCAACACCCTGGCCAACTACCAGGTGCTCGTGGACGAGCCGGAGGCGCTCGACGTCGACGGTGACGGCAAGGTCACCGTGAAGTACCTCTACAACGGCGGCGACGACGCCTTCTACGACCCGTCGCTCACCGACGTCTGGGTGAGCGACCCGGGCACCCCGGAGACCGACGACCGGGCGCCGACAGTGTCGGCGGCGCCGGCCGACACCACGTCGTACGGCGACAACGGCTGGATCACCGCGCCCACGACCCTGGTGGTCACCGCGGTCGACGACGTCGACGGCTCGCCCGCGATCCGGGCGGCGCTGGGCGAGGCCCCGCTGGCGCCGTACACGGCACCGGTGCCGGTCACGACGGACGGCACGCACGTGCTGCGCTACGCCGCCACCGACGCGTCGTCGAACGCCTCCGCCGAGCAGACGCTGACGGTGAAGGTCGACGGCACCAAGCCGGTGCCCGGGTTCAGTGCGTGGCCGAGCGGGCCGATCGCCGAGGGCGAGGTTCCCGCCGAGCCGACGTTCACGGGCAGCGACGCGACCTCGGGGGTGGCGTCGCACGTGCAGACCGGGTACTCGACGGAGGTCGGTGAGCACACGATCACCCAGACCGTCGTCGACCGGGCGGGCAACCGGGCGAGCGCGACGCTGACCTACGAGGTCGTCGCGGCGGACAGGACCGCGCTGGGCGCGGCCCTGGACGGGCTCGCCGACCTCGTCGCGGCGGACCACACCACCTCCACCTGGGCCGCCCTGCGCGCCGTCGTCGACGGTGAGGACGGCGCCCAGGCGGTGTACGACGGCTCGGGCTTCTCGCAGGAGCAGGTCGACGCCGCCACCGAGGCGGTCGAGGCCGCGGTGGCCGCCCTGGAGCTGCGCGGCGACGCCGCGGCGCTCGGGACGCTGATCGGCGCGGCTCAGGAGGTGGCGGCGGACCTGAGCGGCTACACCGAGGAGTCGGCCGGAGCGCTGCGCTCCGCGCTGAGTGCGGCGGAGGCGGCCTACGAGGCGCGCGCCGACCGCACCCAGGAGCAGCTCGACGCCGCGGTCGAGGAGCTGCAGACCGCGCTGGACGGGCTGGAGCAGAAGCCCCCGGTCGTCGTGGACCGCACGGTGCTCCGGGCGCTGTACGACCAGGCCCGCGGGCTGTCCAACGCCGACGGCCGGTTCACCGCCGCGTCGTGGGCGCGGCTGCAGGCCGAGGTCGCAGACGCGGCCAGGGTGCTCGCCGACCAGGGCGCGACCCAGGCGGAGGTGGACCGGGCGGCGTCCGAGCTCGGCGCCGCCGTGGCCGGTCTCGTCACCGCTCCCGCCGCACCGGTGGCGACCCGGGTGAAGCTCAACCAGGCCCAGGCGCGCCTGGTCCGGGGCACCTCGCTCCGGCTGGAGGAGGGGGTCTACTTCACCTCGGGTCGGCCGTCGTACCACGGTGCGGTGACCTGGCGCTCGTCCAACCCGAAGGTCGCGCGGGTCATGGCCGCCGGCGTCGTCAAGGCGCGGCGGACCGGCACCGCCCGGATCACCGTCACCACGGTGAAGCCCGGCGCCTCCGGGAAGCGGCTCACGGCGAGCGTCACGGTGAAGGTCGTCAAGACGCGCTCGCGGGCGAGGGTCACGCGGGTGAAGGCCGCGGTGCCGAAGCGCCTGGCCGCCGGCCAGGCGGTCTACGTCACCGGCCGGTACGCCCCGGCATCGGCGACGGGCGTCAAGGTCGGCTACCGCTCGTCGAACCCGCGCGTGGCGCAGGTCGACGCCGCGGGTCGGATCCTGGCCGTCGGCACGGGCCGGGTGCGGATCACGGTGACGGCCGGCGGGCGGTCGACGTCGTACCCGGTCACGGTCGGCTGATCCTCGGGACCTGGCGTACTGCGGACGCAGTACGCCAGGTTCCTGTCGTGGGCTGATGCCGTCGGGCGCCAGGTCCGGTCTACTGGCGCGGTGACGACGGCTCAGCAGGTGACGCTCACGCGCGCGCCGTGGACGTGCCGCCTCCGCCCGCGGGACGACCACCCCGGGAGGCGGCCCTCTGCCGCGCCCGCAGTGCTGGCCCGGGCGTACGCCGACCTCGGGGCCGGCCCCGTGCGGTGGGCCGTGGAGACCGCGGGCGTGCTGCTCGCCGAGCTGCGTCGCAGCGCGGGCGACCGCTGCGGCGGACCCGCCTGCACCCGGAGCATCGAGACCGAGCTGCTCGCGCTCCTCCTCCAGCTCCGCGACGGACGGACGGTGAGCGACCTGCGGGTGCCGCAGGCGTCCCTCGACGACGCCCGCCGGCTGGCGCGGGAGGGGGTGCCCGCGATGGTGCTCACGGAGGCGGTGTGGCGCCTCCACGTCCATGTCCAGGAGGCGATGCTCGCCGCGACGACGCCTCCTGGCGACGGTGACGGCGACGCATCGACCGACGCACGCGTGTGGGACGACCTCCTGCTGCTGACCCGGTACTCGGAGCTGGCGGCCACGGCGCTGGTCTCGGCCTACGAGGACGAGCGCTCGCGATCGGACGAGTGGTCCGTGCGACGGCAGGAGACGATCGAGCGGCTCGTGGCGGGGGAGCCGGTCGCGACCGCCGACGAGGATCTGCTCGGGGTGCGTCTCGGCGGCCATCACCTCGTGGCGATCGCGACGGACCCGGCCGGTGGGGGCGCCCTGGACGCCGACGACCCGCGGGTCGCGCGGTTCGCGGCGGCCGTGACCGACCTGCTCCCGGGGTGCTCGCTGCTCTCGGCGTCCCTGGGCTCGGAGACCTTCCTGTGCTGGTCGCGACCCCGGCCGATCACGGCGGCCGACGTCGCCGAGGTGGGGCGGCTCGCCGTGCCCCGGGGCGTGGCGATCGCCGTCGGCGACCCGCACCTCGGCCCGGCCGGCGTGGCCCGGGGCTATGTCGACGCGAGACGCGCCGCGACCGTCGCCTCGATGTCCGAGCGGGACCGCCCGTGGTTGCACGGCGACGTGCTGCTGACCGCGGCGCTGCTGGCCGACCCGGTCGCCGCGAGCCGGCTGGTGTCCCGCGAGCTCGCGGGCGTCATGGGACGCGACCAGCGGTCGGCCGACCTGCGCCGGACGGTCCTGATGTTCCTCCGCTCGGGCGGCAGCCGGCAGTCGGTCGCCCACGAGCTGGGTCTCGCCCCGACCACGGTCGCCTACCGCATCGAGCGGTTCGAGCGACTGCGCGGCCGGCGCGTGCCCGAGTCGCGCCTGGAGACCTGGGCCGCGCTGACCGTCGTCGACCTGGTGCCGTCGCTGCTCGAGGGCCTCAGCGATAGCGGGGCGTGACCAGTCCGGTCTCGTAGGCCAGCACCACGAGCTGTGACCGGTCGTGCCGGTCGACCTTGGTCATGGTCCGGTTGAGGTGGGTCTTCACGGTGAGCACCGTGATGCCGAGCTGCTCGGCGATCTGCTGGTTCGTCCGGCCCTCAGCCACCAGCCGCAGCACGTCGAGCTCGCGCTCCGTGAGTCCCTGCAGGTCGGGGTGGATCTCGTCGGGGTCCACGGTGCCCGCGTGCCGGTCGAGCAGGTGCCGGGTCGCGCGCGGCGACAGCAGTCCCTCGCCCCGGTGCACGGTCCGGATCGCCTCCAGCAGCACCTCCGGCTCCGCCCCCTTGCCGACGAAGCCGGACGCCCCGCTCCGCACGGCGCGGACGACGTAGTCCGGGTCGTCGTCGAACGTGGTGAGGATCAGGACCCGGGCGCCGGTGGACCCGGTGTCGCCGGTGATCATCCGGGTCGCCTCGATCCCGTCCAGCACCGGCATCCGGACGTCCATCACCACGACGTGCGGTCGCAGCTCGCGGGTCAGGCGGACCGCCTCGACGCCGTTCTCCGCGGACCCGACCAGGCGCAGGTCGGGCTCCTGCGCGACCAGGTCCCGCACGGCGTTGCGGATCAGGCTCTGGTCGTCGACGACGAGGATGTCGATCACGGGGTCACCGGGTTCTCGTGGTTCTCGTGGTTCTCGTGGTTCTCGGGCAGCTCGGCGGTGAGCGCGAACCGGTCGCCGTCCGCCTCGACCCGCAGGGCGCCGCCGACGGCGACCACCCGCTCGCGCATCCCGCGCAGCCCGAAGCCCTCGACGAGGCTCACGCCCGGCTCCGCGGCCACGTTGGACACCTCGACTCCCGAGCACCGGGCCTCGAGCCGGATCCGTACGACGACGGGCGCGTCGTGCCGGCCGTGCTTGTAGGCGTTGGTCAGCGCCTCGCGGACCACGGCGTACAGGACCGGGTTGACCGAGCCGGACTGCTCGGCGCCGGGCCCGTCGTACGACACCGTCAGCCCGGGGGAGAGGGTGCGGAACTCCTCGACGAGCAGCCGGAGCTCGGCGACGTCGGGACGCGGCTCGGCGTCGTCCCACGGGCCCTCGCGCAGGCCGGTCAGCAGGTCCGAGATCGAGGCGATCACGGCCCGCCCGGCCTCGCGGACCGTGACCAGGGCGGCCTCGGCGTCGTCCGGCCGCTCCCGGAGCGAGCGCGAGGCGACCCCGGCGTTGAGGTTCATCACGGCGATCTGGTGGGCGACCGAGTCGTGCAGGTCGCGGGCTGTTCGGAGCCGGTCCTCGGCGAGCAGCTTCCGGGCGTCGGCGTCGCGGGATCGCTCTGCGGCGAGAGCGCGCTGGCGCAGGGCCTCGGTCGCCTGGTTCCGGGAGCGGGTCGCCAGGCCGAGGGCGGCCGGGAAGGTGACGGTGAGCGCGGCCACGACGACGTACATGGAGTTCCAGCGCCAGCCCGTGTCCCAGGCCATCAGGGTCACCTGCAGGAGGAGGACCACGCCGAACGCCACGCGTGCCCGGCGGGCCGGCTCGTGCGCGACCACCAGGTAGACCGCGATCATCAGCGCCAGGTGGTAGCCGGCCCCGCCGATCTCCACCCAGTAGGGCAGGGCGTCGAGCACCACGGTGACCGCGAGGGCGCCCAGGGGGAACCGCCGGGCCACGAGGACGGCCGCGGCGGCCACGAAGATCAGGCACTGCGTCCAGGTGTCCGGGAGGGCCAGGCGGAGCGTCGCGTCCGCGCTGCGGCCGACCATCGTGGCCGCCAGGACCGCGAGCGCGAGGAGTGCGCCGGCGACGCGGGGGCGCCACGCCCCGCGGACGTCGGACGCGGTGGCGGAGCTGCCTGCCATGGGCGGTGCACCTCCCGTGCGGTCTGTCGCTCTCCCGGCCTGTCGTCCGCGACAGTCCGCGCCGAGAACTCTGTCGTCGGCGTCATTGTCGGCGGCGAGTGACGGTCGTCACGATAGGACGACGTTGTGAAACGTTCAAATCCAGCCTCGTGATGCTGCGTCCCGACCGGCACGTCCTGGCAGGTGCGTGCGCAGGAACGTTTCACCCCTAAGGAGAGCGAGTGAGAAGTATGCGCAGTAGGACACGAGTGGCGGGTGCGGCGACGCTGTGCCTGTCGCTGAGTCTCTCGGCCATGGCCCTGGGCGCGGTGGCGCCCGCCGGGGCCGAGCCGTCGAGCACGGCGACGTTCGCGTCGTCCGCGCCGGGCGGCGTCCGGACGGCGGCCAGCACCGAGAGCTCGGCGTTCGCCCGCCACCTGGAGAGCAAGTACGTCGACCCGGACCGGATCTACAGCAGCGACGTGCGCTGGTGGCTCGGCGAGGCCGCGCACACCGACGAGACGCTGCTGGAGGAGATCCAGGCGCTGTACGACGCCGGCTTCCGCGGGGTCGAGCTGTGCATGCAGACCGACAACGCCCCGGACGCCGACTACGCGTACGGCTCCGAGATGTGGACCCACAAGTGGAACCTCATCATGAACAAGATGCTCGACCTCGGCATGGCGGTCTACCTGACCTCGGGCACCAACTGGGCCACGTCGAACGTGCCCGGGCTGGACCCGGCGAGCCAGGCCGCGATGCAGGGCCTGATCCAGGGGACCACGACCATCGAGGCCGGTCAGACCCTGACCTCGCTTCCGGCGCCGGCGGCGAACGCGCGCCAGGCCGGGGCGACGTTCGTCAACGCCTACGCCTACCGGGTCACGAACGGCACCACGGTCGACCCGGACAGCTACGTCGCGCTGCCGGCCGCGACCCAGGGCGCCGACGTCTGGGAGCGGACCCTGAGCTGGACGCCGCCGAGCGACGGCACCTGGCGGGTCTTCAGCACCTGGACCCAGGGCACCTACGAGACCTCCAGCCCGGCCGCGGTGCCCAGCTACACCACCAACTACTTCGACACCCGCGGTGTCGACGCGCTGAAGGCGTTCTGGGAGGAGCACTACCTCGCCGACCCGGCCCTGAGGGCGAAGATCGAGAAGGGCGACGTCCAACTGTTCATGGACTCCCTCGAGATCGAGCACGGCTCCGGTTTCACCTTCTGGTCCGAGGACATGGCCACGGAGTTCCAGAAGCGCAAGGGCTACGACGTCCGGCCGTACCTGTTCCTCATCAGCGGGGTCGTGTCGACCTTCGACCTGCCCTACAACTCGGTCGCCACCCAGGGCACCTACCGGCTCGACGGGGCCGAGCAGCGCCGCCAGGGGATCGTGAACGACTTCCTGGACGTGCAGACCCAGCTCTACCGCGAGCGGATGCTCCGGCCGCTGAAGAAGTGGCTCAACTCCGTCGGGATCGAGACCCGGGCGCAGATCTCCTACGGCAAGGAGGTCGAGATGTCCGAGCCGATCATGGACGTCGACTACCCGGAGGCCGAGAACCTCAACCAGTACAACCAGGTCGACGTCTTCCGGCAGTGGACCGGCGGCTCCAAGCTCGAGAACAAGGTGCTCTCGTCGGAGTCGAGCGCCGGCGTGCCGTCGTACAACGCGACGCGCCAGCTGCACCTGCGCGACGCCTACTCGACGTACGCCGCCGGCTTCCAGCGGATGATCTGGCACATCTGGGGTGCGGGCTTCGGCTACGGCAACTTCCAGTGGCCTGGCTACACCGCCGGTCGCTTCGGCGCCTCCACCTTCCACAACCTCGGGTCGCGCAACCCCGGCTCCCGCGACTACGACGAGTTCAACGCGCACCTCGGCCGGGTCCAGCAGCTGATGCAGACCGGCAAGAGCCGCACCGACGTCGGCTTCATCAGCCAGAAGTGGGTGCACGGCTCGCAGTTCCGCAACGGCGTCGGCAGCGACATCAACCAGATGAACTGGCAGCTGGCGCACCAGGGCATCTACTACCGCTCGACCGAGCTGCAGGACAACGGCTACACCTACGACTACTTCAGCCCGCGGTTCCTCTTCGACGACGACGTCTCGTTCGACACCGAGACGAAGACGATCGAGAAGGCCGGCTACCAGGCGATCGTGCTCTACCAGGACTGGCTGGACCTCGACGGCGCCAAGCGGATCCTGAGCTGGGCCAAGAAGGGCCTGAAGGTCGTCGTCCTCGAGGACGCCGCGTCGCGCACGCCGTACAACGACGGCAAGGACGGCGCCCTGAAGAAGGTCACCGACGAGCTGAAGACCCTCGACACCGTCCGGGTCGCGACGATCTACGACGACATCGACATCGAGAAGGCCGTCCCCGGCGGGTACGACGACAACGTCCTGGAGAAGCTGCAGGAGCTCGGGGTCGAGCCGTACACCGGCTACGAGGAGCCCAACCTCCAGCTGCTCAACCAGACCCGTGAGGACGCCGACGGCAACCGCTACGTCTACCTCTACAACTACGGCGACGACGAGTACCACCAGTACAGCCACCGTCCGGAGATCCGGAACGTGAAGTTCGGGACGAACATCAAGACCGACGTCGAGGTCGACGGGCGGTTCGTGCCGTACCGCATCGACGCGTGGACCGGCGAGGTCACCGAGCTGGCGGACTACCGCTGGGAGAACGGCCGGACCGTCGTACCCGTCGATATCGACCAGAACAACATCGACCTGCTCGCCTTCGAGAAGGTCGACGCGGAGCAGCTGCACATCGTCTCGACCGACGCGGCCTCGGCCCACGCGGCCGGTGACGGGGTGGCGGTCCGCGCCACCGAGAGCGGCGAGGTCACGACCCGGCTCAGCAACGGCAGGACGTACACCGACTCCGTGACGGTGCCCGCCTCCCGCGACATCACCGACTGGGACCTGACGGTCTCCTCGTGGCGGCCGAGCGCGACGGCCGGCGACCTGGTCCGGACCGAGACGATCGGCGACCTGACCACGACCAACCGCAAGACCTCCACGGTCACGACCGACATCGAGGTGCAGCTGGAGAAGCTGACGACGTGGGACCAGATCCCCGAGGTCGGCAAGGCCGTCTCGGGCACGGGTCACTACGAGGCCAGCTTCGACTGGGACGCCGACTCGGCGAGCGGGGCCTACCTCGATCTCGGCGACACCCTCGAGGAGTCGATGGAGGTCTGGATCAACGGCACGAAGGTCGGCGGCCACGTCTCGACCAACCCGACGAAGCTCAAGATGGACGTCGGCGGGGTCGGCAAGCCCACCATCGACGACGGCACCGGCACCCAGGTGCCCCTGGTCGGCCAGGACATCTACACCGGCGGCGTCAGCTGGACGAAGCCCGTGGCGGACGTCAGCGACTACCTCGTCGACGGTGAGAACACGATCGTCATCGACTACTCGTCGGCGCTCGCCAACGTCCAGCTCGACCGCGGGATCGTCCGGGAGGGCAAGAACAACCGCGGCTTCTGGAAGAACGACGTCAAGTACCTCGAGTCGGGTCCCCGCCAGGCCAAGCTCGTGCCGTTCGTCGAGAAGGTGTACGCCGACCCGGCCGCCACCTCGGTGAGCGCGGCCGCGGTCCGGGGCACCTACGGCCGGGCCACCACGGTCCTGGCCACGGTCGCGGGCACGCAGCCCGGCGGCACGGTCACCGTCTCGCGGGGCGCCACGGTCCTCGGCCGGGCCGCGGTCACCGGCGGCACGGCACGGATCGCCCTCCCGGGCACCGCGCTGGGCGCCGGCACCCACACCCTGACCGTGGCGTACGGCGGTGACGCGGCCAACGCGGCCTCGCGGACGACCACGCGGGCCGTGATCGCCCAGGCGCCGTCCCGCGTCCGTGCGGTGGTGGCGCCGAAGCGCCCGAAGGCCGGGACCCGCCCGAAGGTCCGGGTCACCGTGTCCGTCCCGGGCGCGACGGCGACCGGCCGGGTCGCCGTGCTCCGCGGCGGGAAGACCATCGCCTCGGGCACGGTGCGGTCCGGCAAGGCGACGATCCGGCTCCCGAGGCTGGTCGCCGGCAGCCGGAAGCTGACGATCCGGTACGCCGGCAGCGCGAACGTCGCGGGCAGCAGGAAGGCCATCGTCGTCCGGGTGGCCCGCAGGTAGCAGGAACGGTCGCGTGGCGGCGGGAGGTCTCCTCCCGCCGCCACGTCCGCACGTCCACGACGGTCGACAGGAGGCCGCATTGCCCGAGAAGCACACGATCAAGGACGTCGCCCGCGTGGCGGGGGTGTCGATCGGCACGGTCTCCAACGTGCTGAACCGGCCCGGCCAGGTGAGCCCCGGCTACCGGGCGCGCGTCGAGGCCGCCATCACCGAGCTGGGCTTCGTCCGGGACGAGACGGCCTGGAGCCTCCGATCGCGCTCCGGCGCGGCCCGACCGTCGGCCGCACCTCGCCCGAACTCCCCGGAGGAACGATCGGCTGACCCTGGGTCCTACTCGACCGGGACCACGTCGGTGAGGTGACCGAAGGCGACGAGCCGGTCGTCGGTGTGGAAGATCTCGGCGCACGTGACCAGCGTGAGCAGGCGCGGGTCGGGGGAGAGCCCCGGTGGCGGTGCGCCGCTCTCGGGGTCGACCGGCCGGTCCCGGACGACCCAGTCCTCGTCGAAGCCCACGGTCAGCGCGTCGCCCGCGGTGTCGAGCGTGTAGGTGTAGACCGCGTCGCGCGTGCGGATCTCGACCTCGTCACCGGGACGCAGCTCCGGCATCTGCCGCAGCGGCTCGCCGTGCGTGATGCGGTGCCCGCCGAGGGCGAGGTTGCCGGGGTCGCCGGGGGCGGGGCTGGACCCGAAGAGGCCGAAGCCCCGGGTCAGCGTGTCGTCGTCGGTGCCCTCGTACACCGGCACGGCGTAGTCGTCGCCGAACGCCGGGATGCGCACGACGGCGACGACGTCCTCGGCGAGCTCGGTGTCGTCGGACGAGATCGTCCGCCCCGCCGGCTCCGCCCAGGCCCGCTCGGTCGCGGCGACGACGTCGGACTGGTGACGCTGGGCGAGCCAGGTCGTCCCGTAGAGCTGCCAGCCGACGTACCCGAGTACGACGAGTCCGGCGGTGATGAGGACGAAGCCGCTCCATCTCAGCGCCCGACGGTTCATGCCGCCCATCCTGCCCGGTCCCTCCAGGCGGCCGGATCCGGCCATGGCGCTCCGCTCCGACCCGCCCTACGGTGCTGACATGACTCTCGGGGGGCCAGCTCGCATCGCGTCTGCGATGACCGCCCTGGCGATGCTGCTCGGCCTGTCGCTCCTCGTCGCGCCGACGGCGGATGCGGACTTCGGGACCGAGTGCGCCTCGCCCACCAGGACGCTGACGGGGGACCGCACCGCGACCATCGCCGTCGCCGCCGGGGAGGTCCTGCTCCTGCGGGACGGCCGCTTCACGGGCGGCATCGACTCGCTGCCGGCGGGCGGGACCCTGTGCGTCGCGTCGTCGGCCACCGTCGAGGTGCCGTACCTGAACAACCCGGCCGGGTCGCTGGTGGTCGCGCCCGGCGCCTCGGTGACGCTGCCCACCATCTCCGTGACGACCGGGTTCCGGCTCGAGAACGAGGGCTCCGTGGTCGCCGCCGGCCTGAACGTGAACGGCGCGGCCACGATCCGGAACCTGGCCGGAGCAACCCTGGACGTCCGGGGCGGCCTGGCTCCCGCGGCGGGCGCGTTCGTGAACCTCGGCACGATGCGGGTCCGCGGGTCCTTCAGCGTCAACGGGGCCGCCTCACTGGACAACCAGCGACTCCTGACCGTCGAGGGTCCGCTGACGCTCGACGGCCGGTTCACGAACACCGGCGTCACTGCCGTCCAGGGCACGACGACCGTCAACGGCTCCGGGCGGATCGCCAACGAGTGCGCCCTGGTCGTGCAGGGCGGGTTGAGCAACAACGGTCCCTCCACCAACGACGGCTACGTCCTGATCTCGCAGCAGTTCACCAACAACGGGACCTGGCGTCAGTCGCTGAGCGGTGGTCTCGTCGCCACCGACCTGTCCAACGACGGCAGCGTCACGGGGTTCGGCCGCTACGGGTTCGAGGGGACGACGCGGACCCAGGGGACCTTCGCAGGCGACTCCGCGGCCGCCCCCATCGACGTCGACGACCGCACGCCGCCGGCGCCGCCGCAGATCTTCGACGTCCAGTCGGGGACCGTGACCAACGTCGTCCCCGACGCGGTCGCCACGCCTCCGGCCGACGGCTACCCGGCGCCGCAGTGCGCGAGTCCCGTCAGCCGACCCAGCGCGGACCTCGTCGTGTCGAAGACCGGGCCGGCGACGATTGCCCCCGACGGCGAGGTCACCTACATCGTCACCATCACCAACCACGGTCCCTCCGCGGCCGAGGACGTGTCGTGACCGACGACCTGCCGCCCGAGCTCACCGACGTGACCGCCAGCGATACCGGGACCGTCACCGGCGGCACCGTCACCTGGGACCTCGGCACCCTCGCGCCGGACCAGAGCGTCACCCGGACGATCACGGGGACCGGCCCCTCGGCGGGGACCCTTACCAACACCGTGCGCGGGACCACCAGCACGCCCGACCCCGACCCGGGGAACAACGACGGGTCCGCGCCCGCGGCCTCGGTCGAGACCACCGTCGTCGCGACAGTCCCGACGAACAACCCGCCCGTGGCCGAGCCGGCGACGTACCGGACGCCCGTGGACCAGACGGTCCTGGAGCGGCTGGAGGTGAGCGATCCCGACACCGGTCAGGACCTGCGCACCACCTTGGTTTCGGGTCCCGCGAACGGGACGGCGATCGTGCTGCCCTCGGGACTGTTCGGCTACCTGCCGGACGAGGGGTTCACCGGCGTCGACTCGTTCGTCTACGAGGTCTGCGACAACGGCGACCCGCGGCTGTGCGACCAGGCGACCATCACGGTCGAGGTGGTCCCCGTCGCCGCCGACGACATCGTGGAGACCGTGGTGAACACGCCGGCCAGCGTGCCGGAGCTGGCCAACGACCTGGGTGACGACGTGACCGTCAGCATCGTCAGCGGTCCGAGCCACGGCCTCGCCTCGGTCCAGCCCGACGGGAGCATCCGGTACACCCCGGGGCCGGGTTACCTCGGCACCGACGTCATGCACTACCGGATCTGCGCGACCTCCGCGCCGACGCTGTGCGCCGAGGCCGAGGCGGACGTCGTCGTGCGACCGGAGAACCGGCCGCCGCAGCTGCCCGACCAGGTGCTGAGGACCGTCGTCGACCGGCCCGTCGACGGGACCCTGCCCGGCACCGATCCCGACGGCGACCGGCTGACGTACACGATCGTCGGGCAGCCCGCCCACGGCACCGCCTCGGTGTCCGGCGCCGGCACCCGGTACGTGCCGGCGCCCGGCTTCACCGGACGGGACACGTACCGGGTCGTGGTCTACGACGACGGCCTCCCGGTCTTCTGCAGCACCGGCCTCGTCGAGGTCGAGGTCGCGCCACTGGCGGTCGACGACCGCGCCCGCACGGACGCGGGGCGGCCGGTGGGCATCGACGTACTCGCCAACGACGCCGGCGCGGCCGGCCCGCCGGTGGTCACCTCCGGGCCCGGACACGGCCGCGTCGTGTGGCGCTACGGGCGGTACGTCTACACCCCGGACGACGGCTTCGATGGCACCGACCGCTTCCGCTACCGCATCTGCTCACCGGAGCCGGACCCGCTCTGCGCGGAGGCCACCGTCACGATCGTCGTCGACCCGCAGGACGACGACGGCGATCCGGCCGGCGGCGGTGAGGGTGCCGGCGGCGACGATGGCGGCGGCGACGGCAGCGGCGACGGTCAGGACGACTCCGCGGGCGGCATCCTCCCGGACACGGGTGGCCCCGCCCTCTGGCTGGGCCTCCTCGGCGCGGGCCTGTTGACGGGCGGCGGGTGGCTGGTCCGGAGGTCCCGCCGGCTCCCGGGATCCGGCCCTTGGTCCGAATCGGGTGAAGCGGCCGCGTCGTAGTCGTCCGATAGTCCAAGGCATTCGATCGCGGCGGACTATCACCAGGAGACATCATGAGCACGACGTCCGGCTACGAGACGGTCTACGACAAGCCCGGGTCCGAGTGGGCCAGCGGCATCGCGGTGTTCGGCGGGTGCGCCCTGGCGACGCTCGGCATCTTCCAGTTCTTCCAGGGGCTCTCGGCCGCGCTCGAGGACGAGGTGTTCGTCACGACACCGGAGTACGTCTTCAAGTTCGACCTGACCACCTGGGGCTGGATCCACATGATCATCGGCGTCGTGGCCGTCGTCACGGGTGCGGCGATCATCGCCGGCAAGACGTGGGGGTTCGTCCTCGGCATCATCGTCGCCGTCCTCTCGGCGCTGACGACGTTCGCGTTCATGCCGTACTACCCGCTGTGGGCGTTGGTCATCCTGGCCTTCGACATCGCCGTCATCTGGGCGCTCAGCTCGCTCATCTCGCGCGCCCGCACCGCTTAGCGGGAGCCGGCGCGATGAGCCGGGGGCCGGTCGAGGTCGTGGTGCTCACGTTCCCCGCGGACACCGCGACGGCACGGGTCGCGGACGTGGTCAGGGCGATGACGGCGAGCGACGCGGTCGCGCTGATCGACCTGGTGCTCCTCGTCGCCGAGGACGGCGTGGCGGTCGCGGTCGACCTGGAGAAGGTCGACGACCCGACGTTCGCGGGCATCGAGCTGGAACCGGCCACGGTGCTCAGCGTCGAGGACCTGGAGGGGGTGGCCGCGTCGTTGTCGACCGACCGGCTCGCCGCGGTCCTCGCGGTCGAGCACCGCTGGGCGGCGCTCGCCGCGAAGGAGCTGGAGTCCACCGGAGGCACGCTGGCGCTGCACCTGCGGGTCCCGCCCGAGGTCGCCGAGGCGGCGTTCCGTGCCGCCGACGAGCGAGAGGGCTGATCCATGCTGTTGCGTCCCTACTTCGGGCCGAGACTCGGGCGGCCGGGCCTCATCGGACCAGCCGGCCGCACCCCGGTCGACCGACCGCCACCCCCGGCCGTCCCGGCCGGGGGTGCGGTCGACCCGTTGATCGCCGCGCTGAAGGAGCTGGCCTCGCTCCACCGGTCCGGGGACCTCAGCGACGACGAGTTCTCGCAGGCGAAGGCCCGCCTGCTCGCCTGACCGCCCCCGCGGTCAGCGCCTCGTTCAGCGCCGCGGAACGCGCACCACGACCGCCCGGGTCACGTGCGCGCCGTCGATGCGGAACGTGACGAGGACCCGGTGCCGTCCGGGCTTCGCCTTCGCGCCGACCTTCAGGACGAAGGCGTACGTCGACCTCGTGCCCGCTCCCAGCCGCCTGACCTTCAGCCGCTTCGCGCCGGTGGCCCGCAGGGCCGTGGGCGTCTTCGCGCGCAGGGTGGCCGAGATCGGGGCACCGGTCCGGTTCTGCACCAGGAACGGCAGCCGGGCCCGGCCGTCGGCCCGCACGGTCACCGCGCGCCGGACCGCGCTGACGCCGATCGTGCCCTGCGGACCGCGCGGGCCGGTCAGGCCACGCGGTCCCTGCGGGCCGGGTGCGCCGTCGGCGCCGTCCTTGCCGTCCTTGCCGTCCTTGCCGTTCTCACCGGCTGCGCCGTCCTCTCCGTTCTCCCCGTCCTCTCCGCGAGGACCCTGGGGGAGGGTGGTGGAGGTACCGGTGAGCGCGACGCTGCTGGTGCCGCCGGGGACGTCGCTCTCGACGACGAGCCGGGCCGAGGCGGTCGCGTTCTCCCGGAAGGGCTGGAAGCGCACCCGGACGGTGCAGGTCTCGTCCTGGGCGAGGGTCCGGCCGGAGCAGGTGTTGCGGGAGACCAGGAACTCGTCCGCCGAGGCCGAGTCGTCGTCCTCGGTGTGGACCTCACCGACGCGCAGCCGGTTGGAGCCGGTGTTCGTGAGCGTCACCTCGCGCGGCGTTCCCGCCGTGCCGGTCGCCTGGGCACCGAAGGTCCCGGGGGAGCTGAGCGCGGCCAGCGTGCCGGCCGCGCCGGCGAGGGTGACGACGTCGGTGCGGGCCTTGTTGCTCCAGTCGTCGGTGTCGTCCTTGTTCTCCGCGCCGGAGCCGTAGAGCTCGACGTAGCCCTGGTCCATGAGCAGCCGCACCTCGGCGCCCGGGGCGAGTCGCTCGGGCATCTCGCCGATGCCCTCCCAGCCGCCGCCGTTGCGGCTGTGGTTCGGCTCCACGTCCGCGGGCAGCGTCGTCGTGAGCAGGCGCGGCCGGGTGTCCGGGTCGCCGTCCCAGGCCCACAGCTGCTGGGTCTCCGCCGGGGTGGCGCCGCCCGCCCGGGCGCTGAGGACGAGGTACTCGCCCGCGTCGTTCTTGCGGATCTCGCGGATGCTGTGTCCCCCGAGGTCGAGCAGGATCGGCTGACCGAAGCGGGCCTTGGTCGCCGCGCCGGAGGTGAGGTCCTCGAGGTTGGTGATCGTCACGATGAGGGCCTTGCCGCCGACGACGGCCGGGTAGACGGGGGAGCGGAAGCCGACGTACAGCTCGCTGCCGTCGGGCGAGAACTCCGCGCCCTCGATGTTGAGCCCGTCGAGGTCGTCGACCTGCGGGCCGCCGTTCTCCACCAGGGCCGCGCGGAACCCGAACCGGTCCGCGTGGGCGCGGTCCCACTCGATCAGGTCGGTGATCAGGCCGTGGTAGTTCACGCCGGTCCTGGTGAGCTCGGCGTCGGCGCCGGTGCCGGTGAGCGTGGTCTGCTCGATCGTGTGCCGGCCGACCTGGACCTTGCCATCCTTGTCCTTGCCGTGGGAGCCGAACCACCAGATCGTGTCGCCCTTGCGAGCGGAGGCCTCGGCGTCCATCTCGACCTTGCCGCCGGTGCTGTCGTGGGGCAGTGCGAACTCGGCGACCTCCCGCCCGGACACCTCGGCGTCGTAGAGGCGGATGTTGCGCTTCTCGTCGTCCGCGACCAGCAGGTGCCCGTCACCGACCGCGATCGCGGTCGAGGCGTCACTCGCGCCGAGCAGCACCCGGCTGGTGGGCGTGGTCTCGACGGACGACTTGTAGCCCACGTGGAAGACGGTCGTCCTGCCGGTCGTCCCGGTCACGGTGAAGGTGAGCTCCGCGCGCACGTCGCCCTGCGTCGGGCTGATCACGATGGCCCGCTCCGCGCCGGTCCCGATGATCTCGACGTCCTCGGTCGTGAGCAGGTGCGGAGCGGAGGAGACGTGGTGGATCGTGGCCAGCTCGATGGTGATCCCGGTCGGGTCGACCAGCGTGCCGGCGGCGTCGAGCTGACCGACGTAGATCGGGATGGTCGGATTGGTGGGGTCGCCGACGACGCCGGTGCGACGGGTACGGAAGGTGAGATGGGTGCTGCCGTCCTGGTTGAGCACGCCGGAGATCCGCGTGCCGGTCAGGAGTTCCTGGACGACCGGCTTCTCGGGCTCCTCGGCCGCAACGACGGGGCTCGGCTCCGAGGTGCTGGACACCCCGGTCGCGAGACAGGTGACGCGCACCGACAGGCGGTGGCCGACGTCGGTGGCCGAGATCACGTAGTCGCCTCGGCTCGCGACGAACTGGGTGTCCGCGCTCTCCCCCGGGCCACCCATCGTCCGGTTGCTCTCTACGACATCGCTCTCGTAGTACCGCGCGCCGTCGAACTCGTCGCCGTCGCGCAGCCACCGGTAGGAGAACCGGGAACAGGCCCCGTCGGCGAAGGCGGAGCCCCGGTCGCTCACCCGGAGGATCTCGCCGACCTCCGGTGTACTGATCGGCTCGGCCTGGCTGCCGCTCTCGAGGATCTTCTCCTCGACGACCTGCGGGCCGAACTCGTCGCCCGGCTCGACCGGCGGGTTCTCGAAGAGCACCGTCCAGTTCGGGGAGACCGTCACGCTCGGAGCGGCGGCGTCGGTGAGGGTCAGCCGGGAGGTGGCGGGGTCGTAGCCACCGGCGGACGGGTCGACGGCGGGGACGACGGCTGCGGCCGCGTCCTTCAGCGTCAGGACGATCCCGCCGGCGCGGTAGGGACCGGCGTAGACCGACTGCTCGCTCACCTGGTCGCCGGTGGGCGGCCTCAGCCAGGAGGCGAAGGCGGAGAAGTCCGTGATCCGGTTCCGGGCCAGGTTCAGACCCTGGTCGGAGCTCGCGGCGGCGCCGAGCAGCGCGCCGTCCCGGCCGAGCGGCGACAGGGCGGCAGCATCGGTGATCCGGTTGCCGCTGAGGGTGACGGAGCGGAGGTTCGCCGCGTCGAACCTGCCGACCAGCGGAGTGACGTCCTTGACCCGGTTGTTGGCCAGCTGGAGGTCGGTCATGCCGGGAGCGGCGGGGAGCCCCGTGAGGGTGCGGACCTGGTTGTTGTTCAGGTTCAGCATGGTCAGCTTCGTCAGACCCGACAGCGGCGCGACGTCGGTGATCTGGTTGCGCCCCAGCGTCAGGCTGGTCAGGTTCGTGAGCCCGGCCAGCGGGGACAGGTCGGTGATCTGCCCGTTCGGCACGCCGAGCTGGGTGAGCTTCGTCAGCCCGCGCAGGGGCTCCAGACTGGCGTAGGTGTTGCCGGTCCGCACGGTCGCGAACACGGTCAGGTTCGGGAACGCCTCGAGACCGGTCAGGTCCGTGATCGCGCCCCGGACCCGCGCCGAGGCGATGTTGGTGACCAGGCTGGCCTCCCCGACGGTGACGTCCTGGGTGGCAGGCCGGGTGGTCCCGATCGAGGCGGCGAGCGTCGCGTTGATGGCCTCCTTGAGCCGGGCGTCCGGGATCAGGACGACATCGGTGTCGGCGGCTCGGGCAGGTGAGGGCGCGACCAGGGTCGCCCCGGTGGCGACGAGCAGCGCGAGAAGGACAGAGACGAGAGGTCCGGCGGAGCGCGACGTGGCGCTGCGCCGGGAGTGCAGATCCCGCATGGGGGACCACTCCTGACGGATCGGTGGGCGAGGGCAGGCCCTTGCGACGACGCTCGCCCGAGAGTGTCGGGCATCCACGCACAGGACGGCAGAACCCTGGACCGAGTGCGCTGCGTGCGGAGGAAAGTCCCCGATAACAGACCTTGAACAATCGGCGACCCCGCCGGCCCGGCGACGACGTCGACGACCGTTGTCGATCCGGGGGACGGCTCTTGGTCAGAACGTCATCCCGAGTTTCCACGCGGTCCCGTCAAGGTGCGCTTGTCTGAGCGCGCCAGCGACGCGGCAGGGAGTTCCGGGCCACCGGACGAGGTGTCGGGGCTGGCGAGGAGAAGTCGTGTTGAACCGCACTGGACCTGCGG
>NZ_DATJTA010000071.1:0-2105 GCF_035503875.1 Nocardioides sp.
CGGGTGACGCTGGTCAGCCGGGCGTTCGACCACGACCAGTTCGGGCCGTTCTGCGCCGAGCTGGCCGAGCTGTGCGGCATGGAGATGGTGCTGCCGATGAACACCGGCGCCGAGGCGGTCGAGACCGCGATCAAGGTGGCGCGCAAGTGGGGCTACCTCACCCGCGGGGTGCCCGCCGATCAGGCGATCATCGTGGTGTTCGACGGGAACTTCCACGGGCGGACGACGACGATCGTGTCGTTCTCCTCCGACCCCGACGCGCGCGACGACTTCGGTCCCTACACGCCGGGGTTCGTCTCGGTTCCCTACGGCGACCTGTCCGCGCTGGTGGACGTGTTCGGCCGGTACGGGTCGCGGGTGGTCGGGGTGCTCGTCGAGCCCATCCAGGGCGAGGCAGGGGTGGTCGTGCCGCCGTCCGGGTTCCTGGCCGGGGTGCGGTCGCTGTGCACGTCGGCGGGCGCGCTGATGATCGCCGACGAGATCCAGTCCGGCCTCGGCCGGGTCGGCTCCACCTTCGCGTGCGAGGCCGACGGCGTGGTACCGGACGCCTACCTGCTGGGCAAGGCCCTGGGCGGCGGGATCGTGCCGGTCTCGGCGATGGTCTCCTCCCGGTCGGTGCTTGGCGTGCTCAAGCCGGGGCAGCACGGGTCCACGTTCGGCGGCAACCCGCTCGCGTGCGCGGTCGCGCGCGAGGTCATCGCGATGCTGGGCACCGGCGAGTACCAGCAGCGCTCGAGTGCCCTCGGGTCGGTGCTGCACGCGCGGCTCGAGTCGCTGCCGTCGTCCGCGGTGACGTCGGTGAGCGGACGGGGGCTCTGGGCCGGGGTGACGTTCGCGTCGCTTGACGGGCGCGCGGTCTGCGAGCGGCTCGCCTCGGTCGGCGTGCTTGCCAAGGAGACGCACGGCACCACCATCAGGCTCGCTCCCCCGCTGGTGATCACGGAGGACGAACTCGGCTGGGGCCTCGAGCGCTTCGCCGAGGTGATCGACGCCAGCTAGACATCGCCGGGCTGAGCCTGTCAAGCGGCGGCTGGCCGGTGCCAAACGCCGCTCGGCGCCCGGGCGGCCCGGCCGGCCGAGTTGGCCCTCGGCCGGCCGGGCCGGATCTAGCTCGGCCGGGACCTGGTGCGAATCCAGGTGAAGAACGACAGGGCGGCGCCGGCCGCCGCCGCCAGCGCGCCGCCGTAGAGGTACCACTCGCCGGCCGGGTTGGCCTCGATGATCACGCTGCCGTTCGGCCTCGGCATCGCCAGCACGAACGAGGCGATGAGCCAGCCGAGGGCCGGGAGGATGCCGGCCGCGTAGGTGCGCAGCCCCCAGCCGGCCAGCACGCAGGTCGCGAACAGGATCAGGATGAGGAGGATCGCGATCAGCGGCACCGGGCTCTGGTCGTACTGGAGGCTGCCGATCAGCCCCTGCGCCAGGCCGAGGACGAAGAGCGCCAGGTAGCCCAGGCCGGTAATCAGCGAGCGCTGCGAGGTCCCCATGAGCCTGGAGATTACCGCGTGAAAAGGTCGCGCTGGTACGGTTGCCCGGCCGAGCGCGGGCTGGCCGAGTCGGACGGCCCAAGCAGCGTGTAGTACTCGACGCCGAGCGCCCGCCGGCCGACCTCGTCCGAGAGCGCGTAGAACTGGCCGTCGACGGTGATCTGGGTCTCGTGCGCCTTCATCGCGGCCAGCTTGGCGGGCAGGTACGGCGTCGCGTCGATCTCGGTCGAGACCTGCTCGTCGGGGACGCTGACCGACAGGTCGGCGCTGCGCACGAACCAGGAGTCGTCCGGCAGCTCGACCGCCGCCGCCAGCGCCGAGCGGGGCATCGCGGTGGCGTAGAACGTCGCCGTCGCGCCGGCCAGCTGGTTCGCCCGCCAGGCCACCCGGTGCGCCTGGATGTGATCCGGGTGACCGTAGAAGCCGTTGGCGTCGTAGCTCACGATCACGTCAGGCGCGACCTCCTCGATGACCTTGACCAGGTCGGCGGCGGCCTCCTCGACCGGCGCCTGCCAGAAGCAGCGCGGGTCGTCGTTGTCGGGCAGGCCCATCATCCCGGAGTCCCGGTACTTGCCCTCGCCGCCGAGGAACCGGTGGTCCTCGACGCCGAGCGCGCGG
>NZ_DATJTA010000072.1:0-74347 GCF_035503875.1 Nocardioides sp.
CCGCTCCTACCTGTGGCGCGACACCTGCGCCGAGCTCGGCATCACCCCCAAGCGCACCCGGCCCTACCGGCCGCAGACCAACGGCAAGATCGAACGCTTCCACCGGACCCTGGTCGAGGGCTGGGCCTTCAAGAAGTTCTACAACTCCGAATCCGCACGAATAGCCGCTCTGCCAGCATGGGTCCACGAGTACAACCACCACCGGCCCCACTCGGCCATCGGCAAGCGCTCACCCATCACCAGGTTGGACAACCTGGCTGGGCATTACAACTAGGCGACCGTGCCCCCGGCCGGCCCCGCCTGCGGGCCGCGCACGAGGCGTCCGGGCAGCTCACCGGTGGCCTCGCCGTCGACGTACGTCTCGACCCCGGAGACGAACGTGTGCCGGTAGCCGTCGGCGCGCTGGAGCAGCCGCCGGCCGCCGGCGGGTAGGTCGTGGTGCATCTCCGGCTTGTGCAGGTGCATCCCGTCGAGGTCGACGACGAGCAGGTCGGCCTTGTGGCCCGGTGTGAGCAGCCCGCGGTCCAGCAGTCCCACGGCCTCGGCGGTCGCGCGGGCCTGCCGCGCGACCATCATCTCGACGGGGAACGTGCCGCGGTCGCGCACCCAGTGCTGCAGGAGCGTCGTCGGGAACGAGCCGTCGCAGATGGTGCCGACGTGCGCGCCTCCGTCGGAGAGCCCGGGGATGGTGAACTCGTGGCCCAGCATCTCGGCGCACCCGTCGAGCGAGCCGTCGACGTAGTTGGTGAACGGCAGGTAGAACATGCCGCGGCCCTCGTCCGAGAGCAGGATCTCGTAGGCCAGCTCCAGCGGGGTGATCCCGCGCGCGGCCGCGCGGTTGGCGATCGTCGAGGCGGGGTCCGGCTCGTAGTCCGGCGGGTCGGTGAGCTCGAACATGATCTCGAAGCGGTCCAGCAGGGCGCCGCCGATGACGTTCGCGGCGTCCACGATCCCCAGGTCGAGGATCTCCCGGCGCAGGGCCGGGTCCTGCATCGCGCGCGCCTGCTCGGCGACCGGCAGGTGCGAGATCCGCAGCCAGGCCGGGTTGGCGGCGAACGGGTTGAGCGTGCAGTCCAGGCCCATCAGGATGCCGATGCCGCGCGCCGCGACCTGGGCCCGCAGCCGCAGGCCGTCGGCGTTCGCCCGCACCAGGAAGGCCAGGGACTTCCGGAAGCGGTCGGGGTACGCCGGGCTCTGCGCCAGCGAGAACGACATCGGCCGGCCGGCCGCCGCGGCCATCGACGCGATCAGGTCGAAGTCGGTCTCGATCGTGTCGTCGTCCCAGTCGGTGACCAGCTGCAGCACGCCCTGGCCGGTCGCGCCGATGGCGCGGGAGATGGCGACCAGCTCGTCCCGCCCGGCGGCGTACGACGGGGTCAGCTCGCCGGCCCGGGTCTTGTGGTTGAGCGTCCGCGACGTGGTGAAACCGAGGGCGCCGGCCTCGATCGCCTCCGCGGCGAGCTTGGCCATCAGCGCGATCTCCTCCTCGGAGGCCTGCGCGTGCGCGGCGGCCCGCTCCCCCATGGCCCGCACCCGCAGGGCGGCGTGCGGCACCTGGGCGGCGAAGTCGAGGTCGTGCGGCCGGCGCTCCAGCGCGTCGAGGTACTCGGGGAAGGACTGCCAGTCCCAGGCCAGCCCCTCGGTGAGGGCGACGCCCGGGATGTCCTCGACACCCTCCATCAGCGCGATCAGCCGGTCGTGGTCCCGCGGGACCGCCGGGGCGAAGCCCACGCCGCAGTTGCCCATGACCACGGTGGTGACCCCGTGCCACGACGACGGCTGCAGCCGGCTGTCCCAGGTCGCCTGCCCGTCGTAGTGGGTGTGCACGTCGACGAATCCCGGGGTGACGAGTGCCCCGTCGGCGTCCAGCTCGCGGTGCCCGCGCCCGGAGACCCGGCCGACCTCGACCACCACCCCGTCGCGCACCGCCACGTCCGCGGACCGGGGCGGTGCGCCGGTCCCGTCGACGAGGGTGCCGCCCCGCACCACCAGGTCATGCTCGGCCATCGTGATCACCCTCCGGTCGGTAGCGCAGCAGCGTGGTGCCGCTGTCGGGGTCGTCGTCGAAGACGGGGACGACGCGCATGCCCACGCGCAGGTCGGCGGGGTCGACGCCGACCAGCTCGGTGCTCACCCGGGGCCCCTCGTCCCACTCGACGACGGCGAGCAGCTGCGGCAGGGCGTCGGACCAGGGCGGCGCGGTCGGGCGCTCGGCCACCGTGAAAGTGTGCAGCGTCCCGCGGCCCGAGATCTCCCGCCACTCCAGGTCGTCGGCGAGGGTGCCGGGGGCCAGCAGCCGCGGGTAGAACACCCACTGCCGCCCCGACGGGGACCACTGGATCCGGATCCGGCGCTCGCGCAGGCCGTCCCAGAACGGCTGGGAGACCGGCGTGGGCTCGGGCAGCGGCCGGGGCTCGACGGGTGACGGGGTCATCTCACGCTCCCTGCAGGAGCAGGGCGACCTGCTCGCTCATGATGCCGCCGTTACCGGTGACGAACGCCGTGTGGCAGTCGGCGACCTGCGCCTGCCCGGCGCGGCCCATGACCTGGCGTGCGGCGTCGACGACGTGGTGCATACCGCCCGCCATCCCCGCCTGGCCGAAGGACAGCTGCCCACCGGCGGTGTTGACCGGGAAGTCGCCGCGGAAGGTCAGGTCGCGCTCGGTCACCCACTGCATCGCCGTGCCCTTGGTGCAGAAGCCCGCGTCCTCCAGGCTCATCAGCACGGTGATCGTGTAGCAGTCGTAGATCGAGGCCATGTCGACGTCCTCGCGGTCGAGGCCGGCCATCGCGAAGGCGCGGTCCGCGGCCCGGGCGATCGGCGTACGCACCAGGTCCTCGGCGTACGTCGGGGTCTTGAACGCCACGTGCTCGCCGAAGCCGGCGATCCGCACCGGGCGGTGCCGCGAGCGGCGGGCCAGGTCGGCGTTGGCGACCAGCACCGCGGCGCCGCCCTGGACCCGCATGACGACCTCGAGCAGGTGGATGGGGTCCGCGATGACGGGGCTGGCCAGCACGTCCTCGACGGTCAGCGGCTTCCCGTGGAAGACCGCGTCCGGATGGGCGCAGGCGTTGGTGCGCTGGTCGACGGCGATCTTGGCCGTGGCCCGCGGGTCGTAGCCGAACTCGGCGGCGTACCGCCGTGCGATCTGGGCGTACGGCGCGTTCTGCCCGACGTTGCCGTACGGGATCTCGAACTCCGCCTGGGGCGAGCCGTACTTGCCGCTGGAGGCGCCGTACCAGGGCGGCGTCGCGGGCGCGGCGGCGCGGGACGAGCGCGGGAGCATCAGCGAGCCGGGGACGACGCAGAGCACGGCGTCGCAGATGCCGAGCTCCACGGCCGCCGCCGCGCGCCAGACCATGCCGGCCGAGGTGGCACCACCGAGGTCGACCCGCTCGCCGAAGTCCAGCGGCAGGCCGAGGTACTCCGACAGCGTCGCCGGCGCGAACATGTCGGACTCCTGGACACCGTGCGTGACCAGGCCGTTGACGACGGACGCCGGGAGCCCGGCGTCGTCGAGGACCAGCTTCGCCAGCCGGGCGTACTGGTCGAGGGTGAACATCGGCGGCCCGCACTGCTTCTTCTCCGCCGGCAGCTCGGCGATCCCGACGATCGCGGCCTCGCCGCGCAGCCCGGTCACGCGGCTCCCCCGGCTCCGCCGGCAGGCCGGCGCAGCGGCAGGGACACGGTGGCGCTGCCCGGCATCAGTACGTCGTCGCCGCGGCGGCCCGCGATCTCGAGGTCGACGAGGCCGCGGCCGTCCTCGACCCGGACCGCGGTGACCCGGCCGCCGAACGTCAGCGGCTGGCCGGGGAACGCCACGGCGCGGTTCTGGGCGGAGAACGAGACCAGCCGGCCGGCGCCGCCGATCCAGTCCGTCACGGCCCGCGCGAGCAGGGCCGACTGCAGCGGCCCCTGGACGAGCACGTCGTCGTAGCCCTCGCGGTCGCGCGCCCACTCCTTGTCGTAGTGGATGCGGTGGCCGTTGTAGGTCGCGGCGCTGAAGAAGAACATCTGGGTCTCGTCGACGACGACCTCCAGGTCCGGCAGCTCGTCGCCGACGGCGACGTCCTCGAGGTGCAGCTGCTCGGTCTCGACGGCGGTGCTCACAGGCCTCTCCTCACGGGCGCGCGATCATCGAGGTGGTGGCCTCGGCCACCAGCTCGTCGCGCTGGTCGGTGTACGTCGTGCGCCAGGTGACGAGCACGAACGGGCCGCTGCGACCCTGCTTCTGCACGATCGACTCCACCCGGCGCTCCATGGTCACGACGTCGCCGTGCCCGCAGTAGCGGTGGAAGGTGGTGCTCTCGCCGCCGGCCATCCGGCGGGGTGCGTCGGGGAAGGCCAGGTCGCCGGACACGGCCCCCGAGGAGCCGTCGGCGCGGAGCGTGTCGAGCGGCGTCACGCCGAGGACGGCGTACTGCAGGTAGAGCGGCGGGGCGACCACGTCGTCGTACCCCTGGGCGCGGGCGTGCTCGACGTCGAACCACAGCGGGTTCCGGTCGCCGACGGCGACGGCCCACCGCTGCCACTCGCGCCGGAGGACGTCCCCGGTCGCCGTGGCCACGAGCGCCCCCACCTGGGCGGCGGCCGCCTCCGGGACCAGGTCCTGCGTCTGCTGGGTCATCACTTCCCTCTCAGGCCGTCTCAGGCCGTCTCAGGCCAGCTGGTGGTCGGTCACGAGACCGCGCGCCACCAGGTCGTCGTACTCCTCCCGGGACCAGCCCAGGACGGTCAGGTACACGTGCTCGTTGTCCTCGCCGAATCCCGGGACCGGGCGGCCGAAGGCGAGGTCCAGGTCGTCGCTGCGCCACGGGTGCCCGGGGTAGCGGTGGGTGCCGATCGCGGGGTGGCTGCGCTCGCGCCACCAGCCGCGCGCCGCGAGGTGCTCGTCGTCGAGCAGCTGCGGCTCGCTGACCACCTCGGCAGCGGGTACGCCGGCGCGCTGCAGCGCCTCGACCACGTCCTCGGCCTCCTGGTCCGCGCACCACTCGGCGAGCGCGGCGCAGATCTCCGCGCTCCGGCTGCGGCGTACGTCGTCGCCCGCGTCCGGCCCGGGCAGCCGCGGGTCGCTCCCGAGGTCCGGGACGGTGTGCAGGCCGCGCCAGTCGCGGTCGTCGCGCACGGTGACGGCGACCCACCGGTCCTCGCCGGCGACCGGGACCACGTCCTGGACCACCCACGGGTCGGCGTTGCCGAGCACCGGCGGGTCCCGGTGGTTGAGCTGGTGGTCGAGGAAGAGCTCGCCGACCTCGGCCATCACGTTCTCCGCCTGCGCGAACTCCACGAGCCCGCCGCCCCCGGTCTCCTCCCGGTCCCACAGCGCGGCCAGGACGGCGAACCCGACGCCCGCCGGCGCCGCCTCGTCCATGTGGTAGTTCTCGCCGGCCGAGTCGGGGTCCTCGCCCTCGTAGCCGTCCATGGCCGCGATCCCGACCAGGCTGTTGAAGTTCGGCCCGTAGCCGAGGTAGTCGCTCATCCGCCCGGTCATGCCGAGCGGGGGCATCCGGACGACGACCAGGCGCGGGTTGACCTCGAGCAGCCGCTCGTGTCCGATGCCGAGCTTCTCCAGCACGCCGTTGGAGTTGTTCTCGACCAGCACGTCGCTCACCCGGACCAGGTCCAGGAAGGCGCGGTGGCCCTCCGGGGTGTCGAGGTTCATGGAGGCCGACAGCTTGTTGCGGGCGTGCCAGTTGAACAGCGCGGAACGGTCGTAGGGGCGCTCGCCCGGGTCCTTCTCGGGGTAGGTGCCACCGTGGTAGCCGGTCTTCTCGAATGACGCCTTGGTGACCTTCGACGACACCTGGCGGCTGAGCCGGTCGTTGCCCTCCACCCGGATCACCTCGGCGCCGAGGTCGCCCAGCAGGGCGGTCGCCCCCGGCCCGGACCAGACGACGGTCAGGTCGATGACCCGGATGCCCGACAGCGGCAGGTCCGCCGTGCTCATGCCGTCGCCTCCTCGGTCTCGCGGGCGGTCTGACGTGCGGCTTCACGGCGCACGTGGGCGCCGTGCTGGTCGAGCAGCGGCGCGGTGGCCCGGAGCCGGTAGCCGCGCTCCATCCGCCACGGCGGGCCGGCGTACTCCAGCCGCCCGGCGCGGGGGTGCTCGGCGGCGACGAAGGCGCCGCGCTCGCGGAAGTGCGGATGAGCCAGCACCTCGGAGACCGACAGGTAGGCGGTGACCGGGATCCGGGCCGCCTCGGCCGCCTCCATGACCTCGACCTTGGGCCGGGCGAGGATCCAGTCCGCGACGTGCGCGAGGAAGTCCTCGCGGTCCTGCCCCGCCACCGTCTGCCGGTCCAGGAACCGCTCCCGGAAGGTCTGGTCCTCGGCGCCGACGAGGTGCACGAAGCGGTTCCAGAACGCCTGGTTGGTCACGTAGACCATCACGAACCCGTCGGCCGCGCGGAACGGGCCGGTGAAGGTGGCACCGTGCCGGTGCGGGCTGCGGGCGCCGCGCGGCGCGGTGATGCCGGAGTACGACGCCGAGAGCAGGTACGACGCCCGGCGGTCGGCCCCGGCGAGCAGCACCTCCTGCCCGGAGACGTCGATGGTCGCGCCGCGCCCGGTCCGGCGGGCGCCGAGCACCGCGGCCAGCGTGGCCTGCCCCGCGCTGCGGCCGACGGTGTAGTGCTCCAGCAGGCCGGGCTTGCGCAGGGGTGCCCGGTGCGCCTGCCCGGTGGCGTGCATCGGCCCGCCGGCCGCCTGCAGCACCAGGCCGCTGGCCTCGTGGTCGCGGCGCGGGCCGGTCTGGCCGAAGGCGCTGATCCGGGTCACCACCAGCCGCTGGTTGAGCGCCCGCAGCACGTCGGGGCCGAGCCCGAGCCGTTCGAGGTGGCCGGGCCGGAAGGACTCGACCACCGCGTGCGCGTCGCGGACCAGCCCGAGCAGGAGCTCACGATCGGCCTGGTCCGTCAGGTCGAGCGCGACGGAGCGCTTGTTGGTGTTGAGGTGCAGGAAGAGCGCGCTGCGCTCGGGGTCCGGCACGTCGTCGGGGAACGGACCCCAGCGCCGGGTCAGGCTGCCCTCGCCCGGCTTCTCCACCTTGACCACGTCGGCGCCGAAGTCGGCGAAGAGCTTGGTGGCGTACTCCCCCGCGACCCAGCGCGACAGGTCGAGCACCCGCACCCCGGACAAGACCTGGTGGGATTCGTGGTCAGCCACGGCCGTTCGCCTCCTCCAGCCAGCGGCCGGCGACGTCGGGACCGCCGCCGAGGGAGCCGAGCAGGCGCGCCCGCTCCGACCACAGGTGCAGGTCGGTCTCGACGACGTAGCCCATGCCGCCGTGCAGCTGGTGCCCGTCGAGCGTCGCCCGGCGGTACGCCGTCGCCGCGTGCAGCACCGCGATCGCCGTCTCGCGCAGCGCGGGCCGGCCGCGCCCGTGCCAGAAGACCGCGCTGCGGGCCGCCAGCCGCGCGCCCTGCACGGCGATGTGGATGTCGGCGACCAGGTGCTGGGCGGCCTGGAAGGACGCGATGGGCCGGCCGAACTGCTCGCGGCCCCGGGTGTGGGCCACGGTCCGGTCGAGCACGGCCCCGGCCCCGCCGACCATGTCGACGCACTGCAGGGCGCGGACCAGCAGGGCCGCGCGGCGTACCCGCTCGAGCGAGAGGCCGGCGCCGCCGGGACCGGCGAGCACGTCGTCCGCCGGGACGCTCACGAGGTCCAGGTCGACCTGCTGGAGCCGGTCGCCGTCGCTCGTGGGCAGCGCGGTCAGCGCGACGCCGTCGGCCCGCGGGTCGATCAGCAGCCCGACGAGTCGGTCCGGCTCGCCGTACGTCCGGAGCGCGGCGGTCGCCAGCACCCGGTGGGCCAGGTCGGCGTCGAGGACGTGGTCGAGGCGTCCGCTCACGGAGACGGTGCCGTCGGCCATCCGCTCGGCGCGCAGCGCGGGCCGCACGTCGGCGGCGTCGTACGGGCTGGCCAGGGCGACCGCCCCGCGGAGCTCGCCGCGGCACAGCGCCGGAAGCACCCGTCCGCGCTGCTCGTCCGTCCCGAGGGCGTCGACCGCCAGACCGAGGTGGAGCGTGCTGAGCACGATCGTGGGACACAGCGCCCGGCCGGCCTCCGCGTACGCCGCCGCCAGGTCGTCGAGCGTCCCGCCGGCGCCGCCGACGTCCTCGGCGAACGGCAGGGCCAGCACCTCGGCCGCGACGAGCGAGGCCCAGAGCTTCTCGGGGAAAGGGTCGGCGCCGGGCGCGCGCAGCGAGCGGACCAGCTCCGGCGGGCAGTGCGTGGTGAACAGGTCGCGGAGGCTGGCGACGAGGTCGCGCTCCTCCGCGGTGACGACGAGCTTCACAGGTCTCCTCAGCGTCCGTAGGACGGCATGGCGTGGCCGCGTTGGGCGATGACGTCGCGCAGCACCTCGTTGGTGCCGGCGCCGAAGCGCAGCAGGGGCGCGATCCGGTAGAGCCGCTCGAAGCGGCCGTCGTCGGGCGCGGCCGGCGTGCGGTGACCCAGCAGCCCGTCCGGCCCGAGCAGGTCGAGCGCGACCTCGGCGATGCGCTGGCGCAGCTCGCTGGTGAAGATCTTCTCGGTGCTGACCTCGACGCTCGGGATCACGCCGTCGGCGAGCAGCGAGGCGGCCTCGAAGCCCATCAGCGTGGCGACCTCGACGTCGGCGTCCAGCTGCGCGAGGCGGCGGCGTACGGCGGGGTCGTGGGCGGGCACCTGCCCGTCGCGGCGGGGCCGGTCGGCCAGCGCGACCAGGTCGTCGACCGCCCGGCGCAGGTCGCCGGCGTTGGTGAGCGCGCCGCGCTCGAGGTCGAGGGCGCCGGTGATGTAGCGCCAGCCCCGGTCGACCTCGCCGACCAGGTTCGTCGCGGGCACCCGCACGTCGTCGAAGAACGCCTCGTTGGTGCGGTAGCCCGACCACGCGGTGAGCGGCCGGATGGTCACGCCCGGGTGGTCGATGGGCACGATGATGACGGAGATGCCGCGGTGCTTCGGGGCGTCGGGGTCGGTGCGGACGCAGAGCCACTCGTGGGTGGAGCGCTGGGCGCCGCTGTTCCAGGTCTTGGCCCCGTTGATCACCCACTCGCCGTCCTCCATCGTGCCCTCGAGGACGGCGCGGGTGCGCAGGCTGGCCAGGTCGGTGCCGGCTCCGGGCTCGGAGTAGCCGACGGCGCAGACCATCTCGCCGCGCGCGATCGGGGGCAGGAACTCGGCCTTGTTCCGCTCGGTGCCGTGCCGCATGATCATCGGCGCCACCGAGGTGACCGTCAGGTCCGGGCCGGGGACGCCCCAGTACTCGAACTCGCTGACCAGCAGGTGCTGGTGGACCGGGCCGAGACCGAGGCCGCCGTGCTCGACGGGCCAGTTCAGGCCGAACCAGCCCTTCTCGCCGATCCGGCGGCGGAACGCCGCCAGCTCGCCGTCCCGCTTCTCCAGGTCGTGCTCGGCCAGCTCGGCGCGCAGCGCCGGGGTGACGTGCTCGCGCAGGAACGCCCGGACCTCCTCCCGCCACGCGCGCTGATCGGCGTCGAGCTCGAAGTCCACCGGCGAATCCGCCTCCTCGTCAGTACGATCCGAACTATGTCTAATCGGCATATACAGTCAAGAGCACGGCGCAGACCCTGTCAACGGGGGTCTTACCGTGGCAGAGTGACCAAGCACTTGCTAGGTTTGCGGGGACGACGAACGGGAGGTGCGGCATGACCCTGGTCCAGGAGCGCGTCGGTACGACGGAGGATCTGGACGGCCCGCGCACGTCCGTGGTGGCCCGGGTGACCCGGATCCTCGACGTGTTCGCGCAGGCCCCGGGGCACCTGCTGCTGGAGGACGTCACGGCGATCGCCGGGCTCCCCCGCTCGACCACCTTCCGGATCATGGCCCAGCTCGTCGAGCAGGGCTGGCTGGCGCACGGCTCCCGCGGCTACCGGCTCGGCCCCCGCGCGCAGGGCATCGCGGCATCCGGCGAGCAGGACCACGGCCGCCTGCGCCAGGCCGCGGCCGGCGTACTCAACGACCTGCAGCTCGCGACCGGCTCCGTCATCCACCTCGGCGTCCTCGAGGGCGGCATGCTGGTCTACCTCGACAAGCTCGGCGGAGCGGCGCTGCAGACGGTGCCGTCCCAGATCGGCGGCCGGGTCCCCGCGGACACCACCCCCATGGGCCGCGCGATGCTCGCGACCCTGAGCCCCGAGCACGTCGACGCCCTGCTCTCCGCCACCGCCGACCTCCCCCGCCGCCGGCCCCTCGACCTGGACGACCTGCACACCCGGCTGCACGCCTGCCGCCGCCGCGCCGGGATCGACGTGGTGCTGCAGGCCGACCGCCGCAACATCGCCGCCCTCGGCGCGCCTGTGTCCGGCGAGAACGGCCTGCTCGCCTCCATCGGCATCGCCTCCCGCGGCGGCCGGGTGGTCCCCGAGAAGATGGCCCCCCTGCTGCTCTCCGCCGCCCGCCGGCTCACGCACGAGCTCGGCGGCGCGCCCCGGGGTGTCGCCCGACGATCGGCCACGCGCCGCCCGGCGTAGGCGCGGACCCTGGCCGCGGCACGCGCGCCGTACCGCCGCAATTGCGGCTGTAGGACAGGTCCGCGACGCCAGAGTGTGTCCAACGGCTGCAATTGCGGCCTCAGGACGGCCCGAGCAACCCCTCCGCCGGCGGCAGGTCGCTGACGCGACCGGTCCAGCGCGGCGGCCTGCGCTCCAGGTGCGCGCGGACGCCCTCGCGGACGTCGTCGTGGTCCATGAGCCGGCGGTGCCAGGCGGTCTCGAGGCGCTCGACCTCCGCCGCGTCGAGGCCGAAGGACGCCCAGAGCAGCTCCTTGCTGGCGGCGACGGACATCGGGGCGGTGTGGGTCGCCACGTCGCGTGCCCACTCCTGGGCGGCGGGGAGAACCTCGTCGGCGGGCAGCACCCGGCCGGCGAGGCCCAGCTCGTGGGCGCGGTGGCCGTCGAAGGTCGCGCCGGAGAGCAGCACCTCGGCCGCACGGGAGACCCCGATCATCCGGGGCAGGACCCAGTGCGACCAGGCGTCGCCGAGCACGCCGCGGCGTACCTGCACCACGCCGTACGACGCGTCGGCCGCGACGAAGCGGACGTCGCACTGCAGGGCCAGGGTCAGCCCGATCCCCAGGGCATGTCCGTTGACCGCGGCGATCACCGGCTTGCGGACCGCGAAGGCCGGGAAGCGCACGCCCGCGGCGCTGAAGTCCGCGTCGGTCCCGGCGAAGGTGGACTCCCCCGCGCTCAGGTCGGCGCCGGAGCAGAACGCGGGCGGGGTGCCCGTGAGCACGACCGCACGGATGTCGTCGTCGGCGTCGCAGCGCTCGTACGCCGCCGCGAGCTCCCGCCCCGTGGCGGCGCCGAAGGCGTTGCGCTTCTCCGGGCCGTGCAGCGTCAGGGTCGCGACGCCGTCGGCCACCTCGACCAGGACGGTGCTCACCGGAGGCTCACGGCAGGTACCCCGTGTGCACGACGGGCTCGGGCCGCGCCGGCTCGCCTGCCAGACGGAGGCCGGCCAGCAGCGCGTTGCGCAGCTCGCGCGGGTCGATGACCTCGTCGTACGTCGCGCTCGCGGCGAGCCGCCACGGTCCGGCCGCCTCGTTGGCAACCAGCGCCTCGCGGGTCTCCGCGTCGGCCCCCGAGGTCGCGCCGCCGACTGCCGCCGGGATCCCGCCGAGCATCGCGCCGGGGAAGGCCAGCGAGAGGGTCTGCCCTCCGAAGGCGTTCTGCCCCATCACCGAGCTGCCGAAGCCGAAGGCCTTGCGCACCGTCACGTGCAGCTTCGGCACCCGCGCCCGGTGCTGGGCGGCGAACAGCCGGGCGGCGGAGCGCAGGATGCCGGCCCGCTCGGACGCGCTGCCGGCGAGCACCCCGGGGTTGTCGGCGAGCTGCACGATCGGCAGGTGGAAGGCCGCGGCCCGCTCCACGAACCGCGCACCCTTCTCCGCCGCGGCGACGTCGACGGCCCCGGCCAGCACCTCCGGCTGGTTCGCGAGTACGGCGACCGGCCGCCCGCCGAGGCGCGCGAGGGCGGTGATCAGCGAACGCCCGTGCCGGGCCTGGACCTCCAGCAGCGAGCCGCGGTCGACGAGCTCCTCGAGCAGCAGGTGCATGTCGTAGGGCCGGCGGGGATTCGGCGGCACCACCTCGAGCACCCGCTCCAGCAGCCGCTCACCGGTGTCCGGGCCGGGCGCGGACGGCGGGTTCGACCAGGCGTTCGGCGGCAGGTAGGACAGCCAGCGGCGGACCGCCCGGAGCGCGTGGTGCACGTCGGGCGCGACCTCGTGGACCAGCCCGCTGACCTCGGCGTGCACGGCGCTGCCGCCGAGCTCCTCCTTGGTGACGACCTCACCGGTCGACGCCTTGACCAGCGGCGGCCCGGCGGTGAAGAGCGACCCGTCGCCGTCCACGAGGACGACGTGGTCGGCGAGCGGCGCCGCGAGGGCTCCGTGCCCGGCCGACGGGCCGGTCACCACGACGGCGGTCGGGACCAGCCCGGCCAGCTCGACCAGGGCCTGCAGGTCGTTGGGGGCCGGGCGGTGGACGGCGAGCGCGTTGGTCGCGCGGTGGCCGGCCCCCTCCAGGACCAGCACCAGCGGCACCCGCTCCTGGCGGGCCAGCGCGGCCAGCCGGGCCCGCTTGGTGGCGCCCGCCGTACCGATCGAGCCACCGGCGACGGTGAAGTCCTCGACGCCGACCAACACGGGTCGGCCGTCGACGAGCCCCGAGCCCGCCACGAAGGCGTCCGCCGGCGTCGACCCGTCACCGGCCAGCGTCCCGAGCTCGGCGAAGGTGCCCGGGTCGAGCAGTGCCGCCACCCGGGCGCGGGCGTCGAGGCGACCCGCGTCCCGCACCTTCGCCAGCTTCTCCGGGCCACCCATCGCCCGGGCCGCGGCCCGCCGACGCTCCAGGTCGGCCAGCAACGGCTCCCACTCCTCGCGATGCCCGGTCATCGCGTCACGACACCCGGACGGCGCGGCGCATGACCTTGCCGGTGGCGTTGCGGGGCAGCGCCTCCGAGGTCAGCGTCCAGCGGGTGGGCACCTTGTAGCGCGCGATCCGCGCCTGCACGTGCTCGCGCAGCTCCTCCGCGGTCGTCGTCGCGTCCGGCCGCAGCACCACGACGGCGGCGACCTCCTCACCCAGGTCGGGGTGCGCGACGCCGAGCACGATGCTCTCCCGGACGTCGGGGTGGGTGTCCAGGGCGTTCTCCACCTCGGCCGGGTAGACGTTCTCCGCCCCGCGCAGGATCAGGTCGGAACGGCGGCTGGAGATCCGCAGCTGGCCGCCCTCCATGGTGCCCAGGTCGCCGGTGCGGAAGAAGCCGTCCGGCGTGGTCACCGCGGCCGTCGCCTCCGGGTCGCGCCAGTAGCCGGTCATCACCAGCGGCCCCCGCAGGCAGATCTCGCCCTCGACGCCGTCCGGCACCCGGCTGTTCTCCGCGTCGCGCACCTCGACCTCCATGGTCGGCACCGGCCGGCCCACGGTGTGCGGGTTCGCCGCGAGGTCGGCGGGACCGGCGAGGGTCGCCGCGCTGGAGGACTCCGTGAGGCCGTACGTCGTCCCCAGGGCGCGGGCGGCGCCCGGCAGCACCTCGCGGATCCTCTGCTTGAGCGTGGGCGCCGACGGCGCGCTGTTCACCGTGAAGGTGCGCAGCGACGAGAGGTCGTAGCCGTCCAGTCCCTGCTGCTCCGCGTGCTCGACCAGGCGGCTCGCCATGGTGGGTACCGCCCCCCAGTTCGTGACCCGCTCCGCCTCGACCAGGCGCAGCACCCGGTCGATGTCGAACTTGCCGAGGTGGAGCACCGCGGTGTCGCCGACGACCAGCCGGATCACCGCGATGTTGTGCAGCGCGGCGATGTGGAACAGCGGGGTGGCCAGCAGCCCCCGGCGCGGCGGCGGCGCCATCCCGAGCTCCGTGGCGACCGCGTCGTTGAGCAGGTGGAACCAGACCGCGGCGATCACGTTGCGGTGCGAGTGGGTGGCCCCCTTCGGCCGGCCGCTGGTGCCGCTGGTGAACAGCACGACCGCCGGGTCGTCCTCGTCGACGACCGTGTCGAGGTCCGCGGGCAGCGCTGCGCCGGCGTACCGCTCGAGGAGCGCGGGAAGGTCCTCCTCGACGGAGAGCACCGGGATCCCGGGGTCGTCGAGGAGCGCCCGGCGGGGCGCGTCGGCCACCAGGATGGTCGGCTCGGTCCGCCCGAGGGCGTAGGCCATCTCGGGGCCGGCCCACATGGAGTTCATCCCCACGACGACCGCGCCGAGTGCCTGGGCGGCCCAGAACGTGACGATCCACTCCGGGCAGTTCGCCGCGCAGATCGCGACCCGGTCCCCGCGACCGACGCCGTACTCGGTGCGCAGGGCGGCGGCGAGAGCGGCCACGGCGTCCAGGTGCTCGGCGAAGGTGAGCCGGGAACGCTCGGTGACCAGGTACTCACCGTCCCCGTGCCGCGCGGAGTCGGCGAGCAGCCGGCCGAGGCTGCGCTGGCGGTGGGCGAAGACCTGCAGCTGCTGTCCGCGGACGTCCTCGACCCGGATCTCGAACGGCCGGCCGGGCGCGGTCAGTCGCGCCACGGCCTCGTCTCGGGTGGTCATGCGTGCACTCCTCGGCTCATCGGATGGTCAGCTGTCCGCCGTCGACGTTCCAGGCCTGGCCGGTGACCCAGGCCGCCTGGTCGCTCGTCAGGAAGACCACGGTCTGGGCGACCTCGCGCGGGGTCCCGGCACGCTGCAGCGGCACGGTGGTGCGGACGTAGGCGTCCCAGGCGTCGGCGTCCCGGTCGTCGAGCCGCGAGGTCTCGACCACGCCGGGGCAGATCGCGTTGACCCGGATCCCGGCGGGGCCGAGCTCCTTGGCCATCGACGAGGTGAGCGCCTGGACGCCCGCCTTCGACGCGGAGTACGCCGCGGTCCCCGGCCCGGCGAGCTTGCCCCCGATCGAGGACACGTTGACGATCGCGCCCGACTGCTCGGCGGCCCGGCAGTGGCGGGCGAAGGCCCGGCTCATCAGGAAGGTGCCGCGCAGGTTCACGGCGACCACGGTGTCCCAGGCGCCGGGATCGAGCTCCGTGACCGGGACCCGGTCCTCGCCGCGGGCCGCGGCCGCGTTGTTGACGAGTACGTCGACGCGCCCGAGCTCCGCGAGCACGCGCTCGTACAGCGCCGCCACCCCCTCCTCGGAGGAGACGTCGGCGACCAGCGGGAGCGCCCGGCGGCCGAGGGCCCGGACCTCCTCGGCGACGGACTCGACGTCGCGCCAGCCGGCCGCCTGCTCGTCCGCCGGATAGCGCTCGGGCGAGCGCCCGGTCCCGGTGACGACCACGTCGCAGCCCGCCCGGGCGAGCTCGACGGCGACCGCCCGCCCGATCGAGCGCATCCGGCCGGCGCCGGTGACGACGGCGACCTTCCCGTCCAGCCCGGTCAGCTCGTAGCTCATGCGCGCCGGGTCCGGTCGACCGCGACGAAGAGTCCGGTGGCCTCCAGGGTGCGCCGGCCGTCGTGCTCGATCCAGCCCTCGATCCAGGTCTTGCGGCCCTCCCGGCGGGCGACCCGCGCGTGCAGCGTCAACGGCTCGTCGAGCGGGGTGCGCGCCCGGTAGTCGATCTCCAGCCGCGCGGTGACCGCCGGCTGGTCCTGCGCCTGCATGATCAGGCCGAGCATGGTGTCCATCAGCCACGCCCCGACGCCGCCGTGCACGGAGTCCATCGGCCCCTCGTGCAGCGCGTTCGCCACCAGCGTCGCGTGCGCCTCGTCGGTGCCGAACTCGACCTCCAGCGGCACGCCCCAGGGGTTCATCGCGCAGATCCGGTACGGCAGGCCGGCCGCCCGCGCGATCCCGGGCGCCTCGAAGCCCACGCGCACCACCCGGTCCCGGCGGCGCTCGCCGAGCTCGGTCGCGAGGTCGTCGAGCACCGTCCGGGCCCGGAGCAGGGTCGCCTCGTCCAGGTCGGTGGTGGCGACGGCGAGGTTGAGCCGGTGCGTCGCGTCCACCAGGTCGAGGACGGCGGCGCGGTGCCCGGCGTCCAGGTCGACGGCGTACCGGGTCGGCGCGGTGGGGGTGGACGTCATCTCAGAGCCTCTCGATGATGGCGCCGGTCGCCATCGCCCCGCCGGTGCAGATGGCGACGAGGGCGAGGGTGCCGTCGGTGCGCTCCAGCTCGTCGATCGCGGTGGCGATCAGCCGGATGCCGGTCGAGCCGACCGGGTGGCCGAGGGCGATGGCGCCGCCGTTGACGTTGAGCCGCTCCGGGTCGACGCCGTGCACCTGCGCGAAGGACATCGGTACGGCGGCGAACGCCTCGTTGACCTCGACCACGTCGATGTCGCCGATGCTCATCCCGGTCCGCTCCAGCAGCCGCTCGCCGGCGCGCACCGGCCCGTCGAGGAGGTACGTCGGCTCCGCACCGATCAGCACCTGCGCCCGGATCCGCGCCCGCGGGCGCAGGCCGAGCGCCCGCGCCCGGTCGGCGTCCATCACCAGCGCGGCGGTGGCGCCGTCGGAGATCTGCGAAGCGGTGCCGGCGGTGTGGATGCCGCCCTCGCGGATCGGGGCGAGCCCGGCCAGGGCCTCGGTGCTGGTCTCGCGCAGGCCCTCGTCGCGGCTGAAGGTGCTGCCGTCGGGCAGGGTCACGGGCAGGATCTGCCGGTCCAGCCGGCCCTCGCTCCAGGCCCGGGCCGCCCGCTGCTGGGACTGGAGGCCGAACGCGTCGACCTGTTCGCGGGTGAAGCCGCGCCGTGCGGCGATCCGGTCGGCGGCCTCGTACTGGGCCGGCAGGTCGACGCTCCATCCGGGCGGGCGCGGGACGCCGTACGGGCGCTCCTCGCCGGCCAGGTTGGCCAGCAGCGGCACCCGGGACATCACCTCGACGCCGCAGGCGAGGCCGGCGTCGATCTCGCCGGCGGCCACCTGGGCGGCCAGCAGGTGCACGGCCAGCTGCGCGGAGCCGCACTGCGCGTCGATCGTGGTCGCGCCGGTCTCCTCGGGCAGTCCGGCATGCAGCCAGGCCATCCGCGACACGTTGCCGGACTGCTCCCCGGCCTGGGTCACGCAGCCGCCGACGACCTGGTCGACGAGCGCGGGGTCCACGCCGTTCCGGTCGAGCAGGCCGTGCTGGGTGCGGGCGAGCAGCTCCACGGCGTGGAGGCCGGCCAGGGCCTTGCCGCGACGGCCGTAGGGCGTGCGAGCGGCGTCGACGATGACGGGGGTCGGCATGGTGGTGGCTCCCAGGGACGGGTCGGACGGTCGGGACTCCCGGACGCTAATCGCGCGTCCGGCCGCCGGACCGGAGATTCCCGCTCAACGAAACCCGCCCCGGCCGGGATCAGGCCGCCGGCGGGAACAGCACGACCGCCACCTCCACCGCAACGTCCACCGACGCCTCCACCGCCCGGGCGGCCAGGTCCGCGAGGTCGCCCGCGTCCTCGAAGGAGACCAGGCTCCCCGCTGGGAGTGTGTGGTCGCCCCGCACGAGCGCGCCGGCCAGGATCACGACGTACCCGGCCTGCGCCGGCAGCGCGTCGAGCCGGAGCTCCTCGCCGGCGCCGAGCCGGGCGCCGTACGCCCGGGCGCCGCGGCCGGAGCGGGCCAGCTCGACGAGCCCGGCGCCGGGCTGGAGGCGCTGGTCGAGCGCCACGGTGAAGTGCTCGCCGCGGCCCGCCATCCGGCGCCGCTTCTCCCGCTCCTCGGGCATGTAGTTGAGACCCGTGGTCGGGTCGCGGCGCAGCGTCAGGTACGAGATGCCGACCGCCGGGTCGGTGCGGATCGGCCCGTACGACGTGAAGGCGTCGGTGTAGTGCACGACGCCCCGGCCGGCGGCGTCCCGGCCGATCGAGCCCGCGCCGCCGACGACGACCTGGAACTGGTCGACCTCGTGGAAGTGCGCGCGCAGCTCCGCCGCCTCCTGCTGGACGAGGTAGGCCTGCTCCCCGGGAGCCACGGCCGTGTGGCTGCCCAGGTAGTCGGTCATCACGTAGCGGGCTCCGGCGTGGCCCCGAACCACGGGGCTGGTCTCGGCGGGGGTGACGGTGCGCATGCTCCTGTGTGGCACACCCCACCCCCGCCGCGGAGGCCGTTCCCGTCCACCGGGACCGCCTCGGCGTGCTCAGCCGGTGGACTGGACAACCCCCTATTTGGGGTACGTCGCGCCCCTCCAGCCCCTATGGTCCCAACAGTCTGCTCGGAGGTGACCGGTGTGACGACAGGACCATTCGCGACGACACGACAGTCCCAGACCGCTGGCGGCCCGGGCCGTGATCACCTGCCCACCCAGCGCCGCAGCTCGATGCGCGGTCGCCGTCAGCGCCAGCGTCGCCAGGAGCAGTTCTTCGAGTCCGTCTCGCAGCGCAGCAACGACCTCGCGGTGGTCCTCGACAAGCCGGGCCAGATCGTCTACGTCTCCCCCAGCCTCACCGGCATGCTCGGCTACAGCGTCACCGAGGTGCTCGGCGCCGAGGCGGCGACCTTCGTCCACCCCGACGACCAGGTCGGCCTCGAGAGCTGCCTGCGCAAGGTCGCGTCCGGAGGCGGCGCCGGCACCCGCCTTCGGCTGCGGGACCGCGGCGGCGCGTGGCGCTGGTTCGAGGGCGTCGTCAGCAACATGTTCGACAGCGCCGTCGGCGGCCTCGTCTTCAACCTGCGCGACGTGACCGACCGGGTGGCGGCCGAGCGCGCCGTCCGCGCGTCCGAGGAGCTGCACCGGGCGATCGCGGACCGGTCCACCGAGGGCATGTGGGTGGTGCTCGCCGACGGCACGACCTGCTACGCGAACGACCGGCTCACCGACATCCTCGGGATCGACGCGGCGGGCCTGGACGAGACCCTGCTCGGTGTCCTGCTCGGCGACGTGCCCGTGCCGCTGCGCTCCGCCGGCCGGGACGGCGGCGCGGACGTGCCGCGCGCACGCCGCGAGACGACGTACCGGCTCCCCGACGCCACGGAGCGCGTGCTCCGCGTGGCCGTGACCACCATGGAGCAGGTGGCCGGCGTCGGCGGGCCGGCCTTCCTCATCCTCGTCGACGACGTCACCGACGCCCGGCGTCTCGAGCTGCAGATGCAGCGGGCCGTGCTGCACGACACCCTGACCGGGCTGCCGAACCAGGCGCTGCTGCTGGACCGCCTCCAACGGGCCCTGGCGCGCAACCCGTCCGACACCGCGGCCCTCTTCGTCGACCTCGACGACTTCACCGTCTTCAACGAGGCCTGCGGGCACGCCGTCGGCGACCAGCTGCTGGTGGCCGTCGCCGAGCGGCTGCGCGGCTGCGTGCCGTCGACCGACACGGTGGCCCGCTTCAACGGCGACTCCTTCGTGTTCGTGTGCGAGCCCGCCGACGAGGCCCGTGCGACCACCCTGGCCGCCGCCGTCGCGTCCGCGCTGAACGAGCCGTTCCGGATCGACGACCACGTCCTGCACGTCACCGCCTCCATCGGCGTCGCCGTCTCCCCCGCCCCCTCGGCCCCGCACCTGCTCCGCGACGCCGGCGCCGCGATGCGCGCGGCGAAGGCCGCCGGCCCCGGCAGCGTGCGGTTCTCCGACGCGGAGCTGACCAGCCAGGCGCAGGAGGCGTTCGAGATCGGCTCCGATCTCTACCACGCCCTCACCGAGGAGGCCCTGCACCTGCACTACCAGCCGATCGTGGACCTCGGCACGGGCCTGGTGGTCGGCGTCGAGGCGTTGGCCCGGTGGGACCACCCGACGCACGGCAGCATCCCGCCGAGCCGCTTCGTGGCCGTGGCCGAGCGCACCGGGCTCGCGCCGGACCTCGACCGGTGGGCGATCCGTACGGCGCTGATGGACGCCCACCGGCTGCGCCAGCTGGGCGCCCTGCCCCGCTCGGCGTACGTCGCGGTCAACCTGTCGGCGCGCAGCCTCACGTCGCCGGGCCTGGAGTCCTACCTGACCACGTGCACGAGCTCGAGCGGGATCGACCCGAGCGGCGTCGTCCTGGAGGTGACCGAAGGAAGCGTGATGACCGCGCCGGAGGCGGCCCGGGCGACCCTCGCCGGCCTGCGCGAGCGGGGGTTCCAGGTCGCGCTCGACGACTTCGGCACGGGGCACAGCTCGCTGGCCCACCTGCGCAACCTGCCCATCTCCATCCTCAAGATCGACCGCAGCTTCGTGGCCGGCATCGCCGACGACCACCAGGACCTCGCCATCGCCCGGACGATCGTGAAGCTGGCCCGGACCGTCGGCCTGACCGTGGTGGCCGAGGGCGTCGAGACGATCGCGCACGCCCGCCAGCTCGCCGTGATCGGATGCGCGACCGGTCAGGGCTGGCTGTGGAGCCCGGCGATCTCGCCCGAGGAGGCGGCGGAGTCCGGCGTCTTCACGGGCAGCTACGGCGGCTGGCAGAGCCGCCGGCGACGTACCGGCTGAGCGGCCTCAGCCGCGCAGCACCCGCGCCCCCGGTGCGTCGTTCGTCCCGGCCATCGACGTCATCCCGGAGCCCGTCTGCTTGGCGGCGTACATCGCCGCGTCCGCCTGGCGCAGCAGGTCGGCGACGTCGTGCGGCGGGGAGAGCGCCACCCCGATGCTCGCCCGCACGACGAGCCCGCCGCTGGACAGGTGGATCGGCTCCTCCAGTCCTTCGTGGATGCGGGCCGCCACCCGCAGCAGGGCGACCTCGTCGGCCTGCTCGCACACGATCGTGAACTCGTCGCCGCCGAAGCGGCCCACGGTGTCGGTGGACCGCACCGCCCGGCGCAGCCGCCGCGCGACCTCCACCAGCACCGAGTCGCCCACGGCGTGGCCCTGGGTGTCGTTGATCGTCTTGAACCCGTCGAGGTCGAGGAAGAGCACCCCCACCCAGCCGCTCGCGGCCCGCCGCTGGCGCGCGGCCGCCATCCGGAGCCGGTCGTGGACGAGCTGCCGGTTCGGCAGGCCGGTGAGCGGGTCGTGGAGCGCCAGGCGGCGCAGCTCGTCCTCGGTGCGCCGGGCATCGGTCACGTCCGCGACCCGCAGCAGCCAGCGCGGCTCGCCGCTGGCGTGGAGCGAGGTGCGGGTCGTGTGCAGGAGCCGGATCGAGCCCGCCGGATGCCGGTAGCTCGTCTGCTGGTGCTGGGGGCCGGGCTCGAAGTCGCTCGGCACGGGACCGAGGCCGAGCAGGGCGTGCAGATCGGTGCGGTCGAGCTCCGCCGGCGCGCGACCGAGCAGCTCGGCCAGGCGCGCGTTGGACATCACGGCGGTGCCGCTCGTCCCGGTGACCGCGATGCCCTCGCCGGCCGCCTCGACGATCGCCTTGTAGACCGCACCGTCGATGCCCCGCACCTGCGGTGTCTTCTCGGGCGGCGGCGCGGGAGCGGGGGCCTCGCCGCTGTCCGCCCGGACGATCACGGTCAGGCCCACGACCTCCCGACGGGTGCTGCGCATGGCCCGCAGTGACACGGCAGCGTTGACGACGGATCCGTCCCGCCGGCGGCGACGGGTGACGTAGCTGGGCACGTCCTCCCCCGCGAGGACCCGGGTCACCGGCGAACCCCCCGGTCCGTCCACGAAGTCGGGGAGCAGCTCGAAGATCGACCGGGACACCAGGTCGCTGGGCGTCCAGCCGAGCACCGACTCGGCGGCCGCGCTGGCGTAGACGATGTCCCGGGCCGGGTCCACCAGCAGGAAGCAGTCGGGCGTCGCGATCATCGTGTCGCCTGGCGACATCCGGTCCCCCTCCCAGACCCCCGAGCTCCCCTACCCTCGCGCGGCCATCGCGCGGTGCGTCCCGACACGGTAGCGATTCAGACCACCCGGTCGGGGGCGATCGGCCACATCACAGCCCCGCCAGCGACAGGTAGGCGTGCCAGAGCGGCTCACCGGCGAACATACCGAGCGCCGCACCGCTGAGCAGGAACGGGCCGTGCGGGACCTGCGCCCGCCGCCCGACCCGCCCGACGGCGATCAGCGCGATCCCCACGATCCCGCCCACCGCGAAGCCGGCGCCCAGCCCCACGAGGCTCGGCCCCCACCCCAGCCAGCCCAGCGCGAGACCGAGGACGGGGGCGAGCGCGACGTCCCCGAGACCCATCCCGCGGCCGGCGGTGACCAGCCAGATGCCGCCGTACACCGCGAGCCAGACGACGGCGGACGCCAGTGCCGGGACCACGAGGTCCGGTCCGCGCAGCATGACGTCGAGCCCCAGCGTGAGCAGCACCCCCACCGCCGCCGCGGCGGTGATCGAGAACGGCAGCCGCCGGTGGTCGAGGTCGATGAGGACCAGCGCGACCCCGCTCGCGACGACGACTAGCGCGCCGGCGGTGTACGTCGTGAGCCCGAAGGACCAGCCGGTGACGACGAACAGCACCGCGGTCGCCAGCTCGACGAGCGGGTAGCGCGCCGAGATCGGTACGGCGCACGAGCGGCACCGCCCGCGCAGCGCCAGCCAGGAGAGCACGGGCACGTTGTCGAGCGGGCGCACCGGGTCGCCGCACGCGGGACAGGCCGAACCGGGCGAGACCACCGAGAGGCCCGCGGGCACCCGGTGGACGACGACGTTGAGGAAGGACCCGATCAGCAGTCCGAGGACGGCGAGCAGGCTCAGCAGGGGGACGGTGAGCACGGGGCTCACTCGCCGGGCGGGGTCTCGAAGGTCTGGGCCAGCACGCTCTGCTCCGCCGACCCGAGCAGCGCGAGCAGCTCGCGGCGCTGGTCGGCGACCGCGGCCGCGACGCCCGCGACACCGTCCACGGCGTCGGCGCCGCCCGGGACCAGGTCGCGCGCGAGGTCCCAGCGCAGCTGGACCGAACCGAGCTCGTCGTCGCCGGCCAACGACGCGGCCGCCACCAGGAAGGCCTCGAAGGTGGCCACGTCCGCCTGGCGGGCCATCCGGACCGCGGCGTCGTGCTCCTCCTCCACGACCAGCTCCCGCGCGACCGCCATGCAGTCGCCGGCAGCGCCGAGCAGCTCGACGACCAGCTGCTCGGCGGTGCGCTCCTCGAGCCGCTCGGCCGCGTGCCCGTTGCGGCGGCCCTGCGAGGGCTCCGCCTCGATCAGGTGGTCCAGCCGGAAGAACCCGTCGAGGACGACCTCGTGCAGGGAGTCGTCGAGGGCACCGATCATCGCCTCCCGGGCCAGGTGCACGACCCCGTCGGGCGCCAGGTCGAGCTCGACCTGGTCGGCGATCGCCTCGACGGCCCGTGCGACGGCCTCACCGATCGCGGCCATCTCCGCGTGCGGGTCGGCCGCGAGCTGGAGCCCGCTCTCCCACGCGACCTCCTCCAGGCGGTGCATCTCCACCGCCCAGGTGGTCAGCAGCGCGGACCACACCTCGCCGCGCCCGGCGTACCGGCGGGCCAGGTCGTCGAGGCGCTCGCGCACCGGCGCGGACTCGCCGGCACCGGGGATCGTCGTGGTGGCGGTGACGGCGGTCGTCATGAACGGCTCCCGGAGACGTGGTCGCGGCGGGACCAGCGGCTGGTACGGCGAGGGCCGACGCCGATCGGGGCGACGGGGCGGATCGGCTCGACGACCGGGAGGTCGGCCGTCGGCGGGCGGGGACCGGCGGAGACGGGGACCGGCTCGGGCTCGGGCTCACGGTCGGACTTCGGGTCGGGCTCGACGGCCGGCGCGGGTGCGGCGACCGGGGCGGCGACCGGAGCGGCGACCGGGGCAACAGCGGGGGGCGCGGCGACCGGGGCCGCGGCGGCCAGCTCGGCCGGGCGAGCCGGACCCTCCAGCACCGTGCCGGCCGGGACCGCGGGCAGCACCGGACGGTCGACGGAGCCGGCGGAGTCCAGCCGCTCGATCGCCGCGACGACCCGCGACATGGTGCGTTCGGGGGCCTCGTCGGCACCGGTCCGCCCGGCGAGACCCCGCAGGGTCGCGGCCACCTGGCGCCGGTAGCGCTGGCCGCCCGGCGCGGCGACGTCCGGACCGGCAGCGGCGTGGGTGGGTCGCCGCGGGGCGGGCATCTCGGCCGGCACGTCGTTCATCCGCTCCAGGGCCTGCTCGAGCGTGCGCACCTGGGCGCGCAGCGACCGGACCTCGACGGGGTCGGGGCCGTCCCGGTCGACGACCGCGCCCTCCAGCGGCGCCGGCTCGGCCGGCGCGACCACCGCGACGGGCTCGCTCGCCGTCGGCTGCGGCGCAGCGGTCGGCTCCGGGGCGGAGGCGGGGGCCTCCACCTCGGGCGCCGCCTCGGGCGCCACCTCGCCCGCCACCTCGTCCGCCGCCCTACGACGGCGCCGCAGCACCGCGAGCACGAACAGCAGTACGACGGCGGCGCCCGCGAGCAGTCCGCGCAGAAGCAGGTCGTTGTCCATCGGATCCTCCGGTCAGCCGGTCTCGCTGTTACTTCGGTCGGCCCGACCCGGCACTGAAGCCCGGACGGCCTGGTTCGTCGTTCGAGGTGCGCCGCTCAGGGCTCGGGCACCGGCTGGATGACGAACATGCTCCCGAGCACCGTGGTCGTGTAGGTCCCCTCCTGCCCGGTGAGGCTCACCGAGGTGACCAGGTAGGCCCGGTCCATGTGCTCGAGGTTCTTCAGGAACCGGACGGTCTGGTCGAAGTCGCCGGACACGCTGACGGTGACCTCCTGGCGGCCCAGCTGGTTCGTCGCCGCGGCGGGACTCGCGCTCACCGCGCCCGTCTTCGGGTCGGGGCCGCCCAGGGTCGGAGCGGTCGGCGACAGGGCGGTCACGCCGTCGGAGCCGATGCCGGCCTCGACCGCCGCCGCGGTCACGGCGGTGAACAGCCCGGGCTGGTCGGCGGTCGGCGGGATCTGCCGGGCCAGCAGGCGGGCGGCCTTGCGGGTGGCACCGAGGTCGTCGGCCTGCCGGCGCAGCCGGGCCAGCTCGACGGCGAGGGTGTCGTTCTGGTCCTGGACCTCCGCGACCTCGGCGCGGGTCTCGCTCAGCTGGTCGGTCCGCGGACCGATGACCAGCAGCCAGCCCACGGCAACGAGGAGCAGCAGGGCGACGGCACCGATCAGCTTCGTGGCCGCCGGACTCCGGGTGTTCACTGGTCCTCCTCGGGGAAGAGCTCGGCCGCGAGGCCGGCGTACCGGCCGCTGAAGACCTTCTCGGACAGGCCGACCGAGCCGCTGAACGCGACCTGGGTGGAGTCCGCGACCGTCGTGGTGGTGATGAACGGCTCCACGAACAGGCCGTCCTTCGACAGGGCGACGACGAACTCGCCGACGCCCGCGCGGCTCTCCGCCGTGCCGGCGATGGCCACGCAGCCCGCCACCACGAGGGTGTTGAACGGGTCGGGTCCGGGACAGGCCGAGGCCGTCACCAGGACCTTCTCGGTCGCCGCGGCGGGGTCCTTCGCACCGTCCGCCGCGACCGGCTCGCTCAGGGCGACCGTGAGCGTGTCCAGCTCGGCACCGGGCGGCAGCGCCCGCTCGACACCGGACAGCACCTCGGAGAAGAAGATCTCGCTCATCATCGTCTCCTGCGCGGTGCCCACCTGCGCGCGCACGCCGGCGACGTAGGTCTGCACGGGCTTCAGGTCCGCGACCGAGGAGCTCAGCTGTCGCGTCTGCTGCGAGGCCGCCTCGACGTCGCGCTCGGCGGTGCGGATCCGCAGCTGCTGCACCACGGCGACGGCGACGACCAGGGCCAGGACGCCGATGCCTGCGACGACGAACGTCCGGCGCAGGCGGCGTACCTCCAGCAGCTCGAACGCGGCCGGGGAGAGGAGGTTGACCCCGGGCAGCCCCGGAGCCGGGTGCTGGGACGACCGGCGGCCCATCATCGGGCGGACCCCACGCACAGGCCGGTGGGCACGGCGAGCGCCGACACCTGCTGCGCGTCGAGCTCGGCGCGTCCGACCCGCAGGTGCTCGCGCACGTCCAGCGACGAGACCGCGAGGCCGAGCCGGTCGCCGAGCAGGCCGTCCAGCCCGCCCAGGCGGGACCCGGAGCCGCTGAGCAGCAGCCGGTCGATCGACACCGTCTCCATCGCGCCGTCCAGGTCCGCGGTCGAGGTGCGGTAGTAGTCCAGCGTCGCCTCGATCTCGGCGACCAGCTGCTCCGCGGCGGCGGCGATGGTCGCCTGCGCCGGGTGTGGACCCTCGACGGCCGCGAAGGGGTCGGCGGGGACCGCGGGCCGCCCCTCGAGGCCGAGCGCGACCTTGGTGCTCTCGGCGTCGTCCCAGCTCCAGTCGTAGCGCTGCTGGACCGCGTGGGTGATGGTGTCGCCGCCCAGGCCGGCGATCATCCGGACGAAGCGCGGTACTCCCCCGGCATGCACGACGACCGAGGTGAGATCGGCTCCGATGTCGACGATGGCCTCGACGGGCCCGGCGGGCGTGAGGCCGTCCGGCGTCCGCGCCCGGACGAGGGCGAAGGGCATCAGGTCGACGGCGTCCACCTGCAGGCGGGCCGCCCGCACCGCCGTCACCAGCGAGTCCACGACGTCGCGGGCGGCCGCCACGAGCAGCACCCGCGCCTTGCGGTGCAGCACCCCCTGGGCGTCGGGGACCTCGGGCTCGCCCAGCAGGTAGTAGTCGAGGTTCGCGTCCTCCACCGGGAACGGCAGCACGTCCTGGACCTGGTAGCGCAGCGCCCTGCGGAAGTCCTCGGGCGGCATCCACTCCAGGTCCACCTGGCGCACCAGCACGCCGGCGTTGGCGATGCCCAGCACGACCCGCCTGCTGCCGAAGCGTCCCTCCGACCACAGCTCGCGCAGGGACTCCGCCAGCGCGTCGGGGTCGACGACGGCACCGGCCCGGACCACCCCGCGGGGCAGCGGGACCTCGGCGAACCGCTTCACGGCGAACGTACGGCGCTTCGGGACCAGCTCGGCGGCGCGTACGCCGGAGGTACCGACGTCGAGCCCGATCAGGGTGGGTGGCATGGCGTGTCCTCAGGTGGCGGGAGTGGCGGCCTCGTCGAGGTGCTACTCCGGTGTTCGGTGCCGCGGGCGCCCCGCTTGAGCCCGGCTCCAGGACCCGGGCGGAGGGCGCGGTCTCAAGTCGGCGCGGCGCGGACCCGATGCAGAAGACGCTGTCCATCCCCCCATGTCCGAGGAGCATCCGGGTGAGTCCACAGATCACTCCGTACCTACGTGCCGTCGTGCTGAACGGCGGCTCCGACCTGCACATCAAGCCGTCGCGGCCGCCTCGGGTCCGCATCGGCGGGTCGCTGGTGCCGCTCGAGGTCGAGGCGATGTCCCCCGCCGCCGTCGACGTCCTGATCCGCGAGACCATGACCGCCGAGATGGCGGCCCACTTCGCCGTGCACCACGAGGCGGACTACGCCCTGGTGGTCGAGGGCGTGGGCCGCTTCCGGGTCAACGTCTTCCAGGCCCGCGGCGAGGTCGGCGCGGTGCTGCGGCTGATCGGCGAGTCGCCCACCCCGTTGCACGAGCTCGGCATGCCCGACGTCGTACGCCGCCTGGCGCTGGAGCCGCGGGGGCTGGTCCTGGTCACCGGCCCGACGGGCTCGGGCAAGTCGACGACGCTGGCCGGGATGGTCGACGCCGTCAACGAGAGCAAGCCGGTGCACGTGCTGACCCTCGAGGACCCGATCGAGACGATCCACGAGGACAAGATGGCCAGCGTGACCCAGCGCGAGGTGGGCACCGACACCGGCGACTGGTCGACCGCCCTGCGGGCCGCGATGCGCCAGGACCCCGACGTCATCCTGATCGGCGAGATGCGCGACGCCGAGACCGTGCGCAGCGCGCTCTCCGCGGCCGAGACCGGGCACCTGGTGCTGTCCACGCTGCACACCAAGGACGCCCAGGAGACGGTCGGGCGCATCATCGAGTTCTTCCCGGCCGCCGACCACCAGCAGATCAGGCACGCCCTCGCCTCCTCCCTGCGCGGCATCGTCTGCCAGCGCCTGGTCACCCGCAGCGACGGCACCGGACGCATCGCGGTCATGGAGATCGCGGTCAACACGCCGCGTCTCGCCGAGGCCATCGCCACGCCGGACCGCACCGAGCTGATCCCGGAGATCGTCGCGGACGGCGGCTTCTCCGACATGCAGACCTTCGACCAGCACCTGGTCGACCTGGTGCGTCAGGGCGTGGTGAGCCTGGAGGTCGCGACCGCCAGCAGCAGCCGGCCGCACGACTTCTCCGTGATGCTCAAGCGCGCCGGCGGCGAGCCGGCCCGACCTGGTGCCAGGGTGTCGTGATGGCCGAACGGACGACGAAGAAGGCGGGACCGGTCCGGCGCGCGAGCCTGACGCCGACGGTCCCGAGCGCGGACCTGGTCGAGCTCGATCTCGCCCAGCTGCGCGCCTACCGGCTCCAGCTGGAGGCCGAGGAGGAGAAGGTGTCCTACTGGCGCCGGCTCGTGCACGCGCGCACCGACGTCCTGCAGGCGCAGTCGCAGTCCGGGCACTCCCTCTCCCTGGACGACCTGGCCCGCGCCCTCGGCGACACGGCGACCGGCCGGGTCCGCCGGGTGCTCCTGACCGTGAAACCCGCCGACCCGCTCCCGGAGCTGCCCGAGCTCGCCGAGATGTGGGTCGCCCGGGTCGACCCCGACGACCGCGAGGGGCTCGCCGACGCGTTGGCGCGCCTGGAGCTGGCCGAGCAGCAGCTCACGGCGTACCGCCGGGCGCTCCACGAGCGCATCGACGAGGCGACCGGGGAGCTCATCCTGCGCTACCGCGAGGACCCACGAGCCGCCCTGGCTCTCATCCCACAGGAGTGACCATGACCGCACCCGCACTCGCCGGCGAGACCACCCGCATCCTGCTCGACCACGGCCTGATCACCGAGGACGAGCTGGGCCGGGCGACGGAGCAGGCGGAGCACGAGCACCGCCCCGTCGTCGAGGTGCTGCTCGACCAGGGGTGCGTCGACCGGGCCGACCTGCTGCGCACGACCGCGGCGGCCGCGGGGCTGGGGTACGTCGACCTCACCGACTACACGGTCGAGGGCAGTGCGGCGGCGCTGCTGCCGCCGGACTACGCGCACCGGTGCGCGGTGCTGCCGCTGCGGCGCGAGGACGGCGAGCTGCTGGTGGCCGTGTCGGTGCGGCAGGTGGGCAACATCGAGCTCAAGGACGACCTGAGCCGGATCACCCGCAGCCCGATCCGCTTCGTGATCGCCAACCGCTCCGACATCGTCACGAAGATCGGCCAGGTCTACCGCGCCGAGGGCGAGCTGCAGGACCTCACCTCGGGCCTGGCCACCGACGAGGTCAGCCAGGAGGGCTCGCTCGCCGACCTGACCGAGGTCTCGGACGAGGCGCCCGTGGTGCGCTTCGTGAACCTGCTCATCGACCAGGCGATCAACGACCGCGCCTCCGACATCCACATCGAGCCGGCCGAGAGCGAGCTGCGGGTCCGCTACCGCATCGACGGGGTGCTCGTCGACGCCCACCGCTCCCCCAAGAACATCCAGAACGGCGTCATCTCGCGGCTGAAGATCATGGCCGAGATGAACATCGCCGAGCGGCGGGTGCCGCAGGACGGCCGGATGTCGATCAACCACCGCGGGCGCCGCATCGACCTGCGGGTCGCGTCGCTGCCGACGGTGTGGGGCGAGAAGATCGTGGCGCGGATCCTGGACAACAGCAACACCCGGCTCGGGCTGGAGGACCTCGGCTTCAGCCGCGGCAACTTCGAGCGCTACCAGGCGTCGTACTCCAAGCCCTACGGGATGCTCCTGGCCACCGGCCCCACCGGGTCGGGCAAGTCGACGACGCTCTACGCCACGCTGAACCAGCTCAGCCGGCCCGAGGTCAACGTGATCACCGTCGAGGACCCGGTGGAGTATCGGCTCCCGGGCATCAACCAGGTCCAGGTCAACCAGAAGGCGGGGCTGACCTTCGCGAGCGCGCTGCGCTCGATCCTGCGCTCGGACCCCGACATCGTGCTGATCGGCGAGATCCGCGACCACGAGACCGCGCAGATCGCGGTCGAGGCCGCGCTCACCGGCCACCTGGTGCTCTCGACGCTCCACACGAACGACGCGCCCTCCGCCGTCACGCGCCTGGTGGAGATGGGCATCGAGCCGTTCCTGGTCGGCTCGGCGATGGACGCGGTGGTGGCCCAGCGGCTGTGCCGCACGCTGTGCCCGCACTGCAAGGAGGGCTACCGGCCGGAGCCGGCCGAGCTGGCCCGCGTCGGGTTTCCGCTCGCCGAGGACGGCACGATCCCGACGCTGTTCCGGCCGGTGGGCTGCGCACGCTGTGCCCGGACTGGCTACCGCGGCCGGATGGCGCTGCACGAGGTGATGACGGTGAGCGAGGAGATCGCCTCGCTCGCGGTCGCCCGGGCCTCCACCGACGCGATCGCGCGGGCGGCGTACGACGGCGGCATGGTGGGTCTCAAGCAGGACGGCTGGGCCAAGGTCGCCGAGGGGCGCACCTCGATCGAGGAGGTCCTGCGCGTCGTCGTCATCTGACGACGCTCTCAAGTGGTCGTCCTCCGGCACCGAAGACGCAGGTGGTAGAACCCCATCGCCCGCCGGAGGAATCGTGTCCGACCTGATCCGGAGCCGTTTCGGCCTCCCCACGACCCTGCCGCGCACCGTGGCGCCGACCGCGGCCCCCGCTCCGGCCCCGATCCGCACCATGCCGACGCGGCCGCTGACCACCGCGACCGTGCCGGGCGCCGTCGCCACGCTCGACCCGCTTCCGCCGATGGAGGCATCGGCCGGCACCCCGGTCGTCCTCGACGACCTGCTGCTCGCGCTGATGAGCGCGGGCGGCTCGGACCTGCACCTGACCCAGCACGCGCCGCCGACGATCCGCCTGCGCGGCGACATGGTCGCGCTGCACGGCTACGCGCCGATGAGCGCGACCGACCTGCAGGACCTGCTGTACGGCGTACTCACGGAGCGTCAGCGCAAGGAGTTCGAGGAGGAGCTGGAGCTCGACTTCGCCTACGCGATCCCCGGCTGCGCGCGGTTCCGGGTCAACATCTTCCAGCAGCGTGAGGCGATCGGCGCGGTGATGCGGCTGATCCCCTGGGAGATCAAGGCTCTCGACGAGCTGGGGATGCCTCCCGTGATCGCCTCCTTCACCGAGCTGCGACGCGGGCTGGTGCTGGTGACCGGCGCGACCGGCTCCGGCAAGTCGACCACGCTGGCCGCGATGATCGACCGGATCAACCGGACCACGAGCGGGCACATCGTCACCATCGAGGACCCCATCGAGTTCCTGCACGAGCACCAGCGCTGCGTCGTCAACCAGCGCGAGGTCGGCGAGGACACCCACGGCTTCCAGTCCGCTCTCAAGCACGTGCTGCGCCAGGACCCCGACGTGATCCTGGTCGGCGAGCTGCGCGACCTGGAGACCATCCAGGTCGCCCTGACCGCCGCCGAGACCGGGCACCTGGTCTTCGCCACCCTGCACACCCAGTCCGCGCAGGACACGATCTCCCGGGTGGTCGACGTCTTCCCCGCCGGTCAGCAGCAGCAGATCCGCACCCAGCTGGCCGCCACGCTCCAGGGCGTCGTGTGCCAGAACCTCGTCAAGACCGCCGACGGCATGGGCCGGGCGGCGGCGGTCGAGGTGATGGTCTGCAACCCCGGCATCCGGGCGATGATCCGCGACGACAAGCTGAACCAGATCCAGGGCTCGCTCCAGGCCGGCGCCAAGGAGGGCATGCAGACCCTCAACGCGCACCTCGCGGCCCTCGTGAAGGCCGGGCGGATCACCTTCGAGGCGGGCCTGGAGGCCTGCTCGGACCGCCACGACTTCGAGACCCTCGCCCGGTCGGCCGCGGTGCGGCCGACGCCCGGTTGGTCCTGACCCCTTCGACATCAGGAGGCCGTGATGGCAACCAGCTCCACGACGTACGCCTACAAGGTCCGCGACCAGCGCGGGAAGCTGGTCGAGGGCCGGGTCGAGGCGCCCAACGAGAGCGCCGTCGCCGAGAAGCTGATGTCGATGGGGTACGCCCCGCTCGAGGTCCGGCTCGCCAACAGCGGCCTGCAGCGCGAGATCTCCTTCGGCCGGCCCAAGCGGATCCGGCTCAAGGACCTCGCGGTCTTCTCCCGGCAGTTCTCGACCATGATCAACGCCGGCCTGACCATGCTGCGCGCGCTCACGATCCTCTCCGAGCAGGTCGACAACGTCGAGCTGCGCAAGGTGCTGCGGGCGGTGAAGCAGGACGTCGAGGCCGGCTCCAGCCTCTCCGGCGCGATGGGCCGGCACACCGCCTTCCCGCCGATCATGGTCAACCTCGCGAGGGCCGGCGAGGCCGGCGGCTTCCTCGACCGCGCGCTGAACCAGGTGGCCGAGAACTTCGAGAAGGAGGTCAAGCTGCGCGCCAAGATCAAGTCGGCCATGACCTACCCGGTCGTCGTCTTCGTGATGGCGATCGTGATGTGCGCGGCGATGATGGTCTTCGTCGTGCCGACCTTCGAGGGCATCTTCACCAGCCTGGGCGGCCAGCTCCCGTTCCCGACGCGGATCCTGCTCGCGGTGGCGGACGCGATGAAGTACGTCGTCCCGGCCGTCGTCGTCGCCATCGTCGCCGCCGTGGCGTGGTGGCGCCGGTACAACCGGAGCGAGCGCGTCCGCAACGTCTGGGACCCGCTCAAGCTGCGGATGCCGGTCTTCGGCGGCCTGGTGCAGAAGCTGGCGCTGGCCCGCTTCGCCCGCAACCTCGGCACCCTGCTCGGCTCCGGCGTACCGATCCTGCAGTCCCTCGACGTCGTCGCCGACACCACGGGCTCCATCGTCGTCACCCACGCCCTGGCCGACGTCCGCGACTCCGTACGCCGCGGCGAGAGCCTCGCCGGCCCGCTCGCCGAGCACCCGATCTTCCCGACCATGGTCCAGCAGATGATCGCCTCCGGCGAGGAGTCCGGCGCCATCGACGAGATGCTGCACAAGGTCGCCGACTTCTACGACTCCGAGGTCGAGGCCACCACCGAGCAGCTCAGCGCCATGGTCGAACCCCTGATGATCGCCTTCCTCGGCGTCGTCGTCGGCAGCATGCTCGTCGCGCTGTACCTGCCGATCTTCAACGTCGGCAACCTGCTCTGACGATTGCCGTCGGCGTCTGTGCCGGCCGGGCCGGCTGATCCATCCGCCCGGAAGGTGCACATACCTCAACCTGGCCATTGTCGCCCGCGGGCAGCACGAGGAGCATTGGGGTTGCTCATCCTCGAGCTAGGAGGGCGCGATGTGCCGCAGGACGACGGTCGGAGTTCTCGTCGCTGCCTGCCTCCTCGCAACGCCATCGGCTGACGCCGACATCATCGGGAGCGACGGTGCCGACGCCATCGTCGGCACCGACCGTTCCGACGAGCTCGTGGGCCGCGGAGGGCGCGACCTGATCCGGGGGCTGCGTGGCGGCGACTCCCTCCGGGGCGGAGCAGGCGCCGATTCGATCGCCGCAGGTCCCGGCGCGGACTACGTACGCGGTGGGCAGGGGCGGGACTACCTCGAAGGTGGAAAGGGATCTGACCTGCTCTACGGGGGCAGGCAGGCTGACAGTGTCGCGGGAGGCACCGGCAACGACCTGATAGCGGCGGGCGTGCCGGAGATGAGCTCACACCAGGGAGCGGTCGGGACGTCGTCCGCGCCGACAGCGGAAGGGACTTGATCTTCGTGGACATCGACGGAGCCGTCGACCGGATCTCGTGCGGAGCCGGGGATGACGTCGTTGTCTATGACTGGGTAGGCGACGGGTCGCTCGGGGAGTCGGTTGACCCCGCTGACGTCCTCTGCGACTGCGAGACCGTCTATATCGACCCGAGCTGAGGTCACGCCCTGTCTCGTCGACGAGCGTCGCCCGTCGGCATGGTCGGTCACACGAGATCAGCACTCTCATGCCGATGAGCGGGCGGTCGCCCGGCACCGCTGGCAGACTCGCGCCCATGACTTCTTGGCGCGATTCCACGCCTGAGCACGTTCAGGCTCAGTTCGACGGGCTCTTCGGGCTGGGTCTCGACGCTGCGCTCGACATGCTGGCGAAGCGCAAGGAGTTCTATCCGTTCGGAATCGAGGCGCGCGGCGGTGAAGCTGTGATGGTCGGGAGCGAGCCTGGCCTCGGTGACGACCCCGAATCGCAGGCGGTGCTGGACCTTCTTTACGAAGGCGGCCGCCGTCGCAGCGCTGACATGGACGCTGTGGCGTATGTCTGCGACGTCCGTCTTCGCGAGCCTGACTCAGACGCCGTGCGTATAGATCTGGAGCACCGCGATGGCCACGCTCTGCAGATCGTCACGCCCTATCGCATCAAGAGGTTCGGCCGCGGCGTGGAGTCCGGACAGATGTCAGTGTCTAGCGGAGTCCGACGGATCTGGGGTTGACCCCAGCGCGAACCGATCGTTCGTGCCGATGAGCGTGCGGAGTCCATCATTCGGCGAGCTCCGCCACGACCGCGTCCCAGTCTGGCGCACAGACGACGGATGGCCACTGCGGGTCGCTCTCCCCGCGTCCGGTCAGGTGGACGTACGCCCATTGCCCGACCGCAGGAAGCCAGAAGACGACATCCTTCAGGTGGCGGCGCACCGCGACCGCGCGGACGTTCACCCCGTGCAAGAGGTGCCCATCCGGCAATTCACGCCTCAGCGCGTGTTCAATCTCTACCGCGTCGGATGACTCGACCTCCCACCATTCACCCGGTAGGCGGGCGAGATCGAATGGAGGAACGGCCACGAGGCGATCCTGGCACGCGCGCTGTCTACTGGGTCCCGCACGACTCTGCCGAGAGTCGGGCACGCTGAGCGGAAGTCTGGCCCACCGTTTTCGGGGTGACCGCCCGCGAAGGACGGTCACCCCTGGCGGCTGGCCCGACTCAAACGGTGCCGTCCCCCTTGGGTTCAGTGACGCTCGGAACCAGCGCCGAGCGTTGAGCAGCCTGGCTGCCCAGCCTACGCGAAGCTCGCTCGCAAGTGCCGCCCGATAGGAAGCGCGGTCATGCCGATGAGCGGAGACGTAACAGCGCGGACCTCTGGCGGCCACGCCCGAACCGGAGCACACTGACGCATGCGCACCCTCACACGTCGCCTCGCTCCGCACTCCCGCACTGCGTGGCTCACGTTCACCGCGGTCGCGGTGGTGGCATTGGTCGTCGCGGTCTCGACTGTCGTGCTGAACCACGGTGGCCGGACGGCTGTCGTCGCAACCGCGGCCACATGGCTGGTGGCAATGGTCGTCCTGGCCGCCTTCCTCGACGCCGTCCTAGTGCCAGCTAACCCCGACGCACGCCGTCGCGCCGGCCACACTGCCGGCTGGAGCGGCACTCTCGGTGCTGCGGGCTGGTCGGACGGCGGTGGCCATGGTGGCTCTGGCGACAGCGGTACATCCTGCAGCTGACCTGTTCCGGTCAAGTCGTGAGTCGGTCAACTGCGCCATCGGGCGATCCGTCGCCATGCCGACCTGCGTGGTGACGTCATCCAGACGCCGAGGGGTTTCGTCCCCTCGGCGAGGACGAAACCGGCGGTCACGTCATCGTGCGCCTTCGTAGAACACAAGAGAGTGCCCGAAGATCCCGATCCGCACTTCCCCGTGGAGCAGCCGTTTCCTTCCGCCGCCACACGTAACTTCCGCGTGCTCGCACGCCTGCAGCAGACGAGTCCGCGGACGCTGGGACTGTTCGCACCACGGCCTGGACGCCGACCCGACCGCGAGTGCGGATTGCAGATTGCGGATTGCGGCACTCTGCCGGTAGATGCCCGACACCACCGACCTACGTTCGTCGGTGAAATCTGACGCCGCCCTCGGGGATGCGTTCGGTGGCGTAGGTCGGGTCGTGTGCCCGGTGGTGATGGTGGGAGCAGAGCAGCATCCCGTCGGCGAGGTCGGTGCGGCCGCCGGCGGCCCAGGGGGTGCCGGCGTGGTGGGCTTCGCACCACGGTGCCGGGATGTGACAACCCTCGGCGCGGCATTCGCCGTCGCGGATGGCGAGGGCGCGGCGCTGGGCGCGATTGAAGAAGCGTTGACTGCGGCCGAGGTCGAGGACCTCGCTCTTCCCGCCGAGGACCGCCGGGACGATCCCTCCCGTGCAGGCCAGGCGGCGGGCCTCGGCGGCGGTGATCCGGTCGTGGGAGTCGCCCGGAGCGGGGTTGCCGAGGGTCGCGGTGGCGAGGTCTGCTCTAAGCGAGTCCAGGGACATGGTCACGACCAACGTCGTCGCATCGCCGCCGTGGATCGGGAGGCGGGTGGGGTCGAGGGTCTCCAGGAGGTGGCAGAACGCCTGGGCTGTCTTGCGGCCGTAGGGCACGGGGTTGCTGGTTGGCTCACTGGGTTTCGAGGCTCGCTTCGCTCGCACCTCAACCAGCGTTGAGTCGGCGTTCGGTCCCTCCTCAACCAGCGACGGGTCAGCCGGCGGGGTGGTGTCGTCGCGGCGGGGGTTGGTGAAGGCGTGCAGGTAGGTCGCGAGGCGGGCCGCGGAGGCGTCGGGGATCAGGCCACTGATCCTCGTGGTGCCGTCCCCGAGGGCGCGCAGGCCCAGGCGCATGCGGTGGTGGGCGGAGGCTTCGAGGTCGGCGAGGTGGCGGGCCTCGACGGCTTCGGCGATCTCCGGGGCGATGACGTCGAGGATGCGACGGCCCAGACGGGCCAGCTCGGTGGGGTCGAAGCGGTCAGCGTACCCCACCAGGGCGGCCTCGGCCTCGTCGACCACGGACGAGGACACCTCGGCCGGCAGCTTGGCCAGGGCGGAGGCGATGACGCGCGCTTGGTCGAGGTTCACCCGCCCCTCCCGCAACGCCGCCGCCAGCACCGGCCGCTCCCCCAGCGCCGAGGCCAACCGCAGGTCGGCCGCGCAGTCGCCCCGGCGGCGGTGCGTCGCGGACGCCGTCCAGGCGCCTGCGTCGCGGGCGCCGGTCTCCTCGGCGACGTCAGCGGCGTCGGCGGTGACCCGGAGACGGAGCTCGGCGACCCGTGCCTCGACCGCGGCCAGCTCGACCAATGCCGCCGCCTTGTCGGGCGCGGTCATGAAGGCGGGGTTCACGTCGGCGACTGACTTCAGCGCACCGGCGATCTCAGCCGCGGCCTGGCGGATCGGGTGGGCCATGCGAGCCTCCGAGAGCTCTACGAGATGACCATCCCAGTATGGTCGAACGCACGTTCGATCGCAACCGAGTTTCCACAATCCGAGGAACCGTTCGCTGCTGGTCCGCTCGAACTTTCCCGTTGTCCTCCCGTGCCCGTCCCCGACAGATCGCCGACCGCCGGGGTCACCACCCCCGCCGCAGTGCCCGCGCCCACGAGCCGAGCACCGCGACCCCCAGGAGGGGCGCCAGGACGGCAGCCGTCGCCACACCCTGCACGGAGGTGAGCAGCGACAGCACGAGAACGAACACGGGCAGTGGAAGGACGGTCATCACCGCTGACGCCCCCAGGAGCAGGACGCTCTGTGCGTCCGGCCGCCGTGGCGCGAGGACGAACGCCGCGGCGACCGCGGCGACCAGGGCGCCGACCACCCAGAGCCACCAGGCCTGACGCCACCGCTCAGGATCCTCCAGCGTGCCGCACGGGGCCTTCTGACAGGCGCCGCCCGAGTGGAACAGCTCCGGCTGCAGGGGCGCCGAGGCGCCGGCGACGACCATCACGACCAACCCCACCGCCCCCAGCAGCAGCCAGCCCCTCGACATCATGGCGTCCATCCTGCCCACTCCACGAGGATGTGCGGATGAAGTGGCCGCTGGATCTCGGCGCCGGGATCGGCGAAGGTGATCTGTCGCTGCGCCCCTACTCCTCTGACGACGCTTCGTCGCTCTTCGCCGCCCTGGCGGATGGGCGAGCCTGGGAGCACATCCCCCGCGTGATCCCGACCGACGCGGACGCCCTGGACGCGATGATCCGGGCCAAGCTGGTCGACGGCCGTCGCACGACCTTGGTCATCCGTCTCGATGGACGCATCGTCGGTATGACCTCGGTGCTCTTCGATCCCGCCGACCCGGCCGGCGTCGAGGTCGGCGGCACCCAGGTCGACCCGAACAAGTGGGGCACCGGTGTCAATCACCAGGCCAAACGCCTGCTCCTCGCGGCCTTGTTCAGCCACGGAGCTCGTTGGGTCCAGCTCCGCACGGACGAGCGCAACGAGCGGTCGGCGGCCGCGATCCGCAAGCTCGGCGCGCGCGATCTGGGGACGCACCAGGATGTCCGGGTCCGACGAGACGGTACGCAGCGGCGCAGCCTGCTGTTCCGTATCGATCGGCCCCCGAGCTAGAGGCGGCACGCGAGCGCGAGCTCCACCTGCGTCCACATCTGCACAGAACCTCCACACGTCGTCCCCCAGTCCTGCGCGCCCGCGCGCCTAGCCTTCGGGACATGCGCAGCACGAGCCGCCGGGTCCTCGTCGTCGAGGACGATCCGGTCATCAACCAGGCCGTCTCCGACCGCCTCGAGTCCGAGGGGTACGACGTCGTCCGGGCCTGGGACGGTCCCGGCGCCGTGGCCGCGGACGCCGAGCACCGTCCCGACGTGGTCGTGCTCGACGTGATGCTGCCCGGCTACGACGGTCACGAGGTCTGTCGCCGCATCCAGGCCGCGCGACCGGTGCCCGTCCTCATGCTCACCGCCCGCACCGACGAGGCCGACGTGCTGGTCGGCCTCGGGGTCGGCGCCGACGACTACCTCACCAAGCCGTTCCGGATGCGCGAGCTGGTCGCGCGGGTCGGCGTACTCCTGCGGCGGGTCGCGCGGGCCACCGAGCTCGCCGGTCGCCAGGCGCTCGAGCTCGGTGACCTGCGCGTGGACGCGCCGGCCCGGCGGGTGTGGTGTGGCGCGGAGGAGGTGCGGCTGACGCCCACCGAGTTCGACCTGCTGCTCTGCCTGGCGGCGACGCCGGGCGCGGTGGTCACCCGCGACAAGCTGCTCGCCGACGTGTGGGGCTGGGACGGCGCCACCGGCACCCGCACCGTCGACAGCCACGTCAAGGGCCTGCGCGCCAAGGTCGGCGCGGACCTGATCCGCACCGTGCACGGCGTCGGGTACGCCTTGGAGCTGCCGGCGTGAGCGGGCCGACGTCCCCGCGGGCCGAGCCCCTGGCCCGGGTCGCCTCGGTCAAGGTGAAGCTCGGCCTGCTCGTCGCCGTCAGCGTCACCGTCGCGGCCGTGATCGCCTCCGTCGGCCGCGCCGCCGGGGTCGCGGCCTGGCTCAGCATCCCCGTGACCGTCGCGCTCGCACTCGGCGTCACCCAGCTGCTCGCGGTGGGGATGACCTCGCCACTGCGCCAGATGACCGCTGCCGCGCAGCGGATGGCCAAGGGCGACTACGACGTCCGGGTCACCGACACCTCCAGCGACGAGGTCGGGGAGCTGGCCCGCGCGTTCAACCGGATGGCCCGCGACCTCGCCACCGTCGACCGGCAGCGCCGCGACCTGGTGGCCAACGTGAGCCACGAGCTGCGCACTCCCCTGGCAGGTCTGGTCGCGGTCCTGGAGAACGTGGTGGACGGCGTCGCCCCGCGCGACCCGGACACGCTGGCGGCCGCGCTCGCGCAGGCGGAACGCATGAGCGGCCTGGTCGAGGACCTGCTCGACCTCGCCCGGGTCGACGCCGGCAGGGCGCCGCTCACGCCGGCGCCGGTCTCGATCGGCGCACTGCTCGAGGCCGCTGTCGCGGAGGCGCGGGTCCTCGGACGCCAGGTGGAGTACGACGTCCGCGTCGACCCCGACGACCTCGTGGTCCAGGCGGACCCCGCCCGGCTCCGGCAGCTGGTCGCCAACCTGCTCGACAACGCCTCCCGGCACAGTCCCGCCGGCGGGACGGTCGTGGTGTCAGCGACACGGACGGGAGAGCGCTACCGGATCGAGGTCCACGACCAGGGGCCGGGCATCGCCGCCACCGACCGGGAGCGGGTCTTCGAGCCGTTCGGAACGCTGCGCGCGGTGGCCGTCTCCCCCGATGGCGGCACCACGGGCAGCACCGGGCTGGGCCTGGCCATCGCCCGCTGGGTCAGCGACCTGCACGGCGGGTCGATCCGGTTCCTGGATCCCGAGCCCGGTGCCGGCGGTGCGCGGGTGCGGGTGGACCTGCCCCTCGCGCCGCCGGACCGCCCGATCGACGACCCCGAGGAGCTCCCGGTGCCCGCACCACCTGCCGCGCCGTCGGCGACCACCCCCCTCCCCCCGACCTCGGTCGTGGAAGACCTGCTCGGCGGCTTCTGGCCCGAGCGGGGCGTCCCGGCACGGCTCGGCCTGCTGCTCGGCGCGCTGGCCACCGGCGTCCTCGGCAGCCTGGTCCTGCCCGAGCGCAGCCTCGGTATCGGCACCTTCCTGCTGCTGCTCGCCGCCGGCGGCGTGGTGCTCGCCGCCTGCCAGGACCCGCGCGACCGGTTCACCCGGCTCTGCGCCGGCCTGTGCGTGCTGCTCGCCGCCGTCCCGGCACTCCGGGCGGCGGAATGGATCGCCGTATTGTGCCTACTCGCCGGTGGGGTCACCTGCGTCGTCGGCGTGACCCGGGGTCGCACGGTGCCCGGGTTCGTGCTGAGCGGGCTGGCCTGGCCGCTCGCCGGACTCCGGGGACTTCCGTGGCTCGGCCGCACCCTCGGCGTGCTCCCCGGACTGGCGCAGGGCGCCGCCCTGCTGCGGACGGTGATCTGGTCGGCACTGGTGCTCGTCGTCTTCGGCGCACTGCTCGTCTCCGCGGACGCGTTGCTGGCCGAGTGGGTGGGCGCACTGCTGCCGGACCTGACCGTCGACACCGTCGTGCTGCGGATCTTCGTCACGATCGCGGTCGGTGGCGCGGTCCTCGCGGCGGCGTACCTCGCACTCAACCCGCCCCGCGTCGAGCGTCGGGACGCGACGCCGCGCCCGGTCGGCAACCGCTATGAATGGCTGGCGCCGGTCGCCGTGGTGATCGTGGTGTTCGCGGCGTTCCTGATCGCCCAGGCCACCGTGGTGTTCGGCGGTCACGACTACCTGCGCGAGACAACCGGCCTCACCTACGCCGACTACGTCCACCAGGGTTTCGGTCAGCTCACCGTCGCCACTGCGCTGACCCTGCTGGTGATCTGGATGGCGTCGCGCAAGGCGCCGCGGACCACGCCGCAGGACAGGCTCTGGCTGCGGGTCGCGGTGGGACTGCTCTGCCTCGAGACCCTGGTCGTCGTGGCATCGGCGCTCTACCGGATGCACGTCTACCAGGAGGCCTACGGCTTCACCCGGTTGCGCCTGCTGGTCGACGTCTTCGAGGGCTGGCTCGGGCTGCTCGTGCTCGCCGTGCTGGCGAGCGGAATCGCGCTGAGGGGCGCGTGGCTGCCGCGGTTCGCCCTCGTCTCAGGCGTCGCGGCGCTGCTCGGCCTGGCCGCGCTCAACCCCGACGCGTGGATCGCGCGGCACAACATCGACCGCCTGGAGGAGACCGGCAAGGTCGACTGGTCCTACCTCCAGGAGCTCTCCGACGACGCCGTCCCCGTCCTCGCCGAGCTCCCGGACGACCGAGCCGCCTGCGCCCTCACCGGCTGGGAGGAGAGCGACGACGACTGGCTGGAATGGAACCTCGGCCGGGCGCGCGCCGCCGACGCCGTGGTCGAGCACCTCGAAGGCGTCCTGATCCCCGGTACCTGGAGGTACGTCGAGGTCCGCTGCCCCGAGGCCGCCGTCGGAGACCGGTGACGGGGCATCCGGGCCCGACTGGCTGCCGTCGACGATGCTGACCGACGAGGGCACCTGGCCTAGGGACGCTGCCGAGGGGCTACCGCCGGCCGACCGAGTCGCTGCCCGGGCCGCCGGCGATCCGGTCACGACCAGGTCCGCCCACGAGCCGGTCACGACCAGGCCCGCCCAGGAGCCGGTCGTAGCCCGCGCCTCCCATCAGGACGTCGTGGCCCCCGCGGCCGGCGAGCACGTCGTGTCCCGCGCCACCGAGGATGCGGTCGTCCCCGGCGCCCCCGCGCAGCACGTCGTTGCCACCCAGACCCCGGATGATGTCGTCGCCGGCGCCGGCGCAGATCACGTCGCGGCCGGGGGTCCCGACGAGGACGTCGTCGCCGGGGGTGCCCTGGATGGTGCAGGGGCGGCCGCGCAGCACGGTCAGGGTGAAACTGGCGCTGGCGCGCGCGCCGGTCGCGTCGGCGACGGTGACCGTGATCTCGGCGGTGCCCCAGCGGCCGGCCGGCAACTCGAGGCCGAGCCGGCGCTCAGCACCGGTGCCGCTCACGGTGAGCGCCGAGCGTGGGACCAATCGGGTGTCGTCGGAGACGGCCCTGACCCGCAGGTCGGCGGCCGGCGTGACGTCGTCGTCCACCGTGAACGCGATGCTGCCGAGCCGGCCGCCGTCCTGCACGACCTGGTCGGAGAGGCCGCTGATGCTCGGGGCCTCGTTGCGGGCCGTCACGGCAAGGGTCACCGTCACGGGCGTCGAGCCCGCCGAGCCGTCGTGCGCCCGGTAGGTGAACGAGTCCGACCCGGCGTAGCCGGTGGCCGAGGTGTAGGTGAACGTGCCGTCGGGGCGCAGGGTGAGCGTGCCGTGCGCCGGCTCCGTCACGAGTACGGCGGTGAGCGCGTCGCCCTCGGCATCGGTGTCGTTGAGCGTCACGCGCGCCCCAGCGGCGACGGTCAGCGTGGTGTCCTTGGCGGTGGTGTAGGCGTCGGGCGCCGCGACCGGCGCGTCGTTGACCGGGGTGATGGTCAGTGCGACGGTCGTGGTGGCGGAGGTCGCCGTACCGTCGGAGGCGCGGTAGGTGAACGAGTCGCTCGTGGTCTCCCCGCCGTCGTGGACGTAGGAGAACGTGCCGTCCTCGTCGAGCGACAGGGTGCCGTGGGCGGGACCGGTGACCACGGCCGCGGACAGCGGGTCGTCGTCGGCGTCGGTGTCGTTGGCCAGCACGCTCGTGGCGCCGCCGACCAGGGCCGTCGCCGTGCCGCCCTCGGCCACCGACGCCGCGTCGGCCACGGCGACCGGCGCGTCGTTGACCGCCGTGACGGTCAGCGCGACCGCGGCGGGGACGGAGGTCGTCGTACCGTCGGAGACGCGGTAGGTGAAGGCGTCGGGGCCGGAGTATCCGGCGTCGGGGGTGTAGGCGAAGCTGCCGTCGGAGTTCAGGACGAGCCGGCCATGGGCCACGTCGCTCACGAGCGCGACGGTCAGTACGGCGCCCTCCGCGTCGGTGTCGTTGCCTCGGACCCCGGGCGCGGCGACAGTCAGCGTGGCGTCCTCGGCGACCGTGTAGGCGTCGGGGACGGCCACCGGGGCGTCGTCGACCGGGTTGACGGTGATCGAGACGGTGACGGTGTTCGAGGATCGGTCGCCGTCGCTCGCCCGGTAGGTGAACGAGTCGGTCGGGGTCTCGCCGCCGTCATGGGTGTACCTGAAGGTGCCGTCGGGGTTCAGCGTCAGCGTGCCGCGCGAGGGACCGGTGACCAGGACCGCGGTCAGGGACTGCTCCTCGGCGTCGGTGTCGTTGTCCAGGACGCTGGTGACGGCACCGCTGAGCGTGGCGGCCGTGCCACCCTCGGCCACGGTCATGCTGTCGCCCACGGCCACCGGGGCGTCGTTGACCGGCGTGACGGTGATCGTCACGGTCACGGTGTTCGAGGACCGGTCGCCGTCGCTGACACGGTAGGTGAACGAGTCCGAGGTGGTCTCGCTGCCGTCGTGCACGTAGGTCAAGGTGCCGTTGGCGTTCAGCGTCAGCGTGCCGCGGGTGACGTCACTGACCAGCTGCGCGGTCAGGGTGTCGCCGTCGGCGTCGGTGTCGTTGGCCAGCAGGCTGGTGGCGCCACCCGTGAGCGTCGTCGCGGTGCCACCCTCCGCCACGCTCAGCGCGTCGGCCGTGGCCACCGGGGCCGCATTGCCCGGCGTCACGGTGATGCTGACCTCGGCCGGTGCGGACTGGGCGTTTCCGTCGGAGGCCCGGTAGGCGAACGAGTCGGACCCGGAGTAGTCGGCGCTCGGCGTGTAGCGGAAAGTGCCGTTGGCGTTCAGCGTCAGCGAGCCGTGAGCGGGGTTCCGGGTGACCACGGCCGAGAGCGGAGTGTTCTCCGCGTCCGTGTCGTTCGCGAGCACGCTGGTGGCTCCCCCGACCAGCGCCGTCGCCGACCCGTCCTCGCCCACCTCGATGCTGTCGGCGACCGCCACCGGGGCGTCGTTGACGGGATCGATCGTGATGGTCACGGTCGCGGTGTTGGAGGAGCGGTCGCCGTCGCTGACGCGGTAGGTGAACGAGTCCGTGGTGGTCTCGCTGCCGTCGTGGGTGTAGGTGAACGTGCCGTCCGACTGCAGCGACAGGACGCCGCGGGCGGGGTTGCTCACCCGCTGGGCGGTGAGTACGCCGTTCTCCGGGTCGAAGTCGTTGGCCAGGACGCTCGTGGACCAGTTCGCCAGGTTCGTCGCGGTGGCGCCCTCGTTGAGCCGGATGCTGTCGGCGACGGCCACCGGCGCGTCGTTGACCGGGGTCACGGTGATCGTCACCGTCGCGACGTTGGACAGCGCGAAGCCGTCCGAGGACTGGTAGGTGAACGTCACCGGCCCGGCGTACTCAGCGGCGGGCAGGTAGGTGAAGGTGCCGTTCGCGTTCAGCGTCAGGCTGCCGGAGTCCGGGCTGGTCACGAGCAGCACCGTCAGCGCGTCGCTCTCGGCATCGGTGTCGTTGAGGGTGATCCGGTTCGCCGCGGTCACGGTCAGGACGGTGTCCTCCGGGACCGTGTAGGCGTCGTCGACCGCCACGGGGGCGTCGTTCACCGGCGTCACGGTCACGGTGACCACGGCGGCCGGCGAGAGCGACGTGCCGTCGCTGGCGCGGTAGGCGAAGGAGTCGGTCCGCACCTCGCCGCCGTCGTGGTCGTAGCGGAAGGTGCCGTCCGGGTTCAGCGTGAGCGTGCCGTGATCGGGCAGGCTCGTCAGTACGGCGACCAGCGGGTCGTCCTCCGGGTCGGTGTCGTTGGCGAGCACGCTCGCGAGCGGGACTCCGGCGAGCGTGGTCGCCGTGCCGCCCTCGGCCACCACGATGCCGTCGTCGTTCGCCACCGGCGCGGCACCGGACGCCGCCGCGGGGGCGGCGATCGCGACGGAGGCGGCGACGAGCCCCGCCGTCGTCGTGAGCAGCAGGGCACGGACACGTCGGGGAATCAGGTGCAGCACCCGCACAGCCTTGCTCCTCACGCGGTGCCGCGGGCGGGAATGCGCGAAGTGGCACGACCGGCCATCCCACGAACCGCCTCGGCTCCGATGTCCCGTGACCATCCTCACGCCGGCGCGTGACCTCCGTCCCGTCGTCGGCGTCCTGCCTGGCATGGCTGATCGTGGACAACGTTCCGCCGCATCGGGTCGGTGAGGGCGACGTCATCGTCGTCACCTAGGGCGCCGGGAGGTCGCCTATTTGCACGTCGAGGCCATGGACCCTGTCGTCTGAGCAACGCACTCATCTGCCGCTTCCCGAGGGGCGTTCGTGAGTGACGCAAACTGCCATCACCGACTGTGATGTCGTGGCACGATCCGGGCCGTGAGAGAACTTGGGCCGGCCGTGACCGGAGTCTTGTTGTTGTTTATTGCCGGGTTCTTGCGCGCAGGTGAAAGAAACAGTGCGGATCCAGAACTGGTCCTAGGAGCGTTCTATGCACTCGCCGGGCTGGGCATCATGGCGCTGATGGCTGCGGGAGTCTCCCTAGGAATCCGCCTCTCTCGCGATTGACCGCGAATGCGCGCTCGCCCGCATCTGCCGCCAAGCGCGGTCTTGCCGAGGAGCGGAGGCACAAGCAGCTCGGACCTCTGGCGGCCACGCCCGAACCGGAGCACACTGACGCATGCGCACCCTCACACGTCGCCTCGCTCCGCACTCCCGCACTGCGTGGCTCACCTTCACCGCGGTCGCGGTGGTGGCGTTGGTCGTCGCGGTCTCGGCTGTCGTGCTGAACCACGGTGGCCGGACGGCTGTCGTCGCAACCGCGGCCACATGGCTGGTGGCAATGGTCGTCCTGGCCGCCTTCCTCGACGCCGTCCTAGTGCCAGCTAACCCCGACGTACGCCGTCGCGCCGGCCACACTGCCGGCTGGAGCGGCACTCTCGGTGCTGCGGGCTGGTCGGACGGCGGTGGCCATGGTGGCTCCGGCGACGGCGGTACTTCCTGCAGCTGACCTGTTCCGGTCAATTCGTGAGTCGGTCAACTGCGCCGTCGGGCGCTCCTCTCGATCTGATCGGCACGAGACTTCGCTCCTCGGCGATTCGCGCGCTGGCATCATGCGCGTCGTGAACACCGCCTTGAAAGCGCGGGTCAGGAAGCGGCCACAACGCCGTTGGCCCCGACGAAGCTTGATCGCGCTCGTGGTGGTCGGGCTCGCCGCCTCCGCCGGAGCCCTCGGTCTGCGCTTCCTCGGACAGAACCGGGTGATCGAGGCCGGCAACATCGTCGTCGCCGTCGAGGGCCGCCACGTCGACTACTCCCGCCCCCTCCAGGCACACGACCCCGAAGAGATCGGCACCGGTTCTGCCGGCCGCATCGGCTTGGTCGGCGGTCGATGCGTCGGCTTCGTCGGCGACCCCGCCCGCCCCGGGCAACGAGATCTGGTGATCGTGTGGCCGTACGGGACAACGGTGAGCGGCAAGGACGAGGACGTGGTGATCGAGTCGGAGGGAGCGACCATCCGCCTGGGTGACTGGGTCGAAGGTGGACGCGGGCTGGGCCACGACTTCAGCGGAATCACGGAGAAGCTTCCCGTGGACTGTCGCCCTGACAAGCTCGACCAGTTCAGCGCAGGAGGTTGAAGGCACTCGCACTGGCATGCCATCCAGAACTCTGGTCGAGCGCACAGGTGTGCTGTTGGGAGGACGGCGGCTGTGGTGAGATCAGGACGTGTCGAGCCGTGAGGATGCGCGTCCACCGAGGCACCTCGGCGACTATCCGGATGGTGCGTACTGGTCGGCGGGACCCCATCCTCATGATGAGGACGGGGTCGACGAGCACACGGTCCAGGGATCGGTGATCCGCTTCATGTGGGACTACGGCGTGCAGGTCCCGTTATGGGATGCCGAAGGGTTGCTGCCTGAGGACCCCGAGTGGCTGCGGAGGTCCCTGGGAGTGAGCGATCCGCTCATCGAGGACCTCGCACGGTGGGGCGACGAGATGGATGCTCTCGACGCCGACCCGCGTCGTCGGACGAGCGAGGCGTACGACGCTCTCGATGCGCGCGCACGAGATCTCGTGCAGCGGCTCCGGACAGAGCTCGGCTCCCGGTTCAGCATTTCCTACCGACCTTGGTGACAGCCGCCTGGTCGCAGGCGAACTGTGTGGTCGCGATGACCGCGATCCACCTGGCGGGACTCGGCGTGCTCCTCTTTCGCAAGCGCTGAGCCACCCGCGCCGTACCTACGCGCGAGCGTGCGCGGTCAGCTGCGCCGCGAGCTCGACCGACGCCTCGATCTCCTCGCGCCGGATCGAGACGCTCTCCACGTTGAGGCCGAACGGTACGTCGAGCCGACGGCAGAAGTCGATGAGCTCGGAGGCGGTCGCCGCCGCCTGCTCCAGGGACGCCCGTAGCGGGTTCGTCGCGTGCCGCAGGTCGTTCTCGATCCATCGCGGGACGTCGACCCCGAGCCAACGGAGGAACTCCAGGGTCTTCATCGAGCCGCACACCGAGAAGGTGAAGACGATCGGCACCGGGACGAGCCCGGCGGACGCGCAGGCGTACCGGTAGTCGGAGACGAGGTTCTTGGCGGCGTTGAGGTCGTAGACGACCTGGGTGACGAAGAACCGGCACCCCGCCTGCTGCTTCGCGATCAGGCGCAGGTGCTCGTTCTCGCGGCGGCTGTGCCGCTCCGGGATCGCCACTCCCCCGAGCAGGAGTTCGGGATTCAGCTCGGCGCACAGGCCCTGCGCGTCGGCGAGGGACACCGGCGGGGTGGTGCCGCTGGAGGCGGCGCCGACCATCACGGTCAGGGTACGGCGGGGATCCTGCGCGGACAGCCAGGTACCGAGAGTCTCAGGCTGGTACTTGCCGACCGCGCGGTAGACGACGACCGGCGTGCGCCACGCCTGGAGGTGCTCCGCCCGGTACGTCGACGGGTCGACCGTCGGACTGAACGGGAACGGACGCTCGACCGGGTTGCGGGAGCTCTCGTCATCGATGTCGTAGAGGACCAGTCCGTCGAGGTCGAGGTGGTCCAGTCGCTCGATGGTCGCGCGGGCGATGTCGGGCAGCCGGTCGGCCGGGGTCGACTGCCGGGGCGGCGTGACGGCGAAGAGGACGAAGTCGCCCCGCCCCTCCCTGATGCGCGCTGCGACGTCCACGGCGGCAGGGTAGACGGCAGCACCCGTAGCCTCCATCGGGTGAGACCCACAGCACCGGACCTGGCCCGCCTGGGTGTGCCCGACGACGGCTGGACGCCGGTCGACGTGGGCGAGTCCTCGGCCCTGGTCCTCGTGCACGACGACGGCGACCGGTACGCCAAGGTGGTGGCCGCCGACGAAGTCGCCGAGCTCGCCCGGGAGCGCGACCGGTTGGTCTGGGCCGCGGCCCACGGCATCGCGGTCGCGGAGGTGCTGCACTGGTCGTCCGACGACGCCGGGGCCTGCCTGACGACGAGTGCCGTGGCGGGCATCCCCGCCGACCGGCTCGAGCCCCACCGCGTCGGGGCGGCCTGGCCGCACATCGTGCGCGCCGTGCGCGACCTGCACGAGACGCCGACGTCGGGGTGCCCCTTCGACCGGGGCCTGCGGCTCATGTTCGGCCTCGCCACGGACGTCGTGGCACGTGATGCGGTGAACCCGGAGTTCCTGCGTCCCGAGCAGGAGGGTCAGGACCCGGGTGAGCTGCTGGCGGGCCTCGCCACCGAGCTGCCTCCCCGTCTGGAGCAGGAGGACGGCGACCTCGTCGTCTGCCACGGCGACCTCTGCCTGCCGAACATCGTGCTGGATCCCGAGTCGCTCGAGGTCGTCGGGTACGTCGACCTCGGCAGGCTCGGCCTGGCCGACCGCCATGCCGACCTGTCGCTCCTGCTCGCCAACGCCCAGGACACCTGGCCCGAGCACGCCGCGCTGCTCGGCGCCGGCCTGGCATCCCACTACGGGCATCCGGTCGACGCGGAGCGACTCCGCTTCCACCTGCTCCTGGATCCCCTCACCTGGGGATAGCGCGCGGGCGCCCGCCCCCGGACGGCCAGATCGTCCGGGGGCGGGCGGTTCGGTGCCGACCCGAGCGGGGTCAGTAGGCGGCTGCGACCTCGCCGTACGCCTTGATCCCCCACGCCGAGCGCACCGGGTCGAGGAAGTACGGCGGGGGCGCGAAGCGCAGCCGGGTGTCGTACTCGTAGTTCTTGTCGTAGCCCGTACCCGATGTGGTCGCGACGGGTCCGCGGTAGCGCTGGGCGAAGGAGCCGAAGAGGCTCAGCGTGCCCAGACCGCTGGTCGAGCCCTTGTCCCAGGCCTGGACGTTGAAGCTGTGCATGAGCGTCAGGATCGAGGCCTGCACGACGGCGTTCTGGAACTTGCCCTTGCTCTCCGGGCGGTCCATGTCGGAGAACGTGCCCGAGCTGGATCTCTTCACCGGGTGGTAGACCTTCACCGAGTTGCCGGCGATCAGCCCGAGCGCCTCGGTGCCGGTCTTGCCGCCGTGGTACTTCAGGTGGTCGGTGATGATGATGTTGTTGTCCGCGACCAGCGTCATCCGGCCCTTGAGGGTGCCCTCGACGTACAGCGTGCCGTAGCGGCAGTTGGCGTCGGGCAGGGTCTCGTTCCAGTCGTCGGTCTGCGGGAAGCTGCTGATCGTGGCCGCCTTGCAGGAGCCGTTGCTGTTCGTCTGCGGGGTCGGACCGCCGGCAGGGATGTCGCGCACGATGATCAGCCGGTTGTGCGGGATCGTCAGCGTCTGCGCGACGGTCGGGCGGTCCTTGAACTCCGTCGCGTTGCCGCAGCCGGTGTTCAGCGCCGTCTGGGAGTAGGGGCTCCACACCTGCATGGTCGAGTACGCCGCCGTGGTGGCCACCAGCTTGATCCGGGTCGGTCCGGTGTAGAGGCACCCGGGCTCCTCGGTCTTCGTGGCGTCGACGTAGGGGCGCAGGTCGCCGACCGTGGTCGGGAGCTCGATCTCGGGCCGGTAGCTGATGCCCTTCTCGAAGATCGGGTTCGCGGTGGAGCCCGCCTTCGCGTAGCACTGCTTGCCCGTGGGCTTGTCGCAGTCCGGCCACGACGTCGTGGTGGTGCCCTTGAAGCGGACGGCGCCACCCGTGAGGATCCGGTCGTTGGTGTGCATCGGGCCGTTGATGACGTCGCCGCCCGCGAACTGGATGTTGACGCAGTCGGAGTTGCGGGGGCTGGTGGTGGGCCACCAGTAGCGCACGCAGTTGGCCGCGGCCCAGGTCGTGGTCCTGCGCCCGCTCGCTCCGTCGTAGGTGGACGTGTTCGCCGGGTCCACCTCCTCGTACATCGTGTAGTAGAGGAACTCACCGAAGCCGCCGCGCCGCAGCACGGTCTGGACCGAGCGGGTCACTTCGCCGACGCGGCCGGTGGACGTCAGCCTGACGGTGCCGTTGACAGGCGTGCTGGTGGTCTCGGCCTCGTAGTGGTACTCCGCCCGGTCGGCGCCGGGCACCGGCACCCAGCCGACGGGCTTGTCCGCGCCCCACGAGCAGGAGCTCACGTTCGGGCGCTGCATCGCGAGGTTGCTGCAGTCGGTCGCCGTGCGCCAGTAGAGGTCGTTCTTGTTCAGCCGGGCCAGGTAGTCGTCGACACCGGCCTCGGCAGCGGCGAGTGCCTGGTTCCAGTCGCCGGAGTGCCGCGCGACCCGGTTCGTGCTCATGGCCGCGGTGGCGGCGACGGTGGCCAGGATGATCAGCACCATCGTCGTCCCGAGCACCACGATCAGCGCCGAGCCCTGGTCACGGGAGCTCGTGCCGTGGCGATACCTCTGCGTCATCATTCGTTCTCCAGGACCTTGATCTCGGCGTTGGGCAGCCGGATCCGCTTGTAGACGGTCGCGGCCCGGTAGCGGTCGTTCCCGCGCACGGTCTGCACCCGCAGCGCCACCTCGACCGTGGTCACCAGCGGCAGGTCGGTGCTGCCGACGGAGGCGTCCGGGATCAGCCCGCCGTCGGAGTTGTAGTAGAAGAGGGTGTCGACGAGCGGCCAGGCCAGGCCCCGCGCCAGCACCCGGCTCTGCACCGGACAGGTCGGCGAGGTCGGGTCGCAGTAGCTGTACGACTGGGCCGAGGTGTTCACGATCGGCTGCTGGGTGCGCTGCACCAGCCGCGCGGACGCCCGAGCCGCGTGCGGGTCCCGCTCGAGCTCGATGGTCACCAGCAGCGGGGCGGAGCCCACCGTGTTCAGGTTCGCGTAGAAGCGCACCCGGGTCCGGCTGGCCTGCACCAGGGCGGTCTCCGCACAGGTCGGGCAGGCCAGGTCGGTCGCCTGCACGGGCAGCACCGCCGTACGCAGCACCTTGCTGACCCCGTCGACGGCGACCTGGCTCTGGGTCGAGTTGTCCAGCCGGTTCTCCAGCGCCGAGCTGGTCCGGATGACGAGTACGGCGGTGGCGCCGACGCCGGTCAGCAGGATGGTGAACACCGCCATGGCCACCAGCAGCTCGGCGAGCGTCATCCCCGCGTCCCGGGGTGGCCGGCTCTCCGCGCCGCTCACGTCAGCGCCACCGTGATCGGGTAGGTCCCCGTCCAGGCCAGGGTCCGTTCGCTGTTCTTGCCGTTCGCGGAGATCCTCCACCGCCCGTGCGGAAGGCTGGTCTTCAGCGAGCCGGCGGTGTTGGTCTTGCCGAGCGTGATGCTCGCTCCGCCGGGACACTCGGCGTCGTCGACCCGGGTGGCGGTCACGTCCTTGTTGCCCCGGCCGCTCCCGCTGAGGGTGACCTCGACCGCGGCCAGCGGGAGCGTCACGGTGCTGGTCCCGCCGGGGGCGGCCGCGACGAGCTCGCGGGCCAGGTCGCTCTGGTACGGGTCGCTGTCGGTGCACGCCCCGGCCCAGACCTCGTACCCCGCCGGGTAGGGCCACAGGCTCTCCAGCGTCTGCTTCGCGTCGGTGCTGCTCACCGCTCCCGTGCGGACCACCGTGCCGTTCGGGAGCAGCGCGCTGTTCGCCAGCGTCACCGGGAAGCCGGTCGCGCCCTTCGGCTCGTAGCCGGCGACGGTCCGGTAGCTGACGACCAGCCGGTTCGCCAGGGCGTACTCCACGATGGTGCGGACGAGCTGTCCGGCCCGCACCTGGACGACCTTCGACGTCGTCCCGTCCCGGTTGATGTGCCCCGGCAGGTCGGCGGTGATCGTGTACGCCCCCTCCTGCAGGAAGGCGAACACGGCACAGCCGTCGGACGCCGTCAGTCCGCTGAAGGAGCCGCTGGGTCCGGAGACGGTCACCGACCGGCCCTCCATCGGTACGCCGTCCGCGTCCAGCAGCCGTACGCCGATGTGGCCGGTGTTCTGCGCGTAGGTGCCCTTGGGCGGCGTCATCACCGTGTCCGTGGACACCGGCGGCCGGTCGCCCAGGCCGGGCCAGGTGACCTCCACCCGCACGCGCAGGAAGGCCAGCTCGACGTCGCTCCCGTCGTCGCACGTGGACGCGGCCGTGGAGCCCACCTGTGCCCACTGGGCCGTGCGGGTCACGGTGTACGGCACGTTGTCGACGACCAGCGGCTCGTCCGCCGTACCGCCCGGCAGCGGATTCGGGTTGACCACCCGGTTGGTCGTGATCGACGTGGGTCCGCGGCTGCGGGAGACGAACGCGTCTCGGGTGATCTCCAGCTCGCGGGTGGCCAGGCTGGTCGCCACCATCCGGTAGCGGTCCTCTTTGGCCAGCCGGATCGCGCCGCCCAGCAGGCTCAGCACCGCGCCGGCGACGACCAGGAACAGGCCGAGCGCGACGACGACCTCGACCAGGGTCATCCCGTCGTCGCGGCGCGCCACCTGGCGCCCCGTGCGTGCGGACGACGGCATGCCGACTCCCTCCCTCGCCTGTGCTCCAACCGAGAGGACTGATCGGTCGGGCGCCCCGCCGGACTTGAGCGGAGGGGCGCGCGGACCAGACCGGCCCGAGTTTCTTCCGGCGGCTCTCAAGCGGCGTTCCGGCGGGGCCGACAAGTCCCATCGACAAGAGCACCTGACCCCGGGGAGGGGCGCAGGGCGCAGCAATCACCCACACCTCCGCAAAGGGGAAACACCATGCTCGCTCGTCTGCAGAAGTCGATGAAGGAGAAGGACCAGGGCTTCACCCTGATCGAGCTCCTCGTCGTCATCATCATCATCGGCATCCTGGCCGCGATCGCCATCCCGGCGTTCCTCAACCAGCGCCAGAAGGGCGTCGACGCCTCGTTGAAGTCGGACGTCAAGAACGCCGCAACCATCGTCGAGACCTGGATGACCGACAACCCGTCCGCGGACGTCACCGCTCAGACCGTGACCGATGGCGGCGCGGGCACCGACGACACCGAGCTCGACGGCTTCAAGGCCAGCGACGGCAACGACGTGGCCCTCGTAGCGGGTTCGGTGACCGGCACCTACTGCCTCTTCGCTTCCAACGACGGGGCGAGCGAGTCGGCCGAGTACATCGCCTACTTCTCCGACGCCGGCGGCCTGCAGCCCGACTGGGTGGCCGCGACCACCTGCGCCTGACCCGACGGGCGGGGTGGGCCGCGTGCCGGCCCACCCCGCTCCCGCAGTGAACCGATCGACGATGCCGGGGGGCAAGCCGTGTCCGCAGTCCGCAGGTGCCTGGTCCTGATCTCGCTGGCCGTCGTCGGCCTGCTGGCCGTCGACGGCGGCTCCGTGCTGCTGACCCGGCTCGCGACACCCGACGAGCTCGAGAGCGCGGGACAGAAGGCCGCCGCCGTCGTGGCGCACCGCAGCGAGGGCGTCCCCACGCCGCAGACCGCGATGGCGGCGCTCGAGGCCGCCCGGGCCGAGGCCGGCGAGCACGAGATCACCCTGTCGGAGGACGACTTCCTCGTGTACGCCGACGACAGCGTCGAGCTCACGGGGGTGGCGACCGCGCCGACCCTCCTCCTCCAGCGGGTCCCCTTCCTGGCGGACCTGGCCGAGGTGACCACCACCATGACCGTCGAGCCCCGCACGATCGACAGCAGCGGCCCCATCTCAGGGAGCACCCGATGACCTCGTCCCCCAGCCTGCACCCCTTCCTCGACGACCCGCTCACGGCACCCCAGCCGACCGCCGCCGCCGAGACGACGCTCGATCCGGCCACCGTCCGCGACACGCTCCGCTCGATGGCCGCGCTCACCCGGGTCGTCCTCGGCGTCGCGCTGCAGGCCCCGGCAGACCCGGCCGGCTCGGCCGGCTCCGAGACCTCCGACGCCGACCCCACCCTGGCCCCCGAGCCGGCGCCGCCGCCCGACTCGATCGCGCTGCCCGCCGACCTGCTCGCCGAGACGGCCCGCCCGCTCAACGTCGTACCCCCGGCGGTCCCGGCGCCGTCCCCGCTCGACGACGACTGGACCCCCACCCTCTCCGCGGTCCCCCGGCTCGCCGTGGTGGAGACGGCCGCTCCTCTTCCCGAGCGGCAGAACCTCGGTCTACTCCAGGAGATCGCCTTCCTCGACGACTGATCCGAGTTCCCGAACTCCCGGGCCGAGGCCGCGCGCAGCCATTACTGTGGCCGCGCACGGCCTCGGGAGGGGGACGGGATGCCGACACCGGCCGACGAGCTCGACGATCTCTGGCGACGGTTCAAGGACACGGGTGACCCCGAGGCGCGGGACCAGCTGGTCCTGCGCTTCGCGCCGCTCGTGAAGTACGTCGTCGGCCGGCTCCGCTCCGGGCTGCCGGCCAACGTCGACAGCAACGACCTCACCTCCGACGGCGTCCTGGGCCTGCTGGACGCCGTCACCAAGTTCGACCCGGACCGCGGCCTGCAGTTCCAGACGTACGCCGTCGCCCGGATCCGCGGCGCGATCGTCGACGGCCTGCGCTCGACCGACTGGGTGCCCCGGTCGGTGCGCGAGAAGATCCGCGACATCAACGCCGCCCAGGCCACCCTCGAGCGCCGGCTCGGCCGGGGTCCCGAGGACCGGGAGGTGGCCGAGGAGATGGGCATCACCGTCGCCGAGCTGCAGCACCTCTACGCCGAGACCAGCTACACGAACCTGCTCAGTCTCGAGGCGGCCACCGCTGGCGAGGACGACGCCGTCCGCGTCGACCTCGACCTCCCCGACGCCGAGGACCTTCCCGAGGGATTCCTGCGCGCGGTCCGCGAGCTGCCCGAGCGCGACCAGATCGTGATCGCCCTCTACTACTGGGACCGGCTCACCCTCGCCGAGATCGGCCAGGTCCTCGGCGTCACGGAGTCGCGGGTGAGCCAGCTGCACAGCCGGGCGACCCTGACCCTGCGGCGCAAGCTCGCCGAGCAGCGGCAGGACTGAGGCGGGCCGGGGGTCAAGTCGGACCTGCCGGGGACCGACGACTCAGGTGCGCCCGCGACCGCGGGTGCCGTGTCGTGCCCCGGGAGTCGCCCCATGTTCCGCAGCCGTGCCGTGCCCCTGCTCCTGGCGCTCGTGCTGGCGCTCGCCGGTACCGGCGCCGTGGTCAGCGCTCCGACCGCCCAGGCCGCGCCGCCGGAGACGCCGAGCGGACTCAGCCCCGGCGGTGGTGCGGTCGTCGACGGGTCGGTCGACCTGGGCTGGGACCGCGTGCCCGGTGCGGCGTCGTACGACGTCCAGGTGGCCGCGACCTCCGACTTCGCCGCCCCGCTGGAGTCGGTCACCGGCACGGTCAACCTCCGGTACGTGCCCAAGGTCCAGCTGCCCGAGGGCGAGGTGTGGTGGCGGGTGCGCTCGGTTGCCGGCGCCGAGAGGAGCCCGTGGAGCAGCGCAGCGTTCGGCTACGAGGCCCAGCCCGCGCCCGACCCCGTGCGGCCCGCCGCCGGGACGGTGATCCAGCCGCCGGTCGACACCCCCCGGTTCGCGTGGGAGCCGGTGGCCGGCGCGACGTCGTACACCGTGCAGGTGAGCCCGGACCCCGAGTTCACGGACCCGGCCCTGATCATCACCAGCACCCAGCGGACGACGGCCGCCGTGCTCACCGGCTACCAGGTGGCGGGCACCTACCACTGGCGGGTCCGGGCGACGCTGGGCACCGGCTACGCCACCCGCTGGTCGACCGTCCGCGACTATCTCGTCCGCGGCCTCCCTGCCGCACGGCTCACCGCTCCTGCCGACAGCTTCGCGACGCCGGTGCGCGACGTCGTGCTCGACTGGGAGCCGGTGCCGGGTGCGGTCACCTACGAGGTGCAGGTCAGCACGGACGACGGCTTCCTGAGCGTGGCCCACAGCGTCACCGGGGTCGTCGGGACGAACTACGCCCCTCCGACGCTCGACAACGACGAGTACTACTGGCGGGTGCGCCCCGTCGACGCCTCCAACAACAAGGCGCCCTGGCCCGCCGAGCCCTGGCGGTTCCGGCGCGCCTGGGCCGACCAGCCGACGCTGGTCTACCCGCGCGGCGCGAACGAGCCCGGAATCCCGCTCTTCTACGAGTGGACCGCGATCGAGCGGGCGAGCAAGTACACGCTCTACCTGTACGACGACGACGGCGGCCAGCCGGTGTGCAGCGCGGAGACCGTGCACACCACCCTCGCCAACGCGTGCAAGCCGACCGCGGCGGGGCGCTACTCGTGGCTGGTGCGGGCCACCGATGACGGTGCCGGGAAGACCCCGGTGACCGACATCCTTGCCCAGGAGCCAGCGACCTTCGACTACTCCCCGCCGACAATGGGGGCCGACCCGGCCACCGAGCCGGCCGCCGCGATCAGCGGCACTGCGGCGTATGGCGTGGGGGGCGTCGAGCGTGAGGTCTGCACGACGGCGCTGCCGGGCACCTGCGTCGACCTCCGGCAGACCCCGGTGTTGACCTGGCCGGCCGTGCCCGGGGCCAGCAGCTACCGCCTGATCCTGTCTCGCGACCGCGAGCTGACGAACGTCGTCGAGACCTTCACTGTCTCGTCGACCATGTGGACCCCTGTCAAGACACTGCCCGACAGCCAGGCCGGTTCGGCGTACTTCTGGGTCGTCGACCCGTGCTTCGGTGCCTGCCCCGGCCTGGTCCGATACGCCGAGAACTCGTTCGCCAAGAAGACCGTCGGACCTGCCCTGCAGAGCCCGGCACCGGACGCGATCGTGGCCGACGACGTGACCCTCACCTGGGGCTCGGCGCTCGACGCAGTGCGCGACCCCGCCGCGGCGACCGGCTCCTCGCTCACGACGCCCGCCTCGACCGAGGCCCGGTCGTACGTCGTCCAGACGTCGGTCGACCCGGCGTTCGGCGCCCCCATCGAGAGCGTGACCGTCGACGAGCGGACCTTCACCTCGCGGACCGTGACCTACCCCGAGGGCCCCGTCTACTGGCGGGTGCGCGCGATGGACGGGAGCAACAACCCGACCGTGTGGAGCGAGACCCGCCGGTTCGTGAAGCGCTCGCCGGTACCCAACCTGACCGGCCCGGCCGATGGCACCGGACTCGGGGTGGACTACGCGCTGAGCTGGGAGCCACTCGCCTTCGCCGCCGGCTACGAGGTCGAGGTGTATGCCGGACCCACGAAGGTCGACGGCCCCACCTCCTGGAAGCACGTCTCCTGGGCGCCCAGCGACCCCTACCCGGTGAGCGAGGACTACACCTGGCGGGTCCGCCGGGTCGACGCCAAGGGCCGGCGGGGCGCGTGGAGCGAGCAGCGCTCCTTCCGCATCGATCCCGTGGTCCCCTCGACGGTCGCGCCCTCCGAGGGCGCCGTGGTCGCGCCCGGGACGGCGTACTTCAGCTGGGAGCCGGACGTCCGGGCCACCAGCTACCGGTTCGAGCGGCGCAAGAAGGACAGCACCAGCCTGACCGAGAACGCCACGACCCGCGCCGCCTCCTGGGCACCGACGGCCGCGCTCGCGGCCGGCTCCTGGCAGTGGCGTGTGGTCCTGCTCGACAACCGGGGCTCGGCCCTCGGCGCCGCGCCCTGGCGCTCGTTCACCGTGGTCGACCCGCCCGCCGAGGTGACCCGGGTGTCGATCTCCGGCAGCGGCCGGGTCGGGAGCGACCTGCGCGTCGGGGCGCCGACCTTCGACCCGGTCGTCGACCGGATCGACTACCAGTGGTACCGCGGCACCGCGAAGATCGCGGACGCGACCGAGGAGACGTACACCGTCGTGCAGACCGACCTCGGCAAGCAGCTCACGGTCCGGGCGACCGGCACGCTGACCGGCTACAAGCCGGCCGTCTCGACCAGCGCCCCCCTCGTCGCGGTGTCCGGTGACGCCCTGGTCGGGACGCCGCCGACGGTGACCGGGAACGCGGTCGTCGGGTCCACGCTCGCCGCCGCGTCGGGCACCTGGCCCGCTGGAGCCCGGGTCACCCGGCAGTGGCTGCGCGACGGCGTACCGATCCCCCGCGCCACGTCGTCGACGTACCGACTCGTGGCCGCCGACGCCGGTCGCTCGGTCGCCGTCGCCGAGACCGCCACCGCGACCGGGCGCACACCCGGCACCGCCCGCAGCGCCTCGGTCGCGGTGGCGAAGCTGGCCTCCGCGACGACCGTCAAGCTGACGGCCTCCCGGACCACGGTGAAGAAGCGGGTGAGCGCCACCGTGCGCATCACCGCCGCCGGACTCGCCGCCCCCGGCGGCACCGTCACCCTCTACGACCGCAAGCGCAAGCTCGCGACCATCCGGCTGGGCGCCCGCGCCACGGCCACCGTCCGGCTGCCGAAGCTGGCCGTCGGCCGGCACACCATCAAGGCGGTCTACAGCGGAGCGGCCCAGACCCGGCCGTCCACCTCCCGGGCGGTGAAGCTGGTGGTCCGGAAGCGCTGACGGCGGGGGTGTCGCAGGTTCATCACGGTATGTCGCCGAGTTCGCGCTCCCCACGGCGTACCCACCGTGGTCAGTGCGAACTGGTCTGCATACCGTGATGAAGCCGCGACCCCACCACCCCCGACCGCCGCCGCTCACTCCCCCACAGCCGGAACATCAGGTACGCCGCCAGCGCGCACAGCAGGTGCCACGCCCCGTGTCCCTGGAGCAGCGAGTGCGGGTCGCACCAGGTCCGCTTGGTGACGTTCCAGATCGCGAAGGCGACCAGGATGGCGGCGAGCGCGCCCGCGCCCCAGCGCAGGTCGGTGTGCAGGCCGCCGGCCCGGCGACGCCAGAGCCGGACCTCCATGACGACCGCGGTCAGGAGCAGCACCGCGAAGGCGACGTTGCCGGGATGCTCGACGACCGGCACCCGGCCGTCGTACGCTCTGACGAGCTCGCAGGCCAGCACCAGGGCGGCGAACAGCAGCGGGAAGGATCCGCGGCCCCACCACCGCACCAGGGCGTACGCCGCCGCGAACGACGCCACCAGGTACATGCTCAGCAGGTCGAGATGCCCGCCCCACGCCGCCTGGGTCGCGTGCATCGCCGCGCTCGCCGGACCGAGCAGCACCACGACGCACGCGTACGCCGTCGCCAGTCCGGGCCGGCGCGGCAGCACCTCCCCGAGCAGGTCCGGACGACCCGCTCGCCACGCGACGAGCAGTCCGGCGACGACGAAGCCCAGGTTGGAGAACGAGTTGACCGGCTGCCGCACGGATCCGGGGTGCGGCGCCTCGCAGAAGTCGGCGCCGCGGCCCACGTCGGGTCCGAGCCAGCCCTGCCCGACGGCGAGCACGAGGAGGCCGACCGACACCGCGGCGACGGCGCCCGCGATCGCCAGCGGGCGGAGCGACCGACGGGGCACGCGCTCAACCTCTCACAGTCACTGGGACTTTGGTCCCGGACGCAGCGGGACCAATTACCTGGTGGGAACAGGCGGCAAACGACGCCGATCTCTGTGAGAGTCCGCTTTAGTAGTTCTCAGCGGACCCGGAGGGGAAACCAATGACGACGATGAGCCAAGGCCAAGGTTCACACCTGGTCGCCACCAGCGCGTTCGACGCCTGGCACCTGCTCACCGCGGCGGACGTCGCGAGAGTGGCCTGGCTCAGCCCCGAAGGCGTCTCGATCGTGCCGGTCAACTGCGTCGCGGCGGACGGCGCCCTGTGGTTCCGCACCACCCCCCAGTCCGCGATCGCCCAGGGCGCGGCCGGCACCGAGGTCGCGGTCGAGGCCGACTACCTGGACCCGGTGAGCCGCACCGGCTGGAGCGTCGTCCTGCGCGCCGTCGTGCACCTGGTGGACCCCGAGCTGGCTCCGGACTCGGTCAGCCAGCTGTGCATCTGGCCCGAGGGTCAGCGCAACGTCTACGTGCGCCTCGAGCCGACCGAGGTGAGCGGGCGTCGGCTCGTGTCCCGGCCGGGCGCCTGAGCACTACGACCAGCTGAACCGGCGTCCCTCGACCACCTCGGGCACCAGCTCGACGACCTCGGAGGCCACGTCGCCCACCCAGGGCCGGGCCGCCGGGACGTGCAGCGGGTGCTCGTCGGGCTCGAGGAGGCGCAGCCTGCCGCGTACGACGACCGACCACGCCCCGTGCTCGCCGCGCCAGTCGATCTCCAGGGCCACGTCGGAGGAGAGCGCCGCGGCGAGCAGCTTGTTGCCGGCCTGGGTGCGCACGTAGATCGCGCGCGCCCAGGTCGCGTAGTCCAGCGGCACGATGTGCACCTCGTCGACCAGGCGGTACGCCAGCCTGCCGAAGGTCTCGTCCTCCAGCAGTGCCCAGCACTCCTCCGGCGTCATGGCGCCGACCTCGCCGGTGGTCATTTCCGCATCCCGCCGGCGTCCTCGAGCACGAGACCCGCGACCTCCGCGGCGTGCCCCGGAGGCACCACCCGGACCGGGCAGTGCGCCTGTCGCAGCACCGTGCGGGCCGTCGAGCCCAGGTGCGCCGCCGCCGGGAAGCCGCGGGCCCGGCGGACCAGGACCAGCTCGTCCACCTGCGCCGACGCCTCGACCAGGGCGTGGGCCGGCTGGTCGTGGACGACCCGGAGCTCGACCTCCACGTCGGGGTAGCTCGCGCGCCAGTCGGCCACGGCGGCCTCGAGCTCGGCGTGGGCGCGCGCGTCCCACTCGTCGACGGCGATCCGGCTCGCGATGACGTCGTCGTACTCCGACGGCAGCCGCCACGCGTGCACGACCAGCAGCCGCGCGCCTCGGGCGCGGGCCACGGCGAACGCCTCGGCCAGCAGGTCGGTGGACCGGCCGGGCCTCTTGACACCGGCGAGGACGACGCCGTGCTCGGCGGGCGTCCAGGTCTCGGGGACCGACACCACGGGAGCGACGGAGCTCGCGGCGACCCCGGTCGAGGTGTTGCCCGTCAACAGCCGCTGGGCGATCGCACGCCGGTCGGCGCCGACCACCAGGAGCCGGGCCGCCCGGGCGTCCGCGACGAGGGACGCGACCCGGGAGCCGCGGCGCAGCACCTTCTTCACGGGTACGGCGCGCTCCGACGCGGGCGATTCAGCCGCCTCCAGCGCCGCGCCCACCGAGCGGAGGACCTGGCGCCCGCCCTCGTTGATCTCCGCGACGGGGACCATCTGGATCGCCATCGGCGCGTAGTCCGGCAGCACGTGCACGATCCGCAGCGGTTCATCGAGGCGAGCCGCCTCCGCCCGCGCGTAGCGCGCGGCATTGATGCTGGCCGGCGTGCCGTCGACCCCGACGACCACGCCCGTGGCCGTTGCGCCGGTGCTGATGTCCGTCATCGTCCTCGACCTCCCGAATCGTCACGGGGGGGGTTCCCCGTACCTCCATGCTCGGTACGCCGTGGCGCGGTGGGCAGGGCCGGAGGACACGACCGGCCGGGCCCTTCTGCCCCGGTCAGCCGAGCCGGCGGAAGGTCTGCGCGTCGAGCGGGTCCCAGCCCGCCCCGAGCCGCCGCCCGGTCAGCTCGGCGCAGCCCAGGCCGACCAGCACCGTCCGCTCGCCGGGCGCCCAGGGCCGGGGTGGCCGGACCCGCTCGATCTCGGCCAGCACGGTGGGGTCGTGCAGCCGCTCCAGCGGACCCCGGGCCTGCACGCTCCAGCCGCGCTGGTCGGGGTGGTCGATCTCGTCGACCTCGAACGCGGCCCGCGCTCCGGGCTGCTCGTGCACCAGCCGGGCCAGCGCCGAGCCGGGTCGCGTGCGGAGCACCAGCAGGTCGTCGAGCACCGCGTAGTTGAACGGGTGGAGGCGCGGGCCGTCGTACGCCCAGAAGGCCAGCCGGCCCACGACGCCCCGCACGAGCAGGGCGCGACAGGTGTCCGCGTCGAGCGCGGCCTCCGCGCTCACCGCTCCGCCTCACCCGGGGGTACGACGACCACCGGGCACGGTCCGCGGTCGAGCAGGGCTCGGGTGATGCCGTCGGGACGCCCCCAGTACGCCGCGCCCGCGCCGCGCATGACCACCACGAGGTCGCTCGGCTCCAGCTGGTGCAGGACGGCCGCCGGCGCCGGTCCGGGCAGCACCACGACCTCCGCCGCCACCTCCGGGTGGACCGGCCGCCACCGGTCCAGGGCGGCCTCGAGCGGTCCCACGACCTCGGGGCGCTCCTCCTCCCCCGCACGCATCAGGAAGAGCGGGGCGGCGTACCGCTCGGCCTGGTCGAAGGCCACCCGGGCGAGCTCCTCGCCGTCGCCGTCGCGGCAGCTCACGGCGACCACGCGGTCGACGCGCGGCGCGCCCGGGGCGACACCCTCGCCGGTCGGAACCACCTCGACCAGCGAGCGGGCACGCGCCGCCACGTTGGCGGTCACCTCCCCGCGCAGCAGCCGGGTGATCGGGGAGCCGCCCTCGGCTCCGAGCACCACGAGGTCCGCGCGCCGCGACGTGCCGACGATGCGCGTCGGCACCGCCCCCGAGACGTGCGCGGCGTGGACGCGGCCGTCAGGTATCCGCCGCCGGGCGGTCTCCCGGGCGCGGGTCAGCACGTCGAGGTCCGCCTCGTCGGCGGGGTCGGCCAGCACGTGGAGCAGCGTCAGCGGCACCGTCCGTCGCTGGGCCTCCTCCGCGGCCCGGGCCACGACGGTCTCGTCCCGGGGCCAGCTGCCGACCGCGGCCACCACCCCCAGGTGGGGCCGGACGTCCGCTTCCTGGGTCATCGCCTGCTCCTCCCCCTCGAGTCCGACGGTCTGCTCCTTCCGTCCATCATCCGTCCGCCCCCGCCGATCGGTCAGGGTCGTTCGTCCCGCGTGGTCGGGGCGCAGGGCCGATGCCGGACCGGGTCCGAGGGTCCAGACTCGAAGGGACGGAGGAGGTCGTGATGAGCAGCACCGCACTGGTCGCACACGAGTCCATGTTCGGCAACACCGCGGCCATCGCCGCCGCCGTCGCCCGCGGTCTGAGCGGCGCGGGCTGCCAGGTCGACCTGGTCGATGTCAGTTCGACGGATCACCCGCCGCGCCCGCTCACGTCGTACGACGTCCTGGTGCTCGGCGCGCCCACGCACGCGTTCTCGCTCTCCCGGGCGAGCTCGCGTGCCGAGGCCGTCAAACAGGGCGCGTCCGCCGACCGGGTCGAGCGCGGGCTGCGCGAGTGGCTCGCGCAGCTGCCGCCGGCCGGTCCCCACGTCCGCGCCGCGGCGTTCGACACGCGGGTGGCCAAGGTACGGCGCCTGCCGGGGTCGGCGGCCGCGAAGGCCGCCCGGCAGCTGCGCCGGCGCGGCTACCGGCTCGCCGCCGACCCGGCGTCGTACTACGTCGTCGACACCGACGGTCCGCTCGTGGACGGCGAGCTGGAGCGCGCCGAGGCCTGGGGCGCCGGGCTGGCCGCCGGGTGAGCCCGACACACGGGTCCCGCACGGTCGGGACCTGCGGCCCTGGGCGCGACCGACCCGCCGCCGCGAGGCTGGCACCACACGAGTCCACGCGAGAGAGGTGAGAGTCATGAAGGCCGCCGTCGTCACCAGCTTCACCGAGCCCCTGACGGTCGAGGAGCGCGCCGTACCCGACCCCGGTCCCGGCCAGGTCCTGGTCCGCATCGAGGCCAGCGGCCTGTGCCACACCGACATCCACGCCGCGCACGGCGACTGGCCGGTCAAGCCGACCCCGCCGTTCGTGCCCGGGCACGAGGGGGTCGGGATCGTCGAGGCGGTCGGCGACGGCGTACGCCACCGCGCCGTGGGCGACCGGGTCGCACTGCCCTGGCTCGGACACGCCTGCGGCCACTGCGACCACTGCGTCAGCGGCTGGGAGACCCTGTGCGAGGAGCAGCAGAACACCGGCTACTCCATCGACGGCAGCTTCGCGGAGTACGCCGTCGCGGATGCCGACTACGCCGTCCCCGTCCCCGACGGGGTCAGCCCGCGCGACGCCGCGCCGCTGACCTGCGCGGGCGTCACGACGTACAAGGCCGTCAAGGTCGCCGGGGTCCGGCCCGCCGAGCGGGTGGCGATCTTCGGCGTCGGCGGCCTCGGGCACCTGGCGCTGCAGTACGCCCGCCTCGTCGGCGGCACCGTGATCGCGGTGGACGTCGAGGACGCCAAGCTGGAGATGGCGACCGACCTCGGGGCCGACCACGTCGTCAACGCCCGCACCGAGGACCCGGTGGCGGCCATCGAGGCGCTCGGCGGGGCCGACGTCGCCGTCGTGCTCGCGGTGATCCCGCAGGTCTTCGAGCAGGCCCTCGCCTCGCTGCGGCGCGGCGGCCGGCTGGTCTGCGTGGGGCTGCCGCCCGAGACCGAGGGGCCGATGGCGCTGCCGATCTTCCCGACCGTGCTGAAGGGGATCTCGGTGATCGGCTCGATCGTGGGTACCCGGCAGGACCTGGCGGAGGTCTTCGAGCTGCACGCCCGGGGCCGCACCCGCGTGGTGGCGGAGACCCGGCGGCTCGACGACGTCAACGCCGCCATCGACGACGTGCTCCAGGCCCGGACCACCGCCCGGATCGTCTTCGAGCCGTAGCCGGTCCGCGGGACGATTCGCCCGGGCGCCTGTCCATCGGCGCCCGGGTCGAGCAGGCTGGGGCACGAGCACGACGCGACCCACCGAGGAGGAGCCTGACCATGCTGGTCTCCGGCGCGATGACGTCCGACCCCGTGACCGTTCCACCGGACCACCCGGTGAAGAAGACCCTGACCCTGCTCCAGCGGCACGGCGTGACCGCGCTGCCCGTGGTCGCCGACGACGGCCGACTGGTCGGCGTGGTGAGCGAGGCCGACCTGATCCGCGACGCCGTGCCGCACGACCCCCGGGCGCGCATGCTCCCCGCCGGACCCGACCAGCGCCCGCCGCAGACCGTCGCGGAGGTGCTCACGCCGGCCCCGGTCACGGTCCGCCCCCACGACGACCTGGCCACCGCGGTCGACCGGATGGGCACCCACCGGGTCAAGAGCCTGCCGGTGGTCGACGAGCACGGGCGGGTCGTCGGCATCATCGCCCGCAGCGACGTCGTCCGGATGCTCGCCCGGCCCGACGGCGCCATCGCCGCGGAGATCCGCGAGACCCTGCGGACCGCCGGGTACGCCGACTGGCGGGTCACCGTGACCGACGGCGTCGTCGAGATCACCGGCCCGGAGCCGGCAGAGCGCTCGCTCGCGGAGTCGGTCGCGCACACGGTCGGCGGCGTCGTCGAGGTCCGGATCGGATGAGCCGCCCGGTCCTGGTCCTCAACGCGGGCTCGTCGTCGCTGAAGTACCAGGTCGTCGACCCGGCGACGGGAGGCACCCGCACCCGCGGTCACGTCGAACGGATCGAGGACGGCGGCTTCGACGGCGCGCTGGACTCGGTCCTCGCCGACCTCCGCGAGGCCGGCATCGACGAGGGCGACCTCGCCGCGGTCGGCCACCGGGTGGTCCACGGCGGCGACCGGTTCTCCGGGCCGACGGTCGTCGACGACGCCGTGCTGGACGCGATCGACGACCTCTCGCGGCTCGCCCCGCTGCACAACCCCCCGGCCGTCGCCGGCATCCGCGCCGCGCGGGCGGCGTACCCCTCGCTGTCGCAAGTCGCCGTCTTCGACACCGCCTGGTTCGCCGACCTGCCCGCCGCGGCGGCGACGTACGCGATCGACGCCGAGCTCGCCGCGCGCCTGGGGATCCGTCGCTACGGCATGCACGGCACCAGCCACGAGTACGTCGCCCAGCGCGCGGCCGACCTGCTCGGACGCGGCCTCGCCGACCTCGACCTGATCACCCTGCACCTCGGCAACGGCGCCTCCGTCGCGGCGGTCCGCGGCGGACGGCCGGTCGACACCTCGATGGGCCTGACCCCGCTGGAGGGGCTGGTGATGGGCACGCGCGCCGGCGACCTCGACCCCGGGGTCGTCGTCCACCTGCTCCGGCACGGCGACCTCGACGTCGACGGCCTGGAGGACCTGCTGCACCACCGCTCCGGCCTGCTCGGGCTGAGCGGCCACCACGACCTGCGCGACGTGCAGGCCGCGATGGACGACGGCGACGACCGGGCTCAGCTGGCCTACGACGTCTACTGCCACCGGATCCGCGGCTACGTCGGCGCCTATCTGGCCGTCCTCGGCGGCGCCGACGCCCTGGTGCTCACCGCCGGCGTCGGCGAGCACGACACCCGGGTCCGCGCCGACGCGCTGGCCGGCCTGGAACGCCTCGGCATCGCCATCGACACCGACCTCAACGAGGCCGACGACGACGGCCCACGCCGGATCTCCCTCGATGGGTCACCCGTCGCCGTCCTCGTCGTACCGACGAACGAGGAACTGGCGATCGCGCGGCAGGTGGTCGAGCTGCTGGGGTGATGGGTAGGCAGTCCCTCAGCCCGCCGACCAGGCCCAGTCCCGCACCTCCGGCAGGTCCTCGCCGTGCGTGCGGGTCCACTCCCGCGCCCGCCGGCGCGTGTCGACCATCCGCTGCCGCAGCGAGGCGGCGCGCGAAGCCAGGCCGGGCACCCGGTCGATGACGTCCATGACCAGGTGGTAGCGGTCCAGGTCGTTCATCATCACCATGTCGAAGGGCGTCGTGGTGGTGCCCTCCTCCTTGTAGCCGCGCACGTGCAGGTTCTCGTGGTTGCGGCGTCGGTAGGTCAGCCGGTGGATCAGCCACGGGTAGCCGTGGTAGGCGAAGATCACCGGCCGGTCGGCGGTGAACACCGCGTCGAACTCGTGGTGCGGCATCCCGTGCGGGTGCTCGGTCTCGTCCTGCAGGCGCATCAGGTCGACCACGTTGACGAAGCGCACCCGCAGCTCGGGGAGGTGCTCGCGCAGGATCGACACCGCGGCCAGCGCCTCCAGCGTCGGCACGTCGCCCGCGCACGCGAGGACGACGTCGGGCTCGCCGTCGTCGTTGGACGCCCAGTCCCAGATGCCGGCCCCGCGGGCGCAGTGCAGGTCGGCGGCCTCCGCGTCGAGCCAGTCGTACGACGGCTGCTTGCCCGCCACGACGACGTTGACGTAGTGCTCGCTGGCCAGGCAGTGCCGCATCACCGACAGCAGGGTGTTGGCGTCCGGCGGCAGGTACACGCGGACCACCTCGGCCTTCTTGTTGACCACGTGGTCGATGAAGCCGGGGTCCTGGTGCGAGAAGCCGTTGTGGTCCTGGCGCCACACGTGCGAGGTCAGCAGGTAGTTGAGCGAGGCGACCGGCGGGCGCCACTCGAGCTCGCGCGTCGTCTTCAACCACTTGGCGTGCTGGTTGAGCATCGAGTCGACGAGGTGGATGAACGCCTCGTAGCAGCTGAACAGCCCGTGCCGCCCGGTGAGCAGGTAGCCCTCCAGCCAACCCTGGCAGGTGTGCTCGGAGAGCAGCTCGACCACCCGGCCGCTGTGCGCGAGGTGCTGGTCGACGTCCTCGATGATCCCCGCGAAGACCTTGTCGGTGGCCTCGTAGACGGCGTCGAGCCGGTTGGACGCGGTCTCGTCGGGGCCGAAGATCCGGAAGTTGTCGGGGTTCGCGCGCACCACGTCGAGGAGGTACTCCCCCAGCACCCGGGTCGCCTCGTGCACCGACGCCCCGGGCGCGGTCACCTCGACCGCCCGGGAGCGGAAGTCCGGCAGCCGCAGCGGTCGCTTCAGCAGCCCGCCGTTCGCGTGCGGGTTCGCGCTCATCCGCCGGGTCCCCGCCGGCGCGAGCGCGCGCAGCTCCGGCACCAGCCGTCCGTCGGCGTCGAACAGCTCCCCGGGCCGGTACGACGCCAGCCAGTCCTGCAGCTGCGCCCGGTGTGCGGCGTTGTCCCGGGTGCCGGCCAGCGGCACCTGGTGGGAGCGCCACGTGCCCTCGACGGGAACACCGTCGACGACGGCGGGCCCGGTCCAGCCCTTCGGCGTCACGAGCAGGATCATCGGCCACGGGCGGCGTACCCGGTCACGGTCCTCGCGCGCGGCCCGCTGGATGTCCCGGATCGTGTCGTGGGCCGCGTCCATGGCCGCGGCCAGCTGCCGGTGCACGTCGGCCGGGTCGTCGCCCTCGACGGTCAGCACCTCGTGGCCGTAGCCCTCGAGGAGCTTGACCAGCTCCGGGCGTGGGATCCGCGCGGGGACGGTCGGGTTGGCGATCTTCCAGCCGTTGAGGTGCAGCACGGGCAGCACCGCGCCGTCGTGCACCGGGTCGACGAACTTGTTGGCGTGCCAGGACGCGGCCAGCGGACCGGTCTCGAACTCGCCGTCGCCCACGACCGCGGTGACCAGCAGGTCCGGGTTGTCCATCGCGGCGCCGTACGCGTGCGAGAGGACGTAGCCGAGCTCGCCGCCCTCGTGGATCGACCCGGGGGTCTCCGGCGCGACGTGGCTGGGGATCCCGCCCGGGAAGGAGAACTGCCGGAACAGCGCCCGCATCCCGTCACGGTCGTCGCCGATCGCCGGGTAGACCTCGCTGTAGGTGCCCTCGAGCCAGGCGTTCGCGACGGCGGCCGGACCACCGTGGCCGGGACCCGCGAGGAAGATCGCGTCGACGTCCCGCTCGCGGATCAGCCGGTTCAGGTGGGTCCAGAGCAGGTTCAGCCCGGGGGTCGTGCCCCAGTGACCGAGCAGCCGCGGCTTGATGTCGTCCGGGGTCAGGTCCCGCTCGAGCAGTGGGTTGTCGAGCAGGTAGATCTGCCCCACCGACACGTAGTTCGCAGCACGCCACCAGGCGTCGAGCAGATCGAGGTCGGCGTCGGTCAGGGGGGCGGGCGTCGCGGTCTGCACCATCAGGGCTCCTGGATCGTCAGGCGTGCTGGGCAAGGCGTCCGTGGCATCACCACCCTCGCAGGCAGCCGTCACCCCGGTCCACCCCCGCCACCGCCGAGTCGGCAGAAGTTCACGTCAGGTCTGACCGCAACTTCTGCCGACTCGACGCGCAACTTCTGCCGACTCGGGCTCTCCTGCTGAATGTGTGGGTGGGTTGAGCGTGCCGTAGACGAGCGCACGCCGCTCTCTGCCTAGGTTCTGGAGCTATCTAGGAACCGGAACCGGGCGTCAAGGAGAGCGGCGTGCGTGATGTCAGCCTATGGCGGTGTCTGTTGGGACTCGAGGACACCGTGGTCGAAAGGGTCGAGTTCGATCAGCACGAGCGGGTGGTGGTGGTTGCGGTGCGACCCGCGGCGCGGCGCCGCGGGCGGTGTGGCCGGTGCCGGGCGCCCGCGGCCGGGTACGACGCGGGGCGTGGTCGACGTCGATGGCGGACCCTGGACTGCGCCACGACGCAGGTCGTGCTCGAGGCCGACGCGCCCCGGGTGCGGTGCCGCGTCCATGGCGTCGTGGTCGCGCACGTGCCGTGGGCCAGACACCGGGCGCGGTCCACGCTGGCGTTCGAGGACCAGGTCGCGTGGCTGGTCACCAAGACCTCGCTGTCCACGGTCGCGCAGCTGATGCGCGTCGCGTGGCGCACGGTGGATGCGATCTTGACCCGGGTCTGGGCCGAGATCGCCGAGCGCACCGACCTGTTCGAGGGACTGAGCAGGATCGGGATCGACGAGGTCTCCTGGCGGCGCAACCAGCGCTACCTGCTCGCGGTGGTCGATCACGACACCGGTCATCTGGTGTGGGTGGGCAAGGGCAACACCACCGCGACCGCGCAGTCGTTCTTCGACGCGCTGGGACCCCAGCGACGCGCCAAGATCACCCACATCAGCGCTGACGCCGCGCCGTACATCGCGAAGGTGGCAGCGAAGAACTGTCCCGAGGCGATCCGGGTCGCCGACCCCTTCCACGTCGTGAAATGGGCCAACGACGCTCTGGGCGAAGTCCGCCTCCAGGTCTGGCGCGAGACCCGACAGCTCGCCCGGGCCAACTCCCGTGGCCGGGGCCGCGCACCCGCTGACGCTGCCCACGAGTACCCCGCCCACAAGCGGCTCAAGATCCTGACCCGCTCGCGCTACGCGTTGTGGAAGAACCCCGAGAACCTCACCCCGCACCAACAGACCCGGCTGGACTGGATCGCCAAGACCGACCCCCGCTTATGGCGCGCCTACCAGCTCAAAGAGGGCCTACGGGCAGTGCTGAAGCTCCCGTGCGAGGAGGCCGCCGCGGCCCTCGACGCCTGGTGCGATTCCGCACGACGCTGCCGCATCGAGCAGTTCGTCGACCTGGCCAGAATGGTCACCGACCAACGCGGCCCCATCCTCGCCGCGATCGAGCACGACCTGTCCAACGCGATCAGCGAATCGGTCAACACCCGCATCCGACTACGCAACCGCATCGCCTTCGGCATCAAAGACCCCGACGCCCTCATCAGCCTCCTCATGCTGACCCTCAGCGGCCACACCCCCGCCCTCCCAGGCCGAGCCTGACCCACACATTCAGCACAAGAGCCCGACTTCGGCGGGTGCGGAGTGTGAGCTAAGGAGTACTCCTCGGTAACAACCGACCGTTTCGTATGTGACCGTTGACACCCGGTGACGGTCGACATAGGTTTCCTGGGCGCGCATGTCTGAATCGTTTCATTACTCGGAAGGAACCCTCAGTGGCGTCCCCTCATCCCGCGTACCGTCGCGCCCTCGCGACGGCCGCAGCCTCACTCGTCGGCCTCACCACGGCCAGCGCGTTGGCTCCCGCCCCCGCCCAGGCCACCGCCCAGGCGCCGGCCGGCGTACCCGCTCCCGTCGACCTGAAGGTCGGCGGCCTCGTCGACCCGCTCGGCATCGACGACACCACCCCCACCCTGCAGTGGCGGGCCGGCGCCGGCCTGCTCAACCAGAAGTCGTTCCAGGTGCGCGTCGCCTCGAGCGCCGCCAAGCTCGACGCACCTGACCTGTGGGACAGCGGCCGCGTCGACTCCTCGCTCCTCCAGGCGACGTACGACGGCAAGGCGCTCGACTCGCGCGACCGCGCCGTGTGGCAGGTGCGCGTCTGGGACGTCACCAACCGCGTCGGCGAGTGGAGCAAGCCGGCCACCTTCGAGATCGGGCTGCTCAGCTCCGCCGACTGGCAGGCCGACTGGATCACCAACCCCGAGTGGGTCCAGCCGCTGCACCAGGACGTGAAGCTGCCCGCCGCCCAGACCGCGCGCTACGTGCAGCTGAAGGTCACCGACCTCGGCCGCCCCGAGGAGCCGCTGGACGACCCGGGCTGGCGTCCGCGCCTCGAGCTCGGTGAGCTCGTCCTGCGCGACAGCGCCGACCCGGAGGCCCCGAACCTCGCCCTCGGCGCCAAGGTCACCGCCTCGGAGAACAAGAACCAGACCGGCGTCTGGAACCCCTCCTTCGTCACCGACGGCAAGCTCACCACGGCCCAGGCGCCGCGCGGCTACCGGAGCACCTACCACCCCGAGACGGACGTCAAGGACAAGCCGATCCTGCTCACGCTCGACCTGGGCGCGGAGAAGACCTTCGACACCGCCGAGCTCTACAGCCTGTGGGACAGCCCGGGCCGCTACGGCACGACGCCCAACTACCCGCGCGACGTCGCGGTCCTGACCTCGACCGACGGCGTCACCTGGACCGAGCGCGCCAAGGCCACCAAGCTCCCGGCGATCTCGACGCTGCACGAGGCGCCCGAGGCGCTGCCGATCTTCGCGACGGACTTCCAGGCCGACGACGTCGCCTCGGCGCGGCTCTACGTCACCGGCCTCGGCGTCTACAACGCCAGCATCAACGGCGAGCCCGTCTCCGAGGACCTGCTCGAGCCGGCCAACACCTTCCACGCCAAGCGGGTCCCGTACGCGACGTACGACGTCACCTCGCTGCTCGACGAGGGCGACAACAGCCTCGGCCTCGAGGTCGGCAACGGCATCTTCAACGTCTTCAACGTGCCCAGCGCCGCCACCCGCTACGTCAAGACGGCCAGCGGCCACGGCGCCCCGCGCGTGATGGGCCAGCTGGAGATCACCGACAAGTCCGGCAAGGTCACGACCGTCGCCACGAACGCCGGCGCCGAGTCGTCCTGGCGCACGACGCTGGGCGAGGTCACCTTCACCAGCTGGTACGGCGGCGAGGACGTCGACGCCCGTCGTCACATCGACGCCTGGGACGAGGCCGGCACCGACCGGAGCTCGTGGACCTCCCCGGTCGCGTCCAAGGCGCCCCGCCAGACGACCCGCCTCGTCGGGCGCGTGCAGCCCCCGATCCGTCAGGTCGACGATCTGGACACGGAGTGGACGCAGCTCCCGAACGGCGACTACCTGTTCGACTTCGGCGTGAACTTCGCCGGCTGGCAGCAGCTGAACGTCTCCGGCCCGGCGGGCACCGCGATCACCATGCGGCCCGGCGAGCGGCTCAACCGCGACGGCGACGGCAACCCCACCGGCGTCAACCAGGACAGCTCGGGCAAGAACGCCTACGACACCTTCACCCTCGCCGGTGAGGGCACCGAGACCTACACCCCGCGCTTCCGCTACCACGGCATGCGCTGGCTGCAGGTCAGCGGCCTGCCCGCTGCCCCGACGGCGGAGACCATGAAGGGTCTGGTGCTGCGGACCTCCAACGAGGCGGTCGGCGAGTTCAAGACGTCGGACGAGACGCTCGGCCAGATCCACACGATGATCGACCGCTCGGTGCAGAGCAACATGTACTCGGTCCTCACCGACTGCCCGCACCGCGAGAAGCTGGGCTGGCTCGACCAGACCAACCTCAACTTCGACACCGTCGCCCGCGGCTACGACATGCAGGCGCAGTACCGCAAGATGCTGCAGGACGCCGCCGACTCCCAGACGGCCAACGGCCTGATCCCGACGACGGCTCCCGAGGACTCGCTCTTCGCCGGCGCCTTCCGCCACGACGCCAACTGGGGCGCGACCATGTCGGTCTCGGCCTGGCAGGTCTACGAGGAGTACGGCGACCTCGACCCGATGCGGACGTACTGGCCCAACATGGTCAGCTACGACCAGTACCTCAGCTCGATCGCGAACGACTTCATCCTGCCGGGCGGCCTGAACGACTGGGCCACCCCCGAGGAGTCGGTCAACCGGGTGCCGGACGCCTACGTCCAGACCTACGCCTGGCACAAGATCGTGCGCACCATGGCCGACATCGCGACCACGATCGGCAAGCCGGCCCAGGCGCGGACCTACGCACAGAAGGCCGACCGGATCGCCGAGGCGTTCCGCACGGCGTACTACGTCGACGGCAAGTGGAGCAACGGCAACCAGGCCGCCCTCGCGCTCGCGCTCGACGAGGACCTGGTGCCGGCCGACGCACGGCCCGCCGCGGTGCAGGCCCTGCTCGCCCGGATCGAGAGCGACGGCGGACAGTTCATGGTCGGCGAGGTCGGCCTCTACGCCCTGCTGCGCGTCCTGGCCGAGGAGGGTGAGCACGACCTGGTGCACGCCCTCGCCACCCGGCCGACCGGCAACAGCTACGCGAAGTTCCTCGGCCAGGGCGCCACGTCCCTGCCCGAGCACTGGTCCGGCATGGGCAGCTCCGGATCGCAGAACCACTACATGCTGGGCATGCTCGCGGGCTGGCTGAACGACAGCCTCGCGGGCCTCGACCAGGCGCCCGGCTCGGTCGCCTGGGAGCACGTCCTGGTCCAGCCGGCCCTGGTCGACGGGGTGGACAGCGCGAGCGCGTCGTACGACTCGGTGCGCGGTCCGATCGCCTCGTCCTGGAAGCGCACCGGGGGCGAGCTGACGCTCGACGTCACGATCCCCGGCAACACCGTCGCCACGGTGCGGGTCCCGAACCTCGCCGCCGGCTCGGCGGTCTACGGCCCGCGCGGCGCGAAGGTCGTGCCCAGCGAGGTCGAGGGCTACACCCAGTTCGAGGTCGGCGCCGGCACGCACACCTTCGGGGTCGGCGGCACCCCGCCGACGTACGCCACCGGGCTGGCGGTCACCGCCGCCACCCAGCCGTACGGCGCCCGCAGCGAGATCGTGGTCGACGTGACGGCGGCCGACGGCCGGCCGGTCGACTCCGGCACGGTCACCCTGACCGGGCTCGGCGCGACGCAGAAGGCCGCCGTCACCGGCGGCGCGGCCCGCTTCGCCGCCCCGGCGACGCTGGCCCCCGGCACCCGTCCGCTGCAGGTCGTCTTCAACGGCGGTGAGCGGCTGGAGGACGCGGCCGCCACCGGCACCCTGCGGGTCGTGAAGGCGAAGGTCCGCGCTCGGACCGCCGTCGTCCGGCAGCCGGGCGTGCGCACCGCGGGCCGCGTCCGCGTGGGTCTCGCCTCGACGACCGGCACCGGCGCCGGCGCGAGGAAGGCGACCGGCAAGGTCCGGGTGCTGCTGGTCAAGGGCGGTCGCACCGTGTCCGCCGTCGGCACCGCCCGCGACGGCAAGGTCGTCGTCCGGGTGCCGAAGCTGAGCCGCGGCGCCTGGGCCGTCAAGGTCCGGTACGCCGGCGACGCCCGGTACGCCGTACTCCGCACGACCCGGACGGGAACCATCACCGTCCGGCGCTAGCACCGACCAGGGGGTCGTGTGCCCGAGGGCGCGCTCACGCGCGTCGTCGGGCA
>NZ_DATJTA010000073.1:0-3116 GCF_035503875.1 Nocardioides sp.
GTGGCCGGGCTGCCCGACCCCGTCGGCGAGGTGGTCCGCGGCTCGACCCTGGCCAACGGCCTGCGGCTGCGCCAGGTGCGGGTGCCGTTCGGCGTCGTCGGGATTATCTACGAGGCGCGTCCCAACGTGACCGCCGATGCCGCGGGCATCTGTCTCAAGTCCGGCAACGCGGTGCTGCTGCGCGGCTCGTCGTCGGCGCGGTCCTCGAACGCCGCGATCGTCGCGGTCCTCCGCGAAGGAGTCGAACACCGCGCTGGTCGACGTGCTGCGCGCGGCCTTGGCGGACAACGGCTTCCCGGCCGACGCGGTGCAGCTGGTGCCCGGCGACACGCACGACTCGGTGACCGAACTGCTGCGTGCGCGCGGCCTGGTGGACGTCGTGATCCCGCGCGGCGGCGCGTCGCTGATCCGGAACGTCGTGCAGAACGCGATCGTGCCGGTGATCGAGACCGGCGTCGGCAACTGCCACGTGTACGTCGACGCGGCGGCCGACCTCGACCAGGCCATCGCCATCGTGCTGAACGCCAAGACCCATCGCACCAGCGTCTGCAACTCCGCCGAGTCGCTGCTCGTGCACGCCGACCTCGCCGAGGTGTTCCTCCCGCGAGTCGTCGCGGCGCTGCAGGAGGCCGGCGTGACCATCCACGGCGACGAGGCGTTCGCGGCGTACGACGGGGTGGTGCCGGCGACCGAGGAGGACTACGCGACGGAGTACCTCTCCCTTGACATCTCCGCGGCCGTCGTCGACTCGGTGGACGCCGCGATCGAGCACATCCGGCGCTACTCCAGCCAGCACACCGAGGCGATCGTGACCGAGGACCAGCGCGCCGCCCGGCGCTTCACGGCGGCGGTCGACTCCGCGGCGGTGCTGGTCAACGCCTCGACCCGGTTCACCGACGGGGGCGAGTTCGGCTTCGGCGCCGAGATCGGCATCAGCACCCAGAAGCTGCACGCGCGTGGTCCGATGGGCCTGCCCGAGATGACGTCGACCAAGTACGTCGTCACCGGGGACGGGCACGTGCGCTGACTGTCCGGCGCGGACGGTAGGCTCAGCGCATGCTCAGCACCCTCACCACCGCCGTGCTCGCCGCCGAAGAGGCCCACCACGAGGTCGACCAGGTCCTGTCCTGGGGCGTCGGCGTGATCACGCTCGGGATCCTCTTCGCGCTGCTCTTCGGCCTGATCGCGTTCGGAGCGGGCCGCGAGCACAGCTGAGGTGACCCTCGCGCCCGTGCCCCGCCGCGTCGGGGTCATGGGCGGCACCTTCGACCCCATCCACCACGGCCACCTCGTGGCCGCCTCCGAGGTCCAGTCCTGGTTCGACCTCGACGAGGTGGTGTTCGTCCCCACCGGCGACCCGTGGCAGAAGTCCGACCGGCACGTCTCGCCGGCCGAGCACCGCTACCTGATGACGGTCATCGCGACCGCCGCCAACCCGCGGTTCACCGTCTCGCGCGTCGACATCGACCGTCACGGCCCGACGTACACGCGGGACACGCTGGGCGACCTGAAGGCGGCGATGCCGGATGCGGAGCTCTACTTCATCACCGGTGCCGACGCGCTGACCGAGATCTTCACCTGGCGCGATCCCAACGAGCTGTTCGAGCTCGCCCAGTTCGTGGGCTGCACCCGGCCCGGCTACACCATGGACGAGGCCACCCTCGCGGCCCTGCCCGCCGACCGCGTGACGATGGTCGAGATCCCCGCCCTGGCGATCTCGTCGACCGACTGCCGCTCGCGCAGCCAGCGCGGCGAGCCCATCTGGTACCTCGTCCCCGACGGCGTCGTCCAGTACGTCAACAAGCACCACCTCTATCCGAAGGACTCGCAGTGACCGCCTCCGAGCACGCCCGCGAGCTGGTGACCGCCGCCGCGCGCGCCGCGTCCGACAAGCTCGCCACCAACATCCTCGCGTTCGACGTCAGCGAGCAGCTGGCCATCACCGACGCCTTCCTGCTCACCTCGGCGAGCAACGACCGCCAGGTCAAGGCGATCGTCGACGAGATCGAGGACAAGCTCCGCGAGATCGGCGCCAAGCCCATCCGCCGCGAGGGTGAGCGCGACGGCCGCTGGGTCCTCATCGACTACGGCGAGGTCGTCGTCCACGTGCAGCACGAGGAGGAGCGCGAGTTCTACGCCCTCGAGCGGCTCTGGCGCGACTGCCCGACCATCGCGCTCCCGGCCGACGTCGTCGCCCACGAACGGTGACCGCCCGGCGCCTCGTCCTGCTGCGGCACGGGCAGACGGCCTGGAACAAGGCCCACCGGGTCCAGGGCCAGCTCGACGCGGAGCTCGACGACACCGGCCGTCGTCAGGCCGCCGACGTCGCCCCGCTGATCGCCGCGATGGCGCCGGTGGCCCTGTGGTCATCCGACAGCCTCCGCGCGCGCGACACGGCGGCGTACGTCGCCAAGGAGACCGGCCTGGACCCGTCGTACGACGCCCGGCTGCGTGAGTACTTCCTCGCCGACCGGCAGGGCCTCACCCACGCCGAGTACGCCGCCCTCGCGCCGGAGGAGTTCGCGGAGTTCCGGCTCGGCGACTTCGACGTGGTCCCCGGAGGCGAGCGGGCGAGCGAGGTCGCCGCGCGGATGACCGCCGCGCTGGGTGAGCTGCTGGCGACCGTCGCGCCGGGGGAGCTCGCCGTCGCGGTCTCGCACGGCGCGGCGATCCGCGACGCCGTACCCGCCCTGCTCGGTTGGGAGCCCGGCCGGCGCGCATCCCTGCACGGTCTCGACAACTGCGCCTGGGTCGAGCTCGACCAGCACGAGCCCGGTGCACCGCTGCGGCTGCGCGCCTACAACCGCGTCGCACCGCGCTGAGCACCCCCGATTTCGCATCCGCGATCGGTTCTGGCTAATATTCCGCAGGTCGCTCGCCACCGCGGGAGCGAACGAGATGGGGCTGTGGCGCAGCTGGTAGCGCATCTGCATGGCATGCAGAGGGTCAGGGGTTCGAGTCCCCTCAGCTCCACCATCTCCACCGAAGGCCGGCTTCCACCCAGGAAGCCGGCCTTCGGTCATTTCCGACCAGACCCACCCCGCAGTACGCCGAGTCGGCAGAAGTTGCGCGTCGAGTCGGCAGTAACTACTGCCGACTCGACCCGCAACTTCTGC